>CANQET010000004.1 GCA_947595585.1 uncultured Clostridia bacterium
TTCTCGCCAATGTGCGGTGTTACACCGTCTTGACCGTCTTTTCCGTCAGCACCCGTGTCGCCCTTCTCACCTTTTTCGCCTTGGGCCCCGTCTTTTCCGTCGGCACCCTGTGCTTTTATGCCAGTATCCTTTTCGCCGATAAACCAATTACCGTTTTCACCAATGTGAGGTGTAAGACCGTCTACGCCATCTTTACCATCTTGCCCGTCGGCACCATCTTTCCCATCTACACCTTCAGCTTTAATGCCAGTGTCTTTCTCGCCAATAAACCAATTTCCGTTCTCACCGATGTGGGGCGTGAGACCATCCTTGCCGTCTACACCGTCGGCACCGTCCTTACCGTCTTGGCCGTCTTTACCGTCTTTACCGTCTTGCCCGTCGGCACCGTCTTTCCCGTCGGTGCCTTGTGCTTTAATCCCCGTATCTTTCTCGCCAATGAACCAGTTGCCGTTCTCACCGATATGCGGCGTGAGGCCATCGGCACCGTCTTTACCGTCTTTGCCGTCTTGGCCGTCGACGCCGGGATCGCCCTTGTCGCCCTTTTCACCCTGTTCACCGGGATCGCCCTTGTCACCTTTTGGACCTTGGACGTTGCCGCAAGAGACGGAACTTCCATCGGTAAAATGTACGACGAGGTCGCCGTTTTGCTCCACGGTCACGCTTTCGATCCCGATGCCGTAGCCCCGTTCCCCGCTGAGCGCAACGAGAAAATCGTCGTAGGTACCCCCGTATCCGCACGCGCACGCCGCACGATACGCTTCCTCAGGCGTGTAGACCGTCTTCTTCGTACACGTCGATAAAATCGACGAGACGACAATACCCAACACAGCGAGCACTAACCCCGCAAGCAGCACGATAAGCGCCTTGATTTTTGCTGAACTCATAATTCCCCTCCCAAAGAGTCTTTGCGAAGAAAATTATATCACATCTTTTCAAAAATGTTCACCTTTTGGTGAGATTTTTCAGCAAAATTCATAAAATTTTTTTGGGCACTCTGCTCTACGCCCCCTTCTCGGCTCCTAACGCCCTCTTCTATGAGTTGTACAACTCTTAAACGGCGGGAAAGACCGCAGAAAAGATAACGTTATGGCAAAGGAGAAGCGCTTCTATTTATCATAACCAAACTGAAGGCGGAAAGCAAGCGATTCCCGAAAAAGATTTTTGATGGAATAAAGGAAATGGGAAATTTGAAAGGGATAAGGGAAAAAGGGAAAGAGGGAAAGAGAAAAGAGAAAAGGGCGAGCGACAAAGCGCTCGCCCTTCCTTTTTTTTTGGGGGGGGATTATTCT
Organism: uncultured Clostridia bacterium; assembly: GCA_947595585.1. Classification (GTDB taxonomy): domain Bacteria; phylum Bacillota; class Clostridia; order Christensenellales; family Borkfalkiaceae; genus Gallimonas. The sequence goes on from CANQET010000004.1 coordinate 1,290, forward strand.
TTTAACGTTGTACCATTCGTTGACCAAGAACCACCAAGCCTATAGCCGCCATTCGTTAATTCTCCAGTTACCGCATATTCATTCCCCGGCACCAAGGGATTCTTCGAGGCGGAATAAGTGTGCGTCCCATTTGCATTTGAAGAGAGCAAAGGTTCATTGCAACCGCTAATAGTAATTGTGATTTCCCAATTGTCTATTTGTTTGCCACACAGATAGATTTCTTTTACCAAGGTCTGAGTTGTATCAGTCTTTCCATGATATTTTTCTTCGCCCTTGACTTTAATAATGCATTCGATTACACCGTCATGTGTGCCCGAGTAAGATCCCACACTGAAACTATCTTTCAAATTAACTTTTATCACAGCCTTCTTCGCCAATTTAGGTTTCAACACCACGGCATCTTGATATGCATCTTTATCCGCTTGATCGAGGGTATATACTCCACCGGCCTCAACCGCTTTCCCGTTCACGGTCCAACCATAGAAGTATTGATCGAATGTCACATCTTCATCGTTGGTAGCATATACGGCATTATAATAATCCGAGAATTGCATGGTGGTTGTATTGGGCACGGTAATCGCCGCATCACCATAATACCAACCTGCAGAGTATTCGTAGGACTTACCGTTTACTTCATCGGCTTTGAAAATAACCTGGGTCTTATTTTCCCACTTGGCATACAAGTCCGTATCCCCTGTCAAAGTACCGCTAAATTTCTCTGTGCAGCCGGAATCCGTGAACCACCCCACGAAGTAACGCTGATATGTTGTATCGCTATTCTTCGTAGTGAGGTCGGGCGCTTTCCAACTTGTATTTGTAGACAGAACCGTCTCCGACGAAGAATCGGCGTACTCATCGGAATTATAATGATACGTAACGGTAAATGCTTCCGTTCCTGCGGGATACCATCTGCCGTACAGGGTCAAACCCGTGTAGCTCCCGTCTTTATCTTTCAAAATCTCTTGTCCGTTGATAGAGTTCACGGACGTCGTAAACGAATCATCAAGATACCACGCATCGAACACCAATTCGCCGTCTTTCGGTTCTTGAAGTTGGATAGTGCTTTCTATGTTAAACGTTGCGGGATTCTCGTTCGTAATAGGATCACCCGTTGCCGCCGCCTCGCCTACATAATTATCCATATCATAGGTTATATTATAATCTTTTGGCGTCCACTTGGCATAGAGGTCGAGCTGTCCGCCGCCCAAGACGGTGACGGTAGCGTTTATAAGTTCGCCGTCGGCATCGATGACCGGTGTGCCGTCGAAAAACGTCCACCCGCCAAAATTATAGTGTGTTCTGCTTACATTCGGAGACGTCACTTTCGATGCCCAATCGGAATAGGCGGCCCCCAACAAAACATCATTGTTTACTATCTGTGAAATGCTTTCGCCTGTAATGCCTGTTACATTCTCGCCGTTTGCATGATAATTGATAGTATAGCTTGTCGGTGCACGCCATGCGCCTTGTAGATAATTATAGGTGACGTTTTGCACAAAATTACCGTCTCCCTTGCCGCCCGCTTGCCCGAGCATGCCATGGGCATTCACAGTTGTAACGGTACCCGTGAAGGTAGTTACGAGACTTGCATCGACTAAAAAATCTTGCTGAACATTAAATGTTCCTGTTCCACCTATGTATCCAGTATTACTATTCGTAGCGCTGAAATTTAATACTGCCGAATCAGAACCGGTAATATTCCCTCCGAATTTTCCTTGCAAAGTCAACGAACAATTTGCACCAACCTTCACTTCACTGTTCCCATAACAGATGATCCCGTCCTCTGTATTTGTAGCGGTGAATTTCGCCTTCTCTGTTAATTGAAGGGTAGCTCCATCCATAAATTCATAGCCGTATGCAGAAGTTGAATCGCCGCCCGATAAAATCAAATCGAAATGAGAGGGGATCGGGAACTTGATTTTTGCCGTACTCATCTGCACCGTTGCGGGCGCAACAGTCATATTCAGTGCAACATAACCGCCCTCAAAACCATTCGAAATTGTTATTACCTCACGTGATTTCTCAACCTTCTTTTCAAAAGTTGAACCATTTTTAAGACGGAACAGCCCATTTGTCCCTGATGTGCTGCCAACGATCGTTAATTCCGCAACGGACAATCTTGCCTTGATCGTGATGCCCATTGCCGTTTTTTCACCAGTATAAATTCTTACATCACCTTGATAAACGGTACCCGATGAAATACTAAGCGTGGGACCGTTGATCGCTTGCAGTTTATAATCTTCAAAGGGAAATTCGTTAGGATTATCTGCGGTGATGTTGAGACCAGAACCTATAGAGCTACCTATCCATTGGCTCCAATCCCCCATGAAACGGCCGGCAGCACTGGAACCACCCGGCCAATCTACAATTTCCATACGCTCGAGAACAGTTCCGTTTGTCGCATTGACGATTCCCGTTCCCGTAATATTGCCATAGACTTTTAATGTGTTTGTGGAAACAAGCGTTGCCTGCTCCCCACTCAATACTAACTCGGCATAGCCGCCTGAAATACCCCCTTGCGGCTTCTCTGTATTCGTTCTGCCTGTCAGACCGCCAACTACCAATGTTCCTTCATTTTTCAATTCAATTTGGTTCGGAACCGTTAAAGACAAAAAACGCACAGGACTATAAGCCGAAGGCATTCCTTGCGGCTCTTCGCCTCCGGCGTGAAAACCCGTCGTATCCTCTGCGCTGTACGGCAATAATAATGTTTCGCCGCTTGAAACGGTATAATTCCCATTCCCCATTGAATATCCGGCGAGGGAAGCAACGCTTGTGCCCGCAAAAGAAGTATCATGTTTTACGGTCGCATTGCCGTTTTGTGCCAATGCGTCTTCAATGGTATAGAGGGTGCCGTTTACATCTACTGTTTTGTATTTGAACAGTAGCTCCCTAAATGTTGCATATGACCCGTCCAAATAAATATAGTCATTGCTCGCTTGATTTTGGTTCCAACCTTCCAAATGATCTACATCGGGATAGGTGCCAACAATCGCATATTGATCATCGATATTGATCGTAACGCCGGAAATCTGATACGTGCTTCCGACGGTTACGGTATTTTTCTCAACTTTTAAGTCTGTTCCATTGGAAACGGATAGACTATAGGTGATTTGAATTGACGAGGTTAAATCTATTACTTGCTTCGCGGTTGGATCATAAAATTCAAATTTTAAGTCGTGTGAACTTACTTTCTCTTTATCGGAAATATCTGTCAAATTGATCCCCGATTCCGTATAATCCGCTTCCAAAACGCGCTTTATGTAAACCGGCGTCTGCTTGTTTTCTGCCCAATGGGGTTCAAAAGATGTGGGGCTGGAGATGATCCATGTGGAAGCGCCGACCGCGCAAAGCAGGGCCGTGAGAAGCGTGAGAAGGATGATGAGGTATTTTCTCGTACGATTCATTGCGTCTCCTTATTCGCCGTTTGAGACGGCGACGACGAGGGAAAACGGGTTTTTGAAGGTCGTCTCTTCCGCAGTGGCGCCCGATGTTACAGCTAAGACTTCATACAAATTCGTGTAATTATCGCCTGTATGTTTGAACATGAACTTGCCTTTCAGGGCATTTGCCTGCCCAATCACTGATTTGGCGTTTCCTACCGTAAACGAAAATTCTGCATGCGTGGAGGTGTAAATAGGTTCATCTACAGTTATTTCCGCACCCGACTCTATCATTTCGAATTCGATGTTACTGAATAATGCCTCTTTCGCATCTTCTTGCAAGCTTTCGGTTACACCATTTTTGAATGTTAAGGTGAGCTTTACGATTAGTTTGTTTGTGGCGTTGACAAAGTCCTCAAATGTATTATTGTCTTTGATCGTGAAAGAAACATCGCAAGTGTTCTTTTCGGGCTCAAACCTTTTCTCCGTTACGACGAAGTTTTCCGTAACGACCGTGACGGTTACATAATCGTCGCTGACGATGATGTCTTCGGAGGAGAGGCTGCCCGTGGATTCTGCATTGATGTCGGTGCCGTCGTTGACGTACCACGAGGAAAAGCCCACGCAGACGAGGGAACAGCAGGAAAGCACGGCGATGAGGCTTATGAGTGCTCTTTTGAACATGGGTCTTCCTCCTTTTGATGGATTTGGGGGGTGAGATTTCTCGGCTACGCCTCGAAATGACGTGGAGTGGCAAGCTCGAAATGACGTGCTCCATTCATGGGCTTCGGCGGGGGCGACCTCATACCGAACGTAGCGAGGCTTCTATTGTTTATCGAAGCACGGCACGAGCCGTTCGGCGAAGTAGGGCGGAGCCCGAGCGACCTCATACCGAGCGTAGCGAGCGTATCTTTAAGATCCACTCACTACGCTACGCTCCGTTCGGGATGAGGGGTCGGACTGCGTAGGGGTTTTTCGACGCCCCACCCCCTTCATCCCCCTCCCACGGAGGGGGTAGGTGTGCGGTCCTCACATGGAGGGTAAGGCTAAGGCGAGACAAGGTTAAGGCTGAGGCGATTCTTCGACACGCCGCAAGGGCAGCGGCGGCTCAGAATGACGTATTTGGAACGAGATTTCTCGGCTACGCCTCGAAATGACGTGGGGCGGCAAGCTCGAAATGACGTGGGCGGGGAGCTCTTGCCCCCTTTCGTCATTCGCTTTGCTCATGACACTTTCCCCCCTACGGGGGGACAGCAAGGGATGAGCGGAGAAGGGCCCCGTCAGTCGTTGGGGATGAAGTGGGCGTAAAGGGTCATGTCGGAGAGGATGGGCGTGAGGTCGGTGAAACGGCCCGCGTTGACGTTGACGGTGCCGTCTTCGTTGAGCTTCGTATACCATCCGTCGAAGGTGAAGCCCTCGCGCTCGGGCGTGGGGATCTCATAGCCCGAACGGTAGAAATAGGAGCCGTGGTTCATGACGATGGGCGTATCCATGAGGGTGCCGCTATCGATCATGAAGCGCACGACGTGGGTATCCGAGCGCTTATCGGAGAGGTCCATGATGACCGTCCAGCCCTCGTTATCCTTATGATAGATCTTATAGTTGAGGCGGTCGAAGTAGAAGTCGCCATAGCTGCCCGCGTTGGGGGAAGGGGCGTCTTCGCCGACCGTCCAATTATTGACTTTGGGGATCCTCGTGGTGAGGGAAGTGCCGTCGGTGAGTTCGATAACGAGGTAGACGTAGCTCGGGTCGCTTGCGGTGAGGTAGTTATCGACGCGGACGGAGGCGATGCCGACGCCCTGTTCGCCCTTATCGCCCTCGGGCATGGGGAATTCATAGACGACGGGCTCGCCGTCTTCCCCGGCTACGGCCATGGTGATGACGATGTAGGTGGTGCCTGTCTCTTCGTCGACGCGGGTGGTGATGCTCGTGATGCGGTCGCCGTCGATGCCGTTGTGGATGGTAAACTCGCTCGTATCGCCGTTGGAAAGGGTGATGGAGAGGCGGTAATCGCCCGTCTCCTCATCGAGTTCGCAGGTGAAATCGGTGGGGAAGACGCTGTTTTCGAAGGTGAATTCGGAGGGATCGCGGGTCTTATCGGTATAATTCACGGTGATCTTGATCCGAGCGCCGTCTTCGACGAGTTCGGCGGTGACATCGGAGATGCCGTTGCCCTCTTTGCCCTCTTCGCCGTTGGGAAGGAAGAACATGCTATCGGGGTATTCGTCGCCGACGTAATCGATGATGACGAGGATGCCCTCTCTCTCGTCCTGTGTGGCGGGACGGTAGTAGATATTTTCGATCTCGCGGCGCTCTTCTTCGGCGAAGAACGTGCACGCCGCGGCCGTAAGCAAGAGAATGCCGATGAGGATCGCGGAGAAGAGTTTTCCGATTTTTTTGATCATGATGTGAGCTCCTTCTTATAGTTGGTTGCGGATGAGGTCGCGATAGTTGGGCGCGATCGGCTTTCCGTTCTCATCGAAAAGTCCTTCGGCGGAAGTCTCGAACTGGAAGCGGAAGGGCTCGAAGCCCGTGACCGCCGTGACCGTCTTCGTGAGGACTTCCTTCATGTATCTGATGAAGTCGCGGTTGGAGAGTACGCCGCTGAGGCCGCCGCTTGCGAGACCGGAGAGATCGAGCGTCGTCGTGAGGTTTAAGTAACTGTCGAGGAGGTCGACGTCGTAGGTTTGGGAGAGCACCTTGCTCTCGATGTTCTCCGAGGTGACGGAGGAAGCGTTTCGGCCGCCGCCGTAGTAAGCGACGGGGATGCTGATGTATTCCGTGGAAGTCTCGGTGCCCTCTTCATCGGCGGAGGTCATCGTATAGGTGAGACGTGCGCCGCGTGCGACCGAGGTGAGGATATCTTTGAGGGGGAAGATATCGTCGATCGTGATATCGAAGCTGCCCATATCGAGCCCGGCGACGAGATCTGCGATGTGCTGATCGATGAGGCCCGAGATATCCCAATCGCGGAGGGACTTATAGTCGTAGAAGCGCGTATCGCCCGTGAGCTCCACGCTAACGGGGAGACTTGCCCCGGAGACGTTGTTGGGGAACATAGGGATTGCGGCATCGAGCATTCCGCCGAGGAGCCCCAAGATCCCGCTGATGAGCGACGGCGCATTGTTGTAGAGGAAGGGCCCGTTGAACATGTTGTTGACGCCGATGCTCGCGATGCCGCTGCGGTAGAACACGGTATCTTTGACGACGGTCGTGCCGTCGAACGTGCTGCCCACCGCATCCACCCGATCGAGCCCTCTCTGGATGGAGTGCAGTGCCGCCTTCATCTGCTGTTTTTGTGACTTGGGGTCGTATTTCGGGACTTCGGGCGGCTCGAGGACGTCGTTGAGGTCGGAGAATCCCGCCACGAAGAGGCTGAGGATCTGATCGCCCAAGATGGGGCCTTCGGGCGTCCCCGCGGCGAGATAATCGGCCGTCGTCGCGGAGTAGGAGGAGCCGTCGAGCAGGGTGAAATCGTGGAGGGCGGAGTCGTCGGGCGAATTCTTCACATAGTTGTTGCTGCCCACTTCGAGCAGGAAGTTGCGGGACGTGCTCAAAATGCAGTTTTCGATCGTAAGCCCCTCGGAGCTGAAGCTGCGGAGGATGTTCTTGCCGTTTTGCAGGACGCAGTTCTTCACCGTCGTGCCGCTGCCGCGGACTTCGAGGACGGTCCCCGTGTAGTTGAGATTGGAGATGATGCGGCCGAAGTCGGCATTGGAGACCTTCACGTCGTCGAAGAGGATGCCGTCGCCGTCGAGGTAGATGCCCGTGTTGTCCTGCCCGAAGGCGGTGACGAGGGGCGCCGTGCCGTTGGGATCGCCCAAAAGATAGAAGGGCTTGGGGCCGCGGAAGAGATCGTCTTGGCCGAGGACGGCGATCTCATAGGTGCCGCCGTTTCCGTCCGACGTCTCGCGGCGGAGGGACGGGAAGCACAGATCGTGCAAATTCAGCCTGTAGCCGTTGCCGTAGAAATCCTTCTGTACGCGGAGCCCCGCGACGACATCGGCGTCGATCGGGCGGAAGCCGTTGCCGTCGGGCGTGCGGATCCATTCGTTCCACTGGTCGATGTATTCGTGGTTGTAGGTCGTCGGGAAGCGGTAGACTTCATCCGCAAAGCTCCCCTCTCCGCCGAAGCGGGTCACGTTGGAGGCCGTCTCGCCTTCGCAGTTGGCCGCAGATTCGAAATGTTTGCGGAGGACGACGATCTCCCCCTGCTCCGAACGGTTGGTGCAGGCGAGAAGATCTTCGTAGGTGTAGACGTTGACGCCCCCCGCGACGACCGTAAACACAAACGAGGCTGCGATATCGTCGTCGGCATTGCTGCGGAAGGCCACCTTGGTCGTACGGCCGTCCGGGAGGACGCCGCGGATGCGGATGGTCCCCTCCCCTTCCCGCATCTCCACGCGCACGTTGTCCGTGGAATTCACGCTGTCCCACACGATGGTCTTGAGGAGCTCGTCGTCGGAGACGGTGAGATCGAAGGGGATGGAGGCCTCGACCTTGGTGCCCGAGGCGGGATCGCGGTCGTATTGGCCGTAGTAGAGCATCGGATCCACATTCTGCGCGGAGGCGTCCGTCTTGGTATTGATGACGAAGGCATTCCCCTGGTAGATGTAGGCCTGCATGCGCATGGGCGTGACGTTGCCCTTTTCGGTGCCGCAAGTGATCGTCACATAGCCCACCGAACGGGGAACGAGGTAGCTGTTGATGTTATCGGGGCTCTCGATCGCGGCATGGGGCTCTAAGGCGTCGTCGGCATTCTCCACCGACCACACGAGCCTGCTGCCCGCAGAGCCGAGGTCGGCGGCATTGGCGAGGATGCCCCGCGCTTCCAAAAGCTGCCGCCCGGCATCGAGGTTGAAGAGCTCGTTTTGGCGGTAATCCCACTCGATGCGGATGACGTCGTTATCGACGAGGTTGAAGGCGGCGTTGATCGTCACGATCCCGAAGAGCGAGACGAGGAAGGGAACGATCAACAGGATGGCAAGATTTCTCTTCTTCATATCAGTTGACCACCTCCAGCTGCTCGAATAACTGCAGGATGCGCTTGCGGAAGCCGACCGTCCAAGGAAGGCCGCCCGCGACGACCACGGTGATGCCGATGGCGTAGGCGATATAGAGATTGAGCCCGAAGTAGCTCCCGAGGATCATGGCCCCCGCATAGAGCACGGGGATGACATAGGAGAACATCGAGGAGAAGAAGTAGCTGCGGGAACGGTTCTGGCGGACCTGCAGCTCTTCATAGAGCGAAATGACGCTAAACGTCACTTGGATGAGCAAGGTGATGAGCAGCCCGAAGAGCGCCTCGGGGATCGTGAAGCATTGCAGGACGCACAGGATCCCGTAGCTCAGGATCACCGAGCCCGAGATGAAGGCGAGCGGCAGGCCGATCTTTACGGTGAGCTGCTGAAAGATGCCGACGGGGATCGTCTTGATGAGGCGGATGTTCTTCCCCTCCGAGGAGATGTAGCTGTTGGCCCCCTGGCTGATGATGAGGCTGATGAGGATGACCATCAACATATCGATGATGGGCAAAAAGTTGGGCATGAGGGCGACATAATAGGCGAAGATGCCCGAACGGAAGATGGTATTCACCGAGGAGACGATGAGGTAGACGAGGAGCGGCTGGACGAGGACGAGCCCCGTGAAGGAGAAGAGATTGTTGCTGTCGCCGAACAGCAAGACGAACTCCTTCTTGATGAGCGCCCGCGTGACGGACGTGCTCCTGTAGACCGTCTTCTTGGTCCGCGCACGGCGGTTGAAGCGCACGCTGCGCAGGTAGTTGAAGCTGACGATGCACACCGTCGTCCCCAAGAGGAAGACGCCGAGCGCAACGCAGAGATAGATGCCGATCATGCGCAGATTGCCTGCGAAGAAGAGGTCGACGAGCCAGCCGAGCGGGATCATGTTGCGCTTTGCGGCGATCATGGCGTCCACCGTGCTCGAGTTGATGATGGCATCGAAGTTGTTGGAGGCGACGAGCGAGACGAAGACGTTCAGCACGACGCTGTAGAGATAGCACAGCCCGAAGATGATGATGACGGCCACCGCAAGCTGCACCCATGCATGCTTTTTGAGGAAATCCGAGATGAGCTTGTAGGGATACACGAGGAGCAGGGAGACGCCGCACTCGAAGGGGAAGGCCATCGCGGGATAGAAGAGCCCGAGGTAGTAGGCCATCTTGCCGCCGCCGTAGAGGACGTTATACGCCACGATGACGGGATAGGTGAACATGAGCTCGGTCACGTATTGGGTCAAGAACAAGAACAGCAGTTTGGAGAGGATGATCTGGCTGTTGCCGACGGGCATGCTCGCGAGCGTAGCGATATCGCGTTCGTTGAAGAAGAGCTTCTTCGCCTGCGCGACGCCGAGCAGGATCATGAGCACGCTGATGATGCAGAGCGCGACGGAGAGGAAGGCGATCGGGGCGTTGACATAGGGCTTCAGGCGCGACAAAACGCCCGCCACGATATACGTTTCGATCGCGACGAACAGGGCGAAGAGCAGCGCGCTCAAGAGGTAGGAGACCAGCCTCCACTTGCCCGCCTTTCCGCTTGCAAACATCAGTTTGAAGTCTTTTGCCAACAGGAAGATCATTGCTCGGTTCCGTAAGTTTCGATGAAGAGCCGCGAGAGACGCAGGCGGAGGTTGGGCGAGTGGGCGAGGTCGTAGGAAGCGGCAACGACGCCGCCGTTCACGATCGCCACGCGGTCGCACAGTTTGGAGACGAGCTCGATGTTGTGCGAGGTGACGAACACCGTCTTGCCGTGATTGGCGTATTCGCGCATCATCTTTTTGAGCTCCTCCACGGCCATAATATCGAGGCCGACGGTAGGCTCATCGAGGATCCACACATCGGGATTGTGCAGAAGGCTCGCGACGAGGCAGAGCTTCTGCTTCATGCCGTGGGAATACCCCGAAATGGGAAGATGCAGATCGCTCTCTTTGAAGGAAAGCCGCCCCGTGAGGTATTCGGTATTCGCCTTGAAGTCCTTCTGCCCCACGCCATAGACGCTCGCGACGAACTCGAGGTAGTCATAGCCCGTCATGATATCGTAGCAGGTGGGTTCGCTGGCGACGTACCCGAAGAGCCGCTTGCATTCCACGGCCTCGTGGACGACGTCGTACCCGCCGATCTCGATGGTACCGCCGTCGAAGCGTTTTACGCCGATCATGCAGTCGATCGTCGTGGATTTCCCGATACCGTTCCGCCCGATGAAGCCGAAGAGCTCCCCTTTGTAGACGTCGAGATCGATGCCTTTTAAGACCTCTTTCTTCCCGTAGGATTTTTGCAGCCCCTTGATGGAGATGGCGATCTCCTTCCCCCCCTTTTCGGGGGAAGCGGGCTTTGCGGGGGAAGCGGGCGCGGCAGGCGCCGCATCCGAAGAAGGCCGGGGGGCCTCTATCGTTTCTGCGGGTCTTTCTTCGGCTTTTTCGGTTTTCTTTCTCGTAAAAATGCTCATGCTTTTCTCAATTTGGCAAGCCACACTTTGCTTTCCGCAAAGCGCCACATGGAGCCGCAGCGGCCGCAGGTATAAAACGTTTGATTTCTCACTTCTTTGCCGCCGCAGACGGGGCAGCGGGTCTCATAGAGCGCCTTGCTCGCCGCGGTAAGCTGCGTCTTTTCGGCAAGATAGCGGGAAAGAAGCTCCGTTTCATTCCCCCTTGCGGTATGCCGCGGGAACACGTCCCCCTCGGCGTAGGCAAGATCCCACAGGTTTACGGCCTCGATGCTCGTGAGCCCCTCGGGGTATTCCGCAAGGTCTTTCCGGATGCTCCCGAAGTCCGCGGCGCCGTCGAAGAGCAGCAGATTTCGCGTACATGCCCCGCCGTTTTGCCTGTTTTCGACGTTCACATAGAGCCCGCCGAACTTCGTATCCGCCTCGAGTTTCAGATGGAATTCTCCCTTGGAGAAGGCCATGGGCCGCACGATCCCCTCTCCCTTTTTGCCGCGGGAGGAAGGCGCAAAGCCCGCTTGGCGCAGGGCGAGCAGCATCCGCGTGAAGAAGTACGCCTGCAGGTCTTCCGTCCTCGCCTGTTCGTCGCCGTAGGTGACGTAGCGCACATAGAAGCGGAAGCAGTGATTATAGAGGCGGTTGTGCTTTAAGACGTTGGTCGCCTCCACATGGGTGAAGGCCGTGCCCGCCTTTTGGACCTCTTTATAGAAGAAGGTCCCCTTGATGCGCCGCACTTTCTTTGCGAGCGTCTCGAGGCGGAGGATGCGCTGTTCGAGCGCCGAGCCTTCGAAGGTGAGCGCCCCGTCCCGCGCGAGCGTTCCGAGGAGGTAGTCGTAGAATTTGGTATAATCGGAGATCTGGCTTCCGATCTGGTCGATGAGGTGGACGATGAAGCGGTTCTCGTAGTTGGCGAGGCGGTCGATGTTCTGGAAGTAGTAGACTTCCGCGGGCGTCATGACCCCGCGTTTATCTTTCCAGAGCCGCTGGTCGCGGACGGTATCGCGGAACATCTCGGGGGTGAGCCCGTGCGCCTGTTCGGCACGGAGGATGATGGTCTCCCTCTCGTTGACGATATGCGGATGGGCGATGATCGACGTGATGACATTGAGCTCGGCGCCGATCTCCCGAAAGAAGGCCTCGTCGTTTTCGAGCTGCAGCTGTTGCAAGCTGAGCCCTTCGAGGGTTTGGATATCCCGCCAAAAGCAGGCGTCGTCGCGGGAAGCGGCATACTCCCCGATGGCGGCGACTTCTTCTTTCAGCAGTTTTTCGGCGCAATGGATCATGACGGTATCAGAGTTTCTTGAGGAGATTGCGGATGACTTTTTCGCTGCGTTTGAAGACGCCTTCGCCATACGTGCTATCGAACAGTTCGACGACGTGCTTCAAGCCGTCTTTGATGTAATCTTCGAAGCGTCCCTCGAGCTTTGCGAGGATCTTGCGGGCGAAGATGAAGTCGAGCACCTCTTCCTTGGTGCCGCCGCAGGCGATATAGGTGGGTACGAGCGCCTCGATCTGGTTGAGGACGCGGTTCCCGAAGGCGATATCGAAGGTATCGTAGATGTAATCGGTGATGCGGGAAAGTTTGTCGATATCCCCCTTCGTGAGCCTGTTCTCCGTCTCTTGGAGGGCGGCGTCGAAGAGGCTGTGGAGGGCTGCGGCGCCGAGCACGATGGGCTCCGAAGGCCCCTCTGCCTCGAAGGCGTCGTTGCGGTTATCGAATTCGATGGGGATCGCACGGTCGTAGACCTTATCGGCGATCGTAAACGTACTGTCGTCTTTGTTTGCCGTACCCACGAAGTAGCAGTTTTCGGGGATACGGATGATGCCGTCTTCGAGCTTCACGGGCGGAAGGAAGTCTGCGGGAAGCTGCATGAGGCGCAATTTCCACTCCGAGGAGGGATATTCGAGCACCGAGAGGAAGTCGGCGAAGTAATACTCCACGCGGGAGATGTTGAGTTCATCGAGGACGAAGACGTTGATGCGGTCCCCGTCGTAGTTGGCTTCATAGAGCGCGGTGAGGAAATCCGTCTCGTTATACGTCTTGCTGAAGTCGTTGAAATAGCCGAGCAAGTTCGTGCGGTCGCGCCAAGTGGCCTGCACGGGGATGAAGGTCGCCGTGCCGCCCACGTATTTTGCGAAATAGCGGGGAAGCGAGCTCTTGCCCGTACCGCTCAGACCCTCGAGGAGGATGAAGCGGGAGGCATTGAGGCCGCTGATGAACATGCGGATGGTCTCGCGGTCGAAGTAGAGCTTCTCCGTCTCGGCGAGATAGTTGCGGAAGCCCTCCGCAAGGGTGAAAAGCGTCACATCCGAGCTCTCGAGAAGTTCGGCGTCGAAGCCCTCGTAGCGTGCATCCACCGAGGAGAGCGCGGGGAAGACGATCTCGCGCGCTTCGAGCTCGACGGTCCCGCCCGAGACGGTCGCACTGCCGTTTCCGCCGCCTCCGCCACCGCCGCCGGAGCCGCCGCCCGTCCCCTCTCCGCCCGAGGAAGCCGAAGCGCTTGCCGCCTCGCCGCCATCGAAACTTTCGGCGACGACCGCATCCTTCTCCTCGTTTTCGGCGAGGATATCTTCGAGCGAAGCGTCGTCGAAGAAGTCGAAGGGCTCGTTGACTTTACGGAAGTTGACGACGAGCATGACGATCGAGCCGATCATCAACGCGAGCATCACATAGAGCATGAGGGCGATCGCGAGGCACTCACCCACGAAGATGAGGTGGTTGAGGACGTTCTCCGCCGTGATCCGCGGCTGAATGAGCAGCCCCAGCCCGAGCGAGAGCGCAAGGCAGCCGATGAAGGTCGCGATGTAGATGAGCCACATGCGCCACGAATACATCTTCTTGCCGTTGACGAAGGCGAACCGCCGTTCGAACACGACCGCGATCGTAAAGATGATGCAGTAGATCGCGACGAGCGCCACGCAAACGAGGCCGAAGATCCCCGAGGAGATCTGCTTGAAGCGCATCGCATCGGCCATGAGGGCGATGGGATTTTTCGCACTCACGATCGAGCTTTCGCTGCGGTCGAGGCAGAGCGCCACGAAGATCATGAGGATGGAGAACAGCGCGACAAGAGCAAAGGAAATGAAGTTCTTGCGCGTAAAGTATTGCTTATTGTTTTTTGTCATCATTCGTCCTCGTTTCGATGGTTATGATTTTGGTTTGCCGCGAGGCGCCATCGTCTATGATTTTGAGCATATCATTCGGTTCCGTCGTCTGCTCCCCCGGCGGAACCTCGGATTTTTTTACGAAGCCCTTCTCGTTGAAGTGATATTCGTAACCTTTGTAGTAGATGATCTCGAGATATTCGGCCTTGAGGTCCTTCACATCCGAGAGGTCGTCGATGACGGCCATGAGCTGATCGATCCTCGCCTGCTCCGCCTTCTCGATCTTCCGCGATACGGCGTCGATCATGAAGAGGCAGTAGATGACGGCGACGATCGTCACGATCCCGGGGACGGACTGCACGAACATCACGAAGATGCCCACCGTCCGCGCTCTTCCCCCCGTGTATACGCCCACCACGTCGTTGAGGTTGGGGCGGTAGTAGTCGTCGGAATTGTTGCTGTCGCCGCGGGTGATAAAGCGCACCCCGCCGGGGCTGTTGTCCTCGACGGAGATGATCTCGCGGATGCGGTGGATGATCGTCGTCCCCTCGTTGTTGCGGTAGGCGATCACGTCGTATTGCTTGAGATCTTCCGCCTTCTTCACCTTTTGGATGACGATCACATCGTAGGTGTTGAATTGGTTATCGAGCTGCTCTGTATCGAGATAGGTGTTCACGGGGTTGCGCTGGCTCATGGAAGCCGAGGCGACGACGAGGATCCCCCGATCGAACACAGGCCCCTTGGTGAACTTCCCGATGATCGAGAGGATGAGCACGGGGATGATGATGACGAGGAAGAGCACGAAGAGCACCGTCCGCACGATGGCAAACGCCTTGCGCCTGCGGGTGACCTTGGGGTCCTTCTCCTTGATCGCCGCATCGATGAGGTCGATATCCCGCTTGCCCGTCTCGATCTGGTTCACCGTCGACTTGCGGTAGGCAAAGTAGAGCAGCGTGAACACACCCGCAAAGCACAGGAGACCGAAAAATGTTACAACGATGGAAATGAGTTCGGATTGCTGCATATCACACCTTCGGGCTGGCGATGAGCGTCAATGTAAACGTGGGGAGAGAAAACGCACTCCCGGACATCACCATATCATAGAAATCGTTGAGCGTCTCGCGCATCTCGTCGTAGGAGATATCCGCGCCCGCTTCGTCGTAGTAGAGGCTCGGATTGATCCCGCCGAAGATCTCCCCCCAGGCAAGCGTGAGGGTGAACTTCACCCGCCATGCGTCTTGCTCGGGAATGGAAGTCCCGTCCGAGAGCGGGATCTCGATGCGCTTCGGCTTCCCCGCCTCCATATCGTAGTAGGCGTCGATATCGAGATACCCCTTCTTCGCCGCATCGATCACCCCTTGCGGGAGCTCGAGCTCGTATTCGAATTGCTGCAGATAGCGCGAATGCTCGATGACGACGTCGACTTCGACGTTGAGCTTCTCGCAGTCCGTCCCGTTCCACATGAGGCGGCCCGCGTAGTCGTCCTTTGCAGAATCGAAGCGGAAGCCCGTGTTCACCCTGTGGTCGTCGGATTCGAGGTCTACCTCGAGCCCGTCGAGGGAGACGCGGCCGAAGTCGAGCGGGCTGTCGATCACCCCCGCGACGGTGATCGTGCTCCCGAGGGAACCGCTTAAGGCGCTGAAGAGCAGCCAGATGGCGATCCCCGTCACGATGAGCACCACCGCCACGAAGATGAGCGCCGCCGTCATGAGGCGCTTCCGCGAATACTGTTTTTTGGTAAGTTTTGCCACTCGCTTTTCCTCAACTTTGCCCGGGAATTTCGGGGGCACGCGCGCATATATTAGATACGCGTGCGCGCGTAAGAATTTCGGGGCAGAATGCGCCCCGCCGCGGACTCCAAGCCCGCGTCAATATGAAACTGAGGGGAACAGTAAAGATCTATTCCCCTACAGCTTCATAGAGTGATTTTGTGTTATTTACGGAAGGCTTAGGCCTTATTGGGCGCAGATTGGGTCGCCGTGAAGGTGATCGTATAGGTGGTATCGGTAATATTTTGGTTCATCCAAGTAAGCACACCCTTGGCGATCTCACCCCAAGTTGCCGCACTGCCGTTTTCGGGCGTACCAACCGTACCGCCGGCGATTGTCCAGTCCGAAGCAGCTTCGTTTTGTCCTTTCACATTGAAGAAGTTATAAGGATTTTGGCTACCAAAAGCAGAGCCCCAATTGAAAGTTGCGGTGATGTGGAACGTCGTCGAAGACGAGAAATCGAACCCTTCGGCACTCTTGAATTTCACTGTGGCCGAACCTTCCGATTGATCCGTGATTGTGATATCTTCCGCGCTCGTAATGGCGCCGGTAGGCGCAGTTTTGCCAACCATATATGTAGGATATCCGACGATCAAGTTATTCGTTACCGCAGTATCAAAGTTTGCACCTTCGTGTGAGAAAGCGATCTTAAAAGACCCGACCTTGCCTTCGACCGTAACAGTAATATCAACCGCAAGTTTGCCCTGTCCCGTAGATTGATCTTCAACGAGCCAAGCTCTATCAATATTCATCTCAGCGGGAGAGCCGAAGATGATATTTGCGCCCTCTTCGGGCGAGACGCTCAACTTGATTCCCTCATCACTTACGGCTTCGGCGGTGACATTGCCCGTCGTGGTGGCTTCCTGTGAGTCCAAAATGACCCAGCTTGCAAAACCCGTGCCGACCATCGCGACGCATGCGAGCACCGAGGCGGCGACTGCGATCAACCTTGATTTCGATCTCATTGTGTTTTTTCTCCTTCTCCTTTTTTTGCGCAAAATGCACTTTTGTGGGTCCGCAAACTTTTCGCAACCCACATTCTTTGAAACGATTATACCTCACCCCCCCCCCGTGTCAAATGTTTTTAACATGTTTTTTGGAAAAAATTTATAAATTTTTCATCTTTTTTTCACCACCCCCCTTTTTTGCCCCTTTTCCCCCATTTTTCCCCTCGGCAGCACGGTTTTGGGCATTACCCCCTCCGTGGGAGCAACTACGCAGTCCGTCCCTCATCCCGAACGAAGCGTAGCGAAGTGAGCGGATCTTAAAGATTCACTCGCCCCTAACGGGGCTCGGAATGAGGTTCGCACATAATACGCGCGCCCGTCATTTCGAACCCCGTTAGGGGTGAGAAATCTCAAAGAACGAGATTCCTCGGCTCACGCCTCGGAATGACGTACTGAAAAGCTCCTACGCAGTCCGCCCTCCTCGGGAGAACAGTCCGCCTACCCCCTCCGTGGGAGGGGGATCAAGGGGGTGGAGCGGCGACGGGGCAACTACGCAGTCCGTCCCCTTGCTTCCCCTTATAGGGGAAGTACCCACGTCAGCGGGGGATAGGGTTTCAAAACCCCTCAGTCACGGCTATGCCGTGCCAGCTCCCCTACAAGGGGCGCCAAGGGTCGCGTGTGATGGCCCCGTCGTCTCCTGCCCACCCCCCTACCCCCCTCCAATGGAGGGGGTGTCGCACGTGATTAGCCCCGTCGTCACCCGCACGTCATTTCGCCCCGACCGCAGCTTCTATTTGTTCTACTAAGGTCGGCACGAGCCGTTCGGCGAAGTAACGTAGTGAGAAATCTCGCCCTTGAGATTCCTCGGCTATGCCTCGGAATGACGTACTGATGTGCCCCCGCCGTCTCCTGCCCACCCCCCTACCCCCCCTCCAATGGAGGGGGTATCGCATAGGATACACCGTGTCCGGGCGCACTGCCACCACAGAGGGGGTACGCGCGGAATAAACTACCACGTGTCCCCGCGTTTGGGAAAAAGAGCATAGCAAACACCCCGCCGATGCATTACATCGGCGGGGTGCCATTTTTGCGATTTAGTTGCGGATCTCCGTGCCGTCTTTATTGATCGTCCCGTCTGTACAAACAATGGTATAGTCGTCCAGACCATATAACCAATCTGTACCGAGCGAAATCAATTTCCAATCGTCGATCTTCCCATTGTAACGAATATTTTTCAGGTTGATACAGTTAATAAACGCGTAATTTTCTATCTGAGTCACGCCGCTCCCGATCGTAACACTCGTAAGCCCGTTGCAATCCCGAAACGCCCCCTCCATTATTCGATTCACGCCGCTCCCGATCGTAACACTTGTAAGACCATTGAGACTACGAAACGTATCGGTCCAAATCGACCGCACATCGTTGGGAATTCGCGCGTCGCCTTGGATCGCATACGGAACATAGATAATAGTTCTCTCCCCTACAACCTCAGTTCCATTCATAGCTTGCTGATATAAAATTCCATCTTGGCTGCTATAATAAGAATTCGTCGGCGCAACATCAATTGCTTTCAACATGCTGCAGCCTGCAAACAAGCCGCCTCCAAGCAGTGATACGTTGCTGCCAAACGTCACATGTTGCAAGCTACTGCAACTCGAAAACGCCAGATCACCTATCTGAAACACGCCGTCTCCGATGCGCACATCTGTGAGTCTGATACACCCCTCAAACGCACTGTTGCCGATCTTTTGTACAGTATCGGGGATCGTGACGCTTGTGAGCCAAGCACACCCGTAGAGCGCATAGTCCGGGATCGTCTTTACACCGCTCAAAAAGGTCACTTGGTTCAACTTGTCACAACGGAAAAATATAGAGCGCGTGGAGTAATGTTCATCTCCTACCTCAGTGCAATTTGTGGCGTTCCAAATAACAGTTTGAAGCTCTGTGCAACCATGAAATGCTCCTTCGCCAATCGAACCCACACCTTTGGGAATTGTTACACTCTCCAATTCAGTGCAATACGCAAACGCAAGACCGTCGATCGTATGCACATTTTCGGACATCTTTACGCGTTTTAGCCCGCTGCAATTCCGAAATGCGCTGTGGCCAATCGTATGCACATTTTTGGGGATCGTTACACTCTTCAGCGCACTACAATACATAAATGCACCCGTGGGGATCTCATAAAGATCATTCCATTGTGCAATACCAACCCCGATCAAGATCAAGAGCACAGAGAGTATGGTCGCTATATGCGGGATCCAAATCTTATAGGAATACTTGTTCTTTCTTTTTCGCACAACGAAGAAATTTACGAGCAAGAGGACCGCGGTCGAAACAACAAGCAACAAGATCCCAATTGCACCGATGTCCCTTAGTAAAGAGCGATTAAAATTAAACAAGACCATTGCCGCAACAAAGAGCGGGCCGGATTCCGTGATCGCGCACAGAAGCGTTATGAACACAGCAAAGGCAACGGCGCATGCGATCGCGGTAAAAATCAACCCTTTTCTTTGTTTAGGCGAGAATATGGAGACATCGTATTTGATAAAATTCTTTCTGCTTGCCTCGGCTTGATCTTGCAGAATATGCTGTGTAAGCTCCACCGTCTCGGCCTTAGAAACGCGCGCAAACAGGTCGGCGCGAAGCAGAAGCGGATCCGACGTGATATCCTCCCGCAAGTCAAAGAAGGCCTCTGCATTTGCGCACTCGTATTTTTGGCAAAGCTCATGGAAGCAGCGCTGCGCTTCTGCCTGCAAACACCGCATGACTTGCTCTTTGCAGGTCGCAAGCTCTTCTTTTTGCAGATACAGAGTATCTGCGATAAACTTTCTGCACTTCTTCTCCGTGATATCCGATGCAAGACCTTTCACGGCATCGCTGATATCGAGGTAGAGGTTATTGCGGTCGGGGAATTTCTCGGTATAACTGTTGATCGCCGAAAAGTAATCGGGATCGTCCAAAAGCGCCCCCGCGATGTTGACGAGCTCAAAGGGATTGCGGAACTTATGCTTGATCAGCACGCGGTTAAAATACGCCGTGTGGTCCATTGTATCGATGCTGAGAAGCAATTCATTATATTTTGCAATATAATTGACGCGGCCGCTCTTCAACATCGTTTCGACGAACAAATGCAGATCGGAAACGAAGATCTCGTCTTCTGATTTCGGAATGATCGAGAGCAGATAGTCGAACAGGCGGCAGGCGTCTTCGGGGCGGGATGTTGTAAATTTCAGGCAGATCTTGAAGAGGTTTTCATGCGCATACGCATTGAAGCCATAGGAGAAGAGCGCTTCCTCAAATGCCGCGGCGCCGCCTTCCAAAAAGGCACCGAGGACCGCCTGATCGTCTTGCCCCTTCTCCAAATAAAATACTTTCCAAAGGGCCTCGGCGGAGCCCTCATCCGCATCGAGAATGTTTTTATAATACTTCATCGCAAGCTGCGGATCGGTGCGATCGAAGAGTTCTGCGAACTTGAAGTTCATCCCGATGTATTTATCGGTATCCGTCACCGTCTTCAACGCTTCATCGAAAACTTGTTCGCTGCGCGTCTCTAACGCCAATTGATACATGACTTCGGTGAGCTCGCCGATCTTCTTTGCGTCGCTCTCGGGAAGTTCGATGTATTCCTTGTAGGAAGACAGGTTCTTCGTCTCCACGACGTTGCGATAGAGGATGTCGTAAAGTTCGCTGCGGCGGGCGGGATCCTGCGTGCAGGCGATCGCCTTTTCAAAATCGGAGAAATCAAGGTTCTTGCTCCGCTTATACCGATAGAACGCATGCTCATCGGGGCAGGAAAGCGAGGTAAGGAAGCGAAGATAATATGCCTCGCCGTCCGTCGGGTTCTCATTGAGCATGTTGCTGAGGTACTTCGCCGCACTCTCAAAATCGCCGCGGCGCATCATGTCTTTCGCGATCTTGAGCTGTGCAGGGTTGGAGATCTTGATCTCGCTCTCTACCGTCTCCAACGTGCGCTTCGTGACGCTGTGGCGCATGGTCTGCTTTTTGGTATAGGCCGACCCCTTGTATTCCTTCCGCTTGATCTCGAGCATCTCGGGCGGAATATGACGGAACGAAGAGATATATTCCTCGATGCGCGAATAGGCATCGGGGCGGGCAAGGTCGATCCCCTGCAATTTTCCGTCGATCCCGGGGAGCCGCTCGATGGGAGCGCCGCGGAAGACGAAGGAAATGGCGCCGAGCGCCTTCTCTTCGCGCAGGACCATCGCCGAAAAACGCGTATATTCGTTCTTGACCCAACGGGTCTTCAGATACTCTTCATCGGAGCAGACGATGAGCATACACTTGGAAGAATACAGCGCGTAGAGGATGAGGGCTTCGTAGTCCTTCCCCTCGCGGCCCTGTGTCTCTTCCTCCGAATAAAATGGGGCATACCCCCGCTTTTTGAGGTGATTGTAGATGCGGAGCGCCTCATGGCTGTCCTGTGTGGTACCGCCCTTATCGTCGGAGACCTTCACGCACAGGAAGCAGTCGTAGGAAAGGCCGCTCTCCTTGAGGCGGAGAAATTCGCTGCGGATGGCATCGATCTCCTTGCCCCTTGCCTCGTAGACCTCTCTGCGGACGGGGGAAGCGAGCGCGATCGCACGCTTGTAGGCGGCATCCTCCGTGAAGCGCTTCTTGGAGATCTCGTGGCAGATGGGCTGCAGACGGGGCGGATCTTTGGTCTCGTCCTTGAGATATTGCACCTTGAAGGATGCGACCGCCATCCCGAACTGCGCCTCGGGGTCCTTGGAGTCGAGCTCTGCGGCCTTCTGATAGGCGGAATACGCCTCCTCGAACCTGCAGATGTCCAGATCGTGCTCCCCCATGCGCAAAAATTCCAGCGCGGCGGGGTTTGCGGGCTGCGGGACCGTCCAGCGGGTGCCGCAGTAAGCGCATACGACGACTTCGCCCTTCGCTTCGAGCGTGGCGCCGCAGCTCTTGCAAGTGAACCTCGTAAGCTCCATCGGTGTTACTCCAAATTTATTTTTTCTCGATTATTATACGTCAGGTCCCAAGTTTTGTCAAGATGAATAATACAAAATTCGTATAAAAATATGAAAACAACAGAGGAAAACCGCCGCCCGTGCGACGGTTTTCTCACTCCTTGTGCCCGGTTTCGGCCTCGTTTTCGATCTCGTGGAAGTAGCGCAGGTACGACTTATGGCAATATTTGCAGACTTCCTCGTCTGCCGCGGCGTCGCCTTCGAAGCTGTAGGCGCCGTTCACCCGCCACGAATTGAAGAGTGAGACGCTCACGGCGTCCTTGGGACAGCCGAAGGCACAGGCCATGCAGCCCACGCAGGACTTCCCGAAGACGGGCCGCCCGTCCTTCATCGTGATGTTGCCTTGCGGGCAGACCGCAGCGCATTTTCCGCAGCCGATACACCCCTCCCGCACGCGGAAGCGCCGTCCGACGAGGGGCATTGCCGTGTGTTCGATGCGGAGCGCAAACGCCGCCATCCGCCGAAACGGCCCCACACGCCGCTTCGTGCCGCCGCCCGCATCGATGAGAGAAGCATCCCGCTTGGCCCTCGCCTTGGCCGTCTGCCACATCCGCGCCGCCATCTTATCGCTGTGGCGGAAGATGATGTTGTAGGGCATCACATAGGAGAATTCCCCGACGACGCTGTAGCCGCGCTTCTTGAGGATGCGCTTGGGGGTGATCCCCGAGGCGTCGTTGAGCCGCAGCGGCTCCCCCGAGGAGCGCATGAGATAGACGGGCATGTTCTCGGCTTTCGGCAGCTGTTTTAAGAATGCGAGGAAGGGCGTGGGCGCATTGAAGGCATGCACGGGGTAGCCCACGATCAGGGCGTCGTATCCCGAAAAGATCGGCATAGGTACCCCCCGTTTTACCGCGTAGAGCTCGGTCTCATGGCCGAGCGCATTGAGCTCGGCGGCGAGAAGTTCCCCCACGCGGCGGGTGTTGCCCGTCCCCGAAAAGATGCAAAAGAGCAGTTTCATGCCTCATCCTCCGGGGGGAGCACCTGCGCCTTGCCCGCGCTGTCGTAGCCGTAGACGGCGTCGTCCTCTTTGTCGTGGGAATCGTACCACACCTGCGCGAAGAAGGGGATATCCTTTGCGAGTTTCCCGAAGCGCCAAGGATCGGGCTGACAGCACACGGGGCACCAGTGTCCGCCCCGCAAGACCGTAAACGGGCTCGCCGCAAATTCGTGCCCCATGTGGCATTTCCACGTGATTTTTTGATATAGGCCCCCCATCGTTTCCGAGACGACCTCGCCCCCGCGGAAGTGCGCCGCGGCGCGGAGATCTTCCATCGTCCAATCCGCCATGGGCTTATTTTCGTCGTATCCATGGGAGAGGAGCACGGCGTTTTGCTTGTCGCGCAGGGCGTCGTAATCGCCGAAATCGCCCTTCGCCATGAGTTTATAGTCCTTCCAATCGGGGGAGAGCGCCTTCGCCGCTTCAAGGGAACCGAAGGTCGCCTTCGCACGGGCTTCGTCCCCGTTTTTCACCCACGTCATGGGGGAATTGGGATGCTTTAAGAGCCTGCGGAAGAGGAAAAAGTGGATGAGGCCCTTGGGCACACACTTGCCGAGGGCGTAGATCTTGTGCTGCTTTCCGATCTCCTTCCAATATTCGTGTACGCCGTCCCTCTGGTAGGAGAAGTACTTCTCGAGCTCGTCGCCGTCGTAAAACCACAGGCCGTGGAAGTTGCGGGTCGCAAGCCAGTTGGGCTTGAAGAACTTCTCCGCGGAACCGCCGATGATCGCGAATCCGTCGTTGAAGGTATCATAGCCCGTCTCCATGCCGCGGACCCCGGCGCCGATGTTGTAGATATTCCCCCAAAAATCTTCGATCTCGCCCGCGTCGTCCCGCTCGAGGATGCGCTTTATGAGATAGCCGCTGTCCCGCGAGGTCGACCACTCGAGGGGCGCATTGAGGGCGGTGTGGAACATCAGCCCGTCGGAGATGTTCTGCTTCATCATCTCGGGATAGAGCATCGCCGTCTGACGCAGTACGACAAAGCGCTTCAGTTCCGCATCGAGGCAATACCGCTCCCCATAGAGTTTGTGCATGGCATACACGTCGAAGGCGCTCACGAGCAAGGGGTCCCCCACCCTGCCGAAGGGATGCTTCTCATCGCGGTTGCCGTAGAGCGCGACCGTCGAGACGTGGATATACGAGGGCTGGGGATCGCACGCCTTCACGGCGTCGACGATGGCCATCGCACCCCGCTTGTTGCACTCCTCGCTCGCCGCGGGATCGGCATCCGAACGGGGCGGGATGACGGCCGCCATGTGGATGACGTGATCCACCCCCTCTACGAGCTTCTTGCAGATCTCACGGTCGGCAACGGAGCCGCGGAGGATCTGCACGCGTGCCCCGTATTGCTTCTTTAAGCGCTTTGC
The DNA here is from genome assembly GCA_947595585.1 of uncultured Clostridia bacterium. GTDB lineage: Bacteria > Bacillota > Clostridia > Christensenellales > Borkfalkiaceae > Gallimonas. The sequence goes on from CANQET010000004.1 coordinate 25,324, forward strand.
GAGTTTATCGTTTTTCTTTTTGCGGGTGAGCAGGATGCGGACAAATTCCACTTGGGAAAGCTCGAGCGTCTGCTTCAGCGCCTCACGCCCCATGTTTCCGCTCGTCCCGGTCATTGCGATCTTCATTTGAAATTCCTCTTTTGCGGCTTTTCGCCTTTTGGATAAAATAAGTATACTTTATCTACGAATGCTTGTCAACCTCTGTAATGCGCGGATATGACATTTTTCACAAAAAAATCTGCCTTGCGTTCGGAATTGTTTCCGAATTGCTTGCGCAAACGGCTCCTATGTGGTATAATGGAATACAGCAGAAGATCGTATGCGCTTTTGGCCATCGATCGAAGGGGGCCTATCGTGAAAAAAGCAATTTCCGCACTTGTTTCGCTCTTGCTCGGCGGCGCCGTCGCCCTGTCGTTTGCAGGCTGCACAACGCAGAATACGGCGGGCGGGACCGTCTCGAACTCCGAGGCGCATCGCGGCCTTGTTTCGAACAGCGAACTCGCGGCGGGCATCGTAAAAAATGACCCATATACGTGGTTTGAGGCCGAGAAGGCCGTCCTTCCGAGCCGCACGGACTGCGAGAAGATCGCCCTCGGTATGACCTTGAACGCGGTCATCCGCGCGATCGGAAAACCCCAGCGGGACATCGGCTACGGCGCCTCCGTCTTCCAGTTCGACGTTGCGGACGGCTCCGTCTTCACGGTGCGGTTTGCGCCCGACCTCGGCACGGACCCCTCGCTTCCCTCCTACGATCGCCTCGTCGTCGCGGCGACGGACTTCGGGACTGCCGTTCCCGAGCTCTATTTCCCGCAGCAGGTGGTCTTCAGCACGCTCTATCCGTGGATGGCCGAGCTCGACATGGCGGATATCACCGAGGTCCGCTATGAAGCGGCCGCCATCGGCGTCGCACCGTATTGCCACTATCGGGATATCGCCTATTCGGAAGCCCAAGCGGATATCGAAGGCGCCTACCGCCTGTTCTCTTCGCCGCTCCACGCCATCGCAGAGGAGGAGGGCATGATCGATGGCGGCGGGTACGTCAAATACGATTTCATCACGGCGGAGAAGACCTATTCGGTGACCCTGTCCAATCAAACCGTCTTCCTCGACGGCAAATATTATCGGTTCGACGGCGCCCTCTACAAGTTTGCCGCCCCGAGCACGACGTGCCAAGCGTTCATCACATATATCGAGGAAGACCCCTTCGAGATCTACACCTATGCGGAGCAGAGCGAGAAGGTGGGTGAATTCCAAGGCCTCGGGAAATTCGAATTCCGCGCGTATGAAGGAATTTTGGAAAATATGCCGAAATACGTGCTGAAAACCGCAGGCGAGGTCGAGCTTTTGATCCTTTCGGCAAGACAGTTCATGATCAAAGGCGATGCGAATACCGTCATCTACCAACTCACCTCCCCCGCAGATTTTTCCTTCCTCTTCCCCGCCGCCGAAGAATAACTTTGCAAACAATTCCATTGCACCCAAAAGGGCCTTACCATTCCCTCGGTAAGGCCCTTTTTCTCACCCGCAGCGAGAAAATCGTCATAGGTACCCCCGTATCCGCACGCGCACGCCGCACGATACGCTTCCTCGGGCGTGTAGACCGTCTTCTTCGTACACGTCGATAAAATCGACGAGACGACCATACCCAACACCGTGAGCACTAACCCCGCAAGCAGCTCGATAAGCACCTTGATCTTTGCTGAACTCATAATTCCCCTCCCAAAGAGTCTTTGCGAAGAAAATTATATCACATCTTTTCAAAAATGTTCACCTTTTGGTGAGATTTTTCAACAAAATTCATAAAATTTTTTTTGGGTACTCTATTTTACGTCCCCCCTGCGGCTCCTATACGTCCTCTTCTATGAGTGGTAAAGTGAAACCGCGGGACGTATCGTACAAACAAAAGCGCGGCGGAGATCGTCTCGAAGGCGCTTGCAAAAGGAAGCATTAACCAAGTACGTTAGACGAAAGAGATAAAAAATAACCGCCCGTAAATACGGACGGTTAGAAAAACGGTCGACTATCGTTTTTCGTGGGTTCGTGGCGCACCCAACCCTGTTGGACCTTGCCAACTTTATAGTCGTCAAGAATGATTATAGCAAGGTGGAAATAAAATGTCAAGCGTTTTCGCTCCGGAAGACATGCCTGTCGCGCGAGCGGTCGTTTGTCACGCGGACGTGGCAGACTTCCCGCAACGGAAACGCGTATCTGCGCATCAAGGGGCATACGGTCGTCCTCTTCGAACTTTCCCGCGCGGACGGAACGAAATACGGGTGGAAGTATGCCTTCGACAAGCATTTTTCCCGCTATCAATACGCGACAAAGGAGGAGGCGATGCGAGACGCATTCGACGAATTGGAAGCGGAGCTTGCAAAAAATTGACCCCTTGCAAAATATTTCTGATTATGCTATACTGTCCTTGTCCCGTTTTCGGGACAAGGCTTTTGCTATGATAAGGCAAAAGGAGAACGAAATGGAAAGCTATGGACCCAAAAAGCTGCTCATCTTGCGCATTCTCGAGATCTTGACGGAGTATTCGGACGCCGAGCATAAACTTCATCAGGGCGATATTATAAGCCTTCTCAAAGTCGTCTACGGCATCGAGTGCGAGAGAAAGGCCGTTGCACGGAACATCGAATACTTACAAGACGCGAGCTACGAAATTATCTCCGATAGATCCGGCGTCTATCTTGCGGAAAAGAAGTTCGAAGTGGGAGAGCTTCGCCTTCTCGTCGATTCGGTGCTTGCAAGCCGCAACATCTGCAAGGCGCATACGAAGGCGCTCATCGAGAAACTTACGAAAGAGGGCGGGAAGTACTTCAAAAATTATGCCCGCCACGTCGTCAATCTCGATGACTACTGCAAGGCCGACGGGCAGGAATTCTTCCTCTTTGTCGAACTTCTCACCGAAGCGATCGCCGCAAAGAAAAAAGTGCGCTTTTGCTATCAGGACTACGGTTTGGATAAAAAATTGCATCCGAGAAGAGAAAAACCGTACCTCATATGCCCATTTCAGCTGTTTTTGAAGAACGGCGGATACTATCTCGCCTGTGCCTTCGAGGGGCACGACGACTTGGCGTTCGTCCGCGTCGACCGCATGGCGGAAGTTGCCGTCTTGGAAGAGCGTGCCCGCCCCGTCACCGCGATAAAGGGCTGTGAAGGCGGGCTGAATTTGGGAAAACTGCAAAGCCGTCTTCCCAATCTTTATTACGACGAACCACAGCGGGTCGTCTTCGAAACGCGGAATCGGCCGCAAAACATCCTCGATTACGTGTTCGATACCTTCGGGAAGGACGTAGAGATCATGCCCCTCCCCTCGGAAGAATACCGCATCGCGCTCACCACCTCCCCCCGCGCCATGCGCTTTTGGCTCTTGAGCTATGGGCGATACGTCAAAGTCCTCTCTCCGCAGTCCCTCGTCGATACGATACGAGAGGACATCGAGGAGATGAAAAGGAATTATGAAGGAGAAATGCGGGGGACTGTGGTCGATAAAACCCAATCGAACGCGTTTGTTCTTCTCGATATCGAGACGAGCGGCTTGCATGAAAACCGCGACCGCGTGATCTCTGTCTCGGCCGACAAAGTCATAGATGGGAAGGTGGCAGAACGGTTTTTCACCTATGTTTCCTTCGAGGGCAAACTCTCGCGCGCGGCCATGGAGCTTACGGGCATTCGGGAGGAAATGCTCGCGGGGGCGCCCGATCTCGATACCGTCATGAAAAACTTCGCGGCGTTTTGCGGCGACCTCCCGATCTATGCAGACAACGTGCTCTTTATAAAGAAATTTTTGCGCAGATACGACCTCGAGATCCGCGAAAGGAGTATGGATGGATCTGAAAGAATTTGATGCCCTGATCGATCGGTTTGCGGAAACGGAGCGGCCGATCTTCGCCCTCTGCGCGGCGGATCTTGGGCATATTCGCGAAGAATATGTGCTCTGCGAAGCCGAAGAGATTTCTTCAAACGATGCAGAGGGACTTGCACGGCGGATCAATGAATTTTCCGCCGCCCCGCATGAGATCTATCTTATCGCGCTCTCTATTCCCAAAGATGCGCTCGATCCAATCGTACAGCGCCTCGAGCTCCGCGGAACTTCCGCACTGCTCTGCGCGATCGAAAGAGAAGGATATGCGGCCGTCGTCGGAGGTTACAACAAGAAACATAAGGAGAATGAAAATGAACGAAGAAATCTTGGAAAACGTCGTAAAAAAACTACATGAGTTCAATTTCGGGGAGGGCGGGGTGATCGGGTTTGCATCCGACGGCTCCGACTACAATTTCAGAAAGCTCAAAGACGGTATGCATAAATTCGGCCCCGATCCGAAGCTTTGCGCCCTTTGCGGCCGTTGCAAGGGCAAGGAGTTTACGCGCATCACGCACGGAACGCACACCTTCGACTTTTTGGATGCGCATGGGGTCGATCATGCTGCGGTTGCGGCTTGGTCGCAAAAGCCCGTCCTCTTCGTCATGGAAAACCCGGGCGCAGTCGACGACAACAGCGATCTACTGCTTGATTGCGGAAGATACATAAGAAAGTATTGGTATTGGGTCATGCAGCAGTATAATGCGCCGAACGACGCGTTTATCTATCCTCAATATTTCATTCAGAAAGAATACGGCTGGATGATTTATTCCGTGATCCGCACTTTCAAAATGGCGAACGCCTATGTGACGAATATGGTGAAGTGCGGCATGGTAAGCGAAGAGGAAAAGGGCAAGAAAAATTATCTCACGACGGATGAATACCCCCAGGACGTTGTTGATAGATGTATCGCAGAGCGTTTGAAAAAAGAACTCGATCGTCTGCGCGAAGGATACAACGATGAAGTCATCGTCTTTGCCTTCGGCGAACGGACGTATTACCGCCTGAAAAAAGCGCTCAAAGATGAAAATATCTCACTGCAACTTCTGCCCCATCCCGCAAACCGCCTTGCCAACGATTCTCGGAAATACGTTCTCCTCGGCAAGATCTTGCGTGCCCTGCTGCAAAATCATTTTTACGACGGCGCCACAGAAAAGCCCGACTTTGAGGCAATTTTAGCCGCCGACAAAGACAAAGAACCCGAAGAAAGCCGTGAGGACTTCTGCAAAGTAACGTTGCAAGACATCTTAAATAAGGATGAGAAGATCTCAAATAAGAAACTGAAAAAACAGAAGAGTTATACAACGGATGATTCGATTTGCTACCAATTTTCCTATTTGAAAGATCCGCAGGGCGTCGTCTCGGACGAGCCGGAAGCGTTGGTCCTCCGCCAAAGGATCTCCGTCAACCATACGATCGAGACCAAAGAATATGCATTTCAGGTGAGCTGGGTCGAATATAATTTCCGCACAAAAGAGATCCGCCTCTTTGCCGGTGAAGGCGGAACCGCAAATATTTTTATCGAGAATAAGGATGATAACGTCACTGAGAAATTCCCAATTCTCCGCATCATAACAGAATTTGCAGAAGCCTATCAAGCCAAATACGAACCTTCCACCCCCACCGCCGACTGACTCCAAAATGGCATGAAAAAATGCCACAGGGTGGCACTTTTTCGGGAATTATTGCAGGTTGGTCTTCAGAAAGAGCCGCATCCCCTCTTCGGGCACATAGCCCAAGTTATGCGCTTTCACCTTGCCGTCCGCAAAGATATACACGTCGGGGATGGAGAAGATCCCGAGCGAGGCTGCGAGGTCGCCGTTTTCATCGACGTTGACTTTCACGAACTTCACCTCGGGGAACTCCTCGGAGAGTTTTTCCATCACAGGTCCCAACATTCTGCAGGGGCCGCACCACGGCGCCCAGAAATCGCAGACGACGGTCTCCCCCGCCTCCACGAGCGCATCGAGCGCGTGTCCTTCTGTTTCCGTCACCATATTTCACTCCTTTTCGGGCAGTTTGCCCGTTCTTATGTAGCTTATCAGATCTTCCAAGGGGACCTCTTCCGAAGTCGATCTTCCGAGGTGTTTGACCTGTGCCGCACCGCGGGAGAGCTCTTCTTCGCCGAGGATGACGGCGTAGCGCGCGAGACGCTTATCCGCATACTTCATCTGCGCCTTCAGGGAGCGGCCTAAAAGGTCGCATTCCGCGATGAAGCCCGCTTCCCGCAGCTTTTCGGCGACGCGGAAGGCCTCCATGCGGGAGGTATCGTCGAGCCCCATCACGATACAATCGGGGCAGCGCTCGACCGCAGGTACGCCGATGGCGTCCATGATGAGGATGAGCCGCTCCAGCCCCGCCGCGAAGCCCACGGCGGGCACGGGTTTTCCGCCGAGCTGCCCGAGGAGGGTATCGTACCGCCCGCCCGCGAGCACCGTATTCTGCGCCCCGAGCGCCCCAGAGGTGAATTCGAACACCGTGCGGCTGTAGTAATCGAGGCCGCGCACGATGTAGGGGTTGACGACGTAATCGATACAGGCGGCGTCGAGCAGGCGCTGTACCGCGGCAAAATGCGCACGGCAATCGGGGCAGAGATGATCGAGTACGCGGGGCGCGCCCTTGCAAATTTCCTTGCATTCGGGCACCTTGCAATCGAGCATGCGGAGGGGATTCTTTTCATAGCGAACGCGGCAATCGGGGCACATTTTCGCAAGATGGGGTTCGAAATATGCCTTCAGCGCCGCCGCGTATTCCTTTCTGCATTCGGGGCAGCCGATGGAATTGAGCTCGAGCGTGACGTCGGAAAGCTGCAGTTCCTTCAGAAACCGAGCCGCGAGCGCGATGACTTCGGCATCCGCTTCGGGCGATTCGGAGCCGTAGAGTTCGGCGCCGAATTGGTGAAATTCGCGGAGTCTGCCCGCCTGCGGCCGCTCGTAGCGGAAGGCGGAGATGAGATAATAGGCCTTGAAAGGCATCGTGCCCCCCGCGAGCCCGTGTTCGAGGAAGGCCCGCGCGACCCCTGCCGTCCCCTCGGGGCGGAGCGTCACCGATCTTCCCCCCTTATCGAGGAAGGTATACATCTCCTTGGTGACGATATCCGAGGTATCGCCCACCCCCCGCGCGAAGAGCTCGGTGTGCTCAAACGTGGGGGTACGCATCTCCTGAAAGCCGTAGCGCTTGGCGACGTCGCGTGCCGTACACTCGACATCCTGCCATCTGCCCGCGTCCTCGGGCAAGACATCTTTGCATCCCTTGGGGATCTGGATCATAACTGCTCCTTTTTACGAGATCGCTCCCGTGTGGGGTCGATTTTTTCTTTTTATCTACTACATCCCCCCGCGTTTTTCCAAATCGGGGGGATCTGCACTTTCAGTCTACTTGCCCGAGACGGTCTAAGCCGTCCCATGCTTCGGCATCGCCGAGGTCTGCCGCCTTACGATAATACTCCGCCGCACGTGCAAGATCGGATGCGGTCCCGATGCCGTATTCATAGCACCTGCCGAGCGCACAGAGCGCCCAAGGGTTCTCCAATTCGGCGGAGCGGCGGTAAAAAGCCAAGGCATATGCCGCATTTTGCTCCGTGCCCGTCCCCTCTTCGCAGCACTTTGCGAGGAAGTAGAGCGCCATGGCATCCCCCTGCGATGCGGCCTTCTGCAGCCAGAAGACGGCCTGATCGAAGTCCTGCGCCACGTAGCCGGGCGTAATATAGGAGGCGGCCTTCTCGCCGTAGCCGTGGTAGTAGAGCATCGCGAGGTCGTATTGTGCGGCAAAGGCGCCCTTTTCGGCCGCTTCTTTGAGGAGGGCCCTCCCCTTTTCGAGGTGCGCCGCCGTCCCTTCTCCCGCGAGATAGCATCGGCTCAAGGCGTAGAGCGCTTCGGCATCGCCCCGCTCTGCGGCCTTCTCGAACCAAGAAAACGCCATACGGTAGTACTCCTGCGCCCCGTCCGAGAGCGGATCGTGCTCGCCGATGTTGTAGGGTGCACGCATCCTCGGGCTGCCCGAGGGAAGCGAGCGAAGCTCCTCCATGAGCGCATCGCCCTCGGCACGGTAGGTGCATGCTAAAAGGTATTGCGCGGACGCATCCCCCGCCTCGGCACGGGAAAGCAGCGCTTGAAATTCCTCCTTCGTTTGGGGAAGCGGCGCCTCTTCATGCGGCGGCGTGAGGGAAAACGTTTCGACCGAGATCGTGATCGGGATCATAGCAGGCCTCCTCTTCGAAATAAGTCGGGGGATGTGGTAGATAAAACCCCTATGCGGCCTACGATAAGCCCCGCGCGGAGGCTCAAAGTACGTATTTCTTCAGATCGCGGTCGCGGGTGATATCTTTGAGGTGCTCTTCGACGTAAGCCCGATTGATCTCCACGGATACAAGCGGGTAATCGCCGCCTGCCTCGTAAGAGATATCCTCCAACAGGTGCTCCATCACGGTATGCAGCCTTCTTGCGCCGATATCTTCGCTCGTGAGGTTGATGTCCTCCGAGATCTCGGCGATCGCTTCGATCGCGTCGGGCGTAAATTTGAGGTCGATGTTGTCCACCCCGAGCAGCAGCGCATATTGCTGGGTGAGGGAGTGCTCGGTGCTCGTGAGGATGCGAACGAAGTCTTCCTTGGTGAGCGAATGCAGCTCGACGGAGACGGGGAAGCGCCCCTGCAGTTCGGGGATGAGATCTTCCACGCGGGAGACGTGGAAGGCCCCCGCCGCGATGAAGAGCATGTAGTCCGTCTTGACGGGACCGTACTTCGTCATCACCGTGCTGCCCTCGACGATGGGCAAGATGTCGCGCTGGACGCCCTCGCGGGAGACGTCCGCCCCCGAGGTATTGCCCTTGCCCGCGATCTTATCGATCTCATCGATGAAGATGATGCCGTCGTTTTCGGCACGGCGAAGGGCCTCGTCGGTCACGGCGTCGTCGTCGATGAGCTTCTCGGCTTCCTCGGCAAAGAAGAGCTTCATCGCCTCTTTCACGGTGAGCTTGCGCTTCTTGCGCTTGGGGGGAAGCATATCGCCGAAGATCGACCCAAGGTTGATCGCGGCGCCTCCCGGCACGAGCTCCATGTTCTTGGGCTCATCGCGCACTTCGGCCTCGATGACCGTCTGATCGAAGGTCCCCTTGCGCAGAGAGGCGAGGAGGTTGTCCTCGAAGACCTTGCGGTCGAGTTCGCCGCGGTCGTTCTTCTTGAGCTCGACGAGGATCTTGAGCATGCGCTGTTCGGCGGCCTCTTTCGCCTTCACGGAGACTTCTGCCGTCTTTTCGTCCTTGACGAGACGGATCGCGCACTCGACGAGATCGCGCACCATGCCTTCGACGTCTTTGCCGACGTAGCCGACTTCGGTGTACTTCGTCGCCTCCACCTTGATGAAGGGCGCCTTGACGAGCTTGGCGAGCCGCCTTGCGATCTCGGTCTTGCCGACGCCCGTGGGACCCTTCATGATGATGTTCTTGGGGGTGATCTCCTCACGGAGCTCGGCGGAGAGCTGTGCGCGGCGGTAGCGGTTGCGAAGCGCGATGGCGACGGCCTTCTTGGCCTCATCCTGCCCGACGATGTGTTTATTCAGTTCATTGACAATTTGCTTGGGGGAAAGATCCATTATACCACCTCGCAGATGATGTGATCGTTTGTATAGACGCAAATTTCACTTGCGATCTTGAGGGACTTTCGGGCGATCTCCTCTGCCGAAAAATCCGTGTTCTGCGCGAGGGCGCGGGCCGCGGCGAGGGCGTAGTTCCCCCCGCTTCCGATCGCACAGATCCCCTCGTCTGGCTCGATGACTTCCCCCGTCCCCGAGAGGATGAGCAGGGTATCCTTATCCGCCGTGATCATCATCGCATCGAGCTTGCGGCCGATCTTATCCGACCGCCAAAGATCGGCAAGCTCCACCGCCGAGCGCATGAGGTTGCCTGCAAACTTATTGAGCATGCCCTCGAAGCGCTCTGAGAGCGAGAAGGCATCGGTGACCGAACCCGCAAAGCCCAAAATGACTTTGCCGCCGTAGATCCTGCGCACCTTGATCGCCGTATTTTTGAAGACGACGCTCTCGCCCATGGTGACTTGTCCGTCCCCCGCGATCGCCGTAACGCCGCCCTTTTTGACGGCACAGATCGTCGTACCTCTGAATTCCATGTAATCCTCCTTATAATGACGTACGCCTATTATTTACCCAAATTTTTCCTCTTTGAAACGCATTATCTTTTCAGACGGTTGAGGGCACAATTGCTTTCTACAAAATTAACGATTCGTTGATCCGCGTCGCTATGCGAAAGATCTATTCCTTGTACCCTTCCATTCCACCCAGGAAAATGCTCAATCGGCATACCACAGTAGGCAATCGCAATACTGTCTTTGTCCATTTGCCCGTCATTTATGCGCTGTAGAAATTGCATATATTCGTTCTTTAGCCATGATTGTAAATATTCCTCATTCGAACAAACAACAACCATACACCTGCTTGTCAAAAGCGCATGCTGAATGAATGTATCATAATCAGCCCCTACCGCATTAAGCAAATCTCGCTCCGCATAAAACGGTTTATACCCCTCACTTTGCAAAAGATCGTAGATATATTCTGCATCGATGCTGTCCTGGGTCACTCCTCCATTTCCGTCGCTTATTTTTACACAAAGGAAACAGTCATAATCTGATTCTATTTTGGAAATTGACTTGGGTTGAGGCTGAGGCTGGGATTTTTGCGCAAGAACAGGGGCTTGTGTTACTTTGGGGCTTTGGGCGGGGGCCTGTGTGGTTTTATCGAAGCCGTATTCATGATCGAGGAGCCGCTTTAATACATCTTCGGGCGTACGGGCATATTCGAGATTCTCGAAAAATTTTTCCAACAAGTACTTCGCGCCCATCGTCGTCTTGCCGTTATCGCTTGCGGGGCGATATTCCACGCGGTAGATCTCCGGCAAATGATCGCGGAAATAGGGAAGCTCCACCCCGAGCGCATCGCAACTGCGGTCCCGCGAATTTCCTGTGGAAATAAACACCACGCTCTTGCAACTGCGCATGGCGGTCTCGAGGAGGCGCTGATAATTCTCGGCCGCCCCCTTCCCGTGGCGAAGGTTGCGCAACGCCACAAAGCAACTGAATCCCTCGCCTTCCAAAAAGTCTGTGAGTTCGTTGACTTCGGCCATATCCTTGCTTGAATAGGCGATGAAGACGTCGCGCGGAAGATCGGCATCGTATACGCCTTTATCGAGCTTTTCGGCCTCCTCCTCGATGCGGGAGGTGTACTTCGTGTATTCCCCGCTCGTAAAGATCCCCGACCGATGGGCGCGGTCGATAAAATCTTTCAATGCGCCTACGTTGCGCTTCTCGAGGGAGCGCAGCATGAAGTCACACACGGAAGAGAGGAAAAATTTATCCTGCTTTGCAACATCCGCGCGTTCGAGGAAGTGATTGACACTGCGTACATCTTCCTCGCAGGCCGCCGCATAGAAATTTGCCATGAAGTCGTCGGAGATATATTTTTTGACCTCACGTGCCCCCGCGATCACCTTCTCGCTGCTCACGTCTTCCGCGTGCACGGCATCGTAGAGCATGCGGCGGGCATTGGAAAGCATCTCCTGCTTTACCTCTCCGAGCGCCGCGAGAAGGGCTTCCTGATCGCTGAGGGTCTTTTCGCGTAACTCGCTGCCGCAATAACTGCAGATATAGACTCCGTTTTTCTCCACCAGATCGCCGCCGCAATTCGGGCAAGCAACAGCCGAAAGTTTCATAGCCTCTCCTTTGTTTTTCTCTTATTTTTCTGTTTATAGCCCGAGCGCGGCACGATACGCTTCGATATCGTTCAGGGAGCGTTCGGCGAGAAGACGGCGGCGGGAGCGCTTATCGCGGACTTCCTCGAAGCCGCCCGCGAGGACGCCGTAGTTGGCGTTCATGGGCTGAAAATTCGAATTGGGGGCGGAAATATAGCGGCAAAGCGCGCCGCAGACCGTCGTAGACGGGGGGACGATCGTCTCCTTTCCCATCTGCCGCCGCCACGCATGGATGCCCGCAAGAAGCCCCGAAGCCGCACTCTCGACATAGCCTTCGACGCCCGTCATCTGCCCTGCGAAGAAGAGCGTGGGGCAATCGCGGGACGAGAGGTCTGCATTGAGGCACTTGGGCGATTCGAGGTAGGTATTGCGGTGCATGACGCCGTATCGCTCGAACTCGGCCGCATGGAGGGCGGGGATCATCGAGAACACCCGCTTCTGTTCGCCGAATTTGAGGTTGGTCTGGCAGCCGACGAGGTTGTAGCTCGTGCCCGCCGCATTCTCCTTGCGGAGCTGTAAAACCGCATAGGGCCTCCCCCCTTCCCACGAAAGCCCCACGGGTTTGAAGGGGCCGAAGCGGAGGGTATCTTCCCCCCGTGCTGCCATGACTTCAATGGGCATGCAGCCCTCGAAGATCTCGCCGCGCTCGAAGTCGTGCAGCTCGGCCCGCTCGGCCGAGACGAGCTCCCGCCAAAACGCCGTGTATTCCTCCCGCGTCATGGGGCAGTTGAGATAGTCCCCCGTGCCGTTTCCGTAGCGGTCCTGCGTGAAGGTATGGGCAAGATCGAGGCTCTCCGCCGAGACGATGGGCGCCGAGGCATCGAAGAAGTGCAGGGCGCCGTAGCGCGCTTCGATCGCGACAAAGAGCCCGCCCGAAGTGAGCGGACCCGTGGCAACGATCCCCTCCGCGGGAAGCTGTTCTTCCTCACGGCTCAAGACCGTAATGTTCGGATGGGTGCGTAAAACGCGGGTGACGTACCCCGAAAATTTCTCTCTGTCTACGGCAAGGGCGCCGCCCGCGGGGACGCGGGAAGCCTCCGCCGCCCGCATCGTGAGCGACCCCAAGCGGCGCATCTCCTCCTTGAGGAGGCCGCAGGCGTTGCCGAAGACATCGTCGCTCTTTAGGGAATTGGAGCAGACGAGCTCGCACAGATCCGCACTCGCATGGGCGGGCGTGCAATTGGGCTTCATATCGATGAGCTCTACCTTCACCCCGTGTTCGGCGAGAAAGTAGGCCGCCTCGCTGCCCGCAAGCCCGGCGCCGACGATCTTCACGCCTTCTTCCCCCGCGGCTTCTTTTCGGACGGGACCTTATAGGAACAATCGCGGTTGGAGCAGCGGACGTTGCCGCGCGCCGTCTTCACGAGCGCCCCGCCGCAATTCGGGCATTTGTCGCCCGTGGGGACGTCCCAGCTCATAAATTTGCATACGGGGTACCCGCTGCAGCCGTAATACGTCTTGCCCGTGCGGGTCTTGAGCCGCTTGGTGGGCTTGCCGCATTCGGGGCAGACCCCCTCAAATACTTCGTCCGCGGGCGGTTCGCCGTAGGGCAGGGTAGACTTGCAGGCGGGATAATTGGGGCAGGCGAGGAATTTGCCGTATCTGCCGCTCTTGATGACCATCTGCGCGCCGCACTTGGGGCAGGCGGTATCCGAGAGTTCGGCTTCCCCCTCGCTCACGATGTTGGAGCAGGCGGGGTAGTTGGAACAGGCGAGGTACTTGCCGTATTTGCCCGTCTTGCGGACCATGGGCGAGCCGCATTTCTCGCAGCGGATCTCGGTAACCTCGTCGCCGTCCGTCGAAGCCGCACGCAGCTGTGCCTCGAAGGGCGGGTAGAAGGCGGCGATGATGCTCCGCCAATCCTTTCCGCCTTCCTCGATCTCATCGAGCTTCTCCTCCATATCGGCGGTGAAGCCGACGTCCATGACGTCCGTGAAGTATTGCACGAGCATATCCGTGATGCGGTAGGCGATCTCGGTCGGCTTCATATACTTGCCGTCTTTCTCGACATATTTGCGCTTGGTGAGCACCGAGATGATGGAGGCGTACGTCGAGGGGCGCCCGATGCCCTTATCTTCCATCGCCTTGACGAGGGATGCATCCGTATAGCGGACGGGTGGCTTGGTGAATTTTTGCTCCGCATCGACGCCGAGCGCGTTCAGGGGCGCTCCCTCTTCGAGCGGGGGAAGCAGGCCCTTTGCTTCGTCTTCATCGGGGCTGCGGAAATCGGCGTAGACGGCGGTAAAGCCCGCAAACTTGAGGGCCCTGCCGCTCGCACGGAATCCGTATGCCCCGTTCTCGATCTCGATCTGCATCACGTCGTATTGCGCTTCGGACATCTGCGAGGCGACAAAGCGGTCGTAGATGAGTTTGTAGACGTTGTAGTGCTTCTTATCGAGGAGCTTCTTGACGGACTCGGGCGTACGGGAAAGGTCGATGGGACGGATGGCCTCGTGCGCATCCTGCGCTCCCTTCTTGGAGGCGTAGAAGTTGGGCTTCTCGGGAAGATATTCCTTCCCGTATTTCTCCGCGATATACTCCCGTGCCGCCGCCTGTGCTTCGGCGGAGACGCGCGTCGAATCGGTTCGGATATAGGTGACGAACGCGACATGCCCCTCTTTATCGAGGTCCATGCCCTCATAGAGGTGCTGCGCCATGAGCATGGTCTCGGGCGCCGTCATGCCGAGTTTGTTGGAGGCGTCCTGCTGGAGGGTGGACGTCGTGAAGGGGGCGGGCGCATGGGACCGCGCGACCGTCTTCTTCACGCTGAGGACTTTATACTGCCCCGCGGCGAGGGCGGCGAGGATGGCATCCGCCTCTTTTTTCGACCCCACCTTACACTTTTTGCCGTTCTTCTTCTCGAGAAGGGCACGGAAGGAGGGATACTGCTCCCCGAGGTCCTGCAGCTGGGCGGCGATCGTCCAATACTCTTCGGGCACGAAGGCAAGGATCTCCCGCTCCCGCTCGACGACGAGCCGTAGCGCGACCGATTGCACCCTGCCCGCCGAGAGCCCGTTTTGGATCTTGTTGTTGAGAAGGGGCGAAAGCTTGTAGCCGACGAGGCGGTCGAGCACCCGCCGCGCCTGCTGGGCGTCGACGAGGTTGTAGTCGATCCTGCGGGGATGCTGCAGCGCATACTTCACCGCCTTGGGCGAGATCTCGTTGAATTCGATGCGGTTGGCCCCGTCTTCGGGAAGGCCCAAGACCGTCTGAAGATGCCACGAGATCGCTTCCCCCTCGCGGTCGGGGTCGGTCGCGAGATAGACGCGCCCCGCACGGGAAGCCTCCTCCGTGAGACGGCGGATGACCTCCTCTTTTCCGGGAGAAGTGACATAGCGGGGTTCGTAGTTGTGTTCGACGGAGACGCCGAGCTTCTTGGGCGGAAGGTCGCGGATGTGGCCGCCCGAAGCGTCCACGCGGTAGCTGCCGCCAAGATACCTTGCGATCGTCTTGGCCTTGGAGGGTGATTCCACAATGATAAGATCCATATTAAACCTCTTGTTTTTTTACGTTTCAGACCGCTGCGTAGCGGTTTCCGCCCGCCTTCACGGCGAGCCCCTTGAGCTCGAGCGCCGAGAGATGGGCGCTTGCCTCGAAGACCTGCATCCCCGCCCGCTCGGCAAGCACGGCGAGGTGGGCTTCTCCGACCTCTTTGAGCAGTGCGAGCAGCTTTTCTTCCCCCGCCGAAAGGGGCGGAAGTTCCTTTTCTTGGGACGCAAATCCGTAGTATGAGAGAATATCTTCGGCCTCGGTGACGAGGTACGCCCCCTTCTTGATGAGGTCGTTGCACCCCTCTCCGTGCACGGAGCCGACGTTGTGCGGAAAGGCGAAGACGTCCCGCCCGAAGTCGAGGGCGCAATTCGCCGTGATGAGCGCCCCGCTGCGCCTTGCCGCGGAGACGACGAGCACTCCCTCCGCAAGCCCCGCGAGAAGGCGGTTGCGCGCATGGAAGGAATACTTCTTCGCCTCTTCCCCGGGGAGAAGTTCGGAAAGGAGCAGGCCCGAGGCGCGGATCTTCTCCTTGAGTGAAGCATGCGCCGCGGGATAGCACATATCCAGTCCGCACGGAAGCACGCTGATGAGGTTTCCGCGGGGCATGGCCCCCTCAATCGCGGCGAGGTCTCCCCCCTCCGCGAGCCCCGTGACGACCGCAAAGCGGGAAGCGATCTCCCCGCTCACCTTGGCGGCGAGCTTCTCGGCCCAAGGCGGCGTGATGCGGGAGCCGACGACGCAGAACTTCCTCGCCCGCAGAAGCTCCCTGTTCCCCGCGCCGAAGAGCGCAAGCGGGGGCGTGGAGATCTGTTTGAGGGCCTCGGGGTAGTCCTCCGAGAGGAGCGTGACGGCAAAGTATCCCTTCTTTGCGAGGGAGGCAAGGAAGGCGTCGGCCTCCCGTTCCCGCACGCTGCGGGGCGGAAGGACGGATAGTGCGGCCTCGGGAAAGATCTCTTCGGCACGGGCGATGAGTTCGGCGGGCGGCGCGGCGCGCAATGCGGCGACGCGCGCACGGTAATCGAGATGCGTGCACCCGATGAGCCAGAGATATCCGCGTTCCTCTTCCGTGATCCGCATGACGCTCACCCGATCTTATCGAAGATCCTGTAGGAGACGGCTTCGAAGACGTGCTTGGGGCGGATCGCCTCGGAATGATCGAGATCGGCGATCGTCCTTGCGACCTTGATGATACGGGAACGTGCCCGTGCGGAGAGGTGCATGCGCTCGAAGGCGGCGCGGAGGATATCGTCCCCCTCGCGGTCGAGCATGCAATACTCGGCGAGCTCGCGCTCCCCCATCTCGGCGTTGGTGCGGATGCCCGCTTCCTCGAAGCGGCAAGCCTGGATGCGCCGCGCTTCCTCCACTCTCCCCTTCACGGCTTCGGAATTTTCCCTGACTTCGCCCGAAGTGAGGTCGTCGTAGCCGATATCGTCGACTTCGACCTGCAGATCGATCCTGTCGAGCAGGGGCCCCGAGATCTTTCTGCGGTACCTGCGGATCTCGGCGGGCGTGCACGAACAAGTCCGCTCGGAAGAACCGTAGTTGCCGCAAGGGCAGGGATTCATGCTCGCGCAGAGCATGAAACGGGCAGGGAAGGTGACCGTACCGCCCGCACGGGAGACGGTGATCTTCCCGTCTTCGAGGGGCTGGCGGAGGGCCTCGAGCGTAGAGCGCTTATATTCGGGGAGCTCATCCAAGAAGAGGACGCCCCCGTGTGCAAGGGAGATTTCCCCGGGGTGGATGATCTTGTTGCCGCCGCCGCACATGGAGACGGTCGTGGCCGTGTGGTGCGGGGTACGGAAGGGGCGTTCGGTGACGATCCCCTCTTCCCCCAAGACCCCCGCGACCGAGTGGATCTTGGTGATCTCGAGCGCTTCATCGAAGGTGAGATCGGACATGATCGTGGGAAGACAGCGGGCGAGCATGGTCTTGCCCGTCCCGGGAGGCCCCACCATGAGCAGGTTGTGTCCGCCCGCGACGGCGATCTCGATCGCACGCCGCGCCATGGGCTGTCCCTTCACGTAGGCGAGATCGGTCGTCGACCTGCTCCCCGCATGGGGGACGAACTGCGCCGTCTCGAGCGGGGCGATGGGCGCCGTACCCATGATGTGCCCGACGACTTCGTTGAGCGTCGCCGCGGGATAGATCTCCGCGCCGCCCATGAAGCGGGCTTCGCTCGCATTGCCCGCAGGGACGATGAAGCGGGTAAACCCGTGCCCCTTGGCGGAAATAAGGATGGGCAGGATGCCCGCGACGGGGCGTACATCGCCGTTCAGGGCGAGTTCGCCCAAGAAGACGACGTCCTTCACGTCTGCCCCGACGAGCTGCTCGCTCGCCTTCAGAAGGCTGATGGCGACGGCAAGATCGAACGAGGCGCCCTCCTTCTTGATATCCGCGGGTGCGAAGTTGATCGTGATGCGGTTCATGGGGAAGAGCAGCCCGCTGTTCTTCAGCGCAGAGCGTACGCGCTCCTTGCTCTCCTTGACGGCGGCATCGGGAAGCCCCACCATATCGTAGGAGGGGACGCCCTTGTTGACGTCCGTCTCCACTTCCACGGGGACCCCCTCAAGCCCGTTCAGTGCATAACATACGATCTTGGCGATCATAGTTTTCCTCCTCTATGTTATTTCGGCGATCGGATCTTACCCGATGAGCGAAGTCTGAAAGCTCGCGGGAAGCGGGATCGAGAACACGAAGACGGCGGTGAGCGCAAAGCCCACGGCGAGCAATACGATGTAGACGATCTCTGCGATCTTAAGTGCCTTGGTATAGCGATCGGGGTAGGTCTCCCCGAAGATCGTCGCGCCGAGCAGGAAGCAGAAGACGAGGAAGAGGACGACGAAGGCTGCGGCGCCCTTTACGGCAAGGGCGGCGATCATCGAAAGAAGCAGTCCGCCGAGCAGGATCGCATACCTGCGCAGGCCGGCACGCCACTTCTTATCGTGCTCCTTTTGCAGGCAGAGCGTGATGATGCGGTAGATCGCGATGCCCACGCCCATCGCGCCGACGAGCAGGGCGACGGGGTTGACGACGGCGGCGGTCACGGCGTACATCGTGCCTTCGCCGCGGAACAAAATGCGGAAGATATTCCACGCATTCTCCCCCATGTATGCATTTGTGCCCGTAAATCCGCCCGCGAAGAGCTTCCACGCGAACAGGAACACGTTGCCCTTGGGGAGGGCGGGATCATCGAACAGTTTCAGGTAGACGAAGTAGGAGGGCAGCATGCCGATGAGCGCGAAGAAGAAGGTCCCGAAGATGATCCCGAGCGCAAAGAGCGCGGGAGCCGCGGTGTTGCGGAAGCGGTACTCGGCGACCACTTTACCCGCACGCTGTGCAGGCGTCTCGGGTTCTGTCTCCTCCGAAGCGGGCTCCTCGGGCGTTTCCGCAGGCGCGAGGGCCTTTTCAAGGGCATACTTTCTCGCCCTGCTCTGGCGGACCATGCCGCAGACGAAGAGCGCCACGACGCCGGCGAGCGGGATCGCAAATGCCCCGTTCACGCACATCGCCATCCCGCCGAAGACGCCCGCCGCAAGCAGGGGCACCACATGCAGGAAGTTCGCCTTCGCGATGCCGTTCGCGTAGAAGCGGTGTACGAGGTCGAGCGCGCACACGAAGAAGAAGACTCCGAGCATAAGGGGCGTGCCGAGGTGCCCGTAGGCAAAGAACATCCCCGAGAGCCCGAAGGTAAGCGCAAACAGGAAGCCCGCACGTTCGCTCTTCGTGAGGCGGACGAGAAGGCGGGAGAGCACGACGAGCGCTCCGAACGCCGCGAGCATGGGGAAGAAGCGCAGCCCGAAGGGGCTCATGCCGAACATCAGCGTGCCGAGGGCGAGAAGGTCCGTCCCGAAGGCGCCGTAGATGCGGTCTGCGTAGTAGACGTCGATGGATTCCCCCGAAGCGTCGGCGGAATACTCGCTCCCGCGGCGCATTTCGGCGATCGTCATGAGCGAGGCCGTCTCTTCCCGGGAAAATCTCGAATAGGAAGACTGCCCGCCGAACGTCGTCGCGTCCACCTTGCGGGCCATGAGCGGCGTCCCCTCTTCCACGGCTTTCGGCGCATAGTTGAGATCGCCGTCGAGCAGGGCCGCGGCGCGCGTACGGGCCGCCTCCGCGCTCTCCTCGGGCGTCGGCGTCGCCTCATAGATGTAGGCGGGGATGATGTAGTATTCCCCCGTCCCGCCCGAAGATGCGGAATTATCGATCTCCTCGCCCACGAACACGACTTCGTTGATGAGCACGTTGGGGCAGGATTCGAAGACGGAGAGACGGTAGTAGGAATACGTGCTCACCGCACTGCCCGTGTTGATCGCAAAGCCCGAGACGTAGCGGAAGAAGACGTCTTGCGCATCGGCCGCCGCGGCGCTCTCCCCCTCTTTTTCGGGAAGGGGATCTTCGAAATTTGCAAACGTCGCGTCGACGGCCGAGGAGAAGGTCTCGCCCGAAGTGCTGCGCTCGAGGCGGAGCTTCGCGGGCACCGTCTCTTCCCCGTAGATGACGGCGAGGTTGACGTAGACGGAATCGATCCGAAGGCCGATGGTCTCGGTCGTGCCGTCGTCCTTCGTGCGGGAAGGGTTCTTGAGGCGGAACACGACGGAGGGCGCAAGAAGATCGCTCGACTGCTTGCGCAAAAGGGCATAGGCCTCACCCGTATCGCGGACGGAGCCGAGCGTCGCAAGCCCTGCCGCGAGCAAGACGACGAGGAGAATGAGGAAGGCACGGAAATATCCGCTGAGCTTCTTCCATTTCCCGTAGGGAGCTGCAAGGAAATTTTTCATGAGTCTTTATTCCTTATTATATTGGTAGTTCCTATTCTAACCGATTCCATGCGAATTGTAAATTGATTTTTCGGCAATTTGCGAAAAAAATTTCATGGGCAGAAAAATTGCATAAAAAAACAGTCCGCCATGACCTTTGGCGGACTGTCCTTTTGCTTCTTACTTCTTCTCTTTGATCTTGGCGGCCTTACCCGTGAGCCCGCGAAGATAATACAGCTTCGCACGACGCACTTTTCCTGCCTTCACGAGCGTGACATACTTGATCCTCGGGGAATGCAGGGGGAAGCAGCGCTCCACGCCGACCCCGAACGAGAGGCGGCGGACGGTGAACGTCTCGCGGATGCCGCCGTTCTTCTTGGCGATGACCACACCTTCGAAGTTCTGTACGCGCTCTTTGCCGCCTTCGATGATGCGGTAGCCCACGCGCACGGTATCGCCGACATTGAACTTGGGGGGATTTTCGAGCATCCCTTCGGCTTCGATCGCTTCGATGAGTCCCATGACTTTTACCTCCATATTTACGCGGCGTTCGTGCTCATAACGGCAGAGGACCGCCCGAAGTCAATTCACGATTATATCCGAAATCCCCAGAAAAGGCAAGCGCTTTTGCATGGGTTTGCGAAATTTTCCGCAAAAAAGTTGCCTCGTCCGCTTAAGAATCCCGCAGGCAAAGGATATACTCGGCGGAAAGGTCGAGTTCCTTGCATAGCCGTGCAAAAGTATCGAGCCGCGGAAGTTTCTTGGTCGTCGTGTATTGCGTCACCATTTCGGGCGACACGCCGATCCGCCGCGCGATCTCCACCGTAGTGAGACCGCTCGCCTTGAGTTCTTCCCGCAAACGCGCTTTGATCGCCTCTTCCATTGCTTCTTGCATCACGATTGCCTCTTCCCTCAAAAAATATAACCTACAGTTAGCATTTTGCTTGACTTCTAACTATTGGTTAGTTATAATAAAAGGAAAAAGGAGGAACTATAATGAAACCCCAAAAAATCTTTGCGATCGCGCTTGCATGCGCGGTCACATGCAGTCTGTTTTCTGCGTGCGGCGATAAACATGCGACCATAGACCCAGGGAAGCATACGCACCGTTGGAGCGAATGGACCGTAACAAAGGCGCCGTCTTGCGAGACGGCGGGAGAAGAGCGGCGTGTCTGCAAAGACAACGCAGAGCATTTCGAGACGCGCCCCGTCGCCGCGCTCGGGCACAAATGGAGCAAGGAATGGACAAAGGACGAAACGACCCACTACCATGCTTGCGAAAGAGGCTGCGGACAGCGTTCCGATGAGGCGGAGCATTCCCTTCACGATCTCACGTGCGGCGTCTGCGGATATTCGCTTGCGTCCTCCGCGCTCACCTATGAACCGATCGAAGATGAGAGCGGCAAGACCGTCGCCTACGCCGTCTCGGGTTGGGCAGAAAGCGAAAAAGACCGCTCGCGCCTCGTCATACCGGCGAGCCATGAGAACAAGCCTGTAACTTCCGTCGGTACGCAAGCATTTTATGCCGAAGAAGATACGCCCGACACCACATTGGAAGAAGTCCTTCTCCCCTCTACCGTAATTGATATCGGCGAGAACGCCTTTACCCATTGCCAAGCGCTGAATAAGATCGAACTTGAAAATATTGTGTCGATCCGAACGGCCGCCTTCTGGGATACGGCGGTCGCCGAGGCAGATCTTTCCGCCGCGACGCTCGTAGAGAGCTACGCATTTTACGGCGACGTTGCGCTCACCGACGTGACGCTCGGAGACGGTCTTTCGGAATTCGGGAAAAAGGCATTTTACGGCACCTCGATCGAACGGCTATCCCTCGGGAAGGCGTTCTCCATGCAACTCGAAGATTTTCTCTCCATTACGCTATTCGACGATTCTCCCTTCCCCGCAACGCTCGAGGAAATCTCCGTCTCTTCCGAAAATCCCCTCTATACCTGCAAGGGAAACGTTGTCTACGATAAAAATGTGTCCGAGATCCTATGCGTCCCGTTCTCGGCCAAGGGCAGCATCAAGATCGAAAACGGCGTCACGGCGATCGCCGGCACGCTCATGCAGTTCCGTCTGCATACCAACATCACTTCGCTCACGATCCCCTCGAGCGTGAGCGCGATCGATTCGGACTTCGATGCGGCGTTCTCGGACTGCGTCCGCCTTGCCGAGATCTTCAACGGAAGCGGGATCGATCTCCTCGCCGAGAAGCGGGGGGAAAACCTGTATGGGATCAATGATTGGACGGTCGTCCGCACCGATCTCAACGGAAAATCGATCCTCGCCCAAGATCAAGAAGGCTACGTTTGGGCCACGGGCGACGAAACAAAACTCGTCGCCTATTTCGGAGACGAGACCGAACTTACTCTGCCTATGTCCCATGCGGGCGCACGGTATTCCATTTCGGGAAATGCTTTTTATCAGAGCAATTTGAAAAAGGCCGTCGTCTCGGGCGGAGTGCGCGAGATCGGCGAAAACAGTTTCCGCGAGAGCGCTTCCCTCAAAGAGGTCGTGCTCGAAGAGGGCGTAGAGACCATTGCAAAGAGTGCTTTTTACGCATGTGCGGAGCTTACGCGTCTCTCCCTTCCCTTGAGTCTGAAGTCGATGGGTACGGGCGCAGTCGCATTCTGCACGGCGTTGGAGAAGGTCATATACCCCGGGGACGTCTCTGATTTTGCCGCGATCCAATTTGCACATAGTCTGTGGCGTGCCAACGATACGCTTACCCTCGAGCTCGCGGGAACGCCGCTTCCCGAGACGATCGTCATCGAAAATGATATTGCGGGCGCGGCATTCGAACAATGCCCTACCGTGAAAACGGTGATCCTGCGCGGCGTAAAAGTCATCGAGCAGAATGCCTTCGTCGATATGCCCAATCTCGAGCGCGTCGTCATGGGCAGAGAGATCGAAAATTTCCGCTATGCCTTTGATGTGGACGAGCTGCACGTCATCGATCTGTTTTTTGAGGGCAACGCGGATGAATGGGAGGCGATCCTCGCACAACACAACAACCGCTTCACCGCCGATGCGTTTACGGTCTACTTCTATGCGAACGACCCGCCCGCAGGATCGGGACAGTATTGGCACTACGCAGAAGACCTTCCCGTAAAATGGGAATGACCCAAAAGCCGCACCCGATGGTGCGGCTTTTTTGCGGCGTTTTTTCTACTCATGTATCTATTTTCTGCGCTTGGGGCGGGGCTTCCCCCTCCCGATCTTCTCCCATGGCGGGCGGGGCGTGCTCCTCGATGCCCTGCACGCAGGCATAGGTATCCCGCCGTATGCGGATGCGCGCACACTCCCGCTCCCCCTCATAGACGACGAGGAAGCTCTCGCTCGCAAGTCCCTTCTGCTCCTGCCGCAAGATGCGGTTTTCGCTGCCCTCCACGATCTTCTTGGGCGGCGGCTCGAGGGTGAAGAGCACCTCGGAGACGACTTCATACCGCTTGCCCGTGGGCAGTCCGTAAATTTCAAACGTCACCCGCCCCTCCTCGGCCCTTCCGAGCAAATAGACGGGGTACCTATGTGGATTTTTGAACTTCAGATCGCTGTATTCGGAGACCATTGCGTCCTGCGAGGGGGCGACGTACCCCACCGAGAGCGAATGCGGATGGCTCTCGACGATCTCCATTCCCGCCCGCAATGCGGCCCCGAAGAGGGTGGTACTCGCCTGGCACACGCCCCCGCCGATCCCCTGCACATAGGCCCCCTCCGAGATGACCGCGGCGACCGCAAACCCGTTTTCCGCCGTGCGCTTCCCCACGATCTCGTTGAAGGAAAGCTCCTCCCCGGGGCCGACGGCCGTCCCCGAGATGCGCTCGGTCGCAAGGGCGATATTGTGGCTCCGCGGCAGATTTTTGGCGCTGTAGCGGGTGGAAAAGGAAGCAAGAAGGCGGGTCCTTTCCCGCAGAACTTCCTCGGTGACGGCGGGCGCATAGGCCCTGCAGGGAAGCTCGATCGCCCCGCCGCCCGCTTGCACCGCCGCCGTCGCACGGCGAACGGCCTCCGAGTAGTCGCATGCGATGCCCTCCCGCCCCGCCGTATACGTAAACCCCTCCCGCGAAAAGCCGAGCACGGCGTCCTCCGCCGCCCGCGCGTTGTCTTCACAGAGCGAAGCGAGCGCCGCTTCGAGCTCGGCCCATTGCGTCCGCACGCGCGTATGATAGGCCTCGCCCCGCCTTGCACGGCGCAAAAGGGCGGGGACGTCATCTTGAAATTCGAGGAAATACTCCGCTTCGCCCGAGGGCGTCTTCACGGTGAGGACGCACTCCTTTTGGATCTTGCTTCGGACCACGCGCACGGCCTCTTCGCGGGGCAGCCCGCCCACGGGAAGACCATCCACCGTGACGCCTGCGGGCACCCGCGCTCCGCCCAAAAAAAAGCTCCCCGCAAGGAGGAGCGATCGTATCTTCTTATTCATATGCTCCCCTCGAGCGAGAGGAGCAGTTCGGCGATCTCATCCGCATCGAACGCGGGATAGCCGATCCTTCGCGCAGTGCCGTCGGCGTGGAAATCCGAGCCGCCCGTAACAAACAGCCCGTGCGCCCGCGCAAAGCCCGAGAGCTCCTCCGTCTCCTCCGCAGTATGCGTCGGATGAAAGCATTCTATGCCGTCGAGGCCTTCGTCCGCGAGTTGTTCCATGAGCGCATTGCGTGCCCCCGCGTAGCGTTTTTTGACGGCGCGGCGCTCCTCTTCCCCAAAAGAATGATAGCATTCCCCGACTTCTTGGGGCAGGAGCAGAATCTGGGCGGGATGGGCGAGCACGGCCTTTCCGCCCATGGCGTGGATGATACGCAGGGCGTCGGAAGGGGTAGGGCGGCAAATTTCCGAAAACGCGGGCCGCCCGGGGGCAAAATAGGCGCGATAGAGTTCGCCGACGTCCGCATTCCGAAGGGCGGCATACGTCCGAACGACGTGCATGGTATGCAGCGGGGCGTCCGCACGCGCCTGCCGCGCTTCGACGTCCGCAAGCGTCACATGCATCGAAAAACAGGCATTTGCCTTGCGGATCGCGTCCTCCGCACGCAGTTTTGCACCATCGATACGCTCACGCAGGAATTCAAAGTAGGCCTCCCCCTCTCTGCAGCCGTAGCCGAGCATATGCACTTTGGCGCCGCCGAGATAGGCGGATACCTCGATCCCCCGCACGAAATGCAGCCCGAGCCTCTTCGCTTCGGCGCTTGCCTCGGCGTTTCCGCCCATATTATCGTGGTCGGTGAGCGAAAAAAGACTAAGGCCCCCCGCCTTTATGCGTTCCGCGAGCGCCGCGGGCGGCAAAAGTCCGTCGGAACAGACCGAATGCATATGAAGATCCGCTCTCATGCTTTTCCTCCGAAATCTTCCCTCATGTATGATTTTCCGTGCCGATGATCTTCCCCGCGCGGATCCTGATCTTGTTGCAGTCGGCGCCGTAGAGCACCCGCTCGGCATGCGTACACGTGAGGATGCACTGCACCCCCTCGATGCGGGAGAGCAGCTTCTTGCGGCGGGAGAGATCAAGCTCGCTCATCACGTCGTCGAGGATGAGGACGGGCGTCTCCCCCGAGAGCACTTTGAAGATCTCCACCTCGGCGAGCTTCATGGAGAGCGCCGCCGTACGCGCCTGCCCCTGCGAGGAAAACCCGCGGGCGTCGGCGCCGTTCAGAAGGATGCGGATGTCGTCCCGATGGGGGCCTACCGTCGTAAATCCCAGCCGAAGGTCCCGCTCGCGGCTCTCTTCGAACTCCCGCTTCAGGCGCTCGGCGATCTCGGCTTCCTCCCCTTTATAGACGCGGTCGGGCGCAAGAGAGAGCTCCTCGGCGCCGTCGGTGAGGAAGGCGTGTGCCTCGGCGGCACGGGGAGAGAGTTCGGCGAGGTATTCCCTCCGCTTGGCCGCGATCCGTGCGGCATAGGCGGCGAGCTGATCGTCCCACACGGGCAGCGTCTCCAAAATGAGGGAGGCATCCCGCTCTTTCAAAAGACGGTTGCGCTGTTCGAGGATGCGCGTATAGCGGAGAAGGGCCGTGCAATACTCGCGGGACGTCTGCGAGATCGAGAGGTTCAGAAAGCGCCTGCGCTCATCTGGGCCGTCCTGGATGAGGCGGAGTTCCCCGGGGGAGAAGAAGACGCTCCGCATGTTGCCGAGGAAGTCCACCGTGCGCGAGACGCGGTTGCCGTTGAGATAGAGCTCGCGGCGGCTCTCGAAGATCCTCGCCTCGAGAAGAACGCTCCCGTAGCGGGTCTCGGTCTCGGCCCGTACGCGGGCAAAGTCCGCCCCCGTGCGGATGAGCTGGCGGTCATGGCGGATGCGCAGCGAGGCCCCCGTACACAGGTAGAATACGGCCTCGGCGCAATTCGTCTTGCCCTGTGCGTTTTTTCCCGTGAGGATATTGAGCCCGTCTGCGAAACAGAACGTCTCTTTCTCGTAATTTCTGAAATTTTCCAGCTCCAATTTTTTTACGCGCATACGCCAAAATCACTTTCTTTTCCGAGGGAATTGTGGTACAATGAAAAGGCAAGCGAGCCGCACTACTACGGGTATTATAGCAAATTTGCGCGAAAAGAGAAAGCGTTTGCACACAAAAAGAGGAAAAAATGGCTGAAAAACCGCAATTCGAAGTATTATGGGAGAAAATCAAGGAGCGTGCGGAGAAACTTCTCACGGCGATCACCTTCACGACCTATTTCGAGCCGCTCGTACCCGTAGACGTCATCAATAAGAAGCTCATCCTCCGTGCCCCCGGGGAGACGGCGGCGGGCGTCGTCATGCGCAATGCCGATAAGCTCCGCGAGGCCATCCTCACGGCGGATATGGGGCTCAACGACTTCGTCGTCTTTGTCGAAGGGAGCGATACCTACCCCCTCGATGAAGATGAGCTCGAGGCCGATGAAGAGAGCTATGTGCAGACGGACAAGCGCTTCACCTTCGATTCCTTCGTCGTCGGCACCTCCAATAAATTCGTCTATGCGGCGGCGAAATCCGTCGCGATGGCGCCCGGGGAGAACTTTAACCCCCTCTATATCTACGGCGGGACGGGCCTCGGGAAGACCCACCTTCTGCAGGCGATCGCCAATGAGCTCGCCGAAAAGAAGCCTGCCCTCAAAGTCCGCTATACGACGAGCGAGAAATTCCTCAACGAATATGTCGACAGCCTCTATTCGACGAAGAAGGGCGAGGGCAACGAAGCGCGTTTCCGCAACCGCTACCGCAATGTCGACGTGCTCCTCATCGACGATATCCAATTCTGGGCGGGAAAGCGCGGCGTGCAGGAGGCCTTCTTCCACACCTTCAACGAGCTCTTCGCGCAGAACAAGCAGATCGTCATCACGTCCGACTGCCCCGCAAAGGATCTCACGACCCTCGAGGAGCGCCTTCGCACCCGCTTCGAGGGAGGCCTCATCGCCGATATCCAACCCCCCGATCTCGAGACGAAGGTCGCGATCTTAAAGCGCAAGGCCCTCGAGAAGAAGTTCGTATTGCCCGACGACGTCGTCGCCTTCCTCGTGAAGAACACCGATAACAACGTGCGTACCCTCGAGGGGCGGCTCAACACCGTGATCTTCGCGAGCAAGCTCCACGAGGAGCCCATCAGCCTGCAACTCGCCGCAACGGCGCTGCAGGAGGCCATCAGCACCGAGGAGCAGGAGGCGGTCACGCCCGAGGCGATCGTGCGGGCGACGTGCGCATACTTTTCGGTCACGAAGGAGGCCCTCCTCGGCAAAAACAAGCGTGCCGAACTCGTGCGGGCAAGGCAGATCTGCACCTACCTCATGTGCGATATGCTCGCCCTGCCCCTCGTCAACATCGGGCAGGAGATGGGCGGAAGAGACCATGCGACGATCATCTATTCGCGCAACAAGGTCGCCGAGCTCATGCAGGTCAACGCCTCCATCGCCAAAGAGGTCAACGATATCAAGAGCGTCGTTTTGAAACAGTAGAACGTACCCCCTCCCGTTCCGCGGAGGGGGTTTTCAGAGCATATGGATACTTTTTACGAGACAACCTGCGATGCCGTCGTCATCGGCGCCGGGCATGCGGGCGCGGAAGCCGCGCTCGCGCTTGCGCGTACGGGGCTTTCCACCGTCGTACTGACGCTCAACCCCGACAGCATCGGCTTCATGCCCTGCAACCCCTCCGTCGGCGGCACCGCGAAGGGGCACCTCGTGCGTGAGATCGATGCGCTCGGCGGAGAAATGGGCCTGTGCGCGGATAAGTGCGCCCTGCAGTTCCGCATGCTCAACGAGGGCAAGGGCGCTGCCGTCCGCTCCTTGCGTGCCCAAATCGATAAAAACAAGTACCATACCGAGATGAAGCGCACCTTCGAGCACACCGAGAACCTCCGCATCTTGCAGGGGGAAGCGAAGGAGCTCATCGTCGAAGAAGGGAAGATCGCGGGCGTCGTTACGGCATACGGCGGTATCCTGCGCTGCCGTGCGGTCGTCGTCGCCACAGGCGTCTACCTCGGCGCGCGGACGATCACGGGCGAATACATCAAGCCCACGGGGCCGAACGGCTTCGAACGGGCGACCCTGCTCACCCAAAACCTTCTCTCGCTCGGCTTCTCCGTCCGCCGCTTCAAGACGGGCACCCCCGCCCGCCTCGACGGCAGGACGATCGATTTCTCCCGCCTCACCCCCCAAGCGGGAGAGCATGTGTACCCGTTTTCCTTCATGGACGACACCGTCCCCGCGGCGCAGACGCCCTGCTATCTCGCCTACACCAACGAGCAGACGCACGCCCTCATCCGCGAAAATCTCACAAGGGCCCCCCTCTTTAACGGCACCATCTCCTCGGTCGGCCCGCGCTATTGCCCCTCGATCGAGACCAAGGTCGTCCGCTTTTCCGAGAAGACCCGCCACCAGCTCTTCCTCGAGCCCGAGGGGGCAGATACGCAGGAGATCTACGTACAGGGGCTCTCCACTTCCCTTCCACACGACCTGCAGAAGAAGATGTATCGCACGGTGGAAGGGCTCGAAAAATGCGAGATCGTGCGCTACGCCTATGCGATCGAATACGACTGCATCGACAGCCTCGATCTTCTGCCCACGCTCGAGACAAAACGCATCCATGGGCTGTATTTTGCGGGACAGATCAACGGCACGAGCGGCTACGAAGAGGCCGCGGCGCAGGGCCTCATGGCGGGGCTGAATGCCTCCCTCGCCCTCCGCGGGCGTCCTCCGCTCATCTTGGGGCGGGATGAAGCCTACATCGGCGTGCTCATCGACGACCTCGTCACCAAGGGCACCGACGAACCCTACCGCATGATGACTTCCCGCGCCGAATTCCGCCTCATGCTGCGGCAGGACAACGCCGATGAACGTCTCACCGAAAAGGGGTACGCGGCGGGGCTCGTAAGCGAAGCACGGCATGCGCGCTTCCTCATGCGTATGGCGCAAAAAAAGGAGGCCCTCGAGGTGCTCGCGGGGCGTGCGGAGCAGAAAACGGCGGGGGCCCTCATCGAAAAACGGGGGGAAGCGCCCCCCGCGGCGGGGCTCACCTATGCCGATCTTCTGCGGCGGGGCATCGATATCCACGAGATCTGCACGGCCTACGGGATCCTCTCCGGCCTCCCCGAAGATATCCTCTTGCGGTGTGAGACCGAGATCCGCTACGAGGGCTACTTAAAGCGCGGAAGGGCCGAGGCGGAGCACGTAAAACGCATGGGGGCCTGCCCCCTTCCCGAAGATATCGACTACGCCGCGATCTCGGGGCTGCGGCTCGAAGCGCGGGAAAAGCTCGCGCGCATCCGCCCCCTCGACCTTGGGCAGGCGGGCCGCATTTCGGGCGTCTCCCCCGCCGACATCGCCGTGCTCATGATCTATCTCGAAACCAAAAAACGCTGAAAAATGCGGCGGCAGTGATCTGCCGCCGCTTACTTTTTCGACCCCATGTGCGCAAAATGCGCTATTTCCGCGTGAGAATTTCGGCCGAAAGCGGATACACGCTCCCGCTGTTTATGATCTCCCCGTATCCGTCGGCGACGATCTTCCCCCGCCGCGGGTTCTTGACGGAGTCCACGCTTCCGAGGATCTCGGCCGCGACGTCGCTGTATTCGAAGGCGAGGTCGCACCCCTCCATCGTACAATCGATCAATCTTAGCCCTTCGCAATAGCAGAGCGGCTGGGTGCCGCGGATCTTGCAGCGGACGAGGGTGAGCCCCCGCGAATACCAACCGAGGTACTCCCCGTCGATCACCGAATCCTCCACGCGCACGTCTTCGGCATGCCAGAAGGCGTCCTTCGTCTTGAGACAGGAATCGCGGATGACGAGGCCGCGGCAGTATTGGAAGGCATATTTGCCCGTGAAATCGAGCTTGGAAAATTCGAGGTTTTTGCTCTCCAAAAAGGCGTATTCCGAGGATATGGTGCAGTTTTTTGCGGTGAGGCCGCGGACTTTCCAGCCGAATTCGGGGGAATCGGCCGTCACGCCGCAGAGCGCCACGTTCCTACATTCGCGGAGGGCCTTGATGCCGTTCATTTTGCAATTTTCGATCGTGACGTCGGTATCATACCAGAGTGCGGCGCGGCAGTGCTCGGTCATCTCGCTGTCCGCAAGCACAAGCCCCTCCACATGCCAAAGGGGGTAGCGTAGGTCCATAAAACACCTGCGTACCTCGATGTTGCGGCTCTCCTTCAAGAAAGATTCACCGTCCTCTTCCCCCGCGACGCGGCAATTCTCGATCACGGCGTCCTGCGTGTAATAGAGCGCCCGCTCCCCGGGAAAAGTTTGGTTTTCGATCCTCTGTTTTTTCATAGCGTCCCCACCCTTTTTGTCTCATACTCCGCCCCCGTTCTTCGGGCAAAAAAAGAAACCTCACTCCGAAAATGCGGACATGAGTGAGGTTTTTTGCGGTTTTTGTTACGAAGGCATGCACACCTTGCGCATGAGCGCAGGGCTTGCGATGACCCTCCCGCCGCCGAGGATGACGGCCGTCTCCACATCGTTGCGGCAATGCACTTCCATGTGCAGGTTCTCCGAAATGTGGTCGGCAAACCCCGCAAGCGCGCACACGCCCCCGCTCAAATAGATCCCGTTGCGGCTCATCGTCGCCGAGACCTCCGCGGGAAGTTTGCGAAGGAGCAGGTCGGCGTATTCGAGGATCTTATCCACGAAGAAGCGGATGGGATACAGGATCTCCTGCGAGGAGATCGTCACCGTCCGCGGCCGCCCCGTGCCGTTATCCTGCCCGTTGACGGGCATGCTCTGATTGTCGTCCTGATAGAGGCTGCCCACCGTGCTCTTGAGTTTTTCGGCGGTGAGAAGCCCGATCTTGAGGTTGAAGACATCGACGATCTGGTCGATGATGCGGCTATCCATGTTGTTGCCGCCCACGCACATCGTAAGCCCTGCGATGATGCCGTCGAGGGAGAGCACGGCGAGCGAAGTCTTCCCCGCGCCGACGTCCATCGCGAAGACGGGATTGGATTCGGAGAGCGGGAAGTCCTGCCCGATCGCGGCAAGGTAGGGCGTCTCGGCGAAGTTGACCCGCGAAATGCCCGCCGCCTTGGCGACGCGGTAATACTTCCTGCGCTCCTCGAGAGAACAGGCGCAGGGCACGCAGAAGAGCACCTCAATGCCCGTGACGGGACGGCGGGGCACGACCTTTTTCACAAAATATTCGAGCAGGATGCCCGCATAGCGTTCATCGCGGATCTCGCCCTCCCAGACGGGGAAGACGATATCCGTGAGTTCGGCCGTCTTGCCGAGCAGACGCTTGGCTTCATCGCCGTAGGCACGGATCTCCTTGGTCTCCCGCGAGATGCTGAGCGCGGTCGCCTCGGAGAGGACGGCGCCCTCGCCCACGCGGTAGATCTTGGTGAGCGACGTCCCCATTTCGATTGCAAGTTTTACCATTTTGTTCCTCCGATCCTCGAAAGCAGGGCGCGCACCGTCTCCTCGGGCAGCCCCACCACGTTCGTATAGCTTCCCTCGATGTGTTCGACGAGCGGGAAGCCGTCTTGTATGCCGTAGGCACCCGCCTTATCGAGGGGGAGCCCGCTTTTTACATATGCTGCGATGAGGTCTTCCTCCAAGGGGTGAAAGAAGACTTTCGTTGCGACGACTTCCTCCCCGCAAAACCCCGAAGAAAGCACACATACCCCCGTGAATACCTCGTGCATCCTCCCGCTCAGAAGGCGGAGCATGCGCGCGGCGTCCGCTTCGTCTTCGGGCTTTCCGAGGATGTTCCCCCCGAGGCAGACGACGGTATCCGCGCCGAGCACCACATCGTTCGGATGGCGCGAAAATACGTCCTCTGCCTTCCCACGGGCAAAGGCGAGGACGGTCTCCCGTGCCGTAAGGCCCTCCCCCTTCTCTTCGAACCGGGAGGGCTCTACTTCAAATTCGAGCCCCAGCTGCGAAAGGATCTCCCGCCGCCGCGGCGAATTGCTGGCAAGAATGAGCATCAGAGGATCTCGAGGTTCTTCTTGAAGGCCCGCTTGAACTCCCCGCCCGCATTCATCGCCTGCCGGATCTCGAGGGAGGCATCCCCCGCGAGCTCGGTCTTCATGATGACGGAATCCCCGAGCACGTCGCAATTGATCCCCTTGACCATGCCGAGGCCGCTGCGATCGAAGCTCTCCGCGATGCGGAGGAGCACGCCGAGCTTGCGGACGATATCGAGGTCCTCTTCACTGACGATATCCTTATAGCGGTTCCAATCGGCGGGAGCGAGGTCTTCCTTTCTATGGCACCCCGCGACGAACGCCGCGAGCACGATCTCCCTGTGCGTGGCGCCGTAGATGCCCGAATTGAGGATCATATAGCGGCTGTGCTTCTGGTTGTTGTAGTAGCGGACGCGCAGCCCGCAGTCGTGCAAGCTCGCCGCGATCTTGAGCACCTTGAGGTAGATCCTCGGGAATTTATGCAATACCCGCAGCTGTTTGAAGAGCTGGATCGAAAGATGCACGACGTGCTCCACATGGGCCTCGTTGCAGCCGTAGTACTTGACGAGGGTGGAGAGCGAATAGGAGAGCACATCCGAGATGGGGCGCTCGAGGGTGAGCGGGATGGCGTAGTTGAACATGATCCCCTCTCTCAGGCCGCATCCCCCGATCGTGAAGCTCTCGATGTGCAGATAATCGGTGAACGCCTTGATGATGGCGAGCGCGGCGGGCATGATGTCCGCACGGGCGGGCGAAAGTCCGCGGATGCGCTTGCGCTTCTCGACGTCGAGCACCCGCACCATGCCATAGACAGAGCGGAAATCATCCACCGCGAATTGGTAGTTATGCACGATGTTGAGCGGATATTTGCGGATGACGCGGTTGATCTTGTAGAGGTTGCGAAAGGAACCGCCCACGCCGATCATCTGGGCGTCGGGTTCGACTTCCGAGAGCCATGCGATCTTCTTGAACTGTTCGGTGAAGAACTCCTCGATCTTCGCCGTCTGCTCCTCGGGGGTGCCGTCGTCGGCAAAGAGATCGGTGAGGGTGACGGCGCCGAATGCGAGCGTCTCGTAGTGCAGGATGCTCCTGCGGTTGTAGTAGATGATCTTGGTGCTGCCGCCGCCGATCTCGAGGATGATCCCCTTGGGGATGTCCATCGAATTGATGACGCCGCGGTAGACGAGGGTCGCCTCCTCCTCTTCGGAGAGCACGTCGACGCGGATGCCGCAGGTCGCCTGGATCTCATCGAGGAAAGAGCGCTGATTTTTGGCACGGCGGACCGCCGCCGTCGCAACGGCGATGATACGCTCGACGCCCGTGGCATCGCACAGGCGCTTGAACATCTTGAGTGTCTTGATGGTTTCGGCGACGCGTTGCGGCTTCAGAAAGCCGTCCCTATCCATGTCCTGACCAAGGCGTACGCTCTCCTTGAGCTCGTCCTCCACCATGAAATGCCCGTCTCCGAGCATCCGCACGATCACCAGCCTTGCGGAATTCGACCCGAGGTCGATAATGCCGATCTTTTCCATAGTTTTTGCATGTCCCGTCCTTTCTCAAAATTGCAGAATTTCCATCTGCGCGGGAGAAATCGAACACTTACCCTATTTTACGTTATTGCCATTTTACCACAGTCAAAAAGGTTTGTCCATACCCTTTTTGAAAATATTTCCCGATTTTATAAACTTTTTTTGCCGCGTGAGAAGATCGCCTCCCGCAATGTGAGAAAGGAGAGGAAGATGAGGAAGGCGCCGAAGCCTTTCCTGAGCGCCGCGGCGGGAAGAAAAGAGGCCAAAAGCGAGGATAGGGCCGCGCTCAAAAGGGCGGGGACGATGAGCCGAAAAAGCCCGTTTTTTTGCACCAGTCCCCCGCGTTTGTGGACGGAAAGGGCGAGGGCGGCCATGGGAAGAAAGGCGAGGAGATTGACCCCTTGCGCCGCGGTCTGCTCCACGCCGAGGCACAAGGTAAGCAGGGGGATGAGGGCGCTTCCGCCCCCCATGCCCATGCCGCCGAGGATCCCCCCGAGCACCCCGCAGAAGAAGAGAAGGAAGAAGGCCATCAGAAGAGCATCCTCACGCCCGCCGCAAACATGAGAAGGGCGAAGAGCAGGGAGAGCGCCCGCACGGGGAGCTTTGCGAGAAATTTCGCGCCGAAGACCCCTCCTGAGGCGACGCCGAGGGAGACGGGCAGAAGGACGGAGAGCGGGACGAGCCCCCGCAGAAGATAGATGAGCCCGCCCGCAAGGGAGACGGGAAGGATGACTGCGATCGCCGTGGCATGCGCCGCCCGCACTCCCCGCCCCGCCGCGCGCAAGATGGGTACGGCGACCATGCCGCCGCCCCCGCCGAAGAGCCCGCCGGCCGCCCCGACCGCGATGCCGCCGAGCAAATACGTCATGTTTTTGTGCATTTTTTCCTCCTTTGCCGCGCTTCCGCGCCCCCGCTTTGCGCGTATTTCCAAGGAAAAGTATGTGTCGGACGAAAAAATTTTGTCTTCCTCCCGCGAAATTGCTTGCCACGCGCGACGTTTTATATTAAAATAGAGAAGATTTCCAATCGATAAATTTTTGACCGCGGGCAAACGGCGCTCTGTTTCTCGCGATCGGCAAAGGTGTGAAATATGGCAAACTTCTTCAAATCGGGCAAGCGGAAAAAAACCGTGGCACTGGCGCTCGGCGCCGTGCTCTCGTTCAGCCTCTCCCTCGGCGCTCTCGCGGCATGCGGAAAGGAAAATACGCCGAACGAGGACGATACGTCCAAACCCGCCGTGACCGATACCCAGCTGCTCAAAAACGGCAATTTCGAATTCTACAGCGAAAAGGATGAGGACGATCGGGACAAGCTCCGCAACCTCATCAACTCGCCGACCGATTGGTCGTTCTCCTCGGGCTCTCCCTCTTCGGATACGAGCTCGGGCATCATCGACCTCTCCCTCTGGGATTACTACGCGAAGGCCGGCAGGGCGTTCTCCTCGGCCGACGATGCGGCCGCCCACTGGAACGATGAAGGCGTCACGGCATACGACCGCCTCAAGTTCTACGACGACAACGACATCGATTCCTCCACGGAATTCTCGCTCTACGGCGATTATCGCTACACCGTAGACTATGAAGACGTCCGCTATCTCGATGAGGAAGTGGGCGCGCTCAAGCTGCACGACGACGAAAAGCAGACCGAAGACGGGGAGACGAGCATCCTCATGATCCACAACCGCCGCACTTCGGACGGCGTCCGCGGCACGGCGCAGTACTATTCCTCTTCGTCGACGATCACCCTCTCCGCAGGCACGGCGGCCGCGGTCTCCGTATGGGTCCGTACGGCAAGCCTCTACCACTATGCGGCGAGCACGAGCGGCGAGGACGACGTGGAAGTCACCCGCAGGGCAGGCGCCTACATCGGCGTACGCACCACCGTCGGCGGCAAGACCCTTTCCGACGACATGCAGATCAAGAACATCAACACGGCGGACGTCACCGAGAACAACGGTTGGAAGCAGTACACCGTGTACATCCGTGCCAACACCTATGCGACGACGACCTTCCGCCTTCTTCTCGGGCTCGGGCAGGGCACCTCGGACAACCGCTACTATGCCGTAGACGGCTATGCCTTCTTCGACGACGTCACCTGCAAGCTCATCTCCGAACAGGAATACCTCGAGAAGACGGAGGGCCTCAACAATACGACCTGCGATCTCGGCAGCAAGAAGACCGAGAAGCAGTTCGAGGCCGTCGATCCCGCAACGGGCGCGATGACCCCCTACGATACCTATGCGATCGACCTCTCCGCCGAGCTCTCGCGGCTCAACCTCAAGGGAGCGGAGTCCGAATACAGCTTCGCGCTCACCAAGGAGACTTCGGGCAGCAAGACGTACACCTCCGCCACCATCGATCCTTCCCTCGGCGATCTCACCAATTCCGCCGATAAGACCAAGGCGAGCATCACGCAGGTGATGACGCTCGACGAGATCGCCGCGACCGAAAACGGCTACCTCAAGACGATCTACGAGAACGACTTCAAAGAGAAGTTTCCCTTCGAGAACACCGAAGACATCGTGATGCTCCTCTCCTCCAACGGGGCCGCGTATACCGCTTCCCTTTCGATGAAGGAGTTCACCTTGCAGCCCAAGTCCCGCATCCTCCTCTCCTTCTTCGTGAAGACGAGCGAAGTGCGCACGGGCAAGACGGGTGCGGGCGCAAGCATCATCGACGGCGAAAACAAGACGACGATCTCCTCCTTCGATTCGACCAAAGTCGCGACGGTGGATATCGATACCGACGACGAGACGCTCACGGATATCTATAAGGGTTGGGTGCAGTGCTTCTTCTTCATCGAGAACGCCACCGAGACCGAGAAGACCTTCCGCCTCGAGCTCACCTGCGGCCCCACTGCCATCGCAAGCTCGGAGAAGAGCGCCTACGGCGACGGCTATGCCGCATTCGCGAACTTCCGCACGGCGGAGCTCACCGAAACGCAATACGGCTACGGGACTTCGGGCACCTATTCTTCGATCGTCTCCCTCACCGAATCGGTGAAGGATAGCTCCAAGTTCGATAACGCAGCCGCCAACGGGCCGCAGCTCGAAGACGGCCTCGCCGTTCCCGCAAGCTACACGGGCGTGCTCTCGGGCAGCAACGTGCTCGTCGAGAGCAAGAAGGATGAAGACGGGAACATCACCAACGGCAACCCCGGCCGCGCAGATCTGCAAAGCAAATACAGCATCTACACGGGCCTTCTCTCCAATGAATATGCGGAGAAGTACGTGGCGGGCGATGCGCCTTGGCAGACCTTCCTGAACACGCTGGCGGGCACGACCGATCCCAACGAATGGTGGCGCAACCTCTTCGGCAACAAGAAGACGGCCGCCGACGCCGCCTATCAGCCCCTCGTCATCCTCAACACTTCGGCTTCGCCCACGACCTCTTACGGCTTCTTCGCGAAGAACACGGCGACCTTTGCGGCGAGCAGCGCCACCCTCGTCACCGTGCGCGTGAAGCTCTCCCTCGGGGCCAAGGCGTACTTCTACCTCACCGACGTCTCGGATGTGGAGAAGGGATACAACGATCGCCTCTCCCCCACCCTTCCCAAAGTCACCTATTGGTATGATGAAGACGGGAACATCGTGGCGAAGGACCCCGAGAGCAAGGACTATAACGAGGATACGGATATCCTCTACACCCTCGAGGAGAACGGCCTCTATAAGAAGGTCAAAGGCGAGGGCGAGGACTACTTCGCGAACCTTGCCGCCTATGAGCGCGACGACGATGGCAACTATGTGACCAAGAGCGGCACGATCGCCTTCTATCATAAGCAGGACGACGCCGATCCCGATACCGCCTACGCCTATTACGACGAAGAGAGCGAGACCTATTCGCAGCCCGTGAAGCCGCTTCCCGCGACCGACGGCGTGCGCTACACCTCCCCCGATCTCTCCTCCTACGATGCCGTCCTCTCCGTGGAAGGCACCGCGGACAACGCAGATCGCTGGGTGACCGTCAGCTTCTTCGTGCAGACGGGCAACGAGGCGAAGACCTACCGTCTTGAAATGTGGGCGGGCGCGCGCGAGGACGATGCTTCGACCTCCGAAAACGAGGCCCTCATCCCCGGGAACAGCTATGTGTTCTTCGACCGCTGCACGACGCAGTCCCTCTCCAACTACGGTGAGCTCCTCGGCGAGGCCGAGGAAGCCATGCTCGCCTATCAGGATGCCGAGGGCAACTATCCCTACCGCGATGCGGCGGACGCGAAGAAGCTCAAAGAGGCCTATGCGCTCTACTACACCTTCACCTTCTTCGATTCGCCCGATTACCTCCGCTATGACAAGACGCAGGATACCGAGAAGCTCGGCGATCCTTGGCGGGAATACGATCAATCTTCCTATGAGGAGACCAACGTCTATCTTCTCTGCGAAGATATGAAGGGCGATATCCTGAACGGGGCCCCCTCCGTCTCGATGTTCTTGAGCTACGCCTCCAACGAAGTCACCGTGGAGAAGGCGGCCGACGAGACAACGGACGATACGACGACCCCCGACACGAACACTTCGACCGACGGCACGACGGGCGGCATGAACATCTGGCTCGCGCTCTCCTCGGGCGCCCTCGTCATCGCCCTGCTCTTCGTGATCGTCGCCCTGCTCGTGCGTATGTTCCTCAAAAAGGCCAAAAAGAACGGCAAACCCGCAAAGGGCAAGAAGCAGAAGCCGCAGCCCAAGGCGCCTGCCGAAAAGCCTTCGAAGGCGCCCGCACCCAAGGATGAAAACGATCCGTACAACGAATAACAAACCATCGGCGGGGCCATGCCCCGCCGAATTTTTCTCATGAAAGCCTTCTTCCGCTCAATCACTCCATTTGAATATGCCCTGTGGGGCGGCGCGGTCGCGGCGATCGTCATCTCCTTTTTCATCTGCGGCAATACCGCGTATTACAACCTCTTCGGCTCTATCCTCGGGGCGACGGCGCTCATCTTCGTCGCCAAAGGCAACGTCTTGGGGCAGATCCTCTGCGTGCTGTTTGCGGCGTATTACGGCTTCGTCTCCTTCGGCATCCGCTACTACGGGGAGATGATCACCTACCTCTGCATGTCGGCGCCCATCGCGATCGCGGCCGTCATTGGCTGGCTCAGGCACCCCTTCCGCGAGGGGAAGGAAGTCGAAGTTTCCCACCCCAAGTGGTGGGAATACGTATTGATCCTGCTCCTTGCGGGCATCGTAAGCCTCGCGTTTTACTTTATCCTGCGGGCGCTCAACACGGCAAATCTTCTCGTGAGCACCTTCTCCGTCGCGACGAGCTTCACCGCCGCCGTGCTCACCCTACGCCGCAGCCCGTATTACGCCGTCGCCTACGCCTGCAACGATATCGTGCTCATCGTCCTCTGGAGCATGGCCGCCGCCCGCAGCACCGAATATATCGCCCTCGTCGTCTGCTTTTCGGTGTTCCTTCTGGAAGACGCCTACGGCTTCCTCTCGTGGCTCCTCCGCGCCAAACGCCAGCGCGCGGAGCAATAACCCCTCACCGCCCACCGCATGAAAAAGCCCCCTCCGTGGGAGCATGTACGCAGCCCTATACCCCCCCATGGAAGCATGTACGCAGTCCGACCCTACCCCACTGTGGTTATCCCAAGCAACCCCCCTCCGTGGGAGCCTGTACGCAGTCCGATACCCCCTCCGTGGGAGGGGGATCAAGGGGGTGGGGCGGCGAAAAAGCAAATACGAAGTCCGACCCTCATCCCGAACGGAGCGTAGCGGAGTGAGCGGATCTTAAAGATACACTCGGGCTACGCCCTACTTCGCCGAACGGCTCGTGCCGAGCTTCGATAAACAATAGAAGCCTCGCACGGGGCGGTATGAGGTCGCTTTGAACAGGCCCCTACGCAGTCCGAACCCTTGCTACTCCTATTAAAGGAAGTACCTACGCAAGTCCTCTCCCTTGCTGCCCCTTTAGGGGAAGTACTCGCGTGAGCGAGGGAAGGGGTTCCAAAACCGCTCAGTCACGGCTCACGCCGCGACAGCTCCCCTAAGAGGGGAGCCAAGGGCGCGCTCTGAATAAGCTCCGTCGTATTCCGCCCACCCCCCTACCCCCCTCCGATGGAGGGGGTATCGCGTGTGATACGCACGAACGTCATTTCGCCCCGACCGCAGCTTCTATTTGTTCTACTAAGGTCGGGATGAGGCCACACAAAACCGTCCTATGATACACAAAGCACCTCCCGTTTTACGGGAGGTGCTTTGTGTATGTTGATGTGCAGGTGTTTTATTCAAAATCAATCATCGGTAAATGTGAATTCGATGGCCTTGAACCGATTGCCAAAGAGCGTTTTCAAATACCCATTGCGCTGAAAGATCCCACCCGTAAGTTTCTTGGGAATTTTTACAGAAGAAAGTGCGGTGCATTCGGAAAAAGAACATCTGATAAGTGCGCTCTTGCATGCAAATTCAATCTGTGTGATCCCGCTACACCCTTCAAATGCTCCCGCTTCGATCCGATTCACGCTCTTCGGGATAAAAACGCTTGCGATCCCGCTACATTGTGAGAACGCACGAGCCCCGATAGTCACTACGCCGTCAGGAATAATGAGCTCGCTCAAGTCATTATGTCCTACAAATGCATACTCGTTGATTTGGGCGATCCGTGCGGGAAGCGGCCCGACCTTGCCGCACGTAACTATGGCATCCGACTTGCGTTCGATAAGATAACTTCCCTCACCACGATATACGGGATTATCCTGTGATACATCAAAGCACTCTAATTCTGTGCAACCATAAAAAGCCAATTTATCGATATATGTGACACTTCTCGGGATCCTGATCATCTTTATCCCGCTGCACCCGACAAATGCCATTTGGATCGCGACTACGCCGTCGGGGATCACGCTATTTTTGCATCCGAGGATCAAATTGCCACGATCGTCCATGATGCAGTTCCCCCAGCTACGAAAACTGCGCGCCTCTGCAACGGCGAGATACTCCAGCCCGCTGCATCCCCAAAATGCGCCTTCCTCGATTATTTTCACGCTCCCCGGAATTCTGACGCTTTTCAAGCCCTTACAATTCCAAAAGGCGCCGCTCCTGATCGATGTTACTCCGGCAGGGATCGTGCTTGTATTACATCCCAAAACCAATTCGTCGCGATACCTGCTGATCAAGCAGTTCCCTTCCAATCGGTACGACTTGTTTGCTACCGCAACATCAATACTGTCTAACCCGCAACCGATCAAACCCGAGACTTCGCCGAGACTTGCAGGTAAAGAGACGCTCCTAAGTCCGGTACAGCCATCAAACGCACCGCTGAAAATTTTTTGAACGCCTTCGGGAACGATAACACTTGTAATATCCGTACGGCCGCTGAAGGCGCCCGCCCAAATCCAAATGACCCCTTCGGGAATGACAACGTCACCGCTTTCTCCCGTATAGCGTAACAAAACGCCATCTTGGATCAAGTAGTCGTCTGTTGCGTTGGAATGCTTGATCAACTTTGCATCGCATTCACGTTTGTGCCGATCGATCGCCTCTTTTAACATATCGGCGAGAGAAGGATCCTTTAGGTCCGCTTTGATGGAATCGACCGGCGCACACGGTTCCGCGGTCAACATAGAGACTATGATCTGTTCATTTGTTCGGCCACGAAGCTGCGGTTCATTTCTTTGCATATTTCATCTCCGTTGTAATATAATTTGGCTACCTTTTTTGTATTATAACACCCTGAAAAACCTTTGTCAACCCATCGGGAAAAAAACGCCGAATTTCCGAAATGTTATGAGGTCCTTCTCCCCCCTCCGTGGGAGCATGTACGAAGTCCCCCTACCTTCTCTGCGGTTCATTCCAAGCAATACCCCCTCCGTGGGAGGGGGATCAAGGGGGTGGGGCGGCAAAGGGAATGGAGTGGAGCACGTCATTTCGCCCCGACCGCAGCTTCTATTTGTTCTACTAAGGTCGGCACGAGCCGTTAGGCGAAGTTACCAAGTAGAGAAATCTCAAGGACGAGATTCCTCCTCCCTACGGTCGTCGGAATGACGTACTGATAGGCTCCTACGCAGTCCGTCCCTTGCTACTTCTATTAAAGGAAGTACCTACGCAGTCCTCTCCCTTGCTGCCCCTTTCGGGGAAGTACTCGCGTGAGCGAGGGAAGGGGTTTTGAAACCCCTCAGCCGCGTCTTACGCCGCGCCAGCTCCCCTACGAGGGGAGCCAAGGAGCGCTCCGAATGTGCCCCGTCGTATTCTGCCCACCCCCCTACCCCCCTCCGATGGAGGGGGTAATGCTTGGGATAAACCACAGAGTGTGTAATGCTTGGGATAAATCACGAAGGAGGAGGGCGCAGGATAAGCCACGGAAGGGGTAGCGTTCAAAATGAATCACGGAGGGGGTAGCGTACCCACTTCTTTGTTTTTAATTCTCGATTCGCCATTCTCAATTCTTCATTCTCCATTCTTCATTTTCAATTCTTCATTTCACATTCTTCATTCTTCATTCCCCATTCTTAATTCCCAATTCCGATCCTTCATTCCCAATAAGCGGGGGGCGGGGATACATAAACGGGGCGGGGGCGGCATAAAATAGCGCATGAATGCGATCTTTACGGCGATCTTTTTCGCGGCCTTGCTCCTCTTTCTCTTCACCGATCCCGATCTCTTCCTCGCCTCTATGCTGAAGGGCGGCCAAAAGGCGGCGACGCTCACCCTCTCCCTGCTTTCCGTCTACTGCGTATGGTTGGGCTTCTTCAAAGTGATGGAAAGAAGCGGCGCCATGCGTGGGGTAGCGCGGATCACGGCACCCCTCGCGCGGAAGCTCTTCCGTACGCGGGATGAGGAGGCAATCGCGCTCTCTGCGGGAAAT
Source organism: uncultured Clostridia bacterium (assembly GCA_947595585.1). GTDB lineage: Bacteria > Bacillota > Clostridia > Christensenellales > Borkfalkiaceae > Gallimonas. The sequence goes on from CANQET010000004.1 coordinate 67,888, forward strand.
CTTTCGGCCAATCTCTTGGGTCTCCCCGGAGCGCCGACCCCCCTCGGCATCCGTGCGACCAAGCGTTTCCTTGCCACAGGTCACGATTTTGCCGCCGAAATGCTCTTCGTGCTCAATGCGACGAGCCTCCAGCTCCTGCCCACGACCGTCATCGCCCTGCGCCTTGCGATGGGCTCCCTCTCTCCCGCCGACATCTTCCTTCCTACCCTTCTTACGACGGCGTTTACGACGCTTCTCGGCGTCTTCCTCCTTCTTATGGCGCAAAAATGCGGAAGGAGGCGGAAATGAAGTTCGTCTCTCTCATCGTCCCCCTCCTGTTCCTCGTCGTGTTCGCGGTGGCGCTCTTCCGCCGCGTGAAGCTCTACGATTGCTTTGCGGAGGGCGCGAAAGAGGCGGCGCCCCTGCTCCTCTCCGTCTTCCCCTACCTTGCCGCCATGCTCATCCTCTCCGAGCTCTTCGAATCGAGCGGCCTTGCGCGCATGATCGCCGATTTTCTCACCCCATTCTATCGTTTGCTCGGGATCCCGCCCGAAATTTCCTCCCTCGTGCTCATCAAACCCTTCTCGGGCAGCGGGTCGCTCGCGCTCCTTTCCGAGTTGTTTACGGCATACGGCCCCGATAGCTACATCGCCCGATGCGCCGCCGTGGCCTACGGTTCCGGGGAGACGGTGTTCTACATTTCGGCGATCTACTTTGCGGGCACGAAGAAGAAGCTGCTGCGGCCGATCGCCGTCTCCCTCTTGGCGAATTTTGCGGGCGTCGTGCTCGGCTGCCTCCTCGTGCGAATTCTTTGAAATCGTCCGCTTTGTGAACGACGATACCTTTCATGGGGTGAAGATGTGCAAATTTTTCATCATTTGAACGGGAGAACGAGAAAGTTTCCCTCCCGAATTTTTTTGCTGAAATCGTTTACATTCGTCCGAAAAATGTACTATAATGATGGCACAAACGAAGCGATCATAATTTTCCCCCTTATCATAAGCGGACCCCGCGGAGCGTAAGCCCTGCGGGGTCCTCTTTTTGTGCCCCCTCGGGGGTCATTTTACTCTTCTGCGGTAGACGATCACCCTTTGGCCTTCCTTCACGGGGAATTCCATATCGGGGTTGCTCGCCGAGACTTCTTCGGGCGATTTTTTGAGCTGTTTGGCAAGCTCCCAGAGCCCGTCTCCCGCACGGGGGATGTAGACGCTGATCGCACTGTCTTCGGCGGGGAGGGCCTCCCCCTCTTCGGCGCTCGCGACGATGCGCGAAGCGTAGTGCCGCCTCTCCTGCATGGTGAGCTTCAAGGTCGCCTCGGCCTCGATCTCCCCTTCCTGCTTCTGCCGCGCGGACATGCCGCACACGAGCGCCTGCATGGTGCAGTCTACGGCGTCGACGGGGACGGAGAAGGGAAGCCCCACTTCGATGCCGCGGTGGGTGCCGTCCGCCCCCTGTACGATGAGCGTCGCCGCCGCGACCCCTTCCGCACGCACCCCTTCCTCGGTCTTGACGAGGTTCGCCTCGGCACGTTGGAGCGTGAGCGCCTGCAGACGGTCGGAGAAATCCACGGGAGATGCGAGCGTACACTTGCCCGAAATGCGTTCCGTCACGCGGCGGATCTCGCCCACGCCCGCGCTCTCCGCCGTCGCGAAAACAAGTTCGGCATTGTGGGTGGGGGAGAAGGCATCGGTGACGGCGTCCACGGAGACCTCTTCGAAGACACACCCCTCCGCAAGAAGGGCGATCTCGACGAGAAGTTTACACTTGCCCCGCTCCTCATCGGCATCGGCGTGGAGGGAAACGCTTCCCACCATGATCTTGGCTTCCGCACTGCAGCCGAAGGTCGCCGCCTCGCACGGGATCTCGATGCGGAAGGGGATGAGCCGCTCAAACGAGGAGAGCGCATCCCCCTTGAGGGCGAGGACGCAGAGATTGACGTCCCCTTCGAGGCGAAGCGTGCCCGCCTCGCAGACGATATCGTTTAAGACGGCCGTCTCGGCATGTTGGAGGATATCCGAAGCGTAGTCGGTCTCGAATTCGTCCTCCGTCTCCGCGGCGCCCGAAACAAGGTGGGCGGTGAGGACCTTCACGGGATCCCGCCGCACGATGAGATCGCCGCCCGCGAGATAGTTGAAGGCCTGTTCCCCGTAGAGGGAGAGATCGCACCCGATGAGGGCGGTGACGATGACGCTCGCCCCCTCCTTGCGCACAGAGAGATTTTCGGGCGCGACGTCCGCACGCGCCGTGAGCGCGGGGAAGCAGAAGTCATCCTTTACGGTCGCCGACCACTCCACCCCCTTTTCGGCACGGCAGACATGCTTCTCGGCGTCTTCATAGACGACCGAAAAATGCGCCTTGCCAAAGTAACGCACTTCGCCGTTGCCCACTTCTGCGCCCGAAGGCGTCGTCGCGCAATGGACGGAGAGCACCGTTTGAACGTCGCCGAAGCGGCACTCGACCGCCGTCTGCGCATTGAGCTCCTTGCGCTTGCCGTAGCCGCGGAAAACTTGCATATCGGTTTTCATCATTTCACACCTCGCTTGATTTCCCTCTATCTTATGCGCGGCAGGCGCCGCGTATGCAATAAGAAGGAAAGGAAGTTTTGTCGAACCGCGGGGAAACGACGAAAAAGTCGGGGGACGCTATGTATAAAATAGGAAAAGACGGGCCATATTTCCGACCATGATCAAGCCAAAACGCGATATCGATTCCGTGAAAAAGACGATCGCGGATTGCTTCCGCAAGCAAGTGGATGTGACCGTCGATCTCGGCAGAAACAAGGTGATGCGGTTTTGCGGGGAGCTCTCGGGAGTGTACCCCGCCCTCTTCACCGTCCGACCCAACGAGGAGGGTTTTCTCGGGAAGACTTCCTATTCCTACGCCGAAGTCCTCTGCGGCAGCGTGAAGATAAAGCCCATCAAAGGCCCCACCCTCGGCAGCTGATTTGTTGCAAGGGGGGCAGTCCGCCTACCCCATCCGTGAAAGCAAGTACGCAGCCTACCCCCTCCGTGGGAGCCTCTACGCAGTCCGATACCCCCCCGTGGGAGTATGTACGAAATCCGCATACCCCCTCCGTGGGAGGGGGATCAAGGGGGTGGGGCGGCGACAAGGCAAATACGAAGTCCGACCCTTGCTTCCCCTTTTAGGGGAAGTACTCGCGTCAGCGTGGGAAGGGGTTCCAAGTGCTTTCTCTCGAACATGGTATAGGAAAATAGCGTGAAAGTCCCTTTTGGGAAAGCCAAACGCCGCCCGCTTCAAAAGAAGCGGGCGGCGTTTGGAATGCAGTTATGCCTCTGCCGTGAGCGCGAGGTATTCCTCATAGGAGACAAGCTCGGGGTGCAACTTTCCCTTCTTCCAAAGCTTGTTGTCCTTCCATTCATCGCTGTCGAGGATATCATTGGAAGATTCGATCGTCGTGGAATTAAAATAGCGCGAAGTGGTATCTTTTACGGAGATATCCGAATTATAGTAGAGCGGCTTGCTGTTTGAACCCGAACCGTTGAAACAAAGGCCAAACTCCACGCCGTAGCCGCCTTTGGACGTATGGGCAATTCCTCCAAAAAGATAATTAAATGAAATTTCTGTATAGATATTGGTGATTTTTCCGCCATCAATTATGCCGCATATACCACCAACTCGAACGTTTGAATTGGCCGTACAAGCTATCACTCCGCTACATGCATCGATCGTTCCTCCCTCCACTTTTCCGAATAAACCGCCAACATTATCAAACGTCAAAGCGGAAAGTGTAGCCTTTGCAGAACAGTAAATCACTTTTGATGCCGAGGAGACTACGCCTATCAAGGCGCCAACATAATCATAACCATACCCCCCATCATTCTCTAAGGTTATATTCTCAAGATGACAGTTTTCGATATGGGCACCCATCTTTACCTGTCCCGCTATCCCTGCAAGTGCAGCATTTTCACCCGATTTCTTCGATACTATCCTCGAATCCGCAAATTTCAAATTGCGCAAGGCACCACCGCTGATCACGCCGAATAATCCCACACGTTCCACCGAACTTTCACAAACAATTTCCGCGCTGTGGATCTTATGATCTTTGCCGTCGAGCGTTCCCGTGAAGGGATCGGTGGGATCGCCCACGGGCTTCAAATCCTCCAGATCGCCGAGATTCAGGTCTGCGCCCAAGAGATAGTGCGCGTCGAGATGATTTGCAACGTTCGCCCATTGATACCCCTCGGAAATCACATACGGGTCGTTTTCCGTGCCGCTGCCGGAGACAAATTCGGGCTTGGGCGCGGGCTTTTCGGTTTGTCCGCCGCTGCTACTGCTCCCGCTCCCGCTACTACTGCTTCCTCCGCTATTCCCGCTGCTACTGCCGTTGCTGCTCCCGCTACTGCTTCCGCCGCCGCTGCTGCCGCCGTTATAGGAAGGTGGGAAGCCGAATATGCTGCAACCGCAGAGCGTACTCAGCGCAAAGAGCGCGACAAATAGCACCAAAATGCCATACTTCCATACTTTTTTCATTGTTTTTCTCCTTTTGTTTTAACGTTTCAAACGTTATTTTCTCCATTATACAGTTTCAAACTGTAAAATGTCAAGCAAACGGAGATAAAAAATGAAAGAATTATATCCTTTGGCAAAAAATCTGAAAGCCCTTCGTCTGCAATACGGCTACACACAACAATATGTGGCAAACCAAATCGGGATCACTTGCCAATCCTACCAAGCATATGAGTGGGGCGTGACCGTACCCACGCTGCAGAATTTTATCAAACTTGCGCGGCTCTACGACGTCACGCTCGACGAGCTCATCGAGGAATAACGGGGGACCTGTGTTGTTTTTTGTAGTCTGCCCACCCCCCTACCCCCCTCCAATGGAGGGGGTGGTGATCTGTTCTCCAATGGAGGAGGTAAATACGTCATTTCGCCCCGACCGCAGTTTCTATTTGTTCTACTAAGGTCGGCACGAGCCGTTAGGCGAAGTTACGAAGTAGAGAAATCTCAAGGACGAGATTCCTCCTCCCTACGGTCGTCGGAATGACGTACTGAGGGGCTCCATTGGTTACCATGTATGCAATTCACGAGCGACAACGGTAACCGTTAAACTGCGGAGAAGCAAGCAAGACAAGGAGAACGAGCATTTCCGACGGGAGTGTACTTTGTCGTACACGACCACCCCACGCGCACTTCTAATTCTCTAAGCGCGGCACGAGCCGTTAGGCGAAGTAAGAATCGCATTAGTCTTAGGCTTATATTGGTACTAATATTAGAATAAGACTGCGGCGATGTTTCGACTACGCTCAACATGACGTAATTAGAACGAGATTCCTCACCCCCGCTGGGGGTTCGGAATGACGTACTGATACCCCCCGTCGTATTCTGCCCCTTCCCACTCCTAAACAAGCAAGAAAAAACCGCACATGAGGTGCGGTTTTTTGTATATGAGGTGCGATTTCGTCTTCCGAAGGAGCTGCGGGATCTTACTTTGAGGTGTCCGTCGAGCCCTCCGAGGTATCCGTGGATCCTTCAGATGTGTCCGTAGATTCAGAAGTATCTATAGATCCCGAGATATCCGTAGATTCAGAAGCGTCTGTGGGTTCCGAGGGGTCTGCAGCGTCGTCGGAGGAGAGGTCTTCGTCGGCGTCGTCGGCGCCTTCGGCGAGGTCCTCGGGGGAGAGGTCCGCCGCCGTCTCTTCGGGCGCTTCGACTTCGGCTTCCTCGTCTTTCTCGGTGACGGCGACGGTCGCCACGATGCCCTCACGCACATTCATGAGCCGCACGCCGCGGGTCGCCCGCCCGATTTGGGAGATCGCCTCGAGGTGCATGCGGATGATGATGCCCGCCGAGGTCACGAGCATGACGTCGTAGAGGTCGCTCGCGAGCTTCATATTGACGAGGGCCCCCGTCTTATCGTTGAAGATGCCCGCCTTGATGCCCTTGCCGCCGCGGGTCTGGAGCCTGTAGTCGGCGGGGTCCGAACGCTTGCCGTAGCCGTTTTCGGAGACGGTGAGGATATCGAAGCCCTCTTTGAGGACGAGCATATCCACGACCTCATCGTCTTTGGAGAGGGTGATGCCGCGGACGCCCATCGTATCTCTGCCCATCGGGCGGACGTCCGTCTCACGGAAGCGGATGCACTTGCCCGAATGCGATGCGATCATGATCTCGCTGTCGCCGTCTGCGAATTGCACGGAGATGAGCTCGTCGCCCTCGACGATCTTGATCGCGATCTTGCCGCTCTTCATGATGCGGTCGAATTCGCTCGTCGCGGTCTTCTTCACGAGGCCGCGCTTGGTCGCCATCACGAGGTACCCCGTGCCGTTTTCGTAGACGGGGAGCACCGCCGCGATCTTCTCGCCCGCGGAGAGCTGCATGAGGTTGACGATCGCCCTGCCCCGTGCCTGGCGGTTGGCCTCGGGGATCATGTACCCCTTCATGGAGTACACCTTGCCGTAGTTGGTGAAGAACAGGATGTTGTGGTGGGTGGAGCAGACGAACATGTTCTCGATGAAGTCGTCTTCCTTGGTCTTATGCCCCGTAACGCCCACGCCGCCGCGGTTCTGTGCGCGATACTCGGCGAGCGGGATGCGCTTGATGTAGCCGCCGTGGGTGAGGGAGATGACGACGTCCTCTTCGTCGATGAGGTCTTCGTCCTCGATGTCGCCGTAGTCCACGGAGATCTCCGTCTTGCGCTCGGAGGGATATTTTTCCTTGATCGCGATGAGGTCGCTGCGGATGATGGCGAGCACGCGGCTCTCGTTGGCGAGGATATCCTTGAGGTCGGCGATCGTCGCATGGAGGGCGTCGAGCTCTTCCTTGAGCTTTTCGACTTCGAGCGCGGTGAGGCGCTGAAGACGCATTTCGAGGATGGCATTGGCCTGTTTTTCGGAGAGTTCGAAGGCCGCCGTGAGCTTCTGCGTGGCGTCGTTTTTATCCCGCGATTCCTTGATGATGCGGATGACTTCATCGATGTTGGCGAGGGCGACGACGAGCCCTTCGACGATATGCGCCCGCTCTTCCGTCTTGTTGAGGTCGTAGCGGGTCCGCCGCACGATGACTTCCTTCTGATGACGGAGGTAGTAATCGAGGATGTCGCGGATGGTAAGATACTTGGGCTCGGTGCCGTTCTCGACGAGGGCGAGGAGGATGATGCCGTCCGAGACCTGAAGATTGGTGTGCTTATAGAGGGTGTTGAGGACGACTTGCGCGTTGGCATCTTTCTTGCATTCGATGACGATGCGCATGCCCTCTCTGCCCGATTCGTCGCGGATGTCCGCGATGCCTTCGATGCGCTTATCCTTCACCATGTCGGCGATCGAGACGATGAGCTGCGCCTTGTTGACCTGATAGGGGATCTCGGTGACGATGATGCGGGAGCGCACGTTGGCGCCCGTGCCGTGTTCCTCGATCTCGCACTTGGATCGGATGACGATGTTGCCCTGCCCCGTTCTATAGGCCTTGCGGATGCCGCTTCTGCCCATGATGACGCCGCCCGTCGGGAAATCGGGGGCGGGGATGTATTCCATGAGTTCATCGACGGTGATCTCGGGGTTATCGATCATGGCGATCGTGCCGTCGATGACTTCGGCGAGGTTATGCGGCGGGATGTTGGTCGCCATCCCTACGGCGATGCCGTCGGACCCGTTCACGAGAAGATTGGGAAAACGGGCGGGGAGCACCGCAGGCTCCATCTCGATGCCGTCGAAATTGGGGAAGAAGTCTACCGTCTCCTTATCGAGGTCGCGGAGCATCTCGGCGGCGAGCTTGGTGAGGCGTGCCTCGGTATAACGCATGGCCGCGGGGGGATCGCCGTCGACAGAGCCGAAGTTGCCGTGGCCGTCGACGAGGGGGAAGTTGATGGAGAAATCCTGCGCGAGACGGACGAGGGCATCGTAGACCGAACTGTCGCCGTGCGGGTGGAATTTACCCATGACGTCACCCACGATACGGGCGCACTTACGGTAGGCCTTATCGTTGTAGAGCCCCATCTCGTGCATGGCATAGAGGATGCGGCGATGCACGGGCTTCAAGCCGTCGCGCACATCGGGGATGGCACGGGACTTGTTGACCGCCATCGCGTAGGCAATGAAAGAACGCTTGAGCTCGTCGTCGACTTCGACGTCGAGCACCTTGGTCATTGCCAGCGTTTTTTTGAATTCTTCTGTGAGCTCGGGGCTCGTCTCACGTTTTGCCATATCTTACTCCTTGATGATTTTCAGGCTTTGTTGAAAGGAAGGGGGCGCTCATGATGCGCCTTGTTGGTCTCCTGCCCACCCCCCTACCCCCCTCCGATGGAGGGGGTGATGCTTTGTTCTCCGATGGAGGGGGTATGTGATCTGTTCTCCGTTGGAGGGGGTGGTGCACGGGATGAGCCGTGGCGTGGCGGCACACGAAATAAACGACATGGGTACCCCGCATTTGCACGGATAACCTGCCCTCATCCCGAACGAAGCGTAGCGAAGTGAGCGGATCTTAAAGATACACTCGCTACGCTCGGTATGAGGTCGCTTGGGAGCGGCCTTGCCGATTGCCCCGACAACGGGTTACGTCAAACTGCGGAGAAGCGACAACGGGTTACGTCAAACTGCGGAGAAGCGACAATGGGTACCGTCAAACTGCAAAGTTGCAAGTAAGACAAGGAATGCGAGGCTTTTCGCAGGGAGCGTACTTTAGACGTACGTGACCAAGAAAAACGCAGCATGACGCAGTATTACGCAGCAAATTTGCAGTTTGTAAGTTCAAAGCGAGTAGTATTGCGCAGCTTATCCGCAGTTCGTTTGGACAATCAAATATCCAAGTCCGTGACAAGGGTCGCGTTTTCTTCTATAAACTGCCGCCGCAGCGCCGGGCTCTCCCCCATCAGGATGCCGAACATCTTATCGGCCTCCACGGCGTCTTGCATGGAGACCTTGATGAGCGTACGCGTCGCAGGGTTCATCGTCGTCTCCCAGAGCTGTTCAGTCGACATTTCGCCGAGGCCCTTGTAGCGCTGGTATTCCACTTTGTTGTTGTTCGCGGCGTCGAAGAGTACCTTCTCTTCCTCCGAATAGAGGTAGACGTCCTCCATCTTCCCCTTCACGGTCGCCTTATAGAGCGGCGGCTTTGCGGAGTACACATGCCCGTGCTCGATGAGGGGGCGCATGTAGCGGAAGAGGAAGGTGAGAAGCAGGATACGGATATGGGCGCCGTCGACATCGGCATCGGTCATGGAGATGATGCGGTCGTAGCGGAGCTTGCTCTCGTCGAAGTCATCCAAGATGCCGCAGCCGAAGGCGGTGATCATCGCCTTGATCTCGGCGTTCTCGAGGGCACGGTTGAGGCGGACCTTCTCGACATTTAAGATCTTGCCGCGGAGGGGAAGAATGGCCTGGAAGCGCCTGTCTCTGCCCTGCTTGGCCGTGCCGCCTGCCGAGTCGCCCTCGACGATGTAGATCTCGCAGAGTTCGGGGCGTTTATCCGAACAGTCGGCGAGTTTCCCGGGGAGCGTCGTCGATTCGAGGATGCCCTTGCGGCGGGTGAGCTCCCTGGCGCTGCGGGCGGCGTCGCGTGCCTTCTGCGCCGTGATACAGCGGAGGACGAGCTCCCGCGTCTCGGAGGGGTGTTCCTCGAGGTATTCGCCGAATTTCTCGGCGACGACTTTATTGACGAACGGGCGGATGAAGGAGTTGTTGAGCTTATCCTTGGTCTGGGATTCGAACTGCGCATCCTCGAGTTTGACGGAGACGACGGCCGTGATGCCCTCGCGCACGTCTTCGCCCGTGAGCTTATCCGAATCCTTTAAGATGTTGAGCTTTCTGCCCGCATCGTTGATGACTTTGGTGAGGGCGAGCTTCAGGCCCTCGACGTGGGTGCCGCCGTCGATCGTGTTGACGTTGTTGGCATAGGAATAGACGACTTCGTTGTAGCTCTCGTTGTATTGCAAGGCGACTTCGCAGACCGTCGTCCCCTCTTGCGCCTCGAAGTACAGGGGCTGCTCGAAGAGGGTCTCCTGCCCCTTGTTGAGCTCCTCTACGAGCTCGCGGATGCCGCCCTCGTAGAAGAAGCGGTCCTTCTTCTCCTTGCCTTCACGCTTATCTTCGAGGTTGATCTCGAGGCCCTTGTTGAGGAAGGCAAGCTCCTTGAGGCGTACTTTGAGCATGTCGTATTTGAAGACGATGGTCTCGAAGATCTCGCTGTCGGGGAAGAAGGTGACCTTGGTGCCCGTCTTATCGGTATCGCCGACGATCGCGAGCTCCCGCTGGGGCACGCCGCGGTTGTAGACCTGCTTATAGATGTGCCCGTTTTGGTAGACTTCGACCTCGAGCCATTCGGAGAGAGCGTTCACGGCCTTCACGCCGACGCCGTGCAGCCCCGAGGAGACCTTATACCCCGAGTCCCCGCCGAACTTGCCGCCCGCGTTGACTTTGGTGAAGACGACTTCCACCGTCGAGATGCCCTCCTTGGGGTGGATCTCGGTGGGGATGCCGCGGCCGTTATCGACGACCGTGCAGCTGCCGTCGGGATTGACCGTGACGTCTACGCGGTCGCAGTAGCCCGCGAGAGCTTCGTCGATGGAGTTATCGACGACTTCGTGCACGAGATGATGCAGCCCCTTTTCATCGGTCGAGCTGATGTACATCCCGGGGCGCTTGCGGATATGTTCGAGCCCGTCGAGCACCTGGATCTGTTCCGCACCGTAGGCGGTTTCCACTTTTTCCGGCATAAGTCCTCCAAAATATAACTTACTTATCTGCTATATATACTATATTGCGTATGCGCGCACGCGCGCGAGACAAAGTTATTATAGCATGCAAAACAAAAATTGTAAACTGTTTCCACCGAAAATTCACAAAAAAAAGAAGATCTGCCTACAAAAAGGCGGCTTTTGCCCTTTGCGTGCAGATCTTGAGCGGCTTCGGCGGAATATTTCACTTCCCGGCTTGCGGGAGATATCGTGCGGCGAGCGAGGCGACTTCCTCCGTCGTCTCTGCCGCGAAGAATTTCCGCTTGCAGGCCGCTGCCCCGGGGAGCCCTTTGATATAGAAGACGGCCATCTTCCGCATGTAGACGAGGGCAAAGCGTTCGCCGTACAGCGCTTTGGTCTCCTCGAGCTGGCGGAGGAAGAGCTCCGAAAGCGGCGGAATCTCCCGCTGCGTGAGGTCGGCGAACACATGCGGGCGGTAGAGCGCGGCACGGGCGATCATGAAGGCGTCTGCCCCCGTACGCTCGTAGGTCTTCTTGAGGTCCTTGTCGTTCCAGATGCCGCCGTTGGCGACGACGGGGATCTTCACGGCCGCCTTCGCCGCGGCGATCTCGGCAAAATCGCAGGGACCTGCATAGATCTTTTCCCGTGTTCTGCCGTGGACGGTGATCATACACGCCCCCGCACCCTCGCAGAGTTTGGCGAATTCCGCCGTCTTTTTCCGCGTCTCCTCCACCCCCGTGCGAAACTTCACCGAGATGCGCTTGCCGCTCTTCACGCAGGAAGAGATGACGCGCTCCGCGAGGGGAAAATTCTCCATGAGGGCGCTCCCCTCTCCGTTTTTTACGATCTTGGGCATGGGACAGCCCATGTTGATATCGATGAGGTCGAAGGGGGCAAGCGCCTCGCTCTCGCAGGCTTCGCGCATGATCTCGGGGTCGCAGCCGAAGATCTGGGCGGCCTTGGGGGTCTCTTCCCCCGTGAGAAGCAAATTCTTCGTCTCCTCGTTGCCGTAGTGCAGTCCCTTCGCGCTGACCATCTCGGTGAAGGTAAGCCCCGCCCCGAGCGCGATGCACATCTTGCGGAAGGGCAGGTTGGTATATCCCGCCATGGGGGCGAGAAAGAGGTTGTTGGGGCATACCATGCCCGCGATCTCAATCGGGTGTAACATCCTTGGCCCGCCTGTAATATTCCTCTTTTTCGGCCTCGGTGAGGGCGTGGACGTCCTTCCCGTCGGCAAGTACGAACTTCTCGTATGCGGTGTAGCGCGCGGCGCACTTCTTCACCGTGTCGAGGAGGGCCATCTCGCAGTCTGCGCCCACGCATCTGCCGAGCTCGACGACGCAAAACAGCACATCGCCGAGCTCCTCCATCGTCGCCGCCTTGTCTCCCGCACGGAAGGCTGCAAGGAGCTCTTCGTATTCCTCGCGGAATTTCCTCTCGAAATTCTCGAAAGTCGCGGCGTCCCATCCCCCCTTCTCCATGCGCTTTGCGATCTTCTGGGCACGCAGGAGGGCGGGGAAGACTTCGGGCACGTCGTTGACGGCGTCCGCATAGGTCTTCTGCCCCTTCTCCTTCATCTTGTTTTTGTCCCACACGGAGAGGGCGCTCTCGGCGTCTTGCGCCCGATCTTTGCCGAAGATATGGGTGTGCCGCGTGATGAGCTTCTCCGAGACGGCGGTGAGCATATCCGCGACCGAAAATCCCCCCTTCTCCTCCTCGATGAGGGCGTGGAAGGCGGCCTGCATCAAGACGTCGCCCGTCTCCTCGAGCATGCGCGCGGGGTCCTTGCGGTCGATGGCGTCGACGAGCTCGTAGGCCTCCTCGATGGCGTTGATGCGGATGCTCTCATGCGTCTGCACCTTGTCCCACGGGCAGCCGTCGGGGGCACGCAGGCGGCGCAGGATGGCGATGAAATCTTCAAAGGAAAATACCTTCTTCTCGAGCAAGGGGACATCGAATACTACGATGCCGCACAGCCCCGCGGGATGCTCCCGATCTACCTCAAATAGCGACATGGGGGAGGATTTTTCCCCGCATATGTACATGGCAGGCGCCTCGTCGCCGTATTTTTCGGCGAGAATGAGCTTGATATCCGAAAGATTATCCGCCGTGACGTCGTAGACGACGAGCGGAAGCGCGAGGCTCCGCTCTCCCACCGAAAAGGCCGAGACGGCCGTGTATTCCCCGTGCAGTGCGGCGCGTTCGGCAAAGTACGCCCCTTTGGAGCGCCCGCCGACGGCCCTTGCCCCCCGCGCGATGAGAAGCTGCGCCGCGGCGTCCTCCGAGGCGTCGCCGTCGACGCAGTAGCATACGTTCCTCCCCTTGGCCCTTGCCCGTACTTCGCGGGCGAGATTGCGGGTGAGCGTATCGTAATTTCTGCTCCTTTCATAGATAAAATCGAGGGGGGTGTAGGCGATATTTTCGTCATCCAGCGTCCGTGCCGAGGGAATTTCGGCGGTGCGAAGGAGCACCTCGTCCGCCGCCTGAAGGGCCTTCTTCCCCCGAAGCGTCAAGTCGCCCCGCTCCGTCCCGAGACTTACGACCGTGATCATGGGCTTTCTCCTTTTCTTTTCTTACAGTATAGAACAAATCGAGGAAAAAAGCAACCAAATAGCAGACATTTGCCGCGATCGCCGCCCCGAGGATCCCCATCCGCCCGATGAGGAGGACCTCCAAGAGATGTTTTAAGACGACGGCGAAAAACATCGCCCGTGCCGCCTTCTTCGCCCGCCCCATCCCCGCAAGGCAGGAAGCGAGCGTCCCCGTGCCCGCAAGGAAGACCGCGGAGAGCGACATCGTGCGGATGAGGCGCAAAAGAAGTGCCCCATCCCCCCGCGAAAGGGCGGGATAGAGGAGTTTTACGATCGTCCCCGCGAAGAAGAAAAGCCCTATGGCGCAGGCCGCGGAGAAGAGCAGTGCGGGAAGAAGGGCGTAGAGCGCCCGACGCCTTCCCTCTTCATGTTCCCCCCTTGCCGTCGCCGCCGCCACCGCGGGCACAGCGGCCGCAGCGAGGCCGTAGGAGAGGGAGGCGGGCAGGGAGATCAGCGCCGAGGCTCCGCCCGCAAACAGCCCGTAGAGGGCCACGGCGCGATCGGAATGCGGCGCAAGCAGGCGCACGATGAGCACCGAGTCGAGCGTTTCCGATAGGGGCAGAAGGGCACAGGAGACCATCACGGGCAAGACGCTTCGGAAGATCTCGCGATAGCGCCTTGTCGTTTGCTGCGGCGGGGCATGCTTCTCGCGGCGGAAGCGGAGATACAAAAAGCCGAGCGCGACCGCTTCGGAGCAGGTGACGCCCGCAAGGCACAGCGCCACGGCGAGAGCGGGAGAAGTGCGGTACCTGTATGCGAAAAACAGCCCCATCCCCGCCTTTACGGCCTGCTCGACGAGTTCCGAGATCGCCGTGGGCAGCATGTTGTTCTTGCCCTGAAAATACCCCCGCAACACGGAGATGACGGCGACGGGGACGACGGCAGGCGCCAAGGCGAGATAGCACCGCACGAGCGCCCCATCCCCCTGCAGACGCGCCATGCCGTGCGCGAAGAGGCACAGAAAGAGCGTTCCCAAGGCGCCAAGCCCCGCAAAGAGCAGCATCGCGCGTTTCACCGCACGCCCGTCTTCCTCCCCCCTTGCCGTATCCGCCGCGACGATCCGCGCAAACGCCGCAGGTACCCCCGCCGAGGAGAAGGTGAGCGTGAGGCAGAAGAGGGGGTACGCCAGTTGATAAAGCCCCATCCCGTAGCTCCCGAGCAGCCCCGTGAGCGGGATACGGTAGAGCGCCCCGATCGCCTTCGCGGCGAGGCTCCCCGCCGTCATCGTGGCGACGCTGCGCCAAAATGCCCCGTGTTTCATATGTACGCCCGCGGGAGCGTCATTCGAACTGCCCCGCGATGATATCCGCCGTGAGACGGGCGAGCTTGACCGCAAAACTTTCCATCACGCACCCCTCTTCCTGCGAGAGCAAGACGACGCAGCCGAGGCAATCGCCGTTTGCGACGATGGGCACGATGATCTCGGCCGTAAACGCCTCCCCCTCGGCCGTAACGGGAAAGACGTCTCCGCTCTCCGCACGGCTTGCGAGATAGCTTCGGCGGGAAGACATGATCTCGGTGAGTTTTTCGGAGACCGTCTTCCCCGCGATCGCCTTCTTCCCCGCGCCCGAAGCCGCGAGCACGCAATCGGTATCCGTGATGGCGGCAAGATAGCCGCTCTGCTCGTTCAAAGATCTTGCCGTCCCCTCCGCAAAGCGCTCCACCGAGGCGATGGGCGAATATTTTTTCAGCATGAGTTCATCCCGATCGGTGAAGAGTTCGAGGGGGTCTCCCTCACGGATGCGGAGGGTCCTGCGTATTTCTTTGGGGATGACGACCCTGCCGAGTTCGTCGATCCGCCTCACGATTCCCGTAGCTTTCATAGAAAAAACCTCCGTCTTCATTATGCGGAGGTTTTGATGTTCTATGCGCTTGCGCGGGGCTTATACGTATTTGAGGTAGAGCGGCACGATGCTGACTTTCCCGCTCTTCCAAAGCTCTTTTCCGATGCCGAGGACCGAGAGCTCGACCGTCACGATACAAGAGCCCGCGATCTCCTTTCCCTCGCTGTCCACGCGCTTGCCGACGGTAAACATGAGCGATTGGATCTTCACTTCGTCGTAGGCGACCGTCCCGATGGGCCTGAAGGTGACCGTCTCCCCTTCCTTGGTCTTATCCGTCTTGGGAACGGTGAGGATGAGCTCCCCGTCCTGCATCTTCATCGTGCAGCCCTTGCCGTAGGAAGCGCTGTCGAATTTGATCTCCGTCTCGCCGTCTTTCGAAGACGTCTCGACGAAATTCTCCCCATAGCGGACTTCATTCGTGATGATCTGCATGACGTCGGAACCCAGCACCGCCGCCTTGGAGACCGCGAAAATTTACTCCGCGCTGCCAAAGAGCGCCGTCGTGCCGACTTCGCCCTCGATCGTCACTTGGATATCCGAGCCCTCCGTCATCTCCTCCATTTGGGAGAAGGCGTTATAGTAATCCATATCTTCTTTTGGGCCTGTATGTTGCCGTTCATGGCCGCCGTAAACATGGTGGCGATGATCATGCACCCGAACGCGACGACGAGCACCGCGATCAAGAGTTCGATAAAGGTCTCTCCCCGCCTTCCGCGGAGCTTTGCCGCTTCCCGTGTATTCAAACTCCGTCTGCTTGGAATCCGTCTTCAAATCGACGAGCGCTTCCCAATAGACGTTGATTTTTCAAATTCTTTGCGTATAGGAAAGCGCCGCACAGCTGCATGCGGTCGCAAAGTCCTCTTTTTTGGGACGCTTTTTGGAAGGCGGAAAGGATCAGAACGCGATGTGCGGGAAGTCCTCGCGGGAGGATCTTCTGTAGAGGATCGCCTTTCTTCCGATCACGGCGACAAGTTCTGCCTTGAGCGCCTCGGCGAGTGCGGTCGCGATGGGTTCCCCCTTCTCCCCCGCCGCGGGCAGCAGCGTCACTTTGATGAGCTCACGCGCTTCGAGCGCATCCGAGAGCCCTTGCACGAGGTTTTCTCCGATCCCGTCTTTGCCGACCTGCGCGATGGGACGAACCACCGCCGCGAGGGAACGAAGATTTGCACGCTGTTTGCTTGTCATAGTGTGCCTCCTTTTTCGGATTTTTATCGATACCGCCTTGCGGTTTTCTCTGAATTTATGCGGTTTTCCGCCCTCATATCACAAATTCGAACTCCACTTCTCCGACGATCACGGTGTCTCCCGCCTTGCAGCCCATCTTCTCGAGCTCCTTGAAGACGCCGCGGATCTTCAGCACGCGCTGGAAGTAATTCATGCTGTCGGGATTGTTCAATACGACATTGCGGCAGAGAAGATCGACGAGCCCGCCCACGAGCACGTAGGCGCCGTTTTCATCGACGAAGATCTCATATTGCGTGTTGTCTTCCTCGGCAAATTCGAATTCGTCTGCGGGGATACGTTCTGCGGGCGGAAGCGTGGAGAGCTTCTCCCAAACTTTGGCAAGAAGCGCCTCCGTCCCCTCGCCGCGGATCGCGGAGATCGTGCAAATATCGCATACATCCCCGTACTTTTCCCGAAAACGGGCGACGTTTTCCTCCGCCCCCGCGATATCGCACTTGTTGAGCGCGACGACGGTCGGAAGCGCGGCGAGCTTCTCGGAATACGCCGCAAGCTCGGCCTTTATCGTCTCGAAATCGGCGATGGGATCCCGCCCTTCGACGCCCGAGATATCCACGACATGCAGCAGCATGCGCGTCCGCTCGATGTGGCGCAAGAAGTCGTGCCCCAGCCCCGCCCCCTGCGCCGCGCCCTCGATGAGGCCGGGGATATCGGCGGCGATGAAGGTGTTGTCGTAATACGAGACGACGCCGAGGTTGGGCGAGAGCGTCGTGAAGTGGTAATCGGCGATCTTGGGCTTCGCCGAAGAGATCTTGGAGAGCAGCGTACTCTTCCCGACGTTGGGAAAGCCCACGAGGCCGACGTCGGCGATGACCTTCATCTCGAGGATGAGGGCATGCGGAAGGACTTTCTGCCCCTTCTGCGCAAAATTGGGGGCGTGGCGGCGGGCCGTCGTAAAGCGTACGTTGCCCTTCCCGCCTCTTCCGCCCCGCAGGATGGTGTGCGTCTCCCCGTCTTCGAAGACGTCGCAGACGATCTTCCCGCTCTCCGCATCGCGGACGAGGGTGCCGCAGGGAACTTTGATGACGACGTCGGCCCCCCGCTTTCCGAAGCACTTGTTGGAGCCGCCGCGCTCGCCGTTTTCCGCAAAATATTTGGCGGTATAGCGGAAGGACAAGAGATCGTGCATATTGCGATCCCCCAAAAAGACGATATCTCCGCCGTCTCCGCCGTCGCCGCCGTCCGGTCCGCATGCGGGCTTGCCCTTATAGGCCTTGAAGGAGTTCATGCCGTCTCCGCCGTCGCCCGCCTTGACCGTGATCTTTACCCGATCGGTAAACCCATTGGTTGCCATAGTTCGATTATAACAGATATGCGCAAAATTTGCAAGATGTTTGGATAAAAAAACCGCGGCCGATCTCTCGGTCGCGGCAAAATTTCAAAAGTTACAGATAGAGATGCGACAGATCGGGATAGATGATCTCCGCCCAGAAATTTCTCATGCGCCAGCCAACATGCCACGTATCTGCATTCGGGAAGGGCTTGATCGCGCCATCTTTGTCCGTTCCCAAAGCAGTATACAACATTCCGTTCTGAACGGTGAGCGCGATCCCGAAGTCACACGCTGTGTAATTGGTATTCACCCCGCCCTTTCCGTGATCCACAAGGCACTTCCCGAGGAAGTAGGCGTCG
Source organism: uncultured Clostridia bacterium (assembly GCA_947595585.1). Taxonomy (GTDB): domain Bacteria; phylum Bacillota; class Clostridia; order Christensenellales; family Borkfalkiaceae; genus Gallimonas. The sequence goes on from CANQET010000004.1 coordinate 85,827, forward strand.
CTTACAACTTCTTGTGAATAAAAATAGAAATGCTCTTTCGTATTATAGATCGGGGCGGTAGAATTTTTCTCCGTCTCATGGCGGAACTCGGCGTGGAACATGAGTTCCACCGTGATTGGTTTCGTCCAATTCAGTTCGGGAACGATCTCGGGGAAGTTGATATAATAATTAGATCTCAGCTTCGGCTCTTTATTGTAAATAAGGCTACTTGTCTCCTCTCCTTCCAAAAACACCGTCTTGGCCGTTTTTGCGGTATACCATCCGGCCTTCAGCGATGTCCCCACGGCAGGCATCGTCGTCTTTTCGAATTTCTCTTTTGCCTCGGTATACCAACCGCCGAAGATGTAGCCCTCGCGCGAGGGAATGGGAAGCGAGATCGTCGTGCCCGCGGCCTCGGAGAGCTCGTCGACCGCCTCTCCGCCATTGCTGTCGAACACGATCTTTGCCTGCCATCTCGCGCGGAGCGATGCTCCTTCCTCGGGCATGGTATCGATGTTTGCCGTCCTTCCGTCGGAATATTCCCATCCCATGAATCGATAGAGCGGTCGGATCGGCGTGGGCAGCTCCACAGGGTCTCCCTCCCGCGCCACAACGGGAGCAAGCGCTTTCCCGCCGTTGCTATCCAGTTGAATGACGGGTGCCCATTCGAGCGCATAGAGTGTCGTGTCCTCTTCGATCTTCCCGGTGAAGGGCATCCCGTTCTCTTGCTTGGACCACGTCAAGACAGCGCGTCCCTGCGCATCCCGCGTTTGATAGACAAGATCGCGGACGTCGGTCCCATATTCTGCCGTGATCGTCTCATCGGTTTTTCCTTCCCCGAATTTTAATGTGATCTGATAGGTATCCCACGAAAATCCCGCATACAGGTACACAAATTCCGTGTTTGCCGTGATGGGAAGGTTGGTTTCATTTACTTTTGCACGCGCGGGCAAGACGCCGCGTTTGTCTGCAATTTGGATCCCCGCTCTCTCCTCCTCTGTATACCACCCCGAAAAGGTGCGGTGAGGTGCCGTCAATTGCGTGGGAAGTACAGGCAATTCCTCGTCATAGCTTATCTTTTGAGAACGCTGGAACTCCCCCTCAACATCTTCATTCGTTTCAAGGATCAAGGTGTATTGCTTAGGTGTAAAATGCGGATAAAGGACAAGGTTTTCTCTCCCCGTGAATGGAGCAAGCGACGCACCGCTCCCGCTTACATACTGCGTTCCCCCGCTCGTAGCGTCGAAAAGCCCTTCAAATACATAGCCGAACCGCTCAGGAACATACTCGAGCGTATACGGCATTCCTGCAGTCACCTGTAATTGATGCGTCCCCGCGTCGTCTGTGTATTGAACGACAAAAGTTTTGGCTGTATGTCCGCCAAACGAACCACACCCCGAAAGCGCCAACGTTGCCGCGCATGCAAACGCAAGGGCCGATACCCACATCTTTTTTCTCATCGTTTTTCTCCTTTTGATAGCGTATTGCTATATTTTGATTAAAGTTTATAACGATTTGCTATAATTGTCAAGAGATTTTTGGAGGAAATATGCAAATTTTCTGTCAACGGTTGAAGGAATCACGCCTAAGCGTCGGGATGACACAAAGGCAGATCGCTGACGCACTCTCCATCTCCCAACCCTCCTATATCCGTTACGAAAACGGTTCTTCGGAACCTACACTCGAAAACCTTGTAAAAATCGCCGATATCTTGGACGTCTCCGTTGATTTTCTGCTCGGACGCAAAGATTATTGACGATTTTATGCGTATTCTTTTTTAGACGCACACCTCCACACTGCGATTTTTTCATATCCCATTCGCGGCCTTCCTTAAACCGTCCAACCCCTATGAAATTATTGTGAAACGTGTTAGAAAGCCGAAAAGTTGTGGTATACTACAAGTGAGGTGATCCATGGATTATCTTCTCTTTTTGCTCATCTTGCTTCCCCTTCTCGCCCTCTCGGGTTGGGCGAGCGCAAGGGTGAACTCGGCGTATTCCACCTACGACGCCATCCCCAACTCTTCGCACATGACGGGCTACGATACCGCCGTGCGGCTGCTCGCGCGGGGCGGGGTCACCGACCTCGAGGTATGCCGCGTACGGGGGCGGCTCACCGATCACTTCCACCCCGTGCGGCGGAAAGTCAACCTCTCCGAAAGCACCTACGGTTCGGCCTCCGTCGCCGCCGTCGCCGTCGCCGCGCACGAGATCGGGCACGTGATGCAGGAGAAGGAGGGGTACCTCCCCTACAGGATCCGCACCGCACTCGTACCCATCGCCACGATCGGCTCCCGCCTCGCCCTGCCCCTCATCATGATCGGGATCCTGCTCGACGTCTTCCTCTTCTCCGCCACGGGCTCCAAGGCGGGGCAGTGGATCATGATCGCGGGCATCCTCCTCTACGGCACCGCCACGCTCTTCATGCTCGTCACGCTGCCCGTCGAGTTCAACGCCTCCGCACGGGCCAAGAAGATGCTCCTCGAAGAGGGGATCCTGCATGAAGAAGAGCTTGCGGGGGCCAAGCGCGTGCTCTCCGCCGCCGCGATGACGTACGTCGCCTCCCTGCTCATCGGGCTCGTATACTTTTTGCGCTATCTCCTCATCGTGCTCTCTTTCGTGCGAAGAGACCGATAAACTGCATAGGTCCCCCTCGTTTGCCCCGCTTCGGCGGGGCTTTATCTATGCCGTTTTGCGCCCTTGCCCCCCGAAAAGAGGTCGCTCTCGAGGATGCCCGAGGAGACGATCTCCCCCTGCGGTTCGGGCGTTTTGCCCGCCTCGATGAGGGAGACGAGGAAATCGCGGCGCTCTTTGAGGCTCCGCCCGAAGAGGTGGCAGGCGAGGGAGCCCGGCACGGTGTTGAGTTCGTTGAAATATACCTCCTCCCCCGCGACGAAGAAATCCGCCCGCACGACGCCGCGGCACGAAAACGCCGAATAAACGATACGGGTCCCCCGGTATATCTTCTCCGCGATCTCTTCGGGAAGCTCCGCGGGGATCTTGCTCGGCTGCGGCGCATGCTCGTATTTTTCCGAGAAGGTGAGGATCTCGCTCCCCGAAAACACCTCTTCGAGCGGCGAGAGGCAGATCTCTTCCCCCTTTCTCCATGCGGCACAGTTGATATCCCGCCTGCCCGCAAGATATTTTTCGAGGAGGACGCGGCGGTCGAGGCGGAAGGCGAGCTCCAGCGCCCGCAGAAGTTCTTCCTCCCCATTTGCCACTTTTATACCGATGCTCGAGCCCAGCCGCGCAGGCTTTACGACCAAGGGATATCCGAGCTTTTCCGCCCCAAATACGGCCTCCTCGCGCGTTTGGGCATAGCACGAAGGCAGGGTGGGGATCTCTAACCCCGCGAGGACGAGCTTTGTGAGGCTCTTATCCATGAAGACGGCCGAGACGGGCATCTGCGGCGAAGCGGAGGGCACGCCGTGAAAGGCGAGAAGGGCGGAGAGCGTGCCGTCCTCCCCCATGCCGCCGTGGCAGCAGTTGAGAGCACAACCGATCTCGGCGACCTTCCTTCCGCCCCGTGCACGGTATAGAAAGCGTCCCTCGAGACGGACGGGGATGCGGTGCGTCTTTGCGCCCTCTGCGAAGTCCTTGGGCGACGTGAACGCCCCCGTCACCATGCCCCCCTCGGGGGGAAGATACACGGGCACGACGCGGTAGCGCGAAGAGAGCAGGTTGACGGCGAGCATCCCCGTGATGACGGAGATCTCCCGCTCGCAGGATCTTCCGCCGAAAAAGACGGCGACCGTAAATTCAGGCATAAAAAAATACCTCCGAAGAATTTCTCTTCTTTGGTATTTCAAGAAGTTTTGCGTTGCGCTCAGCCCTTGTATTTATCGGGCAGATCGTTCAAAAAAAGTACCGCATCCCCCGCCGAAAGCTCCTCGGAGAGGATCTTCTGCGCATGGGCAAGATCGGGCACGATGCGAAGTTTTTCCTCCTGCCCGCCCGCCGCGAGATAGCCGTGCCGCGCCGAGAGGATGCGCGTTTCGCCGACGAGGATGACTTCGAGCCCGACGAGCTCGGCCCCGAGTTCGGCGTTTGCCGCCTCTTCGAGCTCTCCGAGCTCCACGAGCCCGGGCGTGACGACGTATTTCTTCCCCGCAAAACACTTCAGCGCCTCGATGGCGTTCCTCGCGCCGAGCATGTTGGAATTGTAGGCATCGTCGAGCACGGTCACGCCGTTCTCCTCGATCCGCTGCAGCCTGTGGGGGACGGCCTCGAGCGTAGAGATGCGTGCCGCGATCTCCTCCGCCGTCATCCCGAGCAGGAAGCAGAGCGCGGCGGCGAGCGCGATATCTTCGGCGGCATGCCGCCCGAGCAACGCACATTGGGCATGGATACGGGCGTCGGGCAAGACGAGGTCGAACTCCGTGCCGCGGTCGGAGAGTACGATGTTCTCGGCGCCGAAGTCCTTCCCCGCGACGAGGGCGCCCTCCGCGGGGACGTTGGCCGTCTCCCCGAGGACGACGAACCGCGCCGTCTTCGCGAGGATCCCCTTCTCCGCGGCGATCGCTTCCACCGAGCCGAACGTCTCGAGATGTTGGGCGCAGATGCCCGTCACGACGCCGAAGGTCGGGGCGACCATCGCGCAGAGCTCCTTGATGTCCCCCGTCTTTCTCGCCCCCATTTCGGCGAGGAAGACGTCGCAATCCAGCCCCCCGTCGTTCACACAGCGTGCGATGCCGATGGGCGTGTTGTAGGAGGCGGGCGTCATGCCCACGCGATACTTCTCCCCGAGGATGTGGGCGGCGAAGTGTTTGACCGTCGTCTTCCCGAAGGAGCCCGTGATGCCCACTTTGATGCAGGAGCACGCCGAGAGCTTCTCCGTCGCACGGCGGATATACATCTTGTTGTGCGGGATCTCGTACCCCTTTGCGACCAGCCCCGCAAGCGCCACGGCGAATACCGTGAAAAGGGGCATGACGGCGGGGATCGCAGCGCGGAGAAGGGCCGCGGCGAGGGGGTGATCCGCCGCCTTGGCGAGAAACCAGAGCGCCGCTTCCAAGCCGTAGAAGAAGGCCGCACAGAGGACGTAGAAGACGACGCACAGCCGCACGATACGGGCAGTCCGCTCAAGCGGCACCTTGAGCGCCGTCCTGAGCGAAAAGAGAAAGAGCGCGATCATGCCCGCAAGGGCGATGTGCCCCGCGAGCACGGCATACCCCGTCCCCGCAAAGGCAAAGACGAGCGCAAACAGCGCGGAGAGAAGGAGGGCACAGAGCGCCAGAAGGGCGTATCTGCGCCAGAGCTCGTTGCCGCGGCGGAAATACCATTTGAGCATGGCGCGTTCATCGTACCCCTCCTGCTGCAGGATCCCCAAGAGGGGCTGTGCCGCAAAGGTCAGAAGGAGCGTTACGACGATCGCGTATGCCGCAAAGGTCAAAAGATCTTCAGGCGTCGGCATGATAAAAATCCTCCACCGCAAGCCGAAAGGCAAGCGGATTTTCGAGATGTGCAAAGTGACCGCAGTCCGCAAGGAGCATGAACTTCGCCCCGGGGACGCTCTTTGCGAGCAGCTCCCCCTGTTCGGGCGGCGTCTCGCGGTCGCGCGTGCCGTAGAGAAAGAGCACGGGGCGGGCGATGGTATGCGCCTCGGCCCTGAGGTCTTCCCCCACGATCTTTTTGAAGCTCTCCTTCATGACGGGGGAGAGCATGCGATAATCGCTGCTGCCGAAATGCGCTTCGGCGAATCGGGGGGCAATTTTGCGAAAAACGCGGTAGGTCCCCACCCTAATTTTATATTTCAGGCCCCGTTTGGGTACGACGCCCGCACAGCCGACGAGCACGGCGCCCGCGGCCTTCCCCCGCGCGAGGAGCTTGATCGCCACCCGCCCACCGAAGGAATGGGCGATGAGGAGCGGATCGCGGATCCCGAGCGCTTCGAAGGCGCCCTCCGTCCAATCAGCGTAATCGGAGACCGAATAGGGCGAGGAAAGCGGCTCTGCCGCCCCCATCCCCGGGAAATCGAGCGCCGTCACGCGGTAGAACTGCGAAAAATAGGCGATATGCGATGCAAAATTTTCCTTGGAAGCGAGGTACCCGTGTAAAAAAACGAGGTCCCTGCCCTCTCCTTCGCGAAGATAGGAGAGCCTCAAGGAAGCTCCTTCTTCATCACGATGGCGTCCTCCCCGTCGGGATAGTAGCGTGTGCGGCAATACAGCCCCGAAAATCCGCACTTGAGGTACAAAATCTGCGCCGCGGCGTTGGAAACGCGGACTTCGAGGAAGACCTTCTTCGCCCCTTTTTCGGCGGCGATCTCACACAGGTCCTCGAGGATCTTCCTCCCCCTTCCGCAGCGGCGGTACATCTCGCTCACGGCGATGAGCTGGACTTCGGCCTCGTCCGCGGCGATCCCCACGCCCCCGTAGGCGACGATCCCGCCGTCTTCCTCGAGCAGGGTCCCGAAAAAGCGGTCGGAAAGAAAGCTCTCGGTGAGCATCCGCCACGTCCACGGGTCGGGGAAGCACTCCTTTTCGAGCGCGGCGATCCCCTCGAGATCGTGCATGGTCCACGGCCTTCCGTTCATCTTCCTTCCTCCGCCGAAGATTTTCTCAGATACATTGCGCAAAGCGCCTCCGCGGGGCAGGTATTTGCAGCGCTTCTGCATACGGCCTTATAGAGGCCCTCTGCCCCATTGACCCGCTTGGCCCCCGCAAGTTCCTCTGCGGAGATCGGGAGATACCCCATACCGATGAGTTTTTCCACGTCCTCTGCCGTACAAAATGCGGGGGGCACCTCCAAGCCGTCGCCATAGGCCGCGGCATAGAAACAGCCGTGCCCCGCATCGATGAGCGCCAACCGCTTTCCGCTCTCTTCAGCATATGCAATGCAGTCGAGCGAGGTGACGGCAAGGGCGGGTCTTCCGCAGGCGAGGCAGAGGCCCTTCACCGTCGCGATACCGATACGGATGCCCGTAAACGACCCCGGTCCCACGGCAACGGCAAAAAAATCGCAGTCCGCAAGGGAGAGCTCCGCCGCTTTCAGGGCGCGGTCGATGGCGTCCATCAGCACGACGGAATGCTCCCGCATGCCCTCTTTGGGCGTAACGATCGAGGGCGTCCCCCCGCGATATGCGACGACGGCAAGCTGCGTGCCGCTCGTATCGACGGCAAGAAAATTCAATATTCGACCTCCCGCGCTTCCCCGCTTCCCGTAATGCGAAGGCGCTTTACGCGTTCGGGAAGGAGCTCTTTGATGTTTTCTCCCCATTCGATGAGGCAGATCCCGCCGCGGTCGAAGTAATCGGCCAGCCCGAGCGAGAGCGCCTGCGCCGTGCTTTGGATGCGGTAGCAATCGAAGTGGAACACGAAGCCGTATTCGTTGACGTAGGCATACGTCGGACTCGTGACTTCCTCGAGAATGCCGAGGCCGCGCACGATGCCCTGTGCGAGCACCGTCTTCCCCGCACCCATTTCGCCCTCTAAAAGTACTACATCCCCCCGCGTTAAGGTTTTTGCGTACGCCATGGCGAAGGCGTAAGTCTCTTGCGTGGAGTGAGAAGAAAAAACTGCCATATACGGGATAATTATACCGCATACGACAGGATTTTGCAAGAGATTTTGCGATATTTCGCATAATACGCAGTCCGACCCCTCGCTGCCACTTCGGGAAAGCATGTACGAAGTCCGACCCCTTGCTGCCCCTCACAGGGGAAGTATCCGCGTAGTCCTCTCCCTTGCTGCCCCTTGTAGGGGAAGTACCTGCGTAGCAGGGGAAGGGGTTCCCAAAAACCCTCAGTCACGGCTCACGCCGCGACAGCTCCCCTATGAGGGGAGCCAAGGGCACTCGGGATAGGCTCCGTCGCTTTCCGCCCACCCCCCTACCCCCCTCCGATGGAGGGGGTGTGTGGTCTGTTCTCCAATGGAGGAGTGGTGGTCTGTTTTCCGATGGAGGAATGCGCGGAATAAATGGTATAGGTACCCCGCCTACGTCATTTCGAACGTTAGTGAGAAATCTCAAGTAGAATTAAGACTAAGGCGATGTTTTGACTACGCTCAACATGACGTTATTAGAACGAGATTCCTCGGCTCACGCCTCAGAATGACGTGGTTGGTAACCGTCAAACTGCGGAGAAGCAAGAAGAACGAGGAGCGCGCGGCTTCCCGACGGGAGCGTACTCCTTTGTACGTGACCAAGGGAAACGCAAGCGCGAACGCCGAGAATAAGCAACATGAAATCGATTTGCTTAATTCGGCGGCACAAGCGCGTAGCGCGCCGTACGATGTTATGCGTAGCTTATCCGCAGTTCGCCTATTCGAAGCAGAAAAACTTGGCACAGGGACCGGGGGGAGGGAGAAATTATGTGTTATAATTGAACTGCGGCGGGTTTGAATGAGGTGGCCGAATGTCTTTCGTTCAGATCCTGGAGGCGCTCCGCCACTACGGCGCCGATGTCCTCCTCATCGCACTCGGAGTGACGCTTCTCACGTCCCTCCTCGAAAAAACGGTCTTAAAGTCCTGCAGCAAAAAGGTGCTCGCCATTCTGCCCTTTGCGATCGGCATCGTGATCTTCGTCGCCTATCGCATGATCTCCACCTGTCTTTCCACGGAGGAGCTTCTCTCGGCCGTGGAAGACGGATTCGGCTGCGGATGCGCGGCGACGCTGTATTACGTCGTCTACACGCAGCTGCTCCGCGGAACATCGAAGGCAGACCCTCTTCTTCCCTTGCTCGGCTTCTTGCCCGAAGACGTACAAGCCGAGGCGGCAAAGAAGATCTTCGAAGAGAGCAAGGAGCTTTCCGAAGAGGAGCTGCTGCCCTATCTCAAGGAAGCGCTTTCCGCCTATTGCGATCTCCCCGAAGAGGAGCTCGAGGCCGAAGCGGAGATCCTTGCCAAATATCTTCTTGAGCTGCGATGACCGTTTCCCCGTGTGCTGCGGCATGCGGGGTTTTTCGCACAAAAAAACGGGAAGCGAACTTCCCGTTTTCGTTGCTTTTTACTTCGCGTAGACGCTGACTTGCTTCTTGTCTTTGCCGAGGCGCTCAAACTTGACGACCCCGTCCTGAAGGGCGAAGAGCGTATCGTCTCCGCCGATGCCGACGTTGTTGCCGGGGTGGATCTTCGTCCCTCTCTGGCGCACGAGGATGCTGCCCGCGAGGACTTCCTGCCCGTCCTGACGCTTGACTCCGAGGCGCTTGGCGTTGGAATCTCTGCCGTTGTGGGAGGAACCCGTACCCTTTTTATGAGCGAATAATGCAAAAATAAACATTTTTCTTCTCCTTTTTCCGATATTCAAGGCGCTTCCCGTAGCGCTTTAGAGGTTGATCTTCTCGATCTTGACCGCAGTGAAAGGCTGGCGATGACCTTGCTTTTTGCGCTCGTTCTTCTTGGACTTATACTTGAAGACGATGATCTTCCGGTACTTCTCCTGTGCCTGAACGGTCGCGGTCACCTTCGCAGACGAAGCGGCTTCCCCGACGGTGATGCCGTTTTCATTTGCGACCAGCACGGCATTGAATTCGACGGTGGCGCCGACCTCCGCACGGAGCTTCTCGACCTTCACCACATCGCCCTCGGAAACCTTATACTGTTTCCCGCCGTTCTCGATGATTGCGTACATGCTTTTACCTCCTCTTCCCGGTCTCGCAAGAGTGCATAGGCGGCTCGCTGTTGCAGAGCGCTTTGTGCCCGTTCTTGGCGGCTCGAAGTAAAATGTACCATAACGGCCCCGAAAAGTCAAGCGGTTTTGGCATAGAATTCGGATTTTTTCGCAAACTGCGGGAAAAGGAGTAGAATATGGACATCAAAAAGAGCGAGGAAGTCCTCGCGGAGATCCACCGCAACTGCGAATATGCAAAACAGTCCATCTCGGATATCCTGCCCGAGACGGACGACGGCGCCATCAAGGAAGAACTTCTGCGCCAACACGAGGAGTATGAACGGATCGGGGGCCGTGCCGCCCTCCTCGCCCGTGAGCGCGGGATCGAGCTCAAAAATCCCAACCCCATCAAGAAGATGATGATGTGGGGCGGCATCAAGATGAACGCCATGAAGGACGATTCGAGCGCCCATATCGCCGAAATGATGGTACAGGGCACCGTGATGGGCGTGACGGCCCTCCGCACTACCCTCGGGGAGATGGCGGACGAGGGCGCGGATGCCGCAGTCAAAGATCTCGCACAGGAGCTCTTGCACCTCGAAGAGGACTTCGAGAAGATCTGGAAGCAGATGATCTCGTAAAAATTCCCGAAAAACGATGAGGGTCCCCCCTCTTTTTTGCACTACGCCTGCCGCCCGCAGCTACCCGATGAGGGAGACGAGCGGCTTATCGTAGTCTCCGCGGGAAAGCGCGGCGAGAAATTCTTCCTCGGCGATCTCCCCGCAAAAGGAGGCGTCTTCGAAGACGAGCAGCGTGAGATAGCGGTCGTCCCGCAAAAAACGCACCGCATCCCCCGCCGTAAGCGTCGAGGCGACCGCGATACGCCGCTCTTCCACCCCCACGGAAAACTTCTTGGGCGAAAAGGCGATCCGCGTATACCGTCCTCCGCCGAATGCCCCCGCAAGAAGCAGGATCCCGAAGAAGAGCGCCGTCCAGGCTGGCGAAAAAGCACAGCTGTACACAAAATACACGAGCACGCAAAAGGCGAAGCAAAAATCGATGGCGAGCAGCACGTATTTGGTCGCTTTTTTGCACATGGGGTACAAAAACAGGCGCAAAATGCGTCCGCCGTCGAGCGGATACGCGGGGAGAAGGTTGACGAAAAAGAGCGCAAGCGACATCGTCGCCGCAAGCTCGGTATAGGGGTACGTCTCGGGGAAAAACCACCACAGGGCCACGAAAAAGAGCCCCGTCGCGAGATTTGCGAGCGGCCCCGCGCAGAGGACGCAGAGCTCCTCTTTTTTTCGCATGCCCGTGAGGTCCCCCGAGAGCACGGCGCCGTAGGGCATGAGGTCGATGCGGTCGAGGCGGAATCCGTAGCGGGCGGCGACAAAGGCATGCGCCGCCTCATGCTCGAGCGCACACACGGCCGCGGCGAGAAAGCCGAGGAATCCTCCCGTAAACGCCGAGAGGATCCCCACGAGCAAAAAGAGCGGATGCGGCCTTATTTTCAGGTCCACGCGATCGTGCCTTCCGACACGCTGAAGGAAGTGAGCGCCGTGTCGCCGTCGTAGAGCAGGACGCGCACGGGGCGCTCGCCCTCGCTGTATGCGACGGGAAGATTATCGTAGACGGTATCCCCCGGGGCGTAGTAGACGCTGTCGAGCCCGCTCATGACCGTCGAGAAGGAATCCGAATGGCGGATGCGGACGGTGTACCCGCCCTCATCGGAGCGCAGCGATTCGAGCTTGCCCGCACAGAGCGGATAGACCGAGCAGTTCGCGGTAAACGACATGACGCCCGCCTCGGAGACGGTGATCTCGGCCGTCTCGGCATCGGCGCCGCGGAGGACGGAGGAGAGCGCAAAATCCGAATACGTACGGGCATCCGCGGTCTCGGCGCTTCCGCGGAACAGGCCGCGCACGAAGGTGTTGATCGCACTGTTCTCGAGGAAGAGGTTGGTGAGGAAGATCGCGGCGCAGAGCAGCACGACGACCGCAAATTCGACGACGAGCACGGTATGGGCCTTCCCCTTCTTCTTTTTGGGAGCCCTGCTTATCTCCGTGCTCTCGGTGTAGGCGGGGTCGTCTGCGCTCACACGCTCGTTGACTTTGTCGAGAAGCTGTTCGGAGAGGTCCTCCTGCTTTTTGCGCTTCTTTTCGCGCCGGCTGACGGTCACCGTCTCGACGGGGATCTCCAGCATTTCGGCATAGCTGAGTTCATCGTTCATACAAGTCACCTCTTTTTTTGTGGTTTGCGGGGCGATCCTCTCGCCGGGCTATCATAATGTATGCCCTGCCGCCGCCCGTTAGAAGAAAAAAGCGGTGTCGAAATGTAGAATTCCCGCAAAAAACAGCGCAAAAAAGCGCGAAGCCCCCGAAAATTTTTCTTCCCGCTTTTCAAACTTTTGCGGCGCCGCGCAAAAAAGAAAATTTTTTTCTTGACGTACGGGCAAATCTGTGGTATACTGCCCTTGTAAGGCATGGAGGACGCACGCTTTCGGGCGTGCCGTCCTCCTTTGCGATTTTTTGGGGCTACCCCCCACGGAGGATACCGAAATGAAATACAAACGTCTGCTTGCCGCCGCTACCGCCTGTGCCCTCATCTTTCCCGCGGCGCTGCTCTTCGGCTGTACAAACGACGATACGCACGAATACAGCCTGAAGTTCTCTTCCCGCGGGATCTCCCTCTCTGCCGAGGTGGAGGCGTATCAAGAGGCGCCCTTCACAGTGACGGCCTACTGCGACGGCGAAGAAGTTCCGAACGCCGAGATCGCCCTCTCCCTCTCGGATCCCTCCCTCGCCGAAGTGAAGGACGGCAAGCTCTCCGCCCTTTCCGCGGGAAAGACCGAGCTCGTCGCCACCTACAAGACCGCCCGCGCCGCCCTGCCCGTCTCGGTCTACAAGACGGCGACCGCGGAGCAGATCCTCTCCTTCGATGAGGCGTACGTCAACATTTACGGGCGGACCTATATCAAAAATAAGGCCTTGAATTTCGACAACGTCGCCTCGGGGCTGGAAGTCGCCTTCCTCGGCACCTCGCTCACGATGACCGCCACGACCGAGCAAGACGTCTTTGTCCACGTCTATCTCGACGGCGACACCACGGGCGAGTTCAAACGCCTCGATGCGGGCGAGTTCACCGTCGCAAAGGACCTTGAAGAGGGCATCCACGTCGCCAAGATCATGAAGGGCTCCGAAGTCGACCGCGGCAAGTTCGCCGTGACTTCGCTCTCCGCGGAGACCTTCCTCGTCGCACAGGAGAAGAGCGACTTCAAGATGGAGTTCATCGGCGATTCCATCACGGCGGGCTACGGCACCCTGCAGCAGGGCGGGGATTGGAGCGTCGCAAATTCGGACGGCTGCACCACCTATGCCTATCTCACGGCCCAAAACCTGAATGCCGATTTCTCCGTCGTGGCGCTCTCGGGCATCTGCCTCAATACGAATAGGTACAACATCCTCACGATGAAACAGATGCACACCCTCACTTCCAACCGCACGGGCGAGCTGTGGGAATATGATGCGGAGACCGACGTCGTCGTCCTCGCCCTCGGCACCAACGACGCCTCCTATATCACGACCATAGATCCCGCGTACCGCTCGCAATTCCCCAAAGATTACGCCGAATTCCTCACCCATCTCAGGGAGATCTACCCGCACGCCTACGTCGTCTGCATCTATGGCATGATGGGGACGAACGGCGACATCGTGAGCGGCATCCAGAAGGCGCTCAATACCGTAAACGACGACAAGATGAGCTACCTCGAGTTCAAAAAGAACGATGCGGGCGCGGGCGGACATCCCATCGCGAGTGCGCATAAGTCGTATTCCAAGACGCTCACGGCGTACATCCAAAACCTGATCGGCTGAAGCCCTTCAGGCGTCTCTCGATCGTACCCCCCAAGCGACCTTTCATTGAGACTCAAAGCGGGGCCCGTTCCCCCAAAACGGCGGGGGATGCTATCAATAAAACAGATTACGAGGGCCATGCAGCGCATGGCCCTCGTGCAATGGACCGAAAGGATCTACTGTTTTTTTATTTGTTGAAGAAGGCTCTTTCCGTGCGCTTTTATGGAGCCGTTCGTATTTTTCACGTATTCTTCATTTGCCACTTTACTTTTTTTGTCTTCCACTGTTTTCTCAAGCGCATCTAACTCTTCCTGCTGGAATTTGCTAAAAACTTTTACATACAGGGCAATCGAAATTGCTAAACTGATCGCAACGCATATCGGGATGGCGAGGAAGCCGTAATCCTGATATCCTCCGATACTCGGAATTACCGCCGCGGCGATAAAAATTAGGATCGGAAGGAGGATCCTTAAAGTCTTTATCCTTTTTATCTCCCCCTTATCCACGTCCATACTGCTCCTCTGCGAGGCGATCTCTGTTTCACTTCTCTTAATTTCCGTACTTAAGACCTCCTCAGCCCTCTCTATGATTTGCGTGTATAGCGCATCAAACTCATGTGAGGTTTTATATCTTAAATAATTTTTTAGATTTTTGCTTTGCAAAACTTTCTTTGCACCGTCTAACGTCATAGTTCTCATTAACACTTTCTCGTCGGGGACTTGGAGCTCCGTCAAAAACAACCCGCGCCAAGCTTCTTCGTTTTCGGGCTGGGCATTGAGCACGGTGTTGAAGTAGTTTGCCGCCATTTTGAAATCCCGCGCGTCTATCTCCTGCCATGCGCGCGTGAGCTGCGAGCCCACTGTCGCATGGATGCCTCGGGCTGCTTCTTGATATGTACGCTCCATGTCGGCCCGAAGTCTTTCGTTCTCTTCCTCGCGTTCTCTGTCTTTTCTATCCCGCTCTTCGAGTGCCGCGATCAAACGTCTTTGCGTCTCGTCCAACTCCCTCTCTTTTATTGCTCTTTGTGCGTCCGCCTCTTTTTGCCGTTTTGCTTCCGCTTCTCTCTTTGCCCGCGCGGCGGGAGTATGGACTTCGACAAAGTTGAGAAGTTTTTCATCTGCATCTCGCCGCGAGAAGTCGATGCCCTGCAATCTGCCGTTTCTCCCGGGAAGCCGCTCGATCGGCGCCTCGTAAAACACGAGGGCAATACTGTCGCTCTCCTTTTCCTCGTCATTGACAAGCTTCAGAAACCGCGTATATTCGTTCTTCACCCAAGGGGTATGCAAAAACTCTTCATCACGGCAGATGACAAGCATACATTCGGATTTTACAAGGGCATACAATATGCTTGCTTCATAGTCCCCGCCCGTCGTATTGCGGAATACCCGTTCGGAATAAAACGGCTTATATCCCTTCCGTTTGAGTAGGTCGTATATGTAGTCCGCGTCCTTGCTGTCCTCCGTCTTGCCGTTGTCACCCGAGACCTTCACGCAGAGGAAACAGTCGTAGTCGACGCCGCTCTTCTCCAAACGGGAGAATTCCGAGAGAATGTAATCGATCTCCTTTCCGCGACGCGCATATTCCTCTTTCTGCTTGGATGTAGCAAGCTCGAGCGCACGCAAATAATTTTTGTTCTCGGTGAATTTCGTTCGCGTTACCTGATGGCAAATCGGCTGCAGGCTCGGCTTGTCACCCTTGCGCTCGGGCTCGACTTTCAAGTATTGGATCCGAAAAAGCGACAGCGCACACCCGAAATGCGCCTCGGGCTCCTTGGGATCGAGCTGTGCGGCCTTCTTGTACGCCTCGAGGGCGTCGTCGAACTTGCCCGTGTCGAGGTCGTGCTCCCCCATGCGCAAAAATGAAAGCGCTGCGGGGCTTGTTTCCTTTCGCGGAATAGTCCATACATTGGAGCACGCGGGGCACTCCACAAGTCCATTCTTCGACTTTGCCGCAAGCGCTTCGAGCGGCATGTCGCAAGTTTTGCATTTGAACATCTCAGCCATTTCGTGTTTCTCCTTGTGTTTGCGGGCAAAAAATAAGGGCATCCGACAAAGGATGCCCGCACTGTGTATCCCTGTCGTTTGCCTCACAACTTAATGTCTCCCACTTAAATAAGGATAGAGATATTAGGATACAGCTATGCCTTAGTAGTATCCTTATTATGTGGAAAAATCCGAAATTAAGTTGTGAGGCTCTCTTATATTACTACAAATCCAAAATATTTGCAAGCAGATGACGGAACTTTTCAAAAAATAGCGGAACAAAAGGCAAACATCGGTGGCGTACTTCACAAGGACCTTTGGAAAAAATTAAAAAGCGACGATAAAAAAGAGCGCGTCAAGACCTCGATCCAAAAGCGGGAAATCATTCGGTATTTGACAGACCACGCCTCTGCAACGACTTCCGAACTCGCAGAACTTTTGGAGATAAAACCGACGCGGCTGAAAACCATTCTCTATGAAATGATCGCAGACGGCATCGTCGTCGCGGAAGGCGGCAACCGCAACCGCCGTTATCGGTTAAAATCATAAAAATTCTACGAAAAGGCGCACCTGCGGGTGCGCCTTTTGAGACTGAATATTGTATTTGAGGCGATGCAAAACGCCTGCAGAAGCTTCGGGTGCATCAAATTCGATCCGCTCATAATATCATCACAGGAAAAGATCGCGCCATCGCTGCACTATCCCTCCAAACTGTTTGGGTCGAGCAGGAAGTCCAAAATGCCGATGATGAGGATGCCTTTCTCATTATGCCACGGCTTGACATTGCTCTGCGTCACGATGATTTTTTTGAAATAGTCATCGATATGGACGAGGGAATACTGCTCCTGTTCCATTTTGTCTTGATTGGGAATCGCAAAGGCGGATTGGATATAAAACCGGCTACTCCCGCGATTGCATACGAAATCCACCTCGGTCTGCTTCTGCTCCTGTCTTCCATCGGGGTGTTTGACGCGGGTGCTGATAATTCCGACATCGACATGGAACCCACGCTGTAATAGCTCGTTATAGATGACATTCTCCATGAGGTGCGTCTCTTCCTGTTGACGGAAATTGAGGCGAACGTTCCGAAGTCCAATATCGGTGAAGTAGAACTTAAACGGGGAGTCGATATACTTTTTCCCCTTGATATCATACCGTGTAGCGCGTGAGAGCAGGAAGGATTCCTCCAAATAGGCAATGTAATCCCGAATAGTATGTTCGGACACCTTGATGCCTTTGCTCGAAAAGGTATCGGCGAGTTTGCGCGGGTTGGTGAGAGAACCGACGTTAGAAGCCAGAATATTGACGAGGGGATCCAAACAATTCTCCCCGCGTAAGTGATGACGGTCGACAACATCCTTGATATAGGTGTTCTCGAAAAGATTAGAAAGGTAGCTCGCCTTCTGTTCATCGGTCTTGCAAGAGAGGATATACGGCAGCCCGCCGTAGGTGAGATAGTCCCTCCACCCGTCATATTTATCGCCGTCGTAGGCGGACATGAACTCGGAAAACGAAAGCGGATAGACGCGCACCTCATCTCCGCGCCCGCGAAATTCGGTTCGGACGTCGGACGAAAGCATTTTGGAGTTGCTCCCCGTAATATAGACGTCCACGTTCTGCCTGTGCAGCAGTCCGTTGAGGATCCCGTATAAACGGATCGGCTCGTCGCTCTTCATCTCCGCATCGGAAATGGCGAACTGCACCTCATCGAGAAACACATAGAACATCTCGGTCTGATCGGTGATACGCGAAAGAAGGTATTCCCAAAGCACATCGGGGTTGCGGTATTGCTTATTCTCCTCGCTGTCCAAATCAAGGGCAATGATATGATCTTTGTTCACGCCGATGGACAATAAATAGTTATAGTAGAGATTGAACAGCAAGAAACTTTTCCCCGCGCGGCGAACCCCGGTGATGATCTTAATGAGACCGTTTTCCTTTCGGTCGATGAGTTTTTGAAGGATCTTACGCTGAATGGTTTGCATCGAATTACTTCCTAAAATTTGATATTCTGCACTTTTTGCGCAATAAGTATAGCAAAGAAATGGTTGAAAGTCAAGCGGTGGAACATTCAAAAACGCAAAAAAACCCGCACATAGCGCCGCCCCGCACGAAAAGTGACGATAAAAAAGGAGCGCGTTGAGACCTCGATCCAAAATTCTATGTGTGGGATCGGTTTGGTCCCGAAAAAGCCAAAGGCGACGGACCTCTATAAAAAGAAGAAGGCGTATGCGTGTTTCGCGCATGCGCCTTTTCGCTTGTCTGCGTCGTTTTCGTTAATCTGCGTCGTCGTGCGTGAACCTGCAGATGAAGCGGTCGGCGTTGACGTCTGCAAGGTTGAAGGAGAAGAGCAGGAAGGGGATCATGATGAGCAGTGCGAGGAGGCCGTTGATCAAGAGCAGCCCCACGCCGATCAAGAGATCGAAGAGCAGCACGATGCCGAGCACGGCGAGCTGGGAGAGCATGTTGCGGAGGGTGAGGACTTCCCCGAGGCGGACGGTGCCGTCGCGATGGATGAGCCACGCCGAGAGCAGCGAGATGCCGCTCGAGAGCAACAGCACGGCCGCAAACAGCAAGATCCCATAGAGGTGGACGACGGAAAGGAGCAAAATGGCGCCGATGAGGACGATCGACTGCACGACGGGGACGATCGTATGCGCGATGATAAAGCGCTTGAGGCCGCGTTTGACCGATCTGCGGCGGATGGCGTAGCGCGTCGCGTAGTTGGCGAGGACGATCCCGAGCGTGCAGACGGTCGCGGCGGCCGCGAACGCCGCCTTGAGGTCGGAGGAAAACGCCGAGGCGATCGCCGTGAACTCGGCTTCAAAGCCCTCCGAGGAGACGTTGAGCACCTCGAAAAACCCGAGGAGGGTCTCCTTGATCCACGCGGGATCGAGCAGGCGCAGCACGAATTTCAAGACATTGCCGTCCCATTGGAGCTGCCCGAAGGCGTAGGAGAAGAATTCCTCGAGGGAGGCCGAAGATTGGGCGACGGAGGAGCCGATGAGCTCCCCAAGCTCGGTGAGCGTCCGCCCCGCCGTACTCATGAGCGCCGCCGCAAACCCGAAGACCGCGATGAGCAAAAAGAGGTAGAAGATGCCCATGGCGATGAAGAGATAGATGAAATTCTCGCGTACGCTCCGCAAAAAATCGCGGATCATGCCGTTCTTTTCCATAAGTTCGCCTCCGAAGATGCGTTATAATTTTTGGATACAGGTTAGAAGCGTTTGGGCGGCGAAGTCGGTCTCCGCCTCCGTCGTCGAAAGTCCGAAGGAGAAGCGGATGCCCCGCATGGCCGCCTCCTCCGAGCGTCCCATCGCGAGGAGCACATGGGAGGGCTGTGCGGTATGGGCAGAGCATGCCGCCCCGCCCGAGGCCGCGACCCCATTGAGATCGAGAAGGTCGAGCAGTCCCTCCCCCTTTTCAAAGGTGAGATGGGAGATGTTCGGGGCACGGTTTTCGCCGTCTTTTTCGACCCCATGTTGCATTTTTGCGAAGATCAGGGCCTCGAAGCGATCGCGAAGGCGCCTCGTATGCGCGCAGAATTCCTCCCGCCTTGCTACGGCGAGCGAGAGGGCTTCGGCAAAGCCTACGACCCCTGCGACGTTCGTCGTCCCCCCGCGCAGTCCGCGCTCCTGTGCTCCGCCCGCGATGAGCGGCCGCAGACGGACGCCCTTCTTTACGATGAGCGCCCCCACGCCCTTGGGACCGCCGAGCTTATGCGCCGAGAGCGAGATCGCATCGGCATACTTCAGAATGTATTTCAGATCCTGCGTGGCCGCCTGCACGCAATCGGAAAAGAGCAGCGCCCCTTTCTCGTGGACGCGCGCGGAAAGTTCCTCGATGGGCTGGATACAGCCCGTCTCGTTGTTCACGGCCATCACGGCGACCAGCCCCACGCCCGCGAGGTCTCCGAGGCAGTCGGGGGTGACGATCCCGCCTTCCGTAACGCGGGAAAACGACCACATCCCCCCGCGAAGCGGCGCTGCGGCGCGCACGGCGGCGTGTTCGATGGGCGAGACGATGAGCCCGCCCTCCCCCATACAGCGGACGGCCTGATTATCGGCTTCGGTGCCCCCCGAAGTAAAGTAGACCTCCCCCGCCTCTACGCCGAGCAGGGAAGCGATCTTATCTCTTGCCCGCAAGACGAGCGCCGCCGCCCGCCGCCCGTAGCCGTGCAGGGAATCGGGGTTTCCAAATTCCCGCATGGCGGGCAGCATGGCCTCCAAAACTTCGGGAAGGAGCGGCGCCGTCGCCGCATAGTCGAGATATGCCATCATGCCTTTATTATACGGCGCGGGGCACATCTTGTCAAGCGGAAGCCCGAAAAAACCGCCCCATCCCCCCGCTTTTTTGCAAAAGAAGACCCGACGGAAGACGTCGGGCCTTGCTGTAGAATTGTAATTATCGCTTGCGTTTTGCGGCGGTTTCTTCAGGAGAGCTTCTCCATGAGCTTGAAGTCGATGCCCTTTTCGCCGATCTTGATGATCTTCACCTTCACGAGGTCGCCGATCGCGAGCACGTCTTCCACCTTCTCCACCCGCTTATCCGAGAGCTTGGAGATGTGGATCATGCCGTCTTTGCCGGGCGCGAATTCGACGAACGCACCCATCGTGGAGAGGATGCGGACGACTCTGCCGAGGAACATATCCCCGACTTCGGGATCGTGCACGATGCTCTCGACGATGGCCTTGGCCTTCTCCGCCGCCTTGGCGTCGCCATAGGAAGCGATGCAGACGGTGCCGTCGTCTTCGATATCGATCTTGGTGCCCGTCTCGGCGATGATGGAGTTAATGACCTTGCCCTGCTTTCCGACGACGTCGCCGATCTTCTCGGGGTCGATCTTGAAGAAGAGGATGCGGGGAGCGTATTTGGAGAGCTCGGGACGGACTTCGGGCACACACTCGAGCATCTTGGAGAGGATGAACTCTCTGCCCTCATTGGCCTGTTCGATCGCGGTGTGCATGATCTCCTCGGAGATGCCCTTAATCTTGATATCCATCTGGATGGCGGTGATGCCCTTCTTGGTCCCAGCGACCTTGAAGTCCATATCGCCGAGGAAGTCCTCGAGGCCTTGGATATCCGTCATGACGCGGAACTCGCCCGTCTCCTGATTCTTGATGAGACCCATCGCAACGCCCGCGACGGGTGCCTTGATGGGGACGCCCGCATCCATGAGCGCCATCGTCGAGCCGCACACGGAGGCCATCGAAGAGGAGCCATTGGAGGAGAGGATGTCGTTGACGACACGGATCGCGTAGGGGAATTCCTCTACGGGCGGAATGACGGGAACGAGTGCCCGCTCGGCAAGAGCGCCGTGCCCGATCTCGCGGCGGCCGGGGCTGCGGAGTGCCTTCGCTTCGCCCGTGCAATAGCCGGGGAAGTTGTATTGATGCATGTAGCGCTTCTCGGTCTCGTCGTCGAGGCCTTCGAGCTTCTGCGCCGCGGCGAGCATATCGAGGGTGCAGGTGGTGAGGGTCTGCGTCTGCCCTCTCGTGAAGACGGCCGAACCGTGCGCACGGGGCAAGACGGAACGCTCGCACCAGATGGGACGAACGTCCTTCAGCCCTCTTCCGTCGGGACGGATCCCCTTGTCGAAGATCTTCGCACGGACCTTCTCCTTGGTGAGATAGTAGAGGCTATCCTTGATCTCGCGCGTGTTCTCGGGGTAGATATCTTTGAAATATTCGAGCGTCTCGGCGTCGACCTTATCCTGCCGCTTCTGGCGCTCCTGACGATCGAAGGTATCGAGCGCCCAATCGAGCTTTTCGCCCGCGAACGCACGGACCTTTTCATCGATCTCTTCGGGGATGTGATAGAGCTCGATCGCACGCTTGGGCTTGCCCACCGCGGGAACGATGACTTCCTCGATGTAGGCACAGATCTTGGAGATCTCGTTCTGCCCGAACATGATCGCGCCGACCATCTCGTCGTTGGAGACTTCGTTCGCGCCCGCCTCGATCATGAGGATGGCGTCTTTGGAGCCTGCGAGGTTGAGGTGGATGGTGCTCTTCTCCCGCTGCGCCGCATCGGGGTTGATGACGTACTGCCCGTCGACAAGGCCGACGACGACCGAACCCGTGGGGCCTGCCCAAGGGATATCCGAGATCGCGAGGGCGATGGAGGAGCCGATCATGGCGAGGGGCTCGGGGGCGACGTCGGGCTCGACGGAGAGCGCCGTCGCGACGACGACGACGTCGTTGAAGAGGCCCTTCGGGAAGAGCGGGCGAAGGGGACGGTCGATGAGACGGGCCGTGAGGATGGCCTTATCCGAGGCCCTCCCCTCCCTTCTCTTGAAGCCGCCCGGGATCTTGCCCACGGCATACATCTTTTCTTCGTAGTCCACCTGCAGCGGGAAGAAATCGATACCGTCCCGCGGCGTTTCGGACATACACACGTTGACCATGACGGCCGTCTCGCCGCATCTTACGACGCAGCTGCCGTTGGTCTGTTCGGCATACTTGCCCGTCTCGACGACGACTTCTCTGCCGCCGATCTCGAATTTGAATTCACGATAGTTGGGTGTCATTTTGCTTTGTTTCTCCTTTCTGCTCCTATTTCTTTTGTCTTAAGCCCCATGGCCGAAGACGATTTTCCGAATCCTGTTTCCGAGGGACAAGAGGCGAGGCACATCACTTGCGCCCTTGGTTCCCCTCATAGGGGAGCCAGCACGAGCCGTAGGCGAAGTAGCGCCCAAGCGTGAAGTAGGCGTAGCCGAGGGATCTCGACTTTGAGATTTCTCACCCCCGATGGGGGTTCGAAATGACGTGGGCCCGTACCCTCACGGCTCCCATACATACCCCGACGGCCCCCGTGCGTACCCGCTACGGCTCCCATACATACCCCGACAGAGTTTATCCCATGCATGCCCCCTCCCGCGGAGGGGGGTAGGGGGGTGGGCGGCCGTACCGCAGTTCCCTGCTTCAACAAAAAAGGGCGGCAAAAAGCCCGCCCCCTATTGTTGTTTACTTACGAAGCCCAAGCTGCTCGACGATGGCTCTGTAGCGCTCGATATCCTTCGCTTTGAGATAGTCCAAGAGCCCACGGCGCTTCCCGACCATTTTCAGAAGTCCGCGGCGGGAATGGTTATCCTGCTTGTGGATCTTGAGGTGCTCGTTGAGGTGGTTGATGCGCTCGGTGAGGAGTGCGATCTGGACCTCGGGCGACCCCGTATCCCCCGGCTGGCGGGCATACTTCGCGATGATCTCGTTCTTTTCCATTTGCGTTTATCCTCCTATGGAATTTGCCTTGCGGCATGACGCGCACGCCAAGAGATGCGTGGAGAGCGCAATTCCTCGCGTACGTCGACTATTAGAATAGCACATTCTAAGGAGGATGTCAAAGGATTTTGCCCGATGATACGGAAATTTTTTGCGAGATCCCGCCTACGGCTTATTTCTCCCAGCCGAGCGGCTCCCCGCCGAGCAAGTGCAGATGCAGATGCGGCACCGTCTGCCCCGCGTTCTCCCCTTGGTTGATGACGACGCGATACCCCTCTTTCAGCCCGAGATCCTCGGCGATGCGGCCGATCTTCTGCATGGTCCGCCCGAGGAGGGCGGCGCGCTTGGGCGTGACCTCCGAGAGCAGCCTGAAGTGCTCCTTGGGTACGCAGAGCAGATGGATCTTCGCGATCGGATGGATATCCGAAAAGATGAGGATCTCATCGTCTTCATACACCTTGCTTGCGGGGATCTCCCCCGCGACGATCTTACAAAAAATACAGCTGTTTTCCATATAGGTCCCCCTCGGTGATCTTCACCGCAGAATTTCGCAACTTGCGCCTTGCGCAGTCAATTTCGTGAGGCGTACTTTCTCGAGCGCCCCCTCCCGCCCCTCGGGGCAGCTCACGCGGATGTAGTTTTCGGTATACCCCCCGTCCGCTTCGAAGAGCGCCGTCATCGTGCTTCCCAAGAATTTTTTCACATACTCCCGCCCCTGCCGCTTTGCCTCGGCGATGAGCGCACGCACCCGCTCCTTTTTGACCTCGGCGGGGAGATCTTCGAGCTTGGCCGCCGCCGTCCCCGGCCGCATGGAGAAGGGGAAGGCATGGACGCGCAGAAAGCCCGCTTCCCCGATGATCGAGAGGGAATCGGCAAAGTCCTTCTCCGTCTCGGTGGGAAATCCCGCGATGAGGTCGGTCGTGATCGAGGCCTCGGGAAAGGCGGCGTAGATGCGTTCGCACGCCTTCAGATACTCCGCCCGCGTATAATGGCGGTTCATCTTCTTCAGGACGGCATCCGAACCGCTCTGAAGCGAGAGGTGGAAGTGCGCACACACGTTCCCCGCCGCCCGCAGCTTCTCCAAGAAATCTTCCGTGATACAGCTGACTTCGAGGGAGCCGAGACGGATGCGTGCGGGCAGCCCCGCGAGGGAGAGGAGAAGCTCGCCGAGCCCGCTGTCGCCGTCGCGATAGGAAGAGAGGTCGACGCCCGTGAGCACGATCTCCTTTGCGCTGCACGCCTCGGCTTCCCTGCGGATGCTCTCCATGCTGCGCGAACGCACTCTGCCGCGGAGATAGGGGATGAGGCAATAGCTGCAGAAGCGGTTGCAGCCGTCTTCCACGCGAAGATAGGCCCGCGTGTGCGTCTTTTGGGGGTAGGGAAGTTCGCAAAAGGCCGTCTCGTCCTCCACCGAGATCCCGCGGAGCGCGCCGTCGACGGCAGCAAGCACGGCGTCCTTTTTCATCGCCCCCGCGACGAAGACCACCCCCTCCCGCGAGAAAAACGCCTCGGGGTCGCGGCTGGCGGCACATCCGAAGACAAAGACGGGCGCCGCGGCGTTGTATTTGCGCATCCGTGCGACGGCCTGCCTGCTCTTCTTTTCGGCTTCCGCCGTCACCGCACAAGTGTTGAGAAGATACAGGTCTGCGGGGCCGAGTTCGGACGTCGTCTCATAGCCGCGCTGCGCGAGCCCCTGCATCACCGAGGCCGATTCCACTTCGTTGAGCTTGCACCCGAGGGTGAACACACAGGCCTTCATCCGAGTTCCCCCACCGCATACGCGATCAGGGCGAGGCAGGCGATCGCCGCCGTCTCGGCACGAAGGATGCGCTTTCCGAGCGTGATGCCGCGGAATCCCGCCGCCTGCGCAAGGGCGAATTCCTCTTCGCAAAAGCCCCCTTCGCTCCCCACCATAACGGCACAGGATCCCTCGATTTTCGATAGCGTCCCCTCGCTTTTCTGCAAAAATTCACACGCGAAGAGCTTGGTATCGTATGCTTTGGCCGCCTCGAGCGCCGCGGGGAATTCGAGGTACTCCACGGGCGGGGCGAGGGTCCGAAGGCACTGCTTGGCCGCCTCGCGGGAGACGCGGGCAAGCCTTGCGAGTTTGTTTTCATTCATATAGGCCGAACAGTAGCGGGAGGAAAAGACGCAGATGCGCGAGACGCCGAGCTCCACCGCCTTCTGGACGACAAGCTCCGTCTTATCCCCTTTCAGGGCGCCGAGAAAGAGGCAGATCTCGCGCCTCGGTTCGCGATCGGAACACCGCTCCCCCGTCACATGCAGGAGCATCTTCTCCCGTTCGACGCGGGTGACGATGGCCGAAAACTCCTTTCCGCTGCCGTCGAGGAGGGTCACCTCGTCGCCGACGCTCAGCCGCAAGACGTTTTTGGCGTGGCGAAGTTCTTCCCCCGTGAGGAAGACTTCTTCCTCTACATGGTCGATAAAAAACCGCTTAGGCGCAGCCATCGCTCCCCTCCTTGAGGACAAAGGCATACCACTCCCCCCGCTTTTCTTCGCGGACGAGGGAGAGCCCTGCCGCCGCATAGGCCTCTTTGACGAGCGCCGTACGCCCCTCGATGATGCCCGAAAGGATGAGGGTCCCCCCTCGTTTCAAGTGGGCGGGGATGGCGGGCGCGAGCAAGACGAGGACTTCCGCCGTGATGTTGGCGAGGATGAGATCGGCCTGCATAGACGTATCATCGACGAGGTTGCTTCTTACGACTTCGATCCTCTGCTCCACGCCGTTTGCGCGGGCGTTGTGCTCGCTGCTCGCGACGGCGATGGGGTCGATATCGGTGAGAAAGCACCTTTTGGCGCCGAGCTTGGCGGCCGCGATGCCCAAAATGCCGCTTCCGCAGCCGACGTCGAGGACGGTATCTCCCGCCTTGAGAAAGCGCTGCATGAGCTCCACGCACATCGCCGTCGTCTCGTGTTCTCCCGTGCCGAAGGCCATGCTGCTATCGAGGAGGATGACCTCTTCCTCCGCGGCCTTGTCGTATTCCAGCCAAGCGGGCACGACGACGATCTTCCCCAAACGGATGGGGCGGAAGTGCTTCTTCCAGATCTCGATCCAATCGTCGCCGTCGATCTCGCGGGTGCTCTCCTCGAGGGTGCCGAAGTCGATCGCGCCCGCCGCACGGTCGCGGCAAGCATAGATCTCTTCCATGATCGCGGGGATCTTTCGGGCGGCCTCGGGCAGGAGGAAGGCCTTCACGAGCGCCCCCGTCCTTTTCGTGAGGTCGTCGTCGAGGTAGTCCCAATAGACGCCCATCTTGCCCGTCCGGAGGGCGATGACGTCGGCCACATCGGAGACGGCGACGCCCCCCTCGGTATAATTCCAGAGCACATCCGAGACGATCTCGCTCGCCTCGGACGTCGTACGCACGGTAAGTTCGATATATTTCATGCGAATCATTATAGGGGGTCGCGGGCGGAATGTCAAGCAAATCCCCTTTGCCGTAAACAAAAAAGCCGCCATGCGGCTTTTTTCACTTTTCGGTCTCCGAAGGATGTTCCCGCCAGAAGATCGCAACGGCCGCGATCCCCAGCCCGAACAGCACGCTGAAGATGAAGGCGAGCGTGAATTCGGTGTTGGCAAACGGCGAGGGAGCGGCGCTGTACATGAGGCTCGAGGCGTTATATAGCGCCAAGCCGATGCGGATCGTCATGGCGATGAAGAACAGCGTACAGATCGTGAGGAGGATGATCGCGACCCGCTTTCTCCTGCCGAAATCGCGGTGTTCCTTCTCCGCGAGCTCCTGCCTGAGTTCGCGCAGCTCGAGAAGAAGCGCCGCCGTGCTCAGCCCCGAGGCCGCCTGCGGCAGATCCGAGACCTCCTCTCGGGGCAGATCCGAGACCTCCTCTCGGGGCAGATCCATGGGTTCCTCTTGGGGAGCGGCATCGGTGCAATCGGCAAAGTAGTCACTGTTGATCTCGTAAAAACTGCAGATACGCAAAAGATTTTTCCCCGAAGGGCGGGAGACGTCGTTCTCCCAACGGCTCACCATGATACGGGAAACGCCGAGCGCGTTTGCGAGCTCGGTCTGGGAAATGTTGCGCTTGACTCTGAGGCAGCTCAGGCTTTCTCCGATCGTCATATTTGCCTCCTTGCAGGATCCATTGTATCACATTTTGTGCGATTTGTCAAGGCTACGGGTCATTTTGTGTATGACTTTGCGAGCGCCGCGAATGCGGGAAGGCTCCCTCGGATGGTCTCCCGCTTCACGCAGTAAGAAATACGTACGTACCCCCCTATCCCGAAGCTATCCGAGGGCACGAGCAGGAGCTCATGCTCCCGTGCCCGTGCGCAGAAGGCCGCGGCATCGGGCTCGAGGCTCTTCACGAAGAGATAGAAGGCGCCCTCGGGCTTCACGCATTCGTAGCCCATGCCGCAGAGCGCTTCATACAGAAGGTCGCGGTTCTCGCGGTAGGCCGCAAGGTCGCTCACCTGCCCGAGGCACCCCGCCACGGCACGCTGGAAGAGCGTGGGCGCACACACATAGCCGAGGGCACGGCCCGCCCCCATGACGGCGGAAAAGAACGCCTCCGCCCCTTCGCACTGCGGCGAGACGGCGATATATCCGATGCGCTCCCCCGCGAGCGAGAGGGACTTCGAAAAGGAATCGCACACCACGGTATGGGGGTATACGGCCATCGGATAGACGGGCTCCTCCCCATAACACAGGCTGCGATAGGGCTCGTCGCAGATGAGAAAAATGGGATTTTCTCGCCCCATGTTGCATTTTTGCAGCATTTCGGCGAGGGAACGAAGCTCCTGTTCCGCGTAGACGGCGCCCGTCGGATTGTTGGGCGAATTCAGAAGGACGGCCCGTGTTTTGGGCGTGATCGCGGCCGCGATCGCCCCGATGTCGAGATGAAAGGCGGCGTCGGTCATAACGGGCACGAGCACGCCGCCCGCCTGCCGCACGAACACCGTGTATTCGGGGAAGAAGGGCGCGGGGACGATGATCTCCTCCCCCTCCTTTGCGATCAGGGCGGAGAAGGTCGCCGAAAGGGCCGCAGCGGCGCCGTACGTCATGTAGACGAGCTCGCCCCGCATCGGCACCCCGAATTTTTCGCGGATATACGCCGCGACCGCCTCGCGCACCTCCCAAAGCCCCGCCGCCGAAGAATAGCCGTGAAGCTTTTCGGGGGGCATCGTAGTAAGCAGCCGCAAGAGCTCCTCTGTGATCGCCGCGGGCGGGGGCGCAGAGGGATTCCCGATCGAAAAGTCAAACACGTTCTCCTCTCCGATCTCGGCTTTGCGCCGATTGCCGTATTCGAAGATCTCGCGGATGATGCTCCGCGCTTCCCCCAATTTTTGCATCTCTTGATTGAACATAAGTGCCTACCTGTCGTCGTTTTTTCGGCGTTTACAGAACTTTTTTCAGGAACTGCCCCGTGTAGGATGCATCGACGTTCGCGATCTCTTCGGGAGATCCCGCGGCGACGACCGTACCGCCGCCGTCTCCCCCCTCGGGGCCGAGGTCGATGATGTAGTCGGCGATCTTGATGATATCGAGATTGTGCTCGATGACGACCACCGTGTTGCCGTTTCCGCGCAGCCGCAGAAGGATCTTCACGAGTTTATCCACGTCGTAGCTCGAGAGGCCCGTCGTGGGTTCGTCGAGGATGTAAAAGGTCCTCCCCGTGGAGCGCTTTGCAAGCTCGGTGGCGAGCTTCACCCGCTGTGCCTCCCCGCCCGAGAGGGTCGTGGAGGACTGCCCGAGCTTGATGTAGCCGAGGCCGACGTCGTTGAGCGTGGAGATCTTGTTGTAGATGGAGGGCTGGTTTTTGAAGAAGTCGCAGGCCTCCTCCACCGTCATATCGAGCACATCGGCGATGGACTTCCCCTTATATTTTACTTCGAGCGTCTCGCGGTTGTAGCGCTTGCCGCCGCAGACCTCGCAGGGCACGAAGACGTCGGGCAGGAAGTGCATCTCGATCTTCATGATGCCGTCGCCCTGGCAGTTTTCGCACCTGCCCCCCGCGACGTTGAAGGAGAAACGCCCCGATTTGAAGCCCATTGTCTTGGCGTCCGTCGTCGCCGCGAAGAGGTCGCGGATGGCGGTGAAGACCCCCGTGTAGGTCGCCGGGTTGGAGCGGGGCGTCCTGCCGATGGGGGATTGGTCGATCGCGATGACCTTATCGAAGAGCTCAAGCCCCGAAAAACCACTACAGTCCCCCTCTTTCAGGCGGGCGCCGTTCAGATTGTTCGCAAGGATGGGCAGCACGATCTCGTTGACGAGCGAACTCTTGCCCGAGCCGCTCACCCCCGTAACCGCAGTGATGAGCCCTGCGGGGAAGGAAACGTCGATCCCCTTCAGATTGTTCTGCCTGCAGCCCGTAACGCGGAACCATGCGCCGCTCGGCTTGGCACGAACGGAGGGGACCTCTATCTTTCTTCGCCCCGCAAGGTAGTCCCCCGTGATCGAACGGGGCTCCTTCATGATGTCCTCCGTGGTCCCGCAGGCGACGACTTCGCCGCCGTGGATGCCCGCCTTGGGGCCGATATCTACGATGTAATCCGCCGCCCGCATGGTCTCCTCGTCGTGTTCGACGACGATGAGCGTGTTGCCGATGTCGCGCAGTCCCTTGAGGGAGGCGAGAAGCTTCTCGTTGTCCCGCTGATGCAGCCCGATCGAGGGTTCGTCGAGGATGTAGAGCACCCCCGAGAGCGCGCTGCCGATCTGCGTCGCGAGGCGGATGCGCTGGCTCTCTCCGCCCGAGAGGGTCGCCGCACTGCGGGCGAGGGTGAGGTAATCGAGCCCCACGCCGATGAGGAAGTTGAGGCGGGCACGGATCTCCTTCAAAATGACGTCGGCCACGGCATGCTGCGTCGCCGTAAGCGTGAGGCCGGAGAAGAAGTCGGGGAGCCTGCGCACGGGCATTTCGCACACTTCGATGATGTTCTTCCCGCCGAGGGTGACGGCGAGCGCCTCCTTTTTGAGGCGTTTCCCGTGGCAGGCGGGGCAATCGCTCGTGCGCATGTAGCGTTCGATGTCCATCTTCACGCCTGTAGACTGCGTCTGTTCGTACCGCCGCTGCAGGTTGCATACGAAGCCTTCCCAAGGCGCCATGTAGGTGGAGCGGAAGGTGCGCGTATTGTATTCCAAATCGATTTTTTCGCCCCCATTCCCATACATGAGCAGGTCGAACACTTCCTGCGGAAGGTCCATCACGGGGACGTCGAGGGAGAATTTATAGTGACGGGAGAGCGCCCCGAGGTAGGCCTGCGTCACCGAGGAGCTATCGAGGTTCCAGCCGCTGATGCGGATCGCCCCCTCGCGGAGGGTCTTCGTGCGGTCGGGGCAGATGAGGTCGGGATCGACCTTCTGCGTAAACCCAAGCCCCGAACAGGTCGGGCAGGCGCCCCACACCGTATTGAAGGAAAAGAGCCGCGGCTCGATCTCCTCGATGGAGATGCCGCAATCGGGGCAGGCGTAGCGCGAGGAGAAGAGGATCTCCTTGTCGTCGTACTCTGCCGTGACGAGCCCGTCGGCGAGCTTTAAGGCCGTCTCGAGGGACTCGGTGAGGCGCTTTAAGACCCCATCCTTTACGACGATGCGATCGACGATGACGGAAATGTTGTGTTTTACGTTCTTCTCGAGGGCGATCTCCTCCTGCAGATCGTAGAGGATGCCGTCGATCTTCACCCGTGCGAAGCCGCTCTTGCGGTATCCCGCGAGCTCCTTCTTGTATTCCCCCTTCTTGCCGCGAACGACGGGGGCCCCGATCAATAATTTGCTCCCTGCGGGAAGCTCCATCACGCGGTCGGCGATCTCATCCACCGTCTGACGCTTGATCTCCCTGCCGCAGTTGGGGCAATGCGGCGTACCCGCACGCGCGAAGAGGAGGCGGAGATAATCGTAGATCTCGGTGACTGTCCCCACCGTGGAGCGGGGGTTGTGCGATGTCGTCTTCTGGTCGATGGAGATCGCGGGAGAGAGGCCGTCGATGGACTCCACGTCGGGCTTCTCCATCATGCCGAGGAATTGGCGGGCGTAGGAAGAGAGGCTCTCCATGTAGCGGCGCTGCCCCTCGGCGAAGATGGTATCGAAGGCAAGCGTGGATTTTCCGCTACCCGAAAGCCCCGTGAACACGGTGAGACTGTTCCGGGGGATCTTTACGTCGATATTCTTTAAGTTGTTTTCCTTCGCACCCTTTACGAAAATATAGTCTTTCATCTTGCTCTTATCTGTGGTCTTGCGGAAAAAACATGGGGGTACCCCCACTATTTTATGAGATCAGGGAGAGGATGTGGCGGACGGCGTAGTCGATCTGGCGCCAATTCGCGCCGCCGTAGCGGACTTCGCTCGCACGGTCGATGTTATGCCGCCCCACGGCGAGCACCGCGCGTACGCCGTTCTCCTGTGCATTCAGGCAGGCCTCCACGCTGTCGTCCACGAGGATAGAGATGCCGTGCTCGGCGCAATACTTCCCCTTTTCGCCGAACGGAACATCGGCGACGAGGGCATCATAGGGGATACGGCGCTTCTCGAGCCAATCCCGCGAGACCTTCTCGGGGTTGACGAACCAATCTTCCCGCCGCGAAGTGAGCACGATGACTTCGTGCCCCGCCGCCCGCCAGCCCGTGAGCACTTCCCGCGCCCACTTGCGGACTTCGGCGTCCGTAAAGGTGACGATCCCGCCGTCGTGGATGAATCGGAGCACGTCGTCGTAGGTCCAATCGTATGTATCGACAAAGGAGCCCGCGTGCTCGTTGACGAGCCGAAACGGCAGGTGGTTGCGCTCGATATACGCCCCCGCCCGCCCGACGCGGTCGAGAATGTTTAAGGTATCATCGATGTCAACAGCGATCTTCATACTAACCTCTTTGTTTGGACTTCGTACTCTCGAACTGCGGATAAGCGGCGCAATACTGCGTTGAACTGCGCTTTCCTACTTCGCCGAACGGCTCGTGCCGCGCTTAGAGAATTAGAAATGCGCGCGGGGTGGTCGTGTCCCTCTTAGTACACTCCCTGCAAAAAGCCTCGCATTCCTTGTCTTACTTGCAACTTTGCAGTTTGACGGTACCCGAATGCGTCATTCCGACGACCATAGGGAGGAGGAATCTAGACCTTGAGATTTCTCACTACGTTCGAAATGACGTGCTCCATTCATCTGCT
This sequence comes from uncultured Clostridia bacterium, assembly GCA_947595585.1. Classification (GTDB taxonomy): domain Bacteria; phylum Bacillota; class Clostridia; order Christensenellales; family Borkfalkiaceae; genus Gallimonas. The sequence goes on from CANQET010000004.1 coordinate 117,536, forward strand.
TCGGCGGGGGGCGACCTCATACCGAACGTAGCGAGGCTTCTATTGTTTATCGAAGCACGGCACGAGCCGTTCGGCGAAGTAGGGCGTAGCCCGAGCGTATCTTTAAGATCCGCTCACTCCGCTACGCTCCGTTCGGGATGAGGGAGGACTTCGTCGTTGCTTTTCTGCCGTCCCACCCCCTTGGTCCCCCTCCCACGGAGGGGGTAATGCAAGAAATAAACCACGGAGAGGGTGTCGCCCGGATTAAACCACGGAGGGGGTCTCGGACTGCGTACTTGCTCCCACGGATGGGGTGGTTTTCTGTTCCCCCACGGAGAGAATAGCCTTGTTACTTTCGCATGCGTCTGCGCAGGTCGTTGATGGTCTCGCGGATCTCGATCGCCTTCTCGAAGTCGAGCGCGTTGGAGGCGATGCGCATGAGCGTCTTGAGTTTTTCGATCTCCTCGGGGATATCCTTGGCGGCGATCTCCGCCCCCTTCTTGGTCTTTCCCGTGATGGAGAGCGTGCTCTTGATGTCTTTCACGATCGTCCGCGGTACGATGCCGTGCGCCGTGTTGTATGCCATCTGCTTGGCTCTTCTGCGCTCGGTCTCGTCGATGGCCCGCTTCATGCTGCCCGTCATCTCATCGGCATACATGATGACCCGCCCCTCCGCATTTCTTGCGGCACGGCCGATGGTCTGCACGAGGGAAGTCTCACTGCGGAGGAACCCCTCCTTGTCGGCATCGAGGATGGCGACAAGCTTGACTTCGGGAAGATCCAGCCCTTCGCGCAGAAGATTGATCCCGCAGAGGACGTCGAACTCCCCGCTGCGGAGACCGTTCACGATGTCGATGCGCTCGAGCGTATCGATATCCGAATGCATGTAGCGGACTTTGACGCCCGCCTCCTTCATATAGTCGGTGAGGCTCTCGGCCATGCGCTTGGTGAGCGTCGTTACGAGCACACGTCCCCCCGTGTTTACGACGCCGTGCACCTCGGAGAGCAGGTCGTCGATCTGCCCCTTGGTGGGCTTTACGGTGACGGGCGGATCCAGAAGCCCCGTCGGGCGGATGAGCTGTTCGACGACGTTCCCCGCGATCGAAAGCTCGTAGGGAGCGGGCGTCGCCGAGACGCAGATGAGCTGCGGGATGCGCGCATCGAACTCTTCGAAGGTCAGGGGGCGGTTGTCGAAGGCGGACTTCATGCGGAAGCCGTATTCCACCAAATTGATCTTCCGCGCACGGTCGCCGTTGTACATGGCACGGATCTGCGGAAGCGTCATGTGACTCTCGTCGATAAAGACGAGGAAGTCCTTGGGAAAATAGTCGAGCAGGGTGAACGAGGGCTCCCCGGGGCGCCTGCCGTCGAAATAGCGGGAATAATTCTCGATGCCCGAACAATATCCGATCTCGCGCATCATCTCGAGATCGTGCTCGGTGCGTTGGCGGAGGCGCTGTGCCTCGAGGAGCTTGCCCTCCGTCTCAAAGGCCTTCACCTCGCCTTCGAGGTCCTCGGCGATCATCGCAAGGGCGACGGCGAGGCGTTCGCTCCCCACGGCGTAGTGGCTCGCGGGGAAGATGACGGCGTGCTTGAGTTCGGAGACGATCTTGCCCGTCGTGACGTCTTCCTCACAGATGCGGTCGATCTCATCGCCGAAGAACTCCACGCGGATGGCCACTTCCGAGTTGGATGCGGGGAAAATTTCCACCACATCCCCCCGCACACGGAAGGTGGAGCGCTTGAAATCCATATCGTTGCGGGAGTATTGGATATCCACGAGACGGGATAGCAGTTCCCCCCGCTCCATCGCCTGCCCGGGGCGGAGCGAGATGCCGAGGCGGAAGAATTCCTCGGGGGCGCCGAGGCCGTAGATACAGGAGACCGAGGAGACGACGATGACGTCGTCCCGCTCGCCGAGCGAACACGTCGCCGCGTTGCGGAGCTTATCGATCTCGTCGTTCATCGACATATCTTTTTCGATATAGGTGTCCGTCGAAGGGATGTAGCTCTCGGGTTGGTAGTAGTCGTAATAGGAGACGAAAAATTCCACCCTGTTTTCGGGAAAGAATTCACGGAATTCGTTGCAGAGCTGGGCGGCGAGCGTCTTATTATGGGCGATGACGAGGGCGGGGCGCCCCACGTTTTTGATGACGTTCGCCATCGTAAACGTCTTGCCGCTGCCCGTGACGCCGAGAAGCACCTGTGCGCGGATCCCGTCTTTCACCCCCTCGGTAAGCTGTGCGATCGCCTCGGGCTGGTCGCCCGTCGGCGCAAAGGGGGAATGCAGTTTATACTCGAAATGCTCCAATGCCTTCCTCGTATTTCAAACGTTTGTTTCTATATTATACCCCGTCTGCGGGCAAAAGTCAAGCCTCAGGCGAGCAGAAGTTTCAAGATGATCCCGAAAAGCGCCGAGAGCACGCCGCACGCCGCGGCGAGGATAAAGCGTACCGAGAGGCTGCGCCTTCTCAAGATCTCCTGCCGCCTGTAGGCAAGCCCCGCCGTGCGCATGTGGACGCAATACGTCTTTTCCCCCTTGCGCTCGGAGAGGACGAGCTCAAAATAGCCGTCGAGCTCGAGAGCGCGAAGCGCACGCTCGAGCTTTTCTTCATCGAGACCTGCCCGTTTCGGGAGGGCCGCGAGCAGTTCATAGGGGGAGACGAGGAAGCGTTCTTTGCCGTCGGAAAGCGAAAAAACCGCCCCCATTACCTCATTTTCCCGCTTAGAGAGCTTTTCGTTAAACATGGAGAAGAAGGAAGAGGACGAAGGCGAAAAGCGAAGCGCCTATGCCCCCCGCAAGGGCGCCGAGCGCCGCAAAGAGGAACACGCCGCGCTTCAGCTTTTCCCGCTCCTTTCTCTCGCATGCCTCCCGCGCAAGATATCCCTTTCCCGCGGGAAGGGGGCGTACGCAATAGATCCCGCCCTCTGCATAGCGGAGTTCGATGAGCTTTTTCTCCTCGAGAAGCGCCATCGTCGGGCGGACGGCCTCGGCCGCAATGCCCGAGCGTTGCAGGTCCCCCTCCTCGACGATCTGAAATCCCTCCTGTTTGCACAGTCCGCAGACGGCGGCAAGGAGCGCACGCGCGCCTTCATCCAACATACAGAGAGTATGCGCGAACTTTCTCCCGCTTATGTGACGGCGGCGAAGGGATTCGCCTCATAGAGCAGACGGGAGAGCGGCGCCGAACGGAAGAGCGCTTCGATCCCCTTTGCGACCGTCTGCACGGCGTCGCAGATGCCCGAGAGCGCCTCGCGGAAGCCCGAGGCCGTCTCGGCGGCCTGTTCTCCCATGGCGCCGACGAGCACATTCTCGAGCGAACGCGCGATCCCGTCGACCATCTCCGAGACGCCGCCGCCCGCAAGCCACGCGACGAGGGCGTTGATGCCGCAGGCGATCATGAGCAGCATCACGAAGAAGACCACGGCGAGCACGGCGCCGTCGATGAGGCCCGTCACGTAGTTGTAACGGCAGTAGTTGACGAGCTTATTCAGCCCCCATCCGATCAATCCGATGACGACGAAGAGCACCGCAAAGAGCAAGAAGATCGTGATGAGGCTGCCGATCGCATAGCGGATCGCGGGCCCTGCGATCTTGAACCAACCGCCGATCCCGTTTGCCATGCCGCGGAAGAGCCCCCAGCGCAGCGTCATGAAGACGGAGAGCAGGAAGGCGCCGAAGGTGAGGGCGAGCATGAAGAGGATGAGGAACATCCTTCCGAAGCCGACGCGGAACCCCGTACGCAGCAGCAGCGCGAACATCGCGATGACGAAGACGTCGAAGAGGAAGGGCGCGAAGAAGTCCCACACGGGGAGCGCATAGAAGCCTTCCATGAACTGTAGCGGAGCGGGGAACGCGAAATACATGATGCAGAGCGCGAACGCGGCGGGGATGGCCAGGACCATCACAACGTCGAGCACGGCCGTGATCCCGCCGAAGATGCGATCGAGCACGTTAAGGGCCGTCGGCGCCTTACGGTAGCGCTTGAGCATGAAGTACCGTGCCGCAAGCCCCCCGCCGAACACGAGCCCGAGCCCGAGCAGGAGCACGACCGCCCCCAACCAAAAGCGGGAGGCCTTCGGCAGCGTCTCGGGGATCCAATTCACCGTGAGCAGCACGAGAACGCTCAACAGGATCTGCCATGCGAGCCAGCCCATGCGGCTGAATTTTTTGCAGACGCCGTAGATCGCGGCGCCGAGTACCCCGAGGCCCGCCACGACGGCCACGATCACGACGATCGCAACGGCGAGGCTCTGCGGAATTGTAAAAAGTCCAAGATCCATAACATCCCCCCCTTTGGGCATTATTTGTTGAAGTTATCTTTGAGCGACACGATCTCCGAGAGCACGAGCTTCTCCCCTTCCTTGAAGGCGCGGTAGTAGCCCGTCCGCATGAGCTGGTAGCTCCCCGCCTGTTCCGCAAGGAAGGGCTCTGCCTTTGCGGCGAAGATGTGTTCGCTGTCCGTGCGGATGCGTTCCGAGAAGTCCTGCCCCGCGTAATCGGCATCGCGCAGAAGATGATCGTATTGCCGAAGTTCTGCGTCGACCGCCGTCGCCGCGTTCACCCAATGCAGTACCCCCTTCGCCTTGATGCCGCTCGTATCGTTCCCGCTGCGGCTCTCGGGGATATACGTGCACTTGACTTCGACGACATTGCCGTTTTCATCGGTCACGGCCTCGTCTGCCCGTACGATGTAGGCATTCTTGAGGCGGGCATACCCGCCGAGCTTGAGCCTGTGATACTTGGGCGGCGGATCGAGCGAGAAATCCGCCTGTTCGATATAGAGCTCCTTCCCGAAGACGACGGGGCGGGTGCCTGCGCCCTCCTCGAGGGGATTTTTTTCGAAGTCCACCTGCTCTTCGCCCTCGTAGTTCACGATGGTGAGCTTCAAAGGAGATACGACGGCCATCGCACGGGGCGCATGCAGATTGAGCCAATCGCGGACGACCGCTTCGAAGTAGCCGATCTCGCATTCGGACTGCGCCTTGGCGACGCCGATACGGGCACAGAAATCCTTGATCGCCTCGGCGGGGATCCCCCGTGCGCGCAAGCCCGCAAGCGTGGGCATGCGCGGGTCGTCCCAACCGTGTACCGTCCCCTCCTCGACGAGCTTCTTTAGGTAGCGCTTGCTCATGACGAGATTGGTGAGGTTGAGACGGGCAAATTCGATCTGACGGGGCTTGGGCGAGAAGCCGAGCGTGAGCCCCACCCAATCGTAGAGCGGGCGGTGGTCTTCGAACTCGAGCGTGCAGAGAGAATGGGTCACGCCCTGCAAATAATCGCAGATGGGGTGGGCGTAATCGTACATCGGATAGATGCACCACTTGTTGCCCGTGCGGTGATGTTCGGCCCGCAAAATGCGATAGATGACGGGGTCCCTGAGGTTGATGTTGGGGGACGCCATATCGATCTTCGCACGGAGGCACTTTTCGCCGTCGGCATACTTCCCTTCCCGCATCTCGCGGAAGAGGCGAAGATTTTCCTCGGGTGTGCGGCCGCGGTAAGGGCTCTCGGTGCCGGGCTCGGTGAGCGTCCCGCGGGTCGCCTTGATCTCCTCGGCCGAGAGGTCGCACACGAACGCCTTGCCCATCTCGATGAGCTTTTCCGCATAGGCGTAGATGATATCGAAGAAGTCGGAGGCATACACCTCTTTCTCCCAATGATAGCCGAGCCACTCGATATCGCGGCGGATGGCGTCGACGTACTCCGTCTTCTCCTTGGAAGGGTTGGTGTCGTCGAAAAAGAGATTACACGTCCCCCCGTATTTCTCGGCCGTACCGAAGTTGACGAACATGCTCTTCGCGTGCCCGATGTGCAGATACCCGTTCGGTTCGGGCGGGAATCTCGTCTTGATCGCGGAGATCTTCCCCGCGGCGAGGTCTTCGTCGATGAATGCCTGAATGAAATTTTCCGCTTCTGCCATAGTGTTTCTCCGATCGTCCGCGGAAGCTTATCGCGCCCGCGGGACATAAATATACCCGTACAGAGTAATTATAGCATACTTTTCGGGAAAATGGTACTTTTTTATAGGCATTTTTCGGAAAATGTGTTATAATCTTAGTATGGACGCAAGTATTTTACAATTCTTTGAAAAAATCAGATGCGTTCCCCTTGATTGGGTGTTCGGGATCTTCTCCTTTTTGGGGGAAGGGCTCACGGTGGGCGTCATCGTCCTGCTGCTCTTCTGGCTGCTGCCGAGGAAGACGGGCGAGCAGCTGCTCGTCACCGCCGTCTCCTCCGCCGCCGTCAACGCCTTCCTCAAGGACGCCATCTCCCGTCCCCGCCCGTATGTAAACGGGGTCGTCGCGCGGAGAGACATCGATACCCCCCTCTTCTCGACGCGCGATCTCGGCGATACGCTCTCCTGCCCGAGCGGGCATGCGCAGGCGACCTCTTCGGCGCTTGCGGCGGGGGCCATGATCGGAAAAAAGATATGGGGGTGGGTACTTTTTGCGGCGCTCATCCTGCTCGTATGCTGTTCAAGGATGTACTTCGGGGTACATTATCCGACGGACGTCCTGCTCGGGACCGCCCTCGGCGTGCTCATCGCAGTGATATGGCATCTTGTCTACCGCTATGCCTATAATATTCGGTATTTTCTCATCATGGGGCTTGCGGTTTTGCTGCTTCTCACCGTTCCCTTCTACCCCGAACACGACCACGTGCAGATGACGGCATTGCTCGCCGGCGCCGCGTTTTTCTTACCCATGTGCTCATTTTTGAAGTATCGGGAGCCCGATAAGCTCTGGAAACGCTTCCTGCACATCCCGCTCGGGATCCTCGCCGCGGGGGTGATGTTCGGCATCGCGTATTTCTTCCCCGAAGGGCTTGGCTTCACGCTGCTCAAGTGGTTCTTGCTCTTCGGCGCGGGGACCTTCGGCGCCACCGCCCTCTTCAAGCTCTGCCGCGTCTGACCCGCGAAAACCGACCACATCCCCCCGCGAATGAAGAATGAAAAATGAAGAATGGAAAATTGAGAATTGAGAATGGAGAATGAAGGATGGGAAATTGAGTCCGCTCCCCCCTCCGTGGGAGGGGGTGATACATACGTCATTTCGAACGTAGTGAGAAATCTCAAAGTCGAGATTCCTCGGGCAATGCCCTACTTCGCCGAACGGCTCGTGCCGCGCTTAGAGAATTAGAAGTGCGCGCGGGGCGGAATGACGTGTTGCTTGCCCCCTCCGTGGTCCATTCCGAACAATACCCCCTCCGTGGTTTATCCTGTACCCCACCCTCTTCGTGGTTTATCCCAAGCACTACCCCCTCCGTGGGAGGGGGACCAAGGGGGTGGGGCGGCGAAGAAGCAAGTACGCAGTCCGACCCCTTGCTGCGTTTTCAGGGAAGCCCCTGCACAGTCCGTCCCCTTGCTTCCCCTCTTAGGGGAAGTACTCGCGTGAGCGAGGGATAGGGTTTCAAAACCCCTCAGTCACGGCTCACGCCGCGCCAGCTCCCCTACAAGGGGAGCCAAGGGTCGCTCTAAATATGCCCCGTCGGTCTCCTGCCCACCCCCCTACCCCCCTCCGATGGAGGGGGTGGCGCATGGGATGGGCCATGGGGGTGGCGCGCGAGGCCAATACGAAGTCCAACCCTCATACCGAGCGTAGCGAGTGTATCTTAAGATTCTCTCGCCCCTAACGGGGCTCGGAATGAGGACGCTAAGAAGACACGCATTCGGGTACCGTCAAACTGCGGAGAAGCGACAACGGGTTACGTCAAACTGCAAAGTTGCAAGTAAGACAAGGAATGCGAGGCTTTTCGCAGGGAGCGTACTCTAATTGTACGTGACCAAGAAAAACGCAGCATGACGCAGTATTGCGCAGCAAATTTGCAGTTCGCAAATAAAAAGCAAACCAACCCAATCGCTTGACGGACTTTCGAGCGGGTGTTATAATATACCAAAACGCAAAGGCAGGCATACTATGGCAGATGTGACTATGGATAAGCTCGTCGCCCTGTGCAAGGCGCGCGGCATCATCTTCCCCGGCTCCGAGATCTACGGCGGCATGGGCAACACTTGGGACTACGGCCCCGTCGGCGTCGAGATCAAAAACAACATCAAGCGCGCTTGGTGGAAGCGCTTCGTCTACGAGAGCGAAAATTCTTACGGCGTAGATGCGGCGATCCTCATGAATTCCCGCGTCTGGGAGGCCAGCGGCCACACGACTTCCTTCTCCGATCCCAAGATGGACTGCAAGAAGTGCAAGACCCGTCACCGTGCCGATAACCTCATCGAAGCCCACTCCAAGGGCGCTGCGGATCCCGATCTCATGACCAACGAGGAGATGGAGACCTACATCCGTGAACATGAAGTGCATTGCCCCGTCTGCGGCGGCTTCGATTGGACCCCCATCCGTACCTTCAACCTGATGTTCGAGACCTCCCGCGGCGTCACCGATGAGAGCCAGAATAAGATCTACCTCCGCCCCGAAACGGCACAGGGGGAGTTCGTCAACTTCCTCAATGTCCAGCGCACGACGCGCGCCAAAGTCCCCTTCGGCATCGCGCAGATCGGCAAGGCCTTCCGCAATGAGATCACCCCGGGCAACTTCATCTTCCGCACGATCGAATTCGAGCAGATGGAGCACCAATGGTTCTGCAAAGAAGGCACCGACGAGGCGTATTATCAAGAATTCAAGAAGCGGGCTTACGACTTCCTCATCGATCTCGGCTTCAAACCCGAACACCTGCGCTTCCACGACCACGAAAAACTCGCCCATTACGCCAAAGAGGCCTGCGATATCCAATATCTCTACCCCATGGGCTGGCAGGAGCTCAACGGCATCCACAACCGTACCGATTACGACCTCTCCCGCCATCAGGAGTACTCGGGCAAGACGCTCACTTACGTCGACCCCATGAACGGGGAAAAGTACATCCCCTACGTCATCGAATACTCGATCGGCGCCGACCGCCTCATGCTCGCCGTCCTCTCGGAGGCCTACGAGGAAGAGACGCTCGAGGGCGGAGACGTGCGCAGCGTGCTGCACTTCCACCCCGCGATCGCCGCCTACAAAGCGGCCGTGCTGCCCCTTCAGAAGAACCTCGCCCCGCAGGCGAAAGAACTGCTTGCAAAACTCAAAAAACGCTTTGCCGTCACCTACGACGAAGCGGGTTCCATCGGCAAGCGCTACAGAAGACAGGATGAGATCGGCACCCCGTATTGCCTCACCGTGGACTTCGAGACACTGGAAAACGGCACCGTGACCCTCCGCGACCGCGATACCATGGCACAGGTCCGCATGTCCTGCGACGAAGTCCTCGCCTATCTCTCCGAAAAGTGCACCTTCTGATCCCTCTCCGTACGTGCACTTTCCGATCCGTCTCCGAAAAAGCACTTTCCGATCTCTCTCCGAAAATACACTTTCCGACCTGAATTATCTACCCCATCCCCCGCCCTTTTGGAAAACAGTACGACAGCCTACCCCCTCCGTGAGAAGTATTCCCCACATGTTTACCACAGCCCCGTCCATTCTTTTGCATGGGCGGGGCTCGATCTTTCATTCCGAATAAGGGTCTTTGCGGGTGAAGGAGGAGCCGAAGCGGTAGAGAGCTTCTCGGATGTGGCATGCCCCTGTCTTGTTGCCGATGGGAGGATATACGAGAAAACTTGCGATCGTGTAGAGCGCCAAGCCGCAGGTTATCCCGCATAGGATCGCAACGAGACTGCTTGCGAAGTGGAGAAATCTTCCGCCTGCCGTCCCGCGTATGGTGAAGTAGTACCACCACGCCGTCCAGGTCTCGTAGAGAATATGTACGGCGGAAACCGTATCCCACATGGATGTCGCAGCGATCGGGAACAGCCACGGAAAGGGGGAAGCAAAGCCGCCGACCATGGCCAAAACGGTACAGATGATGCGGAGAAAGAGCAGAATGGTGTTCCAGACGGAGAAGGCGGCATCGAAGCCCATCTGCACCTTTTCGAGGGTACCCATGTATGCCTCGATCGCCAAGCGAAGATCTTTCGTCCCGAACAGCCATGCTTCCTCTACGCCGAAGAACTCGCATATATCTTGGATGGTCTCCTTACAGGGGATCCCGCGTCCGCTCATCCATTTTGCGACCGCACTGCGGCTGACGTGGAGCACGGCAGCGAGCTGTTTTTGTGTGAGCCCATGCTCCCGACAGAGCCATTTCAATTTTTCGCCGAATGTCATTTTGCACCTCCGAGATGATTGTATCACGCCTCGGCCGCAAAAGACAAGTCCCCGACGTATTTCTTTTTTCTTCCCCCGTGTTACTTTTTTTATTTCACCTTCTCTACTCACGGTAGAGTCGCTACATCTCCACGAAACCCCCTAAAATCGCTATAGGTCCCTCCCGTTTCTTCAAAACCGCGGCATAACATATTCCATCCACTTTTGATTATCAACAGTAAGATGATTCCCCACCGCGAGATACGGGGGATGTACCAAGTCCGTTTTCGTCGGGAAGGCTTCATCATCGAAGTCGCATCCAAAGATTTCAACACAATGAAGCGGAAATTTCTCGCAAAACTCGCCGAACAGGACGGCGCAGAAAGTGAAACAGACGCTCGGCGCGATCTTCGACCTTGCCTGCGAAGATTACGATTTGAAATCGCCCATGTCCCGCGTCGTTCTGCCGCATTACGAAGTTCAGAAAGGTTCTCCGCTCTCCGTGGAAGAAGAAAAGCGGCTCATCGCGGCTTGCAAGGAAAACCCGCACTTATACGGCAATTCCGCCGTTCTCGTTCTGCTCTACACGGGCATGAGGGTTGGCGAATTGCCCTCTATGGAAATGAAAGAAGAAAACGGCTACCGCTTCATTGAATGTACGACGGAAAAGACGCGGAAAGGCTATGCGGACGTCAGACGGAGGATCCCCATTTCGCCCATGCTCAAAAGGGTATGGGAGATGATAGACTTCGAGAAAGCAAAGGCGGCATCCAAAGAATGTATCCGTGACACCTTCAAAGCAATTTTCCCCGATCGTCATCCGCACGAGTTGCGCTACACCTTCATCAGCCGTTGCAAAGAGCATGGCTGCAATTTGGAGTTGGTCATGCTCTGGGACGGACACCAATTCGATAAGGACGTCGCGTCGTCGAAAGTAGATCGCGGCTACACACAATATTCCGATGCGTTCTACTTCGGAGAGATCGAAAAAGTGAATTACGATCTGTAATCGCCCCAAATATGACAAGTTCCCAAAAATATACGCCGAGATTTTCTCGGCGTATATTTATGCAAAAAAGCCCGAAAAAGGCGCATTTTCAGTTCCCAATCAGTTCCCAATCGCAAAAAACGGGGGAAAATCAAGCGATTTCCCCCCATTTTTCTGGTGCCGGTGGTCGGGCTCGAACCGACACGAACTCGCGTTCGAGGGATTTTAAGTCCCTTGCGTCTGCCAATTCCACCACACCGGCGCATTTTTTGTATGAAGTTTGTATTTATTCGTTTTCCGCCCACACGCAAAGGATTTTAAGTCCCTTGGAGATACTCAAAAAAGCCTCATTTTTATCGATTTTTGCCTCAAAAACAGCCCAAAATCGGGCTGTTTTTATGTTGCACCCAAATTGC
>CANQET010000005.1 GCA_947595585.1 uncultured Clostridia bacterium
CAACTACAAGGGACAGTCCAAAACCGTCTCTTTTGAAGAGGTCAACAGTTCGCCTTTTACATCCTCGGGGTCACCAAGTCTGGATAAATCCGAACACCCTTGTTCGGGTTTATTTTTTTGTGTTTCGAGAAATTCTCCGAGTTCTGAATCCTCTATATCCTCGAAGGTGATCGTTTCCGTTCCCTCTTTGTAGTTGCAGGTAATCACGGCGTAATCGTCGAAAAGGTAGATACTATTCACGAACGCATTGATGAGGACGCGCTTGCCCTCGGTGGTCGCCGTGTCTAACTTACGGAATTTACACAAGCCGAATAAAATCTGCTCCCTCGTCAAAATCGGTCTCTTGATCTGCTCTTCGGCAATCTCGATCGTGAGCTGTTTCTGCTGCTCCTCCAAGTCGGAAAGCCGCTTCTTCGTGCTGTCGAGGACGATCCCTTTCTGAATGGCGTCGAGCATATTTTCGATGCCGCTCTTCCCGCCTTCGCACCACGGCGTGATGTGGTCGCCCTCCATCTCCGAAAATTCATAGCGCACGTTCCGATTTTCGGCCACGCAGTAGGGGCAGAGACCGCCCTGCCGCTCGTAGGCCTGCCGCTTCTGGCTCTCGGTGAAGGCGCGGAGGTTCAGAAATTTCTCCATGCCCGTGAGAACGTAGGGGTACACCCCCTTTTTATTCGTGACGTCGTCATCCGCCATGAGTACGGAGATCCACGCCTCGAGCGCCGTTGTATAATAGAGATTCCTGTGAAATTGATCGTAGAGCGTCCCCCAATTCAGCCCCTTCATCTCCCTGCGGTATTTGGGGAAGGTGAGCTTCACCCATTCGATGACGCCCCTGAAATACGTCCATAGCTCGTTCGCGTTGGGGTCGTGCTGATGAAGGGACATATAGTCCTCGATGTGGCCCTTGCTTATCCAACCGAGGGCGGTCTCCAAGATCTCCTGACGGATGGGCGAGCCGCTCACATAGTCCTTGGCGAGAAGGTAGGCGGCGCAGTTCGACTTGCTGAAGATAGACTTCGCATGCGTGAGCCACGGGCCCGTATACGTCGCATTGCGGAGTTCCTGCTCGGTGAGCTTTTCGCCCGCGATGTTGATGATGCGGAACCAATCGAGCTTCTCGCGATCGTTCCCCTCGCAGAAGTAGACGAGGACCTTATAGGCGAGGATCTGCTGCTGTTCCGTCTTCGTGAGGTTATGGAAGGCACGGCTCTTCACCGAAAAATCGCCGCTCACATATTGGCAGAAGCTGATCGTCCGCTGTTGGCCGTCGAGCACTTCGAAGCTGCCGTCCTCGTTTTTCACCCAATACATCACGTTGAGCGGGAAGCCCTTCACGATGGTATCGATGACGGCGTTGCGCTTCTTCTCGTCGTAGACGAATTCGCGCTGATATTTGGGGCGGATGTTGAGCTTGCCGCCGTAGCCGACGACCCCCTCTTCGGCGTTGTCCACGTAGTTTTCGGCGATCTCGCCGACCGAAATTTCATGCAGTTCGATCTTCATTTATTTCCTCCTTTGGTTTTTCTGATAATATACCGAAAATATTTTGCTTGACCGTTGACCATTGATAAATATTTGCCCGCTTTTTTGGTCGCCTCATTATTCAAAATGCTATATCGTCCAATCCCGTCTATTATTTCGAATTGCTCGGGATTGTACTTATCAAGGAAGGTGATGGGAACACCCATTAAGCCGTCGTAATCGTAGGGAATATCCGCAGTCTTACTTACTTCGATCGCGTCGTAGTTATCGTACTTTGGAAATTCCTCGGGGGAATATTGTTTATAGAGCGTTAAAATTTCGTGTCGCTTTGTAGTATCTAAATTTGTAAACCAACACCCCATGATGTGTTTCGTCTTTTTCCCGTCAATGATTTTTTCATAAGCATAATTTTCTGGGACAATAAACCACATGTCGGCATTGATATTTCGATAGCCCAACCAAAGTTTTTGCGCTTTTATCAAGGGAAAAATTTCCTTATAGGTTATGGCATTCTTGTTTGCGATGATGAGGAACTTCTTCCCGTATTCGATGAGCTGGGCGACGTATTCGCGGAAGAGCGAGAAGGGCGGGTTGGTCACCACGATATCGGCCCCTTGCAAGAGCTTGATGCACTCCGCGGAGCGGAAATCCCCGTTGCCCTTCAGAAGGGACAGCGAATTTTTCTTGTTCTTCAGGAGCCATTCGATATCACTCATATCGACGGCGCCGTCACGATTATAGTCCTCCACCTCGGAGATCTCGATCTTATAGGCGTGGCGGTTTTTGTTCGGGGTGGGCTGCGCGTCGTCGAAAAACGACATCTGCGTGTAGGCAATGGGCGAAGAATCATAGCAGGTCGCGATGAGCTTCTTGAGGCCCAAAAAGTTGAAGTTCATCGCGAAGTATTTGAAGAAGTTGCTCTCGAAGGGGTCGTCGCAGTTGCAGAAGACCACCTTCCCCGCGAATTGCTCCTTGTAGTGTTTGAGCTCGGCCTCGATATCCGAAAGTTGGGTGTAAAACTCATCTGCCTTGTTTCTTTTTGCGTTTTGCAGGGTCGAAGTGGCCATTTTTCCCCTCGTGTTATAAATTATAGTATCAAAATTATAACACTATAGTTTTAATTTGTCAACGCCAAAGTTTAGAGATATACGTTAAAAAGTGCGTAAACTAAAACTAAAGTTAAAAAAGGGGCTATTTATGGATCGTCATGATGTTGCAAAACGGATACGGGAACTGCGGGAAGAGAGAAGAATGACGCAAAACGCCTTGGCATATCAGGCGGGCGTATCGCCCACTTACATCTACCAATTGGAGCGCGGCGAAAAGAATCCGACGATCGAATATATCGATAACATCTGCTGGGGGCTTGGGATCTCCATCGAGGAATTTTTCTCTACAAAAAAAGAGCGCCCCGAGACCGATAAGCTCTCCGCGCTCACGCCCGAACAAAAACAGCTCTTGAATCAATTTCTGAATAGTCTGTAAGCTCCCCCCTTCATCGCATATTGCATTTTTCGTACCCCATGTGCGATTTATCGTAAAATGCTACCCCCTCCCAAGTTGTAGTTGACGATGCCGCGATAGGCCTTGCCGTTGCCGTCGAGCCCGAAATTGGAAAACGCCGTGGAACTTCCGTCTGCGTTATTTGTCCATGCGTTCCATGCACCCGTCTGTGCGCCAAACGTAAGATAATGCCCACTGTTAATGCCATACGACCCATTATCCGTACTTTCATCATTGTACTGATCGGGAGTGGTCTGCGTTAATGAACCGTTGTTCTTTGCCCAAAAGTCGATGAGGTTGACGGTGCAGTTGGGCGGATCCTGCAACCCTTCTGTCACAATAAAACTGCTATCTACCTCTACGTCCCAATCCGCTTGCGCGCGCAATGCGGGCGCGTAACACAAAAAAACGGCGGCGATGGCGAATGCCGCTCCTGCCGCGATCTTGTGCACGATGGCCGATCTCTTGCTCGTATTCTTTTCCATAGCGCCTCCTTCGGCGTGAGATTTTCGCAATTTTTGCGACACGGGTCCCGAAAATGCGCCGCCGTTCGGCACGTTTCGCACTCCCGCATAGGTGCATTCATTATATCATAGGAAATACGTGCCGTCAAGCGGTTCTTTCACTTTTTTATGAAAATCGTGAAAAAATTTTGCGCATTTCGCCGATGTTTTGTTTCCAAATGCGGAAAATTTCGGAATATGCCCGCAAATCATGAAAAAATTTTGCAAAAAATAAGGCCCCGCCGAATTTCCCTTCGGAGGGGCCGAGTGCTTCAAAATACATACATGGGGTGAGATTTTCGTCAAAATAGGAGCAAGACAGGCAGTGTGCAGGCGACCGTGATAAGCCCCGAGGCGAGGTTGACGATGCTGTTATCGAACCAACCGATGCCCTTGATGCGCTCTGTGGGGCGAAGGCAATGTTCCCGCACTTCCACCTGCGTTCCGCAGACATTGCAGCGGTAGAGCCCCTGCAGCGCGGCGCCGAGGATGCTATCGACGAGCGTACCGAAGAATGCCATGCCCGTGAGGACGAGGAGGATCCGCCAATCGAAGACGCGGAAGGCAAACGGGATGAGGATGGCGACGGCCGCCCCCGCGAAGGCGCCGATCGTCCCGAGGGGGGTGATCCCCCCGCTGATGCCCGTGGGCACGACTTCGAACCCGAGGATATTGCGGGCACGGAAGCGGGAAAGTTTGCCGATATCCGAGGCGGCGGCGTCGGCAAATTCCTCCGCGACGGCCACAAAGGCGCCGAAGAGGAAAAACTCGCGCTTGGTGATAAAGTAGAGCAGGGAGCAAAGAAATGCCACCGAGGAATTGGCGAGGATCTGCTTCAAGTTGCGGGAGAGGTGGAGCTTCTCCCCCTTCTTCTTCTCATAAATACGGTTGGTGATCGTCCCGATGACGGCGGAGAGCACGTAGAGCGACAAGATGCCGACGAGCATGGGGAAGCCGCCGAAATACGCCGAAATGAGCAGATACACCGCGGCGATGCAATTTGCGGGGGGCGTAAGCGCGAACGTCGCGCCGTCGATGAGGACGAGCGGGAACGCGACGACGAGCGCCCACTGCAGCGGGAGGACGGCGTACCCATAATGATTGAGCACGAGGTACCCGAAGACCAAGAACTCCACGGTGAGGTTATCCGTGCACTTCTCCGAGAAGAGCTCCGTCGTCGCCGCGAGGGCGCCTACGGAGAGGATGAAGAGCGGCGAAAGCCCCATCCCGCACGCGAGAGAGAAGGTCATCGTCACGAGGCTCGAGAAGGTGAACACGGTCAAAGCTCCGATGAGCGTCTTCTTTGCGGTGACTTTGGGGTTCCACGCCTTGCAGAGCTTCGCAAAAATGGGGGCGAGCCCGTCGCCGAGCGCCATGCAGTAATAGGCGATCCCCGTATAGAAATAGAAGTCGAGGTTGACAAAATACGTGATCGCCATCACGACGGCCGTACTGAAGCCGAAGTAGACGACCCCGTAGCTCTTCGCGGCGTCGTCCCGTTCCACCGTCTTCATCACGCTGCCGAAGGTCACCGCGGCGAGGACGACGAGCCCCACCACGTTGATGATGAGGGTATGCACGGAGGCGCCCGTAAAGAAAAAGCAGATGAGCCAGCTCAAAGAAGTTGCGAGGTGTTCGCACTTTCTGCAGATCTCTTTCTCGACGCCGAACTTCTTGCCGATGAGCTCGCCCACTGCCATAACGAGCCCCATGTATACGAAAAAGACGACGTAGCCGAGTACGATTTTCAACGTTTCGTTCATGATCTTAAATAGCTATCCGAAAGTTCTCCCTTCATGCCCGTGCACTCGCGGGCGATGCTCTTGGCGAGGACGCCCCGCACGGCGGGATTGAGCGAATCGAGGGGGACCCCCATCGAAAAAACGCTCTTGATCTTCTCTGCGATGTGGCCGTAGACCTTCTTGAAGACGGTGCAATAATTTCTCGGAGGTTTGGAAAGATCTCCCTCGGAGATGGCGATATCCGCACAGCCGCCGCGGCAGAGATCGAAGTATTCGCAATGCTGCGCGCACTGCTTCCTGCGCTCCACCGAGCCCTTCAGAAGAGCCCTTGCGCCCTCGGAGGCGAAGATCTCCTTCACGCTCTCCACCTCCCCGATCTTGCCGAAGGGGTAGGCTTCGAGCCCCTCCCTCCCGCAGTTGTAGAGGGTGCCGTCGGGCGTAAGGCAGATGTATTTCGTATGGCAGGAGCTGCACTCGCAGATGCGGAGGTTCCCCCCCACCGCCATGCAGATGTACATCGCGAATTTTCGCACGGAAACGCCCTCCGTATCGAAGAGCCAGCGGTCGAACAGGGCGATGCAGGCATCGGCAAACGCCTCGGGATCGGGGCCGCCCATCTCGCGGGCGGCGCCTTCGCGGAAGACGTAGCTGAAATCAAAGGAGAGCCCCATGCCGCGGAAGAAATCGTAGTTGCGGCCGAGGTCGTAGTCCCGATCGGCCACGACGGCGAGGCAGCTGAACTTCACCCCCTCCGCCTTGAGTTTTTGCATCACGGCGAGCGTCTTTTGGGTGCCTTGGCGGTATTTTTCGTTCTCTACCCCGTCGAAGGAGATGCCCACGCGGAAGCCGTATTCCTTGAAAAATGCGATCCACTTTGCGTCGATGAGGGTCCCGTTCGTCTGGATGCTGTTCTCGATGACGACGCTGCTCCGGAGCCGCACGCGCTCCTCGACGTCCATCGCGGCCTTGAAGAAATCGAGACCGGCCATAAGCGGTTCCCCGCCGTGCCAAATGATGTGGATGAGGTGGTAGTCGCCGAGCAGCACCGTGAGAAGTTGCTCGAAATCGGAGAGGGAGACCAGATCCTTCTCATACCCCTTGCCGCTGTTATAACAATATTTGCAGCGCAGGTTGCAGGCATTCGTGACTTTGAGGATGACTTCGATCTTATTCATTGGGCAATTCCTTCAAGCGTTTGCTGCTCTTTCTGAGATCCTTGAGCGCCCTGTGTGCGCGGCGGAGCTCCTTGAAATAGTGGTACTTCACATCTTCCCCTTCGATGACGGAGGGGATCACCGTGTCGGCGGCGAAGAGAATGACTTTGTAGAGGACGTTCCAGCGGCGCGTCTTCTCCTTTACAGCAAAAAGCGCGGAGACCAGACGATCCGTCACCGCCTTCTGAAGCTGCAAAAATCCGATGTAATTCCGATCGAAATAGGCCGAAAACGTGGGACAGCCCTCCGTCTTCAGTCCGTTGTAGGCGCCGCTTGCGAAGTCGTCGCCATAGTCGCAGACCATATCGAGGAAGAAGATCCACTCGGAAAGGCTGCGGAAGAGCTCTTCCTCGGCCGCGGAAAGTTCCCGAAAACACGAAAACGAGCGCACTGCCATATCGCCGTACGCTTTGAGCACCGCAAAGATAGGTGCGTTTGCATCCTGCAGACGGTTGATCTCGTCCGTTCCGCTGCGGGCGATCTCCGCGAGCTCTGGCTCCTCCTTCGCGGCACGCAGAATGCGCTTTCGGAAGAAGGCACGGGCGGCCTTTTCCTTGAAACTTTCGCCGTCGAGCTCGTCGTCGCGGAACTTCTCGCCGAAGCTTATCATCGAAAGACGGGCAAGCTTCAGCCCCGTCTCGTCCCCGGAGAAAAGGCGCATGTTCTTCTTCCCGAGGCGCTGGCACATGAGAAGCGGCGGCTCCCCCTCCCGCCCGAGTTGCAGGAGCAGGGAGTAGACCGCGATGTCGTAGGTCGTGAGATACCGTGCAGACTGCCCGCCGAGCAGCCGTAAGCAATAGCATACCCTGCAGTAATGCGCACGGAACAGCTCTGCCTCGGCCCGCGTGAGTCCTGCGCGAAAAGGCCTGAAATAGCCGTACATGGCGCTATTTCAGCTCAGCAGCAGCAACCCGATCCGTCGTTATATGACCAGTCGTAGTGCTCGAAGTGGATGTCGTCGTCCTCTTCGGTCTGCGCCTTGTACTCGCTGAGGAGATCCTGTGCTTCCTCTTCCTGTTGCAGTTTTTTCTCAGTGGGTTCTTTCATTTTTCTTCTCCTATTCGTTCTCTAAACGCAGGGGGCCCCTGCGGTTTTTCAATTGTTCTACGGCGCCGAGGAGCGCATCCCGCCGCGCCGTCTCCCGCGCGATGCAAAGCTGCAGACGTCCCTTCTCCTTTTCGCGGAAGCCCGCCTTTTCGAGCGCTTCCATCACGCGAACGGCCGCGATCCGCGCGTAGACCTCGATGGGAGAGAGCAAGACGTCCTTCTCCTCCGAAAAGCGATCGCGGAATTCCCTGTCGAGCGCCTTCAGCTCCCCGTACCACGGCTGAAATCGCAACCATATATGCGAAAGTTCATGCAAAAAGGTGGTGAAGATCATCTCCCCCGAGAGGGCGAAGGTGCCGTAGGAAAACACGATCTCGCCGCGGTCGAGCATGTAGGCTTCCCGCCGAAAGTTACGGGCGATGCGGAAGCGGAAGGGCGGAAGTTTTTCTTCCTCGATGAGCGCCTTCACCGCCCCCTTGAGGTAGTGCACCTTGAGATAGTAGATGCGGCTTCTGCCCGTGAGCAGCTTTTCGAATGCCTTCGCCGTCTTCTCCGTGACAAGGTCGGGAGAGAGCTCTGCATGCGGCGCGGCAAGATATTCTTCGAGGTCCATCAGTTTATCGTAAGCGAGCGGCGGAGGATCTTCTCCTTCCACGCCACGATCTCTTCGAGCCGCATGGAAGAGAAGTACTTCCAGAAGTACCCCGCCCTCCCCCAATAGGCGTAGCTCTTGGGGTCTTGCAGAAGGTAGGGCCGCACTTCGTTATCGAGGTAGCTCCGCATCGCGTTGCGCGCGAAGGCGAGGCTGTTGCCGCGGTTGGAGATCTTGAAGAGGCCGACGAGCGAGCTGTCGATCACGCCCTCGTGGAGCTCTGCGGGGAAGATGCTCTGCAGCGCGTAGAGGTATTCCACCGAACGGGACTTGAGGTTCTCTTCGAAGGCCGAAGCGCACACCGAGCTCGTGTTGTTGCATGTGGCGCAGTTGAACGAGCAGCCGTTGTTGAGCAGCAGGATCACCTGCTTGCCCTCCCCCTTGAGCTTGGCGAAGAAGCGGTTGTTGCGGATGAAGTTGGAGCCGAGCACGAAGCTCTCCACGCCCGCAAGATGCAGGGGGGCCTCGGTATCTGCGCCCGTCCGCATGCCGTTGTTGAAGCTCCAGATGAGGGGCGTATCGGGGAAGAACTCCCGCGCGGCTTCGTAGTAGCCGCCAAGGATGCAGACGTAGTCGGGCAAGATGCCGCGGCGGTCCATCGCATCCCGTGCACGGCCGATCATCTCACGGTCGAGGCACAGGGTGTTGAAGAGCACCTCGAGGCCGATCCCGTATTCACGGATCATGGCGAGCATCCGCCAGAAGAGCTTGACCTTCCACGGAAGCAAAAACTGCTCGGAGACGATCCGCCGCGTGTGGTATTTCCGCCCCAGCGGGAGGGAAAAATACACCGAATGGATGTAGGGATGATATTCCTTGAGGAAGGCCTCAAACTCCCGCAAGTTGGGCTCCAACGTAAGGCCGAGATTGAATTTCTTGTGAAAATCGACTGCCGACATCTTCCGTGACAAGAGACCCCTCTTGTGAAGTACAATTTATTATACCATGCTTCTTTCACAAAATCAACCGTTTCGGCAGAAAAATTCGGCCTTTTTCGACAAATTCCGAGGCTTTTCGCAAAAAAGTAAGCCGCGGAAGCGGCGCAGAGTGGGAAATAAACATCACAGGTACCCTCCTTACGGGCTCCGCGGGCGGGGCACAGTTCTTCGCAGGCGCCCCCTTCTCCGAGTTCGGCAGGTTCTACCTCGGCGCCGTACGCAGCAATCGGGGGTACAAAAACGCCTATGAGAGCTACGTAAACGGCGATTTTGCCGCGATCTGCACCAAGTGGGGCATCGAGCCGCTCGACCTTCTGCATTCCAAATACAGGAACTACGCGTGCTTCTTGCAAGACGATATCCACCCCACCGCCATGGGCTACGCAGCAGGCCGGGTCCCCCTCTTCGCCCAATACTTCACCTCCCGCCTATAACTTTCTTCCCCCATCGATACTTTCTTCCTTGTCTATAACTTTCTTCCACATCAAAAAAACGCCACCCCGTGGCGTTTTTTTGATGCTTCCCACCCCTTGCAAAGCACGAATGCGCGTATGGTCCTGCACGACGATTCCTCACGACTGTATTTCGCGCGCAATTCCCCTTTCGCCTTGCTATTGAGGTTTTTTCGCTTATCGGATCTCCTTCTTCAGGGATTGAAGGATGCGCGATTCATTCTTCCGGACCCACTCCCGATCCGTTCCGAACGTCTCGGCCAATTCCATCAACGTGTACTGCCTGTCCTCCCCGATGCCGTACCTTTTGGAGATGATGATTTTGTCATTCGCAGGTAGATTTTCCAAGGCGCATCGGGCCTTCTCGATCTCTTCCAAATCGACCTCTTCGCCTTCGCCCTTGTCAAAAAGATATTGTGCCAATTTTTTGATGCCTTCCATGATCTTTCTCCTTAAAATAAATATTTCTTACGCAAAACAGCGCATGAGAGCCGAGAGTTTCTCTTCCGATACGGGATCTGAAAACAGCGCAAAGATTTCTTGAAGCGCTGCAATATCCTCTTCTTCGCTCCCGCACGGGAAAGAATAGGAGAGCAACAGGCTGTCCTCTTCTCCATTGACCTCGTTTTCCACGCAGAACTTCTGCCCGAGGGGCGTCGCTTCGTACGCCTCGATCGCCTCGTTCGCGGCCGCAACGTCCGAGCACTTCACTCCGTGCGCAAGCCAGAGCGTCATTTCGTCGCCTACCTGCCCGTAGAGGAGCTCCGTGCGAATGCCGCAGACTTTGGTCTTGGCGGAAATCGTCGGCTCTTCCTCTATCCCGACGGGATCGCCGAGGACGAAGTCCTTCACGGTCACATCCTCATGCGTAGCCGCGCACATCAGTTCATACAACAGTTGCCTATTTGTTCTCATACACGCCTCCTTTGCGTTTTTCCGGCGCTCTATTATTCGCCGCAAAGTGCGCAAATTCCTCTTTTTTCGAGAAAATTTAGGGATCTTGTCTCCAAAGGCGTTATTTTTTGAGTTTATCTTTGCACATGGTGAGGGAGATACGGCTCTTTTTTTCGTCGACGTCGAGCACCCACACGGTGACGACATCCCCCACCGAGAGGACTTCCGAGGGGTGACGGATGTAGCGGTCGGCGATCTGCGAGACGTGCACGAGCCCGTCCTGATGGACGCCGATATCCACGAAGGCGCCGAAATCGATGACGTTGCGTACAGTGCCCTTGAGCTCCATGCCGGGCTTTAAGTCCTTCATCGCGAGCACGTCGGTACGGAGGACGGGCGCGGGAAGTTCATCTCTCGGATCGCGTCCGGGCTTCATGAGTTCGGAGGCGACGTCGTTGAGCGTAGGGACCCCCACGCCGCACGCTTCGGCGAGTTTTTTCTCCCCATATGCCTTGATGCGCTCCCGAAGGCGGGTGAGTTTGCCCTCACGCACGTCCTGTTCGGTGTAGCCGAGGATGGAGAGAAGCTTCTCCGCCGCCCCGTAGCTCTCGGGGTGGACGGCGGTGTTATCGAGCACATTTTTGCTCTCGGGGACGCGTAAGAACCCCGCACACTGCTCGAAGGCCTTTTCGCCGAGCTTGGGCACCTTCATGATCTGCCGCCGCGAAGTGAAGGAGCCGTTTTCCTCACGATATTTCACGATGTTGTTCGCGACGCCCGCATTCAGCCCGGCGACGCGGGCGAGCAGGGGCGCCGAGGCGGTATTCACGTCGACGCCGACCGCGTTCACGCAGTCTTCGACGACGCCGTCGAGGGCGCTCGAGAGGCGCTTTTCGGGCATATCGTGCTGATACTGCCCCACGCCGATGGACTTGGGGTCGATCTTGACGAGTTCGGCGAGCGGGTCTTGAAGTCTTCTCGCGATGGAGACCGCAGAGCGGAGGTTGACGTCGTAATCGGGAAACTCCTTCGCGGCGAGCGGAGACGCGGAATAGACCGAGGCCCCCGCCTCATTCACGATCATATAGGATACGCCGCTCTCCTTTCCGAGGGAGGCGATGAGCTCCACCGTCATCTGCTCCGTCTCGCGGCTGGCGGTGCCGTTGCCGATCGCGATGTGCCGCACTTTGTGTTTTTTGATGAGGGCGGAAAGCTTTGCGATGCACTCCTGCTTCTGGCGTTCGCCGTACGTCGGGTAGACGACGGCCGTATCGAGCACCTTGCCCGTGCCGTCGACGACGGCGACTTTGCAGCCCATGCGGTAGCCGGGGTCCAGCCCCATCGTGACGAAGCCCTTCACGGGCGGCTGCATGAGGAGGGGCTTTAAGTTGAGGGCAAACTGCCCGATCGCACCCTCCGAGGCGGCATCGGTGAGCAGGGCACGGATCTCCCGCTCGACGGAGGGGAAGATGAGGCGGTCGTAGGCGTCCCCCGCGGCCGCTTCCATGAATGCGGTGGAATTGCAGCGGGGCTTCTTTACGGCATAGCGGCAGACGACGTTCATCGCCGCGTCGCGGTTCATCTCGATGTTCACTTTGAGGACTTCCTCCCGCTCTCCGCGGTTGAAGGCGAGCACCTGGTGCCCCTGTACCTTCCCGACGGGCGAGGTGAAGTTGTAGTAATTTCGATATACGGTATCCCCCTGATCCTTCTTGAGGGCCGAGGTGACGATGTCCGCACACTGCACGAAGAGCGCCTTCAGATGCTTGCGGATGGCGGCATCATCCGAGATCCACTCGGCGATGATGTCGCTTGCCCCCGCGAGGGCGTCTTCTACGCGCTCCACCCCCTTTTCGGGATCGAGATAGGCAAGGGCGGCCTCGGCGGGCACGGGGCAGTCGGGCGCCTGCGCATAGAGCACGGCCGCGAGCGGCTCGAGGCCCTTCTCCTTTGCGACGGTGGCGCGCGTTCTGCGCTTTTGCTTGTAGGGACGGTAGAGGTCCTCCACTTCGGCGAGCGTAGCGGCGGCGAGGAAGGCCTGCTTCAGCTCTTCGGTGAGCTTGCCCTGCCCTTCGACGGCGCCGATGACTTCGTTTTTCCGCGCTTCGAGGTTGCGGAGATAGGAGAGGCGGTCGGCGAGGGTACGGATGGTCTGATCGTCCATCGTGCCGTGCATTTCCTTGCGGTACCGTGCGATAAAAGGCACCGTGTTGCCCTCATCGAGCAGGGTGATGACGTTTTGAACATAGTCTTCGCGCTGCCCGAGTTCGGCGGCAAGCGTCTGTACAATGGTCTGCATAGTGTCTCCCGTAGTTAAGCTATCTCGCATATTCTACCACATCCCGCGGGATTTTACAATATGTTTCGGAAATTTTTTCAGCGAGAATGAAAAAAGCGCATGTGCATTGCACATACGCCCCGCCCGCTTCCCTTCAGCGCAGGAGCAGGTAGAGAATGATGCCGACGGCGACGACGGCACCGATCGAATAGGTGATGATGCGGATCTTCTTGATCTTCTTATCGGAGAGCGGCTGGTAGCGCGAGAAGGAGAGCTTCCCCTTGCAATGGGGGCACTCCGTCATGTGGTCGAGCACGGATCCTCCGCAATGCGGGCAGGTACGCGTGTGTTTTTCGAGCTCGCGCCGCTTCTTTTCTTCGCGGTCCTCGTAGACCGTATTCCCCTTCTTCATGGCTCTATTTTAGCATATCTTTCCGCAAAAGACAAGCGTTTTCGTCGAAGCGGACTTCAAGCTCCTTGCAAAACGGTAGGAAGACGGCCGCATCTGCATCGATGAAATCGTGCAGACGCACGGCATGGATGGCGAAATTCCCGTAGGTCGTGTAATAATAGATGCCCGCATCCGTATCGCAGCAGGAGGAATAGACGGTCTCTTCGAAGACGTTCTCCTTGAGCCGTACGCTGCCGCGGGGCATCGCAACGCTGCCCAAAAGGTGGAAAAACGCACACAGGCCCCCCTCTTTTCCCGCGATCGCGTGCTCGGTGTGGAAGACCGCACGCACGAAGCGGGAGGCGGAAGAGCAGTCCCCGGGAAGCCCCATCGCGCCCATGCCGCGGCTGTATGCCTTGCCGCACGCCGCAAAGCGGGGTTCGGGCTCGTAGGGCGAGAGGTTGAGATAGTCCTTGAGACGGGCCATCTGCATGGGGAAGGGCGGGTTGTTGGTGAGGACATGCACGGGGTCGTCGTAGATCATCGTCCCCTCGCGGGTGGGCTCGACGACGATGCTCTCCGAGCTGTCGCAGACCATCCAATGCAACGGGGTGAGGGGAAGCTGCTCGCTGAAGGGGACGTCGATGAAGTTGACCTCTTTGAGCATCTCCCGCGCTTCGGCGACGCTCTTGCAAACGCCGAGGATGTAGGGGATAATTTCAAAGGGGGCGACGTTCTTCTTGCCCGCCGCGGGCGCATTGTAGACGGCGTTTTGCGGGAAGTTCAGCCCCGCCATCCCCAAGCCATATTCGTTGACGGCGTCGAAATAGAGCGGCATGCCCGCTTGGACGATCCCGGCGCCGATCATGGCGTATCCCCCCTTGCGTATGCCCTCCTTGCGGAAGTTCCAAAAGAGGGCACGGGGAGAGATGACGACGCCCTCTCCGAAGCTGCCCTCGAGATCGAGGTTGCGTCCGAAGTAATGTTTTTCGGCATGGAGCGAAATGGCAGTGCACATTTTTCTTACCTCATATGGGCATTTTGCCCGATTTTCTTACATAATGTATGCATTTTGCAAAATCGACGAGGCCCTTTAGGCGACCATGCGGAAGTCGGAATTGCTCGTGTAGGCGATGCGAATGGTCTGCACGGCATTGTCCCGCGAGACGGTGAGCTCGAGCGTATCGCCGAGGCGGATCAGCGGAAGCAGATTTTCGATCTTGAAGGTGCGCGTAATATCCACGGTGATCGCACTTCCGCGGGCGGGAATGAGTTTTGCGGTGATGAGGGTATCCCCCCTTCTGAGCCCGGCGCGCTCGGCGGGCATGTTGACTTCGAGACGCGAGACGATGACTTTCTCCTCGAGATAGAACCTGCCCGTGGTCTCGTCGAACACGGCGCTCCCCATGATCGCCGACACATCGGCGAAGCGGGCGACGGCGGCACAGCGGGCGAGCGGGGACGTAGTGCATGTATCGATGATGTTCTGGGCGACGGCAAAGGCGAGGTTTATGGGGATGGCATAGCCGAAGCCGTCAATGAACTCCTCTTCCCCCTCCGCGCGGGCATTGACGATCCCCACGATCTCGCCCATATCATTGAAGAGCCCGCCGCCCGAATTTCCGTGGTTGACGGCGACATCCGAGCGGATCTCGAGCAGGGTGAGCGCGGTCGTCCCGTCGGCGCCCGTGATGGCGATGTACTCGGCATCGACCGAGATGACGCCCGCCGTCATGGAGATCCCGCCCGCATCGGCGTTGCCGACGGCGTAGACCCGATCCCCCGCCGCGAGGGCATCGGAATCGGCGGGCACGGCCTGCGCGTAAGACGTCGTCCCGCGGAGGGCGTTACAGCCCGTGACCTTCAGCACGGCGAGGTCGTATTCCATCGCCCCGCCCACGTAGCTCGCCGCGATCCCGCTCACTTCGTATTCCTGCCCATAGAGGTAGACTTCAATCCCGCCGCTGATGTGGCCGCGCACTTCGGGATCGTAGACGACGTGATAGTTGGTGACGATATAGGCATCGCCCGTCGTGCGGTCCAAGGAATAGATGACGCCCGAGCCGATGCTCGAATCCGTGTAGACGCTCACGACGCTCCTGAGCGCATATTGCGCCTGACCGCCCGTGACGCCGATGCGCTCCAAAAAGTCGACATAGGTCCCCGAGAAACTGCCGTCGTCCACCGCCTCGAGATAGGCACGGCGGAGCTCGGTGGCGGGCGCATCCGCCGCGGCAAGCCAGCCCCCGTCGGTCGAATATTCGCCGCGGCTTTGGGCGACTTCGTGGGGGAAACTATCGTCGGGCTGCGGGAAGATGAGCGTGCAGCCCGCACACAGCGCGAGCGACAATACGAGGCAGAGCGCTGTAAGCATTTTTGCGATCTGTTTTTTCATCGGTCCTCCTTTTCCGCCCTGCACGGGCGGAAGCGCCGAACGTGCGGCGTAGTACCGTTATTTGAGATTATACGCGCTTTTGCGGGATTTGTCAAACGTTTGCGTGTGCCGCTATGTTCGTGCGGCCCCGCGCGGCCTTCGTAAAACAAAAGCGCCCCGAGGGGCGCCTTATAAGGTTTTAAGGTTCGGATCAATACTTATTCACCTTCACGGAGGCGATGATGATGGGGCTGCGGAGCGGGACGTTGAAGGTCTCGGTGAGGTCGCCGCGCTTCACTTCCTCGAAGGGATCGTATTCATTGAGCTTCATCTCCTGTTCTGTGGTGAAGGAGAAGTTCTCGTCGTCTTCATATTGCTCGATGTAGTCGCGGATCGCCTGCAGAAGGCCGTCTTCCCCGTTGAACTTCTCGAGGTCCTTCACGACGCCGAACACGCAATACTTCTCTGCAAGGGAGGAGTTGATGCTCGCGGAGGTGTAGGTATAGAAGAGCGAAGTCGCGCTGTCTTCGGTGTAGGATTCGTGTTGAAGGGGCTCGCCGTCGTTATCTTTGCCGCCATCCGAACGGACGACGGTGACCTTGGCGCTGTTGCTGCCCTTATCGGTGTAGTACATGACGAGCGCCCCCATCCCGTGGGAAAGTTCGCGGTTGGGGTTCTCGAGATGGGAGCCCTGTTCGCCATAGACGGTATAGAGCCCCGCGCCCTGTTTGGGATGGGCCGCCGTACCCTCTGCCGCCCAGACGGACTGCGTAAACTTCTTGCCCGCCTCTTCAAGCGCTTGTACGCGGGAGAAGTAATCCACTTCGCGAAGCTCGTAGGCGCTCATATCGGCAACGGGATCCTTGTAGTCGTAGCGATTGTTCTGCCCGTCGACGAGCTCGTAGCCGCCGCCGTAGAGATAATTGCTGTCGTAATTGTGGATGCAGAGGCCGTCGTAGAAGCCGGCATCGGCGAGCTCGATGAAGTGCTGCACCGTCTTGGGGGCGTCGACGCGGGAAAGACGATAGTCCACTTTATATTCCTTGCCGTTGAAGGCATAGGTAATCGTGACCTCGGGGTGATCGGTCGTGCAGCCCGCAAACAGCATGAGCGCACCTGCGGAGACCGTCGCCGCGACGGCGATCGCGCCCAAACGACGTAAGAATTTTTTATTCATAGAGATCCTCCCAGAAATCGGGTATGCGTCTATTTTACCTGTTTTCTCGGCAAACGTCAAGCGTTTTCGGTGATTTCGCCATGAAAGTTGTGCGGAATGCAAAAAATGACGGGAAATCGGGCGAGTTCCGCGGCGTAGCCGAGGAATGACGTGCGTTGGCCATCCCCCTCCGTGGGAGGAAGTACGCAGTCCAATACCCCCTCCGTGGGAGGGGGACCGAGGGGGTGGGCGGCGAGAAGGCAAATACGCAGTCCGACCCCTTGCTTCCCCTCTCAGGGGAAGTACCTGCGTAGCAGGGGATAGGGTTTCAAAAACCCCTCAGCCGCGGCTTACGCCGCGCCAGCTCCCCTACGAGGGGCGCCAAGGGGCACTCGGGAGTTGCCCCGTCGTATTCTGCCCACCCCCCTACCCCCCTCCGATGGAGGGGGGTATGCGGTCTGCTTTCAATGAAGGGGATATGCGGTCTGTCCTCCAATGGAGGGGGTGCTCTTTTGTTCTTCAATGGAGAGACACGCGGAATAAACTACATAGGTACCCCGCCACACGTCATTTCGAACGTAGTGAGAAATCTCAAGTAGAATTAAGACTAAGGCGATGTTTCGACTATGCTCAACATGACGTTATTAGAACGAGATTCCTCGGCTATGCCTCGGAATGACGTACTGAGGAGCCCCGTGGTTACTGTCTTGCTCATCATGCGCGAAAACGGATACCGTCAAACTGCGGAGAAGCAAGCAGAACGAGGAGCGCGCGGCTTCCCGACGGGAGCGTACCCAAATGTACGTGACCAAGGGAAACGCAAGCGCGAACGCCGAGAACAAGCAACATGAAATTGATTTGCCTAATTCGGCGGCACAAGCGCGTAGCGCGCCGTACAAAGTTATGCGCCGCTTATCCGCAGTTCGCCCTTACGAAGTCCAACAAAAAACCGACCCCCGGGGGTCGGTTTTTTTGTTACTTCAGCTCCGCAGTCGCGCCGGCTTCCTGCAGCTTCTTGAGCGCAGCCTCGGCATCCGCCTTCGGAACGGCTTCCTTGAGCACGCCGCCCGCTTCGACGGCCTTCTTCGCATCGACGAGCCCTGCGCCCGTGAGTTCGCGGACGACCTTGATGACCGCGATCTTGTTCGCACCGGCATCCTTGAGGACGATATCGAACTCCGTCTTCTCTTCTTCCTGAGGAGCAGCTTCCGCAGCCGCACCTGCACCGCCGCCGACCGCGACCGCCGCAGCCGCCGAAACGCCGAATTCCTCTTCGAGCGCCTTCACAAAGTCGTTGAGTTCGACGACCGTCATACCCTTGACTTCTTCGATAAATTTCTGAACATCCATTTTGATTTCCTCCGAAAAATTAAGATTTTTGGTCTGCGATCGCCTTCAGAACGAACGCAAGATTCGCGATGGGCGCCTGCAAGCAGCCGAGCATCTTTGCGAGGAGCACCTCTCTCGAGGGGATCGCCGCGAGCTTCTTCACACCTTCCGCGTCCACATAGGCGCCGCTGACATAGGCGCACTTGGGGACGATCTTGTCGGCAAGGACGGGCGTATCCTTGACTGCCTTGGCGATGATCGAGCAGCCGCTCGTCTCATCGGGGCAGAAGACAAACGCCGTCGCGCCGTTGAGGTCGTTATCGAAATCGTTTACGCCGAGCTCATCGAACGCCTTGCGCACGAGGGTGTTTTTATACACCTTATACTCGCAGTTCGCGTTGCGGAAGCTGTTTCTCAGATCTGTGACTTCCTTCACGGTGAGCCGCTCGTAGTGCACGACGACGACGGACTTCGAAGCGCCGATCTTGGCCTTGATCTCTTCGACGACGACCTTCTTTGCCTCAAAATTCTCCGACATAGTTACCTCCTGTTGAAAAATATAAGCTCCGTACGCAGACAGTACGGAGCGGCTCTTAAATACGATTTAAGAAGTCGGCCTCGACGGGAGATTGAGCGCCGCTTTGGCGCACCCGTTGTCTGCGGTCGTATTTGCCATGATTTTACCACCCGAAAAAGGCTTTGTCAAGCATTTTCGGGGGGCGTGAGGAATTTATCCTCTCGAATAGGCGACTTTCACGCCGGGGCCCATCGTCGAGGTGAGGGTCACGCTCTTGATGTACTGCCCCTTGGCAGCCGCGGGCTTGGCCTTCACGATGGCTTCCATGAGCGCGTTGAAGTTCTCCATGAGCTTTTGGGTGCCGAAGCTCTTCTTGCCGATGGGGCAGTGGATGATCGCCGTCTTATCGAGACGGTACTCGACCTTACCTGCCTTGACTTCGGCGACGGCCTTTGCGACATCCATCGTGACCGTACCCGACTTGGGGTTGGGCATGAGGCCCTTGGGGCCGAGCAGACGGCCGATGCGGCCGACGACGCCCATCATATCGGGGGTGGTGATCATGACGTCGAATCCGAACCAGTTCTCCGTCTGGATCTTCTGGATCATCTCCTCTGCGCCGACGAAATCCGCACCCGCAGCCTGCGCCGCGTCCGCTCTCTCGCCCTTGGCGACGACGAGGACTTTCTTCGTCTTGCCGGTGCCGTTGGGAAGGACCAACACGCCACGGACCTGCTGGTCCGCCTGTCTCGGATCGATGCCGAGGCGGATATGGAGCTCCACCGTTTCATCGAACTTCGCCTTTGCATTCGCGACGACGAGTTCCATCGCCTCCGCCGCTTCATACGCCTTTGCCCGCTCGTAGGATTTCAGGCTGTCTACATATTTCTTTCCCATGATGCGACCTCCTTATTCCTCGACGGTGATGCCCATCGAACGGGCGGTGCCCTTGATCATGCTCATCGCGCTCTCGAGCGTGGAGCAGTTGAGATCGGGCATCTTGGTCTTCGCGATCTCCTCGACCTGCGCCTTGGTGAGCTTGCCGACCTTGACCTTGTTGGGGGTCGCGGAGGCCGTCTCGAGCCCGAGCGCCTTCTTGATGAGGACGGGTGCGGGCGGCGTCTTGAGGACGAACGTGAAGGAACGGTCTGCATAGATCGTCATCACGACGGGGATGATGAGCCCCTCTTGCGATGCCGTTCTTGCATTGAATTCCTTGGTGAAGCCGGGGATGTTGATCCCGTGCGGACCGAGCGTGGAACCGACAGGGGGTCCCGGGGTCGCTTTCCCGGCAGGAAGTTGCAATTTTACGATTGCGGTGACTTTCTTTGCCATAAAAAGACTCCTTCGTGGTGATATTGGCGGCACGTTTGGGATTTTACCGCCTCCCACTTATTTGCATGTCTGCGCGGAGCCCGTGCAGACGAAATGCCGAAATTTTCCGCCACTGGTCGCCCGTTTATTCCTCTTCGCGGGGGATCTCCACGGCGTCGGCGGAGATCTTCGTCATCTGGATATACTCCACCTCGACGTCTTGCTCCCGACCGAACATCAGGATGTTGACCTTGGCGCGCTGCGTCTCGTCGTTGACTTCCTTGATGGTGCCGATGAAGCCCTCCAAAGGGCCGTTGTCGATCGTCACACGGTCGCCCGCGTGGAAATCGGCGTCCACCACGTAGTCCTCGAGGCGCATCTTGCGGATCTCCTCATCCTTCATGGGGATGGGGCGCCCCTGCGGCCCGACGAAACCCGTCACGCCGCGCGTATTCGTCACAAGATACCACAGCTGGTTGGAGTAGATCATCTTGATGAATACATAGCAGGGGAGAAGTTTGCGCTCGACAACTTTCTTCTTGCCGTTTGCCTTCTCCTCGATGGTCTGCTCCGTCGGGATCTTGACGTCGACGATCTGATCGCTCAGATTGTTGTTTTCAATGAGCTTGAAGAGGCTCGCCTTCACCATTGCCTCGTAGCCGGAATAGGTGTGAAGGATATACCACTTGGGCTCGGTATCGACTGCGGGCGCGGGCATCTTATTGTGCCCCCAACTTCGTCAGCAATTTCAGAAGTTCCGAGAAGCCGTAGTTGATGCCGGTAAAGAGCACGGTAAAAATGAGCACGACGAGGAGAACGACACCCGTCGCCTTTACGGCTTTGCCGAACGTAGGCCAAGTGACGCGCTTGAGTTCGGAAAACGTCTCTTTGATCTTCCGCCCCATCCGCACGAAAATATTGGGCTTCGCGTTTTTATCGGGCTTCTTTGCGTCTTTCCCTTTCTTCTGCGCTTCGAGATCTTTCTCGTTGGATCTTGCCATGTTTTTTTCTCCGATGCGCTGTGCGCCTTACTTGGATTCCTTGTGGACAGTGTGCTTCCTGCAAACGGGGCAATACTTCTTGAGCTCGAGACGGTCGGGATCGTTGCGCTTATTCTTGAAGCTATCGTAGTTCCTGTTCTTGCACTCCGTGCACTCGAACGTGACCTTCATTCTCGTCGTTTTGACAGCCATTGCGTAAAAACTCCATACAAAAAAATTACACCCCACGGTGTGTAGTAAGAGTGTACCACAAACAGGGGGCGATGTCAATCGATTTTGCACGCGAATTTATATTTTTCCGCGCTTTTCTCGCGGTTTTCCTATAAAAGGTAGGATCACAGCTTCAAAAACTCCCCGAGGGCGGGAAGCTCGGCCTCGGTACAGGCCGCAAAATACGCCTTCAGAAGCCGCAACGCGCGAAGATCTCCGTCCGCGGAGCCCGCTTCCCCCCGCAGTGCGGCGCGAAGCGAGAGATAGGTGCTTTCGCTCGCGGGGACCCCTTCGGCACACGAAGTGCAGGTAAAGGCCCCCCGCCCGAAGTCGAAGTACCGCCGCCCCGCGATCTTTTCGCCGCAGACGGCGCACTCCGCCGCCCGCACGGGATAGCCCGCAAAGGCGAGCGCGGCAAGCAGAAAGCGCACGAGCACCCCCTTCGCATGTTCCCCCGTATCCCCTTCGAGCGCCCCGAGCGCCTCCGCCGCCGCGACGAGCAGCGGCCCGCACGGCAGGCCTTCGTAGGCGAGACGGTCGCAGACTTCGGTGACGGCACAGGCCGCATAGAAGCGGGTAAGATCGGTGCGCAGGGCGTAAAATCCGTCGTGCAAGGCGGCCTGCGTCACGGTGTACCTCCCCCCTTTTTCGGCGAGGACGTACTCCGCGAAACAGAAGGGTTGGGCCGCGGCCGAGAGCCGTGCACCCGCCTTCCGCACTCCCTTGAAGGAGGCCGAGATCTTGCCGCGGTCTGCCGTGAGGAGGGTCGCGAGCCTGTCGCTCTCGCCGAGATCGGTCCCCTTGAGGAGGAGCGCATCCGTCTTGTACATCATATCTTGCCTCAGAGCCGTTTATACAACATATAATAGCTGAAGCTCCCCGTCTTTTCGAAGAGCTCCCATGCGAGCTCCTTGGCCCGCTTCTTGTCCTCTTTCATGCCCGCAGTATGCGCAAGCCGCCCGAAGATATGCCTAATCTTCGGAGGAATACCCGAATTCCTTCATGAGCGAAGCGCGGTCGCGCCAGTCCTCGCGAACCTTCACATAGACGGTGAGGAAGACCTTGGCGCCGAGGAATTTTTCCATATCCTTTCGGGCGAAGGAGGCCGTTTCCTTGAGGGCCTGCCCCTGTTTTCCGATGAGGATGGCCTTGTGGTTCTTCTTCTCGCAGACGATATCGAGATCGATCGCATAGGCGCCGTTTTCCTGCTTTTCGAACTTGTTGACGACGATCGCCACGCCGTGCGGGATCTCCTTTTCATACTTTAAGAGGATCTTCTCGCGCATGAGCTCGGAGATCATGAACTTTTCGCTGCGGTCGGAGACGATATCCTCCGAGAAGAGCGCATCGCCCTCGGGCAGCATCGCCGCGATCGCCTTCTCGAGCTTTGCGATATTCTGCCCCTTGCGCGCGGAGACGGGATAGACGTCGGCCGCAATGCCCGCTTCGAAGAGGGTCTTCACGTCGGCGGGGATGTTTTCCTTAGGCATGATGTCGATCTTCGTATAGGCGATGAGGGCGGGCACGCCGAGGGAGAGGTATTTCTTCATGAGGAAGACGTCCTCCTCCTTGATCCCCGCATGGCCGTCGTGGACGAAGAGGATGGCGTCGACGTCTTTGGACGTCGTCTCGGTCGTCTTCATCATGAGGTCGGTGAGGGCGTTGCGGCCGCGGTAGAGCCCGGGCGTATCCACGAAGACGATCTGATAGTCTTCGCGGGTGAGCACGCCGAGGATGCGGTCCCGCGTGGTCTGGGGTTTGGGGGAGACGATGGAGACTTTTTCCCCCACAATTACGTTGATGAGGGTGGATTTTCCCGCATTTGCTCTGCCGATGACGGCGACGGTGCCGCTTCTCATTCTTCCCTCCCGAGGCCGAGGACGCCCATGATCTTCTCCTCCTGTTCCCGCATGACGCCGCGCTCCGCATCGCTTTCGTGATCGTAACCGAGGCAGTGCAAAAAGCCGTGCACGGCGAGATAGCATACCTCACGGGCATAGGAATGGCCGTATTCCTCCGCCTGCATGCGGGCACGCTCGGTGCAGATGACGACGCTCCCGAGATACATCCTCTTCTTTTTCCGCCCGATCGCGGGTTCGATGCAATCGGTATGCTGTGCAGAAACGATGGGGGCCCCTGGGGTAAGCGCCGCCGCGGGGAAGCTCAAGACGTCGGTCACGGCGTCTACTCCCCTCTCCCGTGCATTCAGCGCACGGATCTCTTCGGGCGATACGAACAGAAGCTCCAAAACGAGGGGGACGTCTGCAGAAAAAGCCGTCTCCATCGCCCTTGCAAGGGGGGCGCGTTCGGCGGCGGGAAGTTTGCTTTCGAGGAAGAGCTCAGTCATGCTCTTCCTCCGTGCTCACCGCCTGACGGTCGCGGTTGAAGCGGATGGAAGGATATTCCACGCGGTGATGATGGACGCCCGTGAAGGCATCGACGAGGGTCATCTTGATGATCGTGAGTTCCTTGA
Organism: uncultured Clostridia bacterium; assembly: GCA_947595585.1. Lineage (GTDB taxonomy): Bacteria > Bacillota > Clostridia > Christensenellales > Borkfalkiaceae > Gallimonas. Next base: position 23,474 of record CANQET010000005.1, read on the forward strand.
TCGTGATGCCGCATTCATCGAACTGGCCGAGGTCCATGCGTTCCTCGATGATCTCGCGGCACAGCCGCTCGAGGCGCTCGGTGGAGCGGTCGGACATCGCACGGGTGGCGGCTTCGGCGGCATCGGCGATCATGATGATCGCGGCGATCTTGGTCTGCGGGATGGGACCGAGATAGCAGAAATCCTTGATATCGGCATCCCCCGAATAGCGCATCGCCTTGTTGTAGAAATATTTGATGGGCAGAGTGCCGTGGTGCTCGAGGGCGACATCCGCAATGGCCTTGGGCAGGTGCTTCTCGATGAGAAGATCGTAGCCGTCCTTGGCGTGCGAACGGATGATATCCGCCGAGAGCTCGGGGGTGATCTCGTCGTGGACGTTGTACTCCCCCTGGTTCTCGGTGAAGCAATCGGGCTGTTTGAGTTTGCCGACGTCGTGATAATAGGCCGCGGTACGTGCGAGCTCGGAGTTTTCGCCGATGGCGACGGCACAGGTCTCGGCGAGCTGGGCGACGATGAGGGAGTGGTTGAAGGTGCCGGGGGCCTCATCGCGCAGGCGCATTAGAAGAGGCGCGGAGGTGCTCGTAAGCTCCCTCAGGCGGAAGACGGTGAGGCTGTTGAAGATCTTCTCGAAGACGGGCAAAAACACGAGGGCAAACGCCGCGGCGAGAATACAGCTGAGCATGCGGAAGCCCGCGGCGGAGAAGTAATCGATCCAGTTGCTCGTGATCTCGGGGATATTGAAGAGAAGCACGACGATGACGGTCGGCGCCGCGATGAATACGCCCGAAAGGAGCAAGCCGCCGCGCGTCTTCACGCCTCCCGAGAGGAAGATGGCGAAGGTCCCGCTGATGAAGGAGAGCAGCAGCGAGGAATAGATCTCCGTGTTGATATCCACCGTCGGGACCGTGTTCGTGAAGAGGTCGATGACGAAGATGAGGAAGGAAAAGATGAAGTTCAGAAAGAGTGCATGTCTGCGGTTGAAGAGGAAGAGGGCGAGGAAGGCAAACACGGCAAACGGACGGGCATAGGGATGGAAGTAGCGCCCGATGAAGAAGCAGATGACAGAGGAGACGATGAGCAGGGAGAACATCATCACGATGTTCGGCAGGTGCTCCAAAAATTCGGCGTCTTCGAAGGCGTAGTAGACGAAGGCGATCGCAAACAGGAAGAAGACGCTCACGATGAGCGAGAGGATGGAAGAAAAGTGTTTATGGAAGAAGACCGTCCACCCCGAGGGATCGTTCAAAACGATCATGAGGAAGATCACGAACAGCATGACGAGATAGCACGCAAAAAAGACGAGCGCACTCAGCGCAAGTTTGCGTTTCGACGGCTTTTGTATGGACGAACGACTCATTTTATCTCTCCCTTCCTTCGTTTGCTCTCTTCCCGCTCATAGGCGCGGACGATCTTCATGACGAGGGGATGCCTTACGACGTCCCGCTCCGTAAGTCTGCAGACGGCAATATCCTCCACGCCTTCGAGGATGCGCACGGCCTGCTTGAGCCCGCTCGTCTTCCCTTCGGGAAGATCGGTCTGGGTGAGGTCGCCCGTGACGACCATCCTGCTCCCTTCGCCGAGGCGGGTCAGAAACATCTTCATCTGTTCGCGGGTGGCGTTCTGCGCCTCGTCGAGAATGACGAAGGCGTCCGAGAGCGTTCTCCCGCGCATATAGGCGAGGGGTGCGACTTCTATGCTCCCCTTCTCCATCAGTTTTAGGTAGGTCTCGAGGCCGAACATCTCCTGCAGGGCGTCGTAGAGCGGCCGAAGATAGGGATCGACCTTGGTCTGCAGGTCCCCGGGAAGAAAGCCGAGCTTCTCCCCCGCCTCGACGGCGGGACGGGTGAGGATGATCTTTTCGACCTCCTTGCCCTTGAAGGCGGCGACGGCGAGGCAGACGGCGAGATAGGTCTTCCCCGTGCCCGCGGGACCGACGCCGAAGGTCACCGTGTGTGAACGGACGGCATCGGCATAGGCTTTCTGGCCCACCGTCTTGCATTTTACGGGCTTGCCGCGGGCGGAGACGGCGATGACGTCCTTCATGACGCCCCCGATCTCCGCGGCCCGCCCTTCACGGGCGAGTTCGATGCAGTAAAGGAGACGGGAGCGGTCGACGGGCTCCCCCGCGGAGATGACCGCAAGCAGCCCCGAGACGACTTCGCGCCCCACCGCTTCTGCCTCCGGAGACCCCGTAAAAACGATAGAGGTCCCCTCGATCCGTGCCGAAAGCGAGAGCTCCGCGGCGATCGTATTCAGATTTTCATCAAACGCGCCGACGACGGCAAGCAGCCTGTCCATCGCGCCCGTCTCTATCGTGACCGGCAACCTTCCTCCTACGCGAGCCCCGCCGCCGCGACCGCGATGCGGTCGCCTTCGACGAGAAAACCTCGCTCTGTCCTTCGCATTTGCATATTTTCGAGCGGCCCGAAGTCGATCAGCGCCTGCGCCGCCGCCTCCCGCTCGCCGAGTTCGTATTCCTGTTCCACATGGTAGCGCACGGCGATCTTCGCCATAACGCATACGGGCACCTGCCGCCCGCCGAGCAAGCTGTAGCACGCGACGGCCACTTCGCCCTGCGCGATGCTGTCCCCCACCCGAACGCACGAGGTCCCGCGGACGACGATGAGCTCTTCCACCACCCCGCTCGCGGGGGCACACAGGGGGGCGGGGGATGCGGGTACTTCTGCCCGATCGGCCTCCACCTTCACCCGAAGCACGCCGCCCTCCGTCTCCACCGTGCAGAATTCCACGCGGGGCAGGGCGAGGATGCGGGCGACGATCATGGCCGTATCCCGCGGACGGGCGGAAAATCTTCCCACGCCCTCCTCTTCAAGTATGGCTCGGATCTCCCGTTCGTAATACGCGCCGCTGCCCTCCACCCGTACGGCGAGGATGCGCGTCTCGAAGAAGCAGACAAAGAGCGCAAACAGGAGTGCGCCGACGATGAGCCCGACCCGCGGGAGTGCCCGCGCGAGCAGGCGGGAAAGCCCCAACGGGTGCACTTTTTTTATATTATAGCACGAACCGCGCAAAATTGCAAAAGTTTTTCGGACATCTTTGCCGCGGATCGTGATTTCGAGCGTATTTTTTTGCGTAGGACGGGCAGAAAGGACCTCCACGCCCCCGCGCGCGAGCTTATCGAGGACGCGGAAGACGCCGAGGCCCTCCGCTTCGACGGCACAGATCCCCCCTCTCATGGCGCCTCCGTGCGGAAGACGCCGCGGATCTCGCCGAATACGGCGACGTCCCCCGCGGTATATTTTCCGAGCGTGAGCCCCTCCCCTTCGATGCACAGCCCCCCGCGTCTCCCCAAGAGGACGATGCGCTCGGCCGAAAATTCGGCAAGGCGGCGTACGTTCTGGAAGTACCCGCCCCTGCCGTCGACGACGGTATACTGCACCCGTGCGGGGTCCCCTTCGCCGCCGAGAAATTTGAAGATCGCATCGCTGAGTCTCATTGCAACTATTCTATGCGAAGATCTTCCCCCGCATTCCGCAAAAGAAGCAAAGAAAAAGCGCGAAAGGGGTCGCCCTCCGCGCTTTCGATCGCCGAAAATTGATACATGGGTAAGTTTTTCAGAGTTTTTCGATGCGGATGCCGTCGTCGATCGCGGCGTCGTACACCTCCGCGCGGTAGCCCGTTTCGCGGAAATATTCTTCGGTGACCTGCGCCTTGAAGCTCTCTGCGCCCGATTTCTTCACGAGGGAGACGGTGCATCCGCCGAAGCCTGCGCCCGTCATGCGGGAACCGTAGCAGGCGGGGTGCCGCTGTGCCGCCGCCGCGAGGGCATCGAGCTCCCGCCCCGTGACTTCATAGAGATCCCGAAGGGAGGCGTGGGAGGCATTGAGAAGGCGCCCGAGCTCCATAAGGTCCCCCGCCCGCATGGCTTCCACCGCACGGTGCACGCGGGCACATTCTTCGACGACGTGGCGGGCACGGTCTAAAACCTTCCCCTCGAGCACGCCGCAGTCCTTCTCGAATTCTTCGGGCGTGAGGTCCGCAAGCCAGGAGATGCTGCGTTTTTGCTGCAGCAGACGAAGGGCGGTCTCGGTCTCCGCGCGGCGCTCGTTGTATTTGCTCTCCACGAGGTTGTGGGGCTTCTTGCAGTTGATGATGACGAGCGTGCACTCGCCGAGGTCGATGGGCACATACTCCCGTGCGAGCGTCTTGCAATCGAGGAGAATGGCATGCCCCGCCTTGCCGCACGCCGAGGCATATTGGTCCATGATGCCGCAATTCACGCCGATGTATTCGCGTTCCGCGCTTTGGGCGAGGAGGGCGATCTCTACGGGATCGACGGATTCCCCCGCCACTGAGGCGAGGGCCGCGATCACGGAGACCTCGATGGCGGCCGAAGAGGAGAGCCCGCTCCCGAAGGGCACCGTGCACCCGAGGAGCATATCGCAGCCCACGAGCTTCTTGCCCGCCCTCTGCCACATGAGGGCGCTTCCCGCGGGATAATCGGCATATTTCACGCTCTTGTAGGCTTCGAGGTCCGAAAGATCCAAGGAGATCTTATCGGGAAGGTTGGTCCATGCAAGGTTGATCTTATCCGTGCCGTTGGGGCGGACGAGGACCGTGCTCCGCAGCGAGAGCGCCGCGGGCAGCACCTTGCCGCCGCAGTAATCCACATGCTCGCCGATCAAGTTGACGCGGCCCGCCGCCGAAACTTTGTAGGTATAGTTTTCGTTCATGATCTCATCCCCAATTCGTGCAGAAATTGCACGGTCTGCATTTTATTTTTGAAGACCGCCGTATTTTCGAGGATGCGGCCGCAGATGCTGCCGAGCTCCTCACGCATGGCGGCATGGGCGTCTCCGCCCCGCGCTTTGGTCTCTTCGTAGACCATACGGAACTCCTCCATTTCGGGAGAAAGGGGGGTACCTGTATCGATCATTTGCTCGATCGCGCCAAGCTGGGCCTCGAGACGGCCGGGGAGGATGAACAGCCCCTGCGCCTCGATGAGACCGATGCTCTCCTTCTTGATGACGTGGAATTCGGGGTGGGCATGGAAGACGCCATCGGGGTACTTTTCACTCGTGATGTTGGAGCGGAGGATGAGGCTCATCTCGTAGCCACGCGCCGTCTTTACGACGGTGGGCGAGACGGCGTGATGCACTCCCTCGGCGTCCGCGTGGATGAGCCCCTCTTCGGGGTAATCGGCGTTTTTCCACTTCTCGTCGATCATCGTGCAGATCTTCCCGATCGCAGCGCGGCTCTTGGAGACGACCCGCACGACCGTCCCCGGCCAATCCACGACTTCGACGACGGCCTCGGGAAAATCGGGATGGTGCAAGGTATATGCCGCCCCCGCCTTGTGCATGGGCAGGATCTCCCCGCCGCCCTGGTAATGATCGTGGGCGAGCACGCTCCCCCCGATGCGGGGAAGCGGGGCGTTGCAGCCGATAAAGTAGTGCGGGAAGAGGTCGACGAAGTCCATGAGCTTTCCGAACGTCGTTTCGTCGACATGCATGGGGATATGGCTGCAATTTACGGCGATCCCGTGCTCACGGAAGTAGCCGTAGGGCGAATACTGCCAGAACCACTTCTCGCCGCCGAGGGTGAGGTCCACCGTGCGCAGCGTACGCTTGTTGCGGGTGCCGTAGCCCTCGTTTTCACGGCAGATGACGCACTGCGCAAACCCGCCGTCGACGGAGTTGCCCGCCTTGGCCTTCTTGGGATCGCGGAATTCGGGCTTCGCCTTGTTGATGGTCACGATGAGCCCGCCCGCCTCGAAGCGGGGATTTCGGTCGAGCTTCGCCTTCTTCACGTAGTTGTTGCGGACGCAGTACTCGTAGAACCAATCGGTCGCCCGCTTTGTATCGCTCTTAAGAAGTTCCGCAAAGCGCCGATTTATCTCGGAGGGCAAAAGCGAGAGCGCGCCGAAGACCTCGTCTTCCTCCTCTTCCGAGAGGACATCCTCCCCCGAAAGAAGTTCGAGGAGGCGGTTTTTCATATAAAATTCATCGCGGGGATCGAGCTCGAGATATTGCCTTGCGTAGGCTACGAGCTCCTCCGCTTTCTTGAGAACGTCGCTCATTTTCTGTACCCATTCGGATTTTTCGACTGCCAATTCCAGAGGGAAGCGCACATCTCGTCGATGCCGCGCTTGGCCTCCCAACCGAGTTCGCGCTTGGCCTTGGAGGCATCGGCATAGCAGGCGGCGATATCGCCCGCACGGCGGGGCTTCACGGCGTAGGGAAGGCTGTGGCCGCACGCCTTCTCGAAGGCATGGATCACATCGAGGACGCTGTACCCCACCCCCGTGCCGAGGTTATAGGTATACACGCCGCTCTTATGGATATGTTCGATGGCGGCGACATGCCCCTCCGCGAGGTCGACGACGTGGATGTAATCCCGCACTCCCGTGCCGTCGGGCGTCGGATAATCGTTGCCGAAGACGCCGATCTCCTTGAGTTCCCCGATGGCCACCTTGGCGATGTAGGGCGTGAGGTTGTTGGGAATGCCCTTGGGGTCCTCGCCGATGAGGCCGCTCTCATGCGCGCCGACGGGGTTGAAATAGCGCAGAAGCACCACCGTCCATGCGGGATCGGCCTTGTAGACGTCGCGCAGCATGATCTCCTGAAAATACTTGCTCGTGCCGTAGGGATTGGTCGTGCCGCCCGTCGGGCTCTCTTCGGTGAGGGGAAGATGCTGCGGATCGCCGTAGACAGTCGCAGAGGACGAGAATACGATCCGCTTGCACCCGTGTTCCCGCATCGAACGAAGGAGGACGAGGGTCCCGTTCAGGTTGTTGTCGTAATACTCCACGGGCATGGCGCAACTTTCGCCGACCGCCTTGAGCCCCGCAAAGTGAATGACCCAGTCGATCTTGTGTGCGGTAAAAATTTCATCCATTGCGGCTTTATCGCGCACGTCAACGCGGTAGAAGGCAAGCTCCTTCCCCGTGATCTCGCGGATGCGCGCGATGCTCTCTTCGCTGGCGTTGGAGAGATTATCCGCGACGACGACTTCGTAGCCGCCCTCGAGGAGCTCCACGCAGGTGTGGCTGCCGATGTACCCGGCGCCGCCCGTAACCAAAACTTTCATAACTGAAACCCTCCCACGGTTTGTGCCACAATTATAACAGAGCCCACCTCCTTCTGCAAGCATTCCGATATGTAAAATCGGACATTTATTATCTTTTTTGTACTTTCCCCGCTTGACAAAGCCGCCCGTATCCCCTATAATCGTGGTAAGGAGAATGCCATGATCGCAAAACGTGAAGTCTGGAAATATACAGATTCGGGCAAAGTTTGGGTGGGAAAGTATAAGAATTCGCAAAATCTTCCCCATTGGCACCCCGATTGCGAACTGCTCTTCGTCGAACGCGGCAAGATAGAAGTCTTCTGCGAAAAGAAAAATCATCGCCTCGTCGAGGGGCAGGCCTTCTTCATCGCGAGCGGGCAGGTGCATTCCATGCACGCGACCGATCCCGATACCGTGCTCATCGTGATCGTCTTCACCGAGGAGATCATGCGGGGGATAGGGCATCTTCGCCTCGTCTCCCCCCTCCTTACGGGCGATTACCGCATTCCCGAGGCCTATTCCGCGCTCCGCGGCATTCTCACCAAAAAGGCCCCCCTCTGCGGGAGCGAGGCGGCCTGCAAAGTGCTCGAGCTCATGATCGCGATCTTCCGCGGGGAGGAAGCGGCGGAGGCCGCAAGCGAAGAGCCCCGAAGCTCGGAGACCCTGCGCCGCCTGCTCGAGGAGATGAACGAGAACTACCGCTTTCTGCGCTTTTCGGATGCGGCGGCGTTTATGGGCATGGCCCCCACCTATTTTTCCCGCTATTTCCGCGAGACGACGGGCGTGAACTTTTCCCGTCAGCTCAATACCATCCGCACGGACGCCGCGATCCGCCTTCTCGAAAGCACCGATCTTCCCATGACCGAGATCGCCGATCGCTGCGGTTTCGGCACCATCCGCAACTTCAACCGCATCTTCAAACAGTTTACGGGCTATGCGCCGCGCGACCTGCCCGAGGGGTATAACCTCAACGAGCGCTTCCCTTACCCGAGCGACAGCGCTTCCGACCCCACGCTCTACGACTGCGAACTCATCGAATCGCCGACATGAGGTGCGATTTTCGCAAATAACGGCAAAATGGGTTGCATTTTTTTGCGTTATCCCTTATAATTTTGATCGAGCACCCGAAACTTACGAGAGGAGCGCGGCATGAAGAAGAGCACCAAAATCAAGATCGTCGTGATCGTCCTCGGCATCGTATTTCTCGCAGCGGTGCTCTTTCTTCTGCTCTACGGGGAAAATTTCGCCGTCTTCAAGGCCTTCTTCCGCAAGGGCATCACGCAGGATGAGATCCGCGCAAATGCACAGCGCTTCGGCTGGCGGGGCGTGACCTCGGTGGGGCTTCTCTCCATGCTGCAGGTCGTGTTGATGTTTCTCCCCGCAGAACCCGTGCAGGTCATCTCGGGCATAAGCTACGGCTTTTGGTACGGCGTCCTCGTCTGCGAGGCGGGGGTCCTCATCGGAAATACCCTCATCTACATCGGCTACAAAGTCTTCGGGGCGGGCATGAGCGAATACTACTCCCGCAAGATAGATATCGATTGGGGAAGCGCGAAGACCGTGCGCACCATCTCCCTGCTCGTGCTGCTCCTCTACATCCTGCCCGCCATCCCCTACGGCATGATCTGCTTCTTTGCGGCGGGCACCGACTTAAAATATCCCCGCTATATCCTCCTCACGGGGTTGGGGTCCCTCCCCTCCGTCATGATCGGCGTGGGGTTGGGACACCTCGCCATCGAGGCAAGCCTCATCTGGGCGGCCGTCGTCTTCCTCGTCTTGCTCGTTTTTGTCATCATCCTCATCATAAAGCGGGATGTCCTCATCAAAAAACTCAACGCCTTCCTTCAGCGCAAACGAACGCCCTATTCCTCGGACTACGAGCTGCAGAAGACGCATAAATTTCTCTACCGCTCCTTCTTCCGCCTCGCGGGTCTCTACACCCGTTGGAACTTCAAGGTGACCTATAAAAACAACACAGGTCCCCTCTCTCGGCCCGCGGTAGTGCTCGTAAACCATGGTGCCTTCGTCGATTTTCTCTTCGCGGGCGGCCGCCTCAAAAAGGAATATCCCAACATCGTCTGCGCGCGGATGTACTTCTACCATAAGACGATGGGCACCCTCATGAAGAAGGGCGGCATCATCCCCAAGAGCATGTTCGCCGCCGACCTCGAGTGTGCGAAGAACTGCGTCCGCGTCTTGAAACAGGAGAAGGGCGTACTGCTCATGATGCCCGAAGCGCGGCTCTCCACCGTCGGAAGGTACGAGGGCATCCAGAGCGTCACCGCCAAATTCCTCTATAAGTCGGGGGCAGACCTCTATCTTTTCAAGATCGGCGGCAACTACTTTGCACAGCCCAAGTGGGGCAACGGCCCTCGGAAGGGAGCGCCCGTGGAATGTACGCTCGAGAAGCTCTTCACGGCCGAAGAGGTCGCCGCGCAGAGCATGGAAGACTTCTCCGCCGCCCTCGACCGTGCGATGGACTACGATGAATACGAATGGCTCGAAGCCCATCCCAAGGTCCGCTACCGCTCCAAAAAGCTCGCCGAGGGCCTCGAGGGCGTCCTCTACAAGTGCCCCTGCTGCGGCGCCGAAGGGGCGGGAGAGACCAAAAAACGGGTACTCCGCTGCACTTGCTGCGGCAAAGAGACGGTGCTCGGGGATCGGTACGCCTTCGAAAACGCGCCCTTCCGCGACCTCCGCGATTGGTACGATTGGCAGCAGGAGGAGCTCGAAAAGGCCGTCGCCGCCGACGAAAACTTCGCCCTCGAGAGCGACGTCGAGCTCAAGCATTCCTCCAAAGACGGCAAGACCTGCCTCCGTCATGCGGGCGAAGGGCACTGCCGCCTCGATCGCACGGGCCTCACCTATACGGGCACCGACGACGGGGAAGAAGTGGAAGTGCACTTCAACGGCAATGAAGTCTATCGCCTGCTCTTCGGCACCAATGAGGATTTCGAGCTGTACCGCGGCAAGGAGATCTACTATTTCATCCCCGAAAACAAGCGCCTGTGCGCAAAATGGTATCAATGCAGCATCGCGCTGAAAGACTATTTCAAGGCATAAATTATGGATCCTACCGAAGAAAATCTCACCCCATCTGCGCATTTTGAGGAAGAAACGGCCCCTTCGCGGGAAAATGTCCCCGAGGACACGGCGCCTTCCGAAGCACGGGCCGCCTCTTCCGAAGAGAAGGCAAAGGAAAAAGAGCGCTCCTTCACGCACATCAACCGCAGGGCATTCTTCCTCGTACTCGGGCTGCTCGTCGTCATCCTCGCCATCACCGCCCTTCTCACGCTTTGGGTCCCGCAAGGGAAGTATGAGAACGGCGTATACATCGCGGGGAAGACCGAGGGCATCGCCTTCTGGCGGGTGATCACGGCCCCCTTCCGCGTCTTCTTCTCGAGCGACGGGCTCACGATCGCCATGATCTCCGTCTTCTTGCTCGTCATGAGCGGCGTCTTCAACATCATCGAGAAGACGGGCGGCATCAAGGCGATCATCGGGCTCGCCGTCAAGAAATTCGGGAAGCGGCGGCAAGTTGTGCTCTGCCTGCTCGTCTTTCTGTTTATGGCGTTCGGGAGCCTCTTCGGCATGTTCGAAGAGCTCGTGACCCTCCTGCCCCTCGTCGTCATCCTCGCCCTCTCCCTCGGCTTCGATACGCTCACCGGCCTCGGGATGTGCATGATGGCCTCCTGCTTCGGCTTTGCCGCCGCCATCACCAACCCCTTCTCCGTAGGGCTAGCCTCCGAACAGGCACAGGTGAACGTCGCGAGCGGCATGTCTCTGCGCATCATCCTCTTTGCGGTGATCTTCCTGCTCGTGTGCGGATTCCTGCTGTTGCATACCTACCGTATCGAAAAGCACCCCGAGCGCTCGCTCACCCATCGCGCCGACTGCGAAAAGCGCCGCTTGCTCGCCGTGGAGACCGAGGTCGACCGCAAAGTCTTTTGGGCGTATGCCATCTTCTTCGGGGTACAGCTCGTCGTATTGCTGCTTACGGCGGCCGTGCGCGCGATCTCTTCCCTCGCTATCCCCATCCTCGCGGTGACCTTCCTCGTGGGCGGCCTTGTAACGGGCAGTGTGCTCGAGAAGAACTTCCTCCGCACCCTCAAGTGGTTTGGGCAGGGAGCACTCTCCATGCTCCCCGCGATCGCCATGATCGCCCTCGCCTCCTCGGTGAAGCTCGTCATGGAAGAGGGCGGCATCCTCGATACGATCGTCCACGGCGTACAGACGGCGCTGCAGGATAAGTCCCCCTTCGTCGTCATCTTGCTGCTCTACGCCCTCATCCTGTTCTTGCAGATCTTCATCGGCTCTGCTTCGGCGAAGATCTTCCTCATCTTCCCCATCCTGCTGCAGATAGCGGGCCAGCTCGGGATCTCGCCCAACCTCATCATCCTCACCTATTGCATGGCAGACGGGTTTACGGACGTCATCCTGCCCACCAACCCCGTGCTGCTCATCGGGCTTTCGATGGCGGACGTCTCCTACGGCAAATGGTTCCGCTTTACGTGGTGGTTCCAGATCCTCATCTTCGCCGTGACCGTCCTCATGCTCTTCATCGGCATTCAGATCGGCTATTGATGCGGCTACGGGGTATTCTTGGCTTTTGCGGGGAATATAGATAAGCTGTTGCGTGATACGATCGGCTGTTGCGTGGAAGATAGATCGGCTATTTGGTGTTGAAAAAAGATCCGTGCCCGACCGCAAAAATGCGGTCGGGCACGATTTATGAATAATCGATATAGGTACCCCGTCTACGTCATTTCGACGACCGTAGGGAGGAGAAATCTCAAGTACGAGATTCCTCGGCTACGCCTCGGAATGACGTGGTGGGCGGCTCCTCACGCATGCCACCCCCCTCCACGGCCTCTCACGCACCTACCCCCTCCATCGGAGGGGGTAGGTGCACTGTTCCCCCACGGAGGGGGTAGGTGCTCTGTTCTCCCACGGAGGGGGATTTGGGCTTCGCACCCTCTCAACCTTTGAGTTTTGCGAAGGCGGAGGAGTCGGTGAGGTCGTAGCGGAGGGGCGTCACCGTGATGTGGCCCGTCATGGTGGCATCGGTATCGAGCGAAAGGTCCCGCGTGCCCTCGTAGAGGCAGATGAGGCGGGGCGTCACCATGCCGCCCGAGATATCGAAGGCGTCGCTGTAGATGGCAGGGCCCATCTTCGTCACGAGGATCTCCTCCCCCGCTTCGGGAAAGTTGACGTTGAGGATATCGGCATCCTCGAACATCCTCCGTCTTTGGATCTCCTCGAAGACCCGCCCGATGTTCTTTACGGCGTTGCCGAAGGAATGGAAGGCTGCCGAGACGGCGAGCCCCTTCACGCCGCAGATCGCGGCCTCGTAGCACGCGGCGACCGTCCCCGAATAGTGGATGTCGCCCCCGAGGTTGGGGCCGTTGTTGATGCCCGAGATCACGAGGTCAAACTTCCGCTTCATGCCGAGGATGGCGACGCGCACACAATCGGCGGGCGTGGAGTCCACGCTGTAGGCCTCGATCCCGCCGAAGCGGTCCGAGCGCTCGATGGCATAGGCATTATGGATCTGGATGGAGTGGCTCGTGGCGCTCTGCTGGACTTTGGGAGCGAACACGGTGACTTCGCCGATCGTCTTCGCAAAGTCGACGAGATATTGCAGTCCTTCGGCTTCGATGCCGTCGTCATTCGTCAATAAGATCTTCATAACCAACCCTCATGTGTGGATTTGTAGGCGCCGAGAAGACGATCTGCATCCTCGATGAGGGCATACATCTCTTCTTCGGAGTAGACGGTGGCGCCCGCCGCCATCTCGTGTCCGCCGCCGTGGTAGCGCTTCGCGAGGTCGTTGATGCCGAGGAACCTCGAGCGCAGCCGCACGCGGATGTTGTCTTCCGCAGTGTTCTCGATGAAGGCGACCCAGATGAGACTGCCGCGGATATCCGAAAGCTCGCCGACGACGGAGGAAGCCGCCTCGAGCGTGAGCCCGAGCGCTTCCTGTGCGGCGCGGTCCATATAGACGTAGGCCACCCCGTGTTCGGTGATCCGAAGATGCTGATAGACGTGCGTCTTGAGCGTGAAGGCGGAGGGCTCTTCGGTATAGAGATTTGCAAAGAGCGTCTCGGTATCGGGGTGAAGATCGAGCAGGGCCCCCGCAAGGCGCATGGTCTCCCCCGTCACGCCCTCGAAGCGGAACCTGCCGCTATCGGTCACCATGCCCATGTAGACGTACCCCGCCGCCTCTGCGGAGAGTTTGAGGCGGTCGCGGAAGGTCATGAAAAAGTCTGCGATCATCTCACAGGCCGAGGAGCGGAAGTCCTCCACCCAGTTGATATCCCCATAGGGATCGGCCTCGATGTGATGATCGATCTTGATGATCTTCTCGGCCTTTTGGTAGTTGCGGTTGGAAATGCGCTTGCGCGTGCCCGTATCGATGACGATGAGCAGCGCCCCGCGGTAGTCCTCTTCCTCCGCCGTATCCTCCCCGCCGCAGAAGGCGAGGTAGTCCGAAAAATCGTCGTCGACGAGCAAGATCTTCTTCGCGGGATAGGTATCGCGCAAGACTTTTACGAAGCCCTTCGTGGAACCCACGGCATCGCCGTCGGGGCGGATGTGACGGGAGACGATGATTTTATCGTAGCGCTCGATGGTCTCGAGGATCTCTTGTTTTACGGCTTCGTTCATGCTTCCTCCGTGGCGGCGAGCGTATCGAGATCGGAGAGCAGCCGCATCGCGGTCTCGCGGTCGGGCACGACGCACCCGCTCGCCTTCTTATGCCCTCCGCCGCCGTATTTTACGGCAATGGGGTTGATATTGTAGCGGTTGGAACGCAGTTCGGCGTGGACGCCGTCGTCCCCCTCGGTGAAGTTGACCCACACGAACACGCCGCGGATATCCTTCATGAGGCTGACGAGCCCCGAGGACGTCGGCGCCGCTTCGGCCCCTGCGGGAAGCTCCTCCCGCGTCGTGTAGATATAGGCGGCGCCGTGCGGCGTAAACTTGATCTTGTGCATGTTGTCTGCCCGCTCGAGGATCTTCTCGAAGGGCTCCGCATAGAGATCGTAGTAGAGCTTGTTGAGGTCGATGGGCTGGGAGAGCAGGAAGGCCGCAAGCTCGAAGGTCCGCGCCGTCGTCGAATCGAAGACGAACCTGCCGCTGTCCGTCACCATGCCCATGTAGAGGGCGGTCGCGGAGGCGGGAGAGAGCTTGAGGCCCGTCTCTTTTGCGAACATCGTCACGAGGCCGCATGCGCTCTCGAAGGTGCTGTCGACGACGTCGAGATCGCAGATCTTCTCGCAATAGAGATGATGATCGAAGCGCAGCGTCGCCGCGGCGAGCTTGTAGCGTTCGTCCGAGATGAGATGCGAGGAACCGCAGTCCAAGACGATCGCGAGGGCATCCTTGTAGGCTTCGTCGGGAAGCTCGTCGAAGGTCACGTCGAGGAAGGGAAGGCGGGTCGGCGCATCCCCGACCAAAAAGACCTGCTTTTCGGGATAATTATCGCGGATGAGCTGCGCAAGCCCCAACTGGCAGCCCATGGCGTCGCCGTCGGGATGGGAATGGCGGTAGAGGATGATACGGTCGTACCGCTCGATGAGTGCAAGTGCTTCGCGGAACATAGAAATTTCTCCTATCGTAGAATACAAGGCCATTTTACCATACCCCGAAAGATTTGTCAACCTGTTCCGTTCCCGCTTGACAAGCCTTCGCCGCTCGGGTATAATAAAAGCGAGGTCAACTTATGAGAAAATATAGGATCCGTGTGGGATTGGACGTCGACGATACGCTCTACGAGTGCAATTCCTATGCCGTTTCGATCATCAATGCCCGTCATCCCGAGGAAGAACCCATGAAGATCGAGGAGATCAACAGCTGGGGCGGGAGCGGCAGACACGCCGATGAACGCATCGCCCTCTATTCCGATCCCGAGTTCGTCCGCACCCAGCCCATCACCAAGGGCGCACAGGAGTTCGTGAAGAAGCTCTCCGAGATCGCCGATGTGTTCTTCGTCACCGCCGTGCCCGCGGAATGTATGAGCGCACGGGCAGAACGGCTCATCGCAGACTTCCCCGAGATCCCCGCCCGCAACATCATCATGGGGACAAGGAAGGATATGCTCTCCCTCGATATCATGCTCGACGACGGCGCCCACAACATCTCGAGCTCCCGCGCCGCCTACCCCGTCCTCTTCCGCAAACCGTGGAACACGGGGCTCTCCGGGCTGCTCTCGGTGAACAGTTACGACGACTTCCTCCACTTCTGCGAGATGGTCTTGAGCTCCTTCTCCGAACGCTTCCCGCAGCTCTCGGAGGGCGGCGTACTCTGCCTTGTCGGCCCCTCGGGCTCCATGAAAAACGAGATTGCAAACTCCCTCACCGCGCTTCACGGCTTCGAAAAGCCCCTCACTTCGACGACCCGCCCCAAGCGCAGCGGCGAGGCCGAGGGCTCCTACCGCTTCATCGGAGAGACCCAATTCCTCCGCGAGATGAAGGCGGGAAGTTATATCGAGACGACGGTCTATAGCGGCTACCACTTCGGCACGTCCGAGAAGGATATCTCCCCCATCGTGGAACGCGGAAACGTCGCCGTCATCCCCATCGATATCTGCGGCGCGATCACGCTGAAGAATTTGTATCGCCGCCGCGCAATGCTCGTGTTCATGCGCCGTGACCGCGCGGAAGCCATCAAGAGCATCATCAGCCGCGAGATCGACCTCGAGGATAAGACGCGGCGCATCATGTCGCTGGATTTTGAGTACAGAAACAGCGAGGTGTGCGATGTCGAAGTGAGCGTGGATGAAGGCGTCCCCGCCGCCGTCGCCCGCATCGTCTCCCTCGTCGGCAAAGAGTAGAAGATTGTACGAAGTCCGCCCTCCGTGGGAGCAGGTACGCAGTCCGCTACCCCCTCCGTGGGAGCAAGTACGAAGTCCGTCACCCCCTCCGTGGGAGGGGGACCAAGGGGGTGGGGCGGCAACCAAGCATTTGCCCACCCCCCTACCCCCCTCCAATGGAGGGGGTATCGCTTGGGATTGGCAACTACGCAGTCCGTTACCCCCTCCGTGGGAGGGGGACCAAGGGGGTGGGGCGGCGACCAAGCATTTGCCCACCCCCCTACCCCCCTCCAATGGAGGGGGTATCGCTTGAGATTGACAACTACGAAGTCCGTCACCCCCCCGTGGGAGCAACTACGCAGTCCGTTACCCCCTCCGTGGGAGGGGGATCAAGGGGGTGGGGCGGCGACCAAGCATTTGCCCACCCCCCTACCCCCCTCCAATGGAGGGGGTATCGCTTGGGATTGGCCATGTCGGGGCTCCCCAAGTAGAGAAATCTCGCCCACCACGGCGCAAAAAAACAGCCTTTCCGAAGAAAGGCTGTTTTTTTGTTCCAAATCAGAACTGCTTGCCGGGAAGGACCGCAACCTCTGCAGGTGCGCTTACCGCAGCCGCCGCCGCAGCGGGAGCGTACACGACTTCGATCTTCGCAATACGTCTGTTTCCGTTCGTGCCGCCGATCGTAAACACAACGCTCTGCGCGGAACCCGTCCAAACGCCGTCTGCATAGGTGCCGCCGTCCGCAGTGATTGCGTTACTATCGCCACCACTACCAAAGGTAATCGTGATCTTGCTAATCAGTTTACCGGCGGGAACAGAAATCGTGATCGTGTTCTTGGCATAAGCTCTGATCGCCGTGCCGCCCGTATAGTACTGCGGGTCATTACTACCTTGGCCTTTCGAAAATACCAACGTTACGTCATCCACAGTTTCGGTTGTAACTTTCGTGTTTGCCGTATATTTTTTGGAAGGATCGTAAGTTGCGGTCCCGCTACCTTCGGGAAGTTTGGCAGGAACCTTTACGGTAAATTCCTTGGTCACGGAAGTTGCACCTTCGCAAGAGATCGTCACTGTGACGGTGACATCCGTATCCGCATCCCCAGGGATGAGCTTGAGTGTCGTCCCCTCCACCGTGAGGGAAGCCGTCTTGTTGCTTTCGGCAGAAAGTGAAACGCCATTTGCCCAATCGGGAACTTCGGGAAGCGTGATGGTGTTATCGGCGGCCTCGGGAAGCGTGAGCCAATTCTTGACTTCGGCAACCTTCTCTTCGGCGGTCAATTCACCCTCGGTAAGGTTAAGAATCGTACCTGCGGAGAATTGATAGGTCCCATTGTAGTTTGTAAGGCCACCCTTCACGGCGACGGTGTCACCGGGCTTCACGGTCTCGGCTTTTTCGCCGCTCGTACGATACGCCTGAACTTCTTTGCCGTCGATCTTCATGGTGAAGGTCACATTGCCGTACTTGGAATCGTAAGCGGAATCAATGCGAAGAACTTTCCCCGTAAGCTGATAGGTGGTGCCGGGCAAAGATTGCCCTTTGGTGAGTGCAAACAATGCGTCCTTGATCTGTTGCTCGGTATAGGTCTCGTTGCACGCACTGCACTTGTTGTTCTCAAGTGCGCAGGCCGCGCTATAGGATTTATCATAGCAGCCCTCTGCATCGCAAGTATAGGTGTGCATGAACGTACCCGCATCGTGCGCAACATTGTAGTGATGCTCGTGCGTGGTCGCGACATAGGTCACTACGACGGAAGTAATTCTTCTGTGTCCGCTCGTACCGCCTGCCGTAAGGATGACGGTCTGCGTGGAGCCTTCCCACGTATCGGTGGTGAAGGTCCCCTTATTTACGGTGATCGCGTTATCCGCCGAATCTCCGGTGCCATAGGTAAAGACGATCTTGGTAATGTAATACCCTGCGCCGACGGAAACGGTGAGCGTGTTGTTGGGATAAAGTCTGACTGCCGCACCCGTGTTATAATACGCGGGGTCAGAGGTGCCCGAACCCTTGGAGAAGGTAAAGGTAACATCGCCCTCTGTAACAGTCGTCACTTTGTTGCTGTTCGCATAGTTCTTCGTGGAAACATCGTAGGTCGCGGTATTTTCATCGGGCGTAGGTTCGGGATCAACCGTGCCGCCGTCTGCATAGACGTCGATGGACTCCAAACGAATCTGAGCCGATGCCGTAAATTCGAGCGAAGTTGCGGCCGTTTCAAAGGTAACCGTTACATCCAATCCGTCAACCGTCACAGTGATGCCCGCAACGCCCGCCAAAGAGGTCTTCAATGCGCCGGGATAGTCTTTATTCTGATACGTTCCGCAGTGGAACACGATCTTCGCCATTGCGGAAGTATACTCGATTTTGACGGTATTGCTCTGATAAATGCGGAGCGGGTTAAAATACGTTTCGTTGATGTCCTGATTGCTCCCGCCTTTCGAAACGGTGACCGTAACATTGTTCTGCTTCCAGATTTGTACCTCCGTCGAAACAGAAGTGCGGTTCGTCGTGTCCGCGAAGGAGATTGTAGCATCGGCGTCGCTCGGGGTGGGAGGAGTGACTTCGCCGCCAACGGGCGTATGGCCTACGATGTAGCCGTTGTGATACTTATAGGACGGAGAGGTGCCTTCTCTCCAATAGGTGATCTCATACGTGCCATTGTAGTTCTGAAGATATGCTTGAATGACAATGGTATCACCCACGGTGAACTTGGTACCGGACTTCACGGTGTCGCTCCAGTTCAGGCTGTAGATCAAAATATCGTTCTCGGTGTCGCCTGCGGTAGCTGCAATGTAGAAATTCTTGATTCCGTAGTCATCGGTCGTCCCAACCACGGTAATGATACCCGTGATGTAGACAAGGGCGGGGTTGGTCCCATCGGCCGTGTAATAGGCATAGGAATCCAAGCTCTTGAAGATTTCCGTAATATCGGAAACAGTGAAAGGCTTGGCTTCGGTGCCGTCGCCCGAACCGGGAGCGGGTTCGTCGCTCTTCGCCCTGATGGTGATGGTGACGGTTTTCGTGTTGTCGGTCACGGCCTCGGTGCCGCAGGTGGCGGTGACGGTGGCGGTGACGGTCGCATCGGCCGCGGGAAGCGCGCTGACGTTGATCTTGTTGCCCGTGATCGTGTAAGTCTGATCGGTGGTCGACCAAGCGAAGGTGACGTCGGGCTCGGTGGAAGCGGGAAGATCGGTCTCGCCCGCTTTGGTGACGGTGAAGGTATCCGCAAGCGCCTGCAGCGCCGCATCGACCTTCTCTTGTGCTGTTCTGTTATCGACGGGAGCGGTATAATCCGTGATGTTGAGCTTGATCGACCCATCGAAAGTCAGTTCGAGCGTGCCGTTGTAATTCTTCAAAGCGCCGACGACGACGAGCGTGCCGCCGACCTTGGGGCCGTTCGTCTCCGAAAGCCCTGCACCGGGATTAAGCCCGTAGAGCTTGAGCGTCTGCGTACCGGAAGGGGTATCGGCGATGATCACATCCTGCCAGTTGCTGTAACTGGGTGCCCAGGAGCCTTCCGCCGTGACGATGCCCTTGACATACATGGAGACAGACTGACCGTTTTCTTGATAGACTTTGCCGCTTTCAAGGGTGCTCGCGAGCTTATACACATCGGCAACGGTATAAGGATGCTCTGCGGTGCCGTCGTTCTCGAGCTTGATCTCGTGGGTAAACGTCAACTCGAATTCCTTCGTGTCTTTCGCCGTGCCCGACGAAATGGTCGCAACAAGGGTAGCCTTCTGTTCGCCCTCCTCGGGCAGCTTGGTGATGACGAGATTGCCGTCTTCGACCTTTGCATACTCGGAGGCTTCCTTCATCGCCCAGCTGATGGTCGTACCGACTTTTTCGGTAGCGAGGGCAATGGTCGTTGGGGAATTGAACGACGTCTGCGAAACGGTAAGCCATGCTTTCACGGCCGCAACATTCTGCTCTGCGGTTGCGCCGCCTTCCGTTCCTTCTACATCGATAGAGGTGATGCGGAGCTGCTTCGTCGCGGTAAATTCGAGGAAATCAACGGGCGTCGTCAGCGTAAGCTTGACGGTGCCTGCCTCTTCATCTACTACGAGCTGATCTGCGGTATAGCCTGCATTGGAAAGAACTGTCTGCAGATTGGGGAAATATTCGTAGGTGGTAAGGCTACGGAAAGTAATGATCTTGATCCCGGGGAACTCGATCGTGACCTTGGAGCCCGCATACAGACGAATGTGACCGGCATTGTCGCCCGCGTTGTTGGTAGCGGTGCTGCTGCCCGCTTTATCGTTCGTGAGCTTCAAGCCATTGGATTCCCAAATCTGTTGAACGGTGCTGATCGAGGTACGAGCCGCATCCGTCGAGAAGTCCAAAGTCGCGGTGATCGCATCCTCCGAGGACTTCTTGGGGATCTTATGCGCATAATTTGCGGTCTTCGTCGCTTGCCCCACAGTGATAGAAGCGGTGAGGGTGTACTCGATATCGAACGTCGCACGGGTGATATCGATCGTATAGCGGGCGCTTGCATCCGCCTCGGTGCCGATCGACACATAATTTTGGATATTCTCCGTTTCGGACGTGACCGACCAAGTGACGTTTAAGAACTCTTCCGCAACTCTGGTCTTTGCGAGAACCTGGTAATCGTCGGGTGTCTCGTAGTTCTTTACCTTGCCGTCGCCGTCAAGGTAGATGCCGTTGAGCGTCGTGATGCCCGCTTGTGCAATCTCTTCGTCGGTCATGCCCGTCTTGGGAGTCTTGTTACAAGCAACGATCCCCAAGCACAAGGTGGCAGCCATGACGCATGAAAGTGCACCAATCAGCCATTTGTTCTTCATACTTCCAACTCCTTTCTAAAATTTTTCTTTTTTGTTTGACACACACGCCCCGATTCTTGGCGATGAGAAGAGCGTGGGTTGCCCTTAGTTGAGAATGTGTTGCGATCAGTCAAGGATCTCGATGTTTGCGGAGAGGTTGACTTTGAGCTGATACACGCCTTCGTACTTATCGATGATCCCCTTGACGTTGATCGTCTTGCCCACGTAGCGGCTCTGCGGGATGAGTACGCCGTCCTCATAGAGCGGAAGCGTGCGGACGATGATCGTCGTCTTGGTATTGTCGGCATTCGTCTGCTCGCAGGTGAGGGAAATGGCGCCCGTGTTGTCGCCCTTTTGCGTGGTATACGCGCTGACGACTTTCAGGTTGGTCAACGAAGCGGAGGAGCCCATGACGGCTTCGCCGAAGTTGATGGTGACGTCTTCGAGCGTTTCCTCGCCCTCTTCGCCCTTCACGGTGAACTCCATCGTGAGCTTATCCTGCGAGATCTGCTTGGCGGTGAGCTCCTGGAAGTGGACTTCTCCCGTACCCGTGACGACGCTGTCGTCTTCGCGGGGGCGGATCGCATTGGCATGGACGCCCGAGATCTGGTAGGTATCACCCGTTTCGTAATAAGTAACGGTTCCGACCACGTGCACGGTGTTGCCGACCGTGAAGACTTTCGAGAGGGCGCTCGTGCTCGTTCCAAGGAACACGGCCATGCCGTAAGCGACGCCGTCGGCCTCGACATAATCTTCGATATAGGCCGTCTGGAAAGCGCCGTCTGCGAGAAGCGCGACGACCACGCCGTCTACACTGACCTTCTTATCGACGTAGTTGCCGACGCGGAAGCGGAGTTGCTTCAGGTCGACGGGAAGCGCATCCCCTTCGAAGAAGTTCTCATCGACGGTGCCCGCCGGCGAATAGATGCAGAGGTGTTGATCTCTCGCCTGGTTGAGTGCGGCAAACGCCGTCTCGCCGTATCTGTTCTGCGCGGTCGAAGAGGCGAACGCGAGGCCGTTTTGCAGGATCTCCACATTCAGGTTGCGGAATTCCGTCTCGCCCTCGGGCATATACCAGATCCAAAGGACGTAACGCTCGCCCGTGGAGTCGATATTCCATCTGCCGTCGTCGGATTCGACGATGATCTTCTCCGCTTTTTCGAGCTTTCCGCGCGTGAATTTGGAAGCGGTCTTGCCCCACTTCTCGATGTCACCCGTCGATTCGGGCGTATCCACCGCGATATAGCGCGCTTTGATGAAGCCGTCCGTTCCCGCGAAATCCGCCGAATTATATTCGGTCAGCGTGGAATTCGTCACGGGGTCGAAATGGGTCGTATCGCCGTCGATAAAGTTCCTCACGGTGACTTCCTGCTTCTTGGTCTCGGACGCAAGATCGAGCTTGAGCTCGCCCGCGTAGTCCACGGGATCGGAAACGACCGGAGGCGGATCTACAGGATCATCGGGCGTGGGACCGGGTTCGACGGGGTCGCCGCCGCATCCCGCGAATACGGGAAGCACGAGCACGGCCGCCGCCATAAGTGCGAAAATACTCTTCAAATATTTCTTCATCGTATTACCCCGCGTTCTGTCTTCTTATTAGGTAATGAAATCAATGCAACGATTCACGGCATCCTTGAAGGCCTGATCGATTTTTTCATCCATTTCCTCGAGGTTTTGGGCGTCGAACGCGGCCTGAATGAGCAAGCCCACTTCGGTACGGGCCTTCGAGGAACCGACGAATGCGGGAGAGGTGAAGTAAGCATCTTTCTGCTCAAGGCACATCTTGGCAGAGAGCGCGGCGATCCCCGTCGTCCCGTTCGCTTCATCGAGCTGCGCCTTATAGGCTTCGCAGGTCTCCATATACTCCATCTTGATCGGAGGCATGTAGCCCGAGTCGATGGAGAAGTCTGCCTGGAATTCGATGTTCGTCGTGAGATACTTCACGAGGAGCCAGCTTGCAAGGACCTTCTGAGGATCTTTATCCTTGAAGATACACACGGAGGGACCCTGCGAGATCGCCTTCGGATGTGCGGGATCGACCTGAGGGATCTGTGCGATGCCCGCTTCGAAAGCATACTCGCCGTTGACAAGCGGAGGTTTCTGATATTGCCCGCCCGCGGTGGACCCGACGCACATGTAGCACTTGGGTTCCACGAGAGAGGTGAAGAGGTTGGAGGTGTAGGTACCGTTGTTCAGCTCCTGCGTCGTGAAATAGCCGTTCAGGAAGTTCTTGGTGAGCGACTGCACGAACGCGCGGTTCTTTTCGTTGTCGAAACGGAATCTGTTCACCGCCGTACCCGTAGGATAGGTGTATGCGGAATCGTTTTGCTCGCAGAGCGTGATGAACAGATTGGATTCGCTGTCGTAGCCGAAAGGAATGCACTCGGGATCGATCTCGAGGATGCGCTCGCAGGTATCCCAAAGTTCATCCCATGTCGTGGGCACCTTCAGATTGTTGTCTTCGAAGAAATCCTTATTGTAGAACATGACTTCGGTGGATTTCGCGAAGGGAAGCATATACATCATCTTGCCGTCGTCGAACATGTGGCCTTCGTTGTAGAAGCCCTCGATGAACATCTTCTGCTCCGCTTCGGTAAGGCCGAGATTGTACACTTTGCCGCTCTCGAGCGTGACCGTCTCATTGGCATACGTGCCGCCGGGAAGGAAATCGTTCATCGCAAACACCGCATTCGACACGTTGTAATCGGCAACATGGTCGCCGTAGCAGTATGCGATATTGGGCTGGTTCGATGCGGAAATCTCCGTGCTGATCTGCGTGTGCACATCGTCGTAGTTGCCGTATTTGGAAGCCTTGACGGTGATGTTCGGGAAAAGTTCTTTGAAGAGCTCAAGCTGGTAATCGAGCTTCTCTTGCAACACTTTGCCCATCGTGTGGTAGAAAGTGATCTCGACGGGCTTCGTGATATCGAACCCGCCCTCGGGCATCACAAACCCGCCCGAGGTCGCGAGCGGAACGTTTGCCAAGTCGTCTACCGTAGATCCGTTGTTGATCTCGCCCTCTTGGATGCATCCGGTAAAGCCGACCGCTACCGTGCAAAGCATTGTGCTCGCGAGAATGATCGCGCCGATTTTGTTCTTCATTTTTATCTCCTTTTTAATTTTTTCTGATTTGTGTGCAGGGGATCAACCCTTGATACCGCTGCGCGAGACGCCGCGCATGATGTACTTGCGGAAGAAGATGAACACGAGAAGCAACGGGATCGTCACGAGGACGATCGCAGCCATCTGGGCGGGGAAGTCGGTCATGCCCGGTTGCCCCGATATGGAGAAATCCGCCTGCCGTATCCCGACCGTGACCAGCCTGTGCAGTGTATCGTTCGCAACGAGCTGCGGCCACATGTAGGAGTTCCACGAACCCATCATCTTCAAAATGGTGATGGAGATGAGCGTGGGCGCCGAGAGCGGGATCATCACCTTCCAGAGGTATTTGAGATCGCTTGTCCCATCCACCTTGGCGGCGAGATACAGCTCGTTGGGGATCTGCATGAAGTTCTGCCTGAGAAGATAGATGTAGAACACGCTCACGAGGAAGGGCACAATGAGCACCGCAAACGTATGCAGCCAATGGAACGCAGAGACGGTGATGTAGTTGGTGACGGTGAAGAGCTCGCCGGGGATCATCATCGTCGCGAGGAGCAGCGCGAACAATACATTCTTCCCGCGGAATTCGAGCCGCGCAAAGGCATAGGCCGAGAGCACCGTGACGACGAGGGAGAGGAGCGTGGAAACGACGCCGACGATGACCGTATTCAGGAAGAGCCGCCCCAAATGCAGATCGCCCGTGAAGGCCGCCGCATATGTAGACCAACGGAACTCGCGCGGCCAAAGCGTGGGTGTGGCGAGTTGATATTCATCCACCGTCTTCACCGAGGAGATGAGCATGAAATAGAAGGGGAATAGGACGGTGATCGCGATCACGGTGAGGAAGGTGTAGATGCCGATATAGATGAGCACTTTCTTGATCTTCTGGCGGCGGGCGGCGGCGGTGATCGCATCCTCATTCTCCCCCGCGAACTTGCCGAGGTTGTAGGCGAAGAAGAGCAGGAACGCGACCGCGACGACGGCGCCTGCGATGAGGCAGAAGCCCGCCCACTTTGCCGCGGGCGCCAAGCAGAAGATACAGATGGCCGTAAGCAGCATCACTGCGGCGAGGGCGCCGAAAAGGCCCATGACGACGATACAAATTTTACGTGCGGATGTTTCGGAACGTTTCATATCGGGCCTCCCTCAATAGTGAACTTTCTTCTTGCTCACATACAGGTTGATCATGGTGACCGCGAAGATGATCACAAAAAGTATGAGCGCCGCGGCACTTGCTTTCCCCTGATTGTGAGGGATGGAGTTATAGATGAAGCCGACCATCGTGTCAAGACGTCCGGGTTTGCCGTACGGTCCCATATCATCGCCGAAGATACCGACGACGCTCGTATATTCCTTGAAGCCGCCGATGAAGCCCGTGATGACGACGTAGGCGATCATCGGGGAGAGCATGGGAACGGTGATCCGCCAGAAGATACGCCAACGGGAAGCCCCATCGACCTTGGCGGCGTCGTAATACTGCTTATTGACGCTCTGAAGGCCGCCGAGCAGGACGAGGATCTTGAAGGGCAGGGCGTTCCACACGATATAAATCACGAGGACGGCGATATTCGCCCAATAGGAAGACCCTCTGTCCATCCAGTTGACCGGGCTTCCACCGAATAATCCGAAGAGATTGTTGATGATCCCGACCGACGTCGGATCTGTCGTGGGGGTACGCCGCACCATACTGAACATCGCCGCAAAGACCATACCGATCGCAATGGCGTTGGTGACGTAGGGCAAGAAGAAGATGGTCTGGAAAACTTTTTTGAGCGGTTTGATGGAATTGAGTGCGACCGCGATGAGCAGCGCCAGCATCGTGGAGATGGGCACCGTGAGGACGGTGAGGAGCATCGTGTTCCCGAGCGCCGTCAAAAACGAGTTGCCCGCCGAGAGCACATTGACGAAATTGTTGAAACCGAATTGATAATGGATATTCGGGTTCATCGCTGTTTGATAATCGTAGCCGACCACAGCGGCGAGATTGGAATCCCAACGGCACAAAAACGCGATGCGGATCGTGTTGATGATGGGCCACACCGTAAATACGAGAAGAATGACGATCGCAGGTGTAAGATACAGCCATGCGCGCAGATTATTCTTGGGTTTTTCTTTGGTTTTGCTCATTCTTTCGCCTCGCTTTCCGTGTTACCGGGAGCCTCGGCCGCCTGCTCGGAGGGGGCTTCGGCGTCGGATGTGCTTGCCGTTTCTTTCGGGGCCTCTGCCGTTTCTGCGGGGGCCTGCGCTTCTTCTACGGGAGTTTCTTCTACAGGGGCCTCTGCCGTTTCTGCAGGCGTCTCTTCGGCGGGAGCCTTCTTCTTTCCCTTGGAGAAGAGGCCCTTAAGCTTAGCGAAGAAGCCCTTCTTCTCCTCGACGGGGCGGCTTTCCTGCACTTTGTCGTCTGCCTCGCGGGGAAGGGGACCGTTGTGCTCGCGGATGGTATGGCCCTCCGCCTTCATGCGCTCCACCATCTCTTCGTGCGCGGCGACCTGCTTGCCGAAGTAAACGCGCTCCTCCGTCTCCTTGTTGAAGATGAAGACCTTGTGCTCCTTGAGGGAGAACTTGACCTCCGTCCCGATGTTCCCCATCTCATCCGAGGAGATGATCGAGCGGACGACGGGATTGAGCGAGGCGGGGTTGGTGGAGACGACGGAGACATCTCTGCCCATGACGTCGACCCCCGTCACCGCGCAGGTGAGCTTGCCCTCCGCCTCGAGGATGAAGCCCTCGGGACGTACGCCGATATAGACCTCCTGGTCTTCGATGCCCTTGACTTCGAGCACGGCTTCCTCGCCGATGTAGAGCATCTCGTTTTCGATCTTGCCCGTAAACACATTGATGGGGGGCGTACCGAGGAATTTCGCCACAAAGAGGTTGGCGGGGTCGTCGTATACCCACTGCGGCTTGCCCGTCTGCATGATCACGCCGAGCTTCATCACGACGATGAAATCCGAGATGGACATCGCCTCCTCCTGATCGTGGGTGACGAAGATGGTGGTGATCTGCGTATCCCGTTGGATCCTGCGGATCTCCTCCCTCGTCTGCAGACGCAAACGGGCGTCGAGATTAGAAAGAGGCTCGTCCAAGAGGAGCACGCGCGGCATTTTGACCAGTGCGCGGGCGATGGCGACGCGCTGCTGTTGTCCGCCGGAAAGTTCCGACGGTTTGCGGTTCATCAACTTATCGATCTGGACAAGTTTCGCGACCTCATTCGCGCGTTGCAGCATTTCCTCTTTGGAGAGCCTTTGTTCACCTTTTAAGTTTTGGAGCGGGAACAGGATGTTCTGTTGCACCGTCATATGCGGGTAGAGCGCATAATTCTGGAACACCAAGCCGATGCCGCGGTTTTCCGGCGCAAGACTCGTCACATCGTCTTCACCGAAATATATCTTGCCGCTCGTCGGCGCCTGCAGGCCGCTGATCATAAACAGCGTCGTGCTTTTTCCGCAACCCGAAGGACCTAACAGCCCGATGAGCTTGCCGTCGGGGATCTCGAGATCGAAATCGTTTACGGCAACCACTTCGGAGCCCTGGTCTTTGTCGCGGCTTGGAAAGATTTTTGTGAGATGTTCCAGTACGACCTTCATAATTTTTCCTTTTTCAGTTGTATTACGGTTTTATTTTGCCTGCCGCTCCACGCAAGATCCCGTATCTGCGGCGCATTGCCAAAGTTATTCCTGCGCTTCGTGCCCTTCTTGTTCCCGTACTTCGCCGTTTTGCCCTTCTTGCGCCGCATGCGCCCCCTGTTCTTCGGGCCGCTCGGCCTCCTCTTTATGGATGCGCCTGAGCTCCTCTTCCCGCGCTTCGACCGTCTCGTAGATCATCTGCAGCTTGATATCCACCGCCACGGTGCTCGCGAGCAGATCGTGGATCACCGTCTTATTCTTTGTCGCAAAGAGAAGGACGATCTGGAGGATGAAGAGCGCGGCGATGAGAATGACCGCAAGAAGCCCTAACCCGCCGAAGATGAACATGAATACGAGCAGGATGGGGAACATCGTCTCGATCGCGAATTTCCCGATCAGCGTCCTTGCAAAGAGCGCAAACGCGGGCATCTTCACGCAGTCGGGGCGGACGAGGCCGATCCCGAAGATCTTTTTCCCGATCGTCTGCCCGTTTTTCATGAGGAGCGGAACGAGGAATTCGAGGACCATGTATGCGATAAGCAGCCCGAGCGTCACCATCATGAAGAGCAAATTGCTCACGAGGCGGTATTGGGCGACGAATTCGTTGATGGGCAGGTTGAGGTAGGCGTCGTAGGCCGCTTTTACGGCTTCATCCTTTCCTTCGGAGTTTACAAGTTCGCGGATCACGTCGTCGAAAGAGGCTTCCCTGCCCCCCTTCGTGACCGTCAGCACGCCGTCTTCGTCCACCGAGTAGGTGTAGCCATAATGCTCGGCGACCGCTTTCCCGTGCGCTTCCTGAAAATCGTTGAGCTGCTGATTATATTGCGTGAGAAGCGCGCTCTGCGCCTCGAATCGGCAGATAAGTGAAATGACCCAAATGATCCCTGTTGCCAGAACCGCAAGCAAGATCGCATCCAAAAGCCACGCCGAAGCTCTTTTTACGATTCCGATTTTTTTCAGTTCATACATCCCGATGCTCCGAAGGCGTCCGACGCACAGAAGTCTTGCTTGCTACGCTTTGATTATACCACGCTTTGCCCATAAAAGCAAGATTTTTACGCCAAAATTCTCCCCCAAAAAATTATATTTTTTTCAGAAAACGTTGGAAATGTTTTCCAAAGTGCGGACTGCCGCTTTTCTTCACACCGAAAACGTATACACGATCTCCACGCGGCCGCCGTGTTCGGAGCGGTAGGTCACGGTGAGCTCGGAGAGAACATCGAGGAAGATCGCCGAGACTTTCATCTCGCTGCAATGAAGATCGCTCCCCCAGAACCCCGCTTGGTCCTTCACATCCGCCTTCAAAAAGATGCCACCGAGTTCGGCGGTCTCGAAATAGTCGCTCCGGAAATTGATGCCGCCGCCGAGCGCTTGGGCGGAAAGATCGATAACATCCCCCTCCGTCGTCACGAGATCGCCGTCCTTCATCTCCGCCGTGCCGACGAGCGTCTCGACGGCGGAAGAGAGGCTCTCGCCGAGGGAGCCGAAGGCCCCAAGCCGCTCGACGCGGTAGGAGATCGTCACCGTTTCGCCGAAGTACAGGGTATATGCGCTGTGCAATACGGTATCCGCATCGATCTCATCCTTCACGGTGAGCTCGATCTTGGAATAATTCGCATGCAGCATGTCGTTGAGAACGTCGTACATATCGACCACTTGCCCCGTGGGGCCGCATGCGGCAAGGCAAAGGGCGGCGCATGCCGCAAGGATCGTGAGCACTTTTTTCATATAGCCCCCCCTCCTTTTACGACGCCGCCGACCGCACCCGCCTCGGCCGCCGCAAGATCCCCGTTGTGGGCCGCGACGTCCGCATTATAGGCTTCGACCGCCTCCCGCAGCCTTGCAACGTATTCTTCCACCAATTTCGCGAAGTAGTCTTCGACGTCGTTCTCCGTCTCTTCGAAACTTTCGGGAAGGGCACGGTAGGCGCTGTAGGCCGCGTTGATGCACGCAAAGCGCTCCTGCAACGTCTCCGCATCCTCGAGCGCCTCTACGGCCTCCTTGAAGGCCGCAAGCGCCTTGCCCGTATCGGGATCGGGCGTAGGGTCCGGGTCGGGGTCGGGCGTGGGATCCGGGTCGGGGTCGGGCGTTTCGGACCCCCAGATCATACGGACGTATTCGGGATGATCGATGAAGGGGTTGCGGTTGTGCTGGAACTTGAAGACTTCCTCGTTGCGGAGCGTCTCGATCTCGTCTACGGGGTCGAGCTCGTTCCATTCGAGAAGGAGGGCAAAAGCGGCCTCCTGTGAGCTTGCGGAGATGATGTTCGTGATGGGCAAATTGCCGAAATAACTGCTATTGCCCCCGCCGTTTGTCGTGCCGTGCACGTTCGCATAGGTGTTGTAGTGGGTGTACACATAGAGGACGATGCGCGCCGCATCCCCCTTGGCAAAGTCGAGGGGTTCGAACACGCCGCCCGCATGATAGCCGCCGAGCTGAGAATTGGCGCCGCTCGTCGTCTTGGAATAGACGGGGCTGCCGCTTGCAACTTCGCCGAATTTATCGTTGCCGCGGCTCGAGTTCATCTTCTGTTCGGAAGGGCGGATGTGGTGCATATCCGCACCTGCGCCATCCGTCCCCCATTTGCCGCCGGAAAGGCTCTTCGGCCACACGTGTTCGCGGTTCCACGTCCCCGAAGACGCGGAGATGTCGTTGATGTAATAGCGGATGGTCTCGTGGGTGTAGAATTCGACGATGCCGTCCTCCCCGTTCAGAGCGGGGTCGGTCGTCTTCGCATAGTCTCTGCAATTTTCATATGAGCTATAACGGGTATGGGTGGTGGTGATGAGGTCGTGGAGCTGGCCGAGAAGTTCGTCTCCCCCCTCCGCCGTGATCGGCACATAGTAATCTTCCGCCGCCTGTGCCTTGCCGCCGTACGAAAGGCCGAAGCCGCCGAGAAGCACCGCCGCCGAGAGGGCCGCAGAGAGCAGGATTTTGGGAATTTTATGCATGGGTCCCCCCTTGTTTTTGCTGCTCGGAGAGCATCTTGAGCCAGCATCTTCTGCACATGGCAACGTAGCGATCGTTCCCGCCGAGGAGCACCTGCGAGCCCTCCGTCACGATCCTTCCGCTGTCGTCGAGCCGCGCATTCACCGTAGCCTTGGCGCCGCACGTACACACCGATTTGATCTCGCTGATGGATTCGGCGATCTCGAAGAGCCGCTTGCTCCCGGGAAAGAGATGGGTCGTGAAGTCGGTCGAGAGCCCGAAGCAGAGCACGGGGATGTTCCGTTCGATGACGATCGCGGCGAGCTCATCCACCTGTTCGGGGGTGAGAAATTGGCACTCATCTACGATAATGACGTCGCGATCCGCATATTTTTCGAGATACAGCGCCCGAAGATCTTCCTCCGCGGAGACGGCGATGGCCTCCTGCATGAGCCCGATGCGGGACTTCACGACGGTCGCCCCGTCGCGCGTGTCGACGGCGGGTTTCAAGAGCAGCACCTTCATGTTGCGCTCTTCGTAGTTGAACTTGGTGATGAGCGCCTGCGCCGTCTTGGAGCAGCCCATTGCGCCAAATTTGAAGTATAATTTCGCCATATGCCCCCCTATTTCGTCATTCGATGATATCGTAGACGAGCGGCTTCTCTTCGGGCTTTTCTCGGGAAAGCTGCGTCGCGGAGAGGAAGCGCTCCTCGGCCGCCGCGAAGAGGTCTCGGGATGCGGCGTAAAACGTCGCAATCTTCTCCCCTTTCTGCACGAAGTCGCCCGTCTTCTTGGCGAGGATGATGCCCGCAGAATGATCGATGACGTCCTCCGCCGTATTGCGTCCCGCGCCGAGGGCAAGGCTCGCAAGGCCGTATGCCTCGGTATCCGTGTGCGCAATGTAGCCCGCGGCGGGGCTGAAGACCTCGTAGGAGCACTTTGCACGGGGGAAGCGGGAGGGATCTTCGATGAGCCCTACATCTCCCCCCTGCGCCGCGACCATCTCTTTGAGCTTCCCGAGCGCGCTGCCGTCTTCGATCGCACGCCGAGAGAGCGCCTCGCATTCCGCGGGCGTACCCATGCCCGCAAGCGAGAGCATACGCCCCGCGAGCATGAGGCAGACGGCGGTGAGATCGGCGGGGCCGCGGCCCCGCAGCGTCTCGACGGCTTCCTGCACCTCGAGCGCATTTCCGATAGCGTTTCCGAGGGGCATGTCCATATTTGTGATGCAGGCGACCATCTTCTTGCCCGCATTTTTCCCGATCTCCACCATGAGGCGGGCGAGCGTACGGCTCTCCTCCGCCGTCTTCATGAAGGACCCGCTACCCGTCTTCACATCGAGGACGATGCAGTCGTCGTCGGCGGCGAGTTTCTTGCCCATGATGCTCGAGGCGATGAGGGGCATGCTGTCGACCGTCGCCGTGACGTCGCGCAGGGCATAGAGCTTCTTATCCGCGGGGGCGAACTGCCTGCTCTGGCCCACGATCGCGAGCCCGATCTCGTTGACCTGACGGAGAAATTCTTCGTCGGAAAGCGTCGTACGGAAGCCCGTGATGGCCTCGAGTTTATCGACGGTCCCGCCCGTATGTCCGAGCCCGCGGCCGCTCATTTTGGCGACCTTCACCCCGAACGAGGCGACGATCGGCGCGACGACGAGGCTGGTTTTATCGCCTACGCCCCCCGTCGAATGCTTGTCGACGCGGATACCCTGCACTTCGGAGGCGGTGAACTTCTCCCCCGAATCGCGCACGGCGAACGTGAGGTCGCAGGTCTCCCGCATATTCATGCCGCGGAACCAGATCGCCATGCAGAGTGCGGAGATCTGATAATCGGGGATGGTCCCCTCCGTAACGCCGCGGATGAAGAAGCCGATCTCCTCGGTGGAGAGCTCGCCGCCGTCCCGCTTTTTCTTGATGATATCATACATTCTCACGACGCCCAACCTCCCCCGCGGATGAAATCGGCAAGAAGATCGCGGGCATAGATATCTTCCTCGATGCGGGCGATCTCCGTCACGTTGTTCCAACGGTAAAATGAAGTATATGTATCGGTAATGATGTAATACGTCTTGCTGTCCTGTACCTGCGAAGCCGAGATCTCAGCGGAAAACACATAGGAAGAGCTCTGCAAGAAGCGCCGCTTCAAGTTGCTCCCGCTGATGGCGCCGAGCACGATGTGGTTATCGAAGGGCAAGATGGAATAGAGCTCTGCGTAGTGGATGCTGCCCGCCGAAAGTTCGTAGGGCTTGCGCGTATTCAGATATCCGCCGCCGAGCACGATGCTGTCGATCGTCACGCCGCCGACCGTCTTCCCGAGCCACTCCGCTTTGCCCCGCGCAAGGTACAGCTCTGCGACTTTTTGTACGATCGTATCCGAGCTGCGCCGCGCGGAACTATTGCCGAGCACCTTCGTGTAGGGATCGTCTTCGGCATCGGGGAAGAAACTCCGGTAGTTCTCTTCGACGAAGGGATCGTCTTCGAGCGAATTTGCGGCATAGGTGTAGGTCGTGAGGATGGTGGGGCTCACGGTGTAGTCCCCCGTCACGGTGTTGTAGCTGACTTCCGCACGGGAGACGCCGCTGTTCTCGCCGCCGCCCTGCAGATGATAGACGCCGAAACGATCCTTTACGATGTACTTTTGATGGGTATGCCCCTCGAAAACGAGGTCTATGTAGCCATCGGAGAGCGCGGTATCGTAGTAGTCGTAGGAAGAATTTCCGTCCTGCACGGAGAGCTTTTCCGAGGTGACTTCGCTGATGCCCGAGGAATAGCCGCTTCCGCCGTCGTGGAGGGAGTAGACGATGAGATCGCATCCCTCCTCTTCCCGAAGACGGGTCGCCTCGCGCTTGACGAGTGCGGTGAGCGCATCGCCCGTCGCAAAGGAAAGTCCGCCGCTGAATTCGCCCGAGATCGAGCTGAGGCAATCCCCGATCGCGCCGATGATCCCTACCTTCACACCCGCCCGCTCGACGATGGTGGAGGCCTTACAGTAGGAGGGAGCCGCGCCGCCGTCGGTCACGTTGATGGCGAGGAAGGGAAATTCGGCGAGTTTGCTGTTGGGCTGAAGCACCGCCGCCCCCCAATCGTATTCGTGGTTGCCGAGGGTCATCGAGCTGAAGTTCACCTCGTTCATCCACTTCGTCATGAGCTGTCCCTTGTTGGAGGAAGATTCCACGGAGCCCTGCCACATATCTCCCGAGGAGAGCAGGATCTCTTCGCGGACGGGGTCCGCATAGAGCTGTTTTAAGTAGGTCGTGAATTCGTCGAGCCCGGGCTGCGAGGAGGAATCCTTGTATTTGCCGTGAAGGTCGTTGACGGCATAAAACGAGAGCTCTACAAGCACGCTCTCGCCGCAGATATCGCACGTACCGTCGGCATTGGGATCGACGTGGTCGTGGGGGGTGATATCCCCCATTTTATATACTTGGGGTACGGAAAACTCGCTATCCGCGTAGTCCTCCAGCCCGCTCACGGCCTTCACGGAAAACGACTGCCCGTCGGAAAGCTGCAGGCTACATTCGGCCGTGAGATGCTCTTCTCCCCCATCCAGAACGTAGATGTAGTAGATCGCACCTTCGACCTGCCCCCATACGGCGAGGCCATCGTACCCGATCGCGACCTCGGGCACGGGAAGGCGGTCCTTCTCCTGCTTCTCTTCGTTGCAGCCGAAGAGGCACATGCACAGGATGGGGATCGCGAGAAAAATTGCGGCAACTCTATAAAAATATTTCTTCATATGCAAAATGATCGATCACAGGTCCTTCTTTGTGAAGGAATACGGGAAGAGCGCGGAAAGGGAGAAGGCGGTAAATCGCGAGGAGTTCCCGAGGAGCACCTTGAAGTCTTCCCCGCAGAACTCGGCCATCACCTGCCTGCAGACGCCGCAAGGGGCGCAAAACGAAGGGGGGTCCCCCGCTTTTCCGCCCACGATGGCGATGGCTGTGAAGTCCCGCTCGCCCTCGCTCACGGCCTTGAAAAACGCCGTACGTTCGGCACAGTTGGTGGGCGTGTAGGCGGCGTTCTCGATATTGCACCCCAAGTACACTTTTCCGCCCTTCGTGAGGAGCGCCGCCCCCACGCAGAAGCGGGAATAGGGCGCATACGCGCGTTCCCGCGCCGCTTCGGCAAGCGCCATGAGCTCGGCGTCCTTCATGCCTTCACCTCCGCATAGAAGCTCTTGCCCTTCGTCTTCTCCTGCGCGACGCCGAAAAATTCGAGCACGGTCGCCGAAATATCCGAAAAACTCGCACGGGTGCCGAGATCCACGCCCGCCTTCACGCCCTTTCCATAGAGGAGCATGGGCGTATATTCGCGGGAGTGGTCGGTCGAAGGCGTCGCGGGGTCGCAGCCGTGGTCGGCGGTGATGAGAAGGAGATCGTCCTCCCGCATCCCCGCAAGGAACTCCGTGAGGAAGCCGTCGAATTCGGTCGCCGCGGCGGCGTAGCCCGCAATGTCGTTGCGGTGGCCGTATTTCATATCGAAATCGACGAGGTTGACGAAGCAGAGCCCCGAGAAGTCCTGCCCCTGCAGCGATTTCGTGACCTGCATGCCGTGGGTATTGGAGGTCGTCCTGTGGCTCTCGGAGATGCCCCGCCCCGCGAAGATATCGAAGATCTTGCCCACCGAGATCGTCGCATAGCCCGCCCTCTTCAAAAGGTCGAGCATGGTATCGGCGGGGGGCGTGAGTGAATAATCGTGCCTGTTGGCCGTGCGCGTGAAGGGATATTCCCCCGTGAAGGGACGGGCGATCACCCTGCCCACGTTGTGCGGGGGAGATAGCATCTCCCGTGCGATCTCGCAGTAGCGGTAGAGCTCTTCGACGGGGACGACGCCTTCATGCGCCGCGATCTGGAAGACGCTGTCCGCCGAGGTATAGACGATGAGCGCCCCCGTCTCGACTTGCTCCCTTCCGTAATCTTTGATGACTTCGGTGCCCGAATAGGGCTTGTTGCAGATGACTTTGCGCCCCGTGCGCCGCTCGAATTCCTCGATGAGCTCCTTGGGGAAGCCATCGGGGTAGGTGGGCAGGGGATCGGGCGAGACGATGCCCGCGATCTCCCAGTGGCCGATCGTCGTATCCTTGCCCATGGACTGCTCTGCCATGCGCGCAAAGCTCGCCTTGGGCGAGGGGACGCCGCCGCCCACGCCCGCGATATTGAAGAGCCCGAGTGCCTCCAAATTGGGGCAGTGAAAATTGGGATGATTTCGGATGGCGCCGAGGGTGTTGCTGCCTTCGTCGTGCCAAAGATGTGCATCGGGAAGTTCCCCCACGCCGAAACTATCGAGTACGATCAAAAAGAATCTCTTGGGCATAATTTGCTCCGTAATTTGGGGATTTTCCGCCCCCATGTATGCATTTTAGGCGAGTTCCAAGGCGATCTTCATCATAGCGGTGAAGCTCGTCTCCCGCTCTTTTGCCGTCGTATTTTCTTCGGGATGCAGGAAGCTGTCGCTCACGGTACAGATACACAGCGCCTT
This sequence comes from uncultured Clostridia bacterium, assembly GCA_947595585.1. Classification (GTDB taxonomy): domain Bacteria; phylum Bacillota; class Clostridia; order Christensenellales; family Borkfalkiaceae; genus Gallimonas. The sequence goes on from CANQET010000005.1 coordinate 59,227, forward strand.
CTTGCCCGCACGGGCGGCGTTGCAATAGAGCGCCGCGCTCTCCATTTCCACCCCGAGGACCCCCATCTTCGCCCACTGCATGCCGCTTGCGGCGTCGTCGTAAAACATATCCGAGGAGAAGATGTTGCCCACTTTGTAGCGGATGCCCGCCGCATCGCACAGCTCGGCCGCCCGCTTCAGGAGCCCGAAGTCGGCGATGGGGCAAAACGTCCCGGGGAGGTTGTATTGCATGGCGTAGTTGCCGTTGGTACACGCCCCCTGCGCGAGGATGATATCCCGCACATGCAGGTCCTCGGCAAAACTTCCGCAGGAGCCCACGCGGATGATGTTTTCCACGCCGTAGAAATTGAAGAGCTCATAGGAATAGATGCCGATCGCGGGCTGCCCCATGCCCGAGGCCATCACCGAGACGCGCTTGCCGCGATACATCCCCGTATAGCCGTTGACGCCGCGCACGTTGTTCACGAGCACGGGGTCTTCGAGGAAGTTTTCGGCGATGAATTTGGAGCGCAGCGGGTCGCCCGGCATGAGCACGGTCGGAGCGAAGTCGCCGTATTTTGCGGAAATGTGGGGGGTAGGTATATTTTTATTGCTCACAGCAGGTTTTCCTCCTTGACGATCTTCACGATGCGCGAAGTCCCCAGCCGCTCTGCGCCCAAGGCCAAAAAGTCCTCCGCGTCCTTGAGGGAGGCGATGCCCCCCGCCGCCTTGATTTTCACATCGGGACCGACGTATTTTTTGAACAGGGCGACGTCTTCACGGGTCGCACCCGCCTTGGAGAAGCCCGTCGAGGTCTTGATGAAGTCGGCCTTCGCCGCCGTCACGATCTCGCACATCTTGATCTTCTCCTCCTCGGTGAGAAGGCAGGTCTCGATGATGACTTTGAGGATCTTCCCGCCGCAGACCGCCCTTACGGCCATGATCTCGCTGAGGATCTCCTCATAGCGCTTTGCCTTGAGGTCGCCGATGTTGATGACCATATCGATCTCGTCGGCGCCGTCGCGGATGGCCTCCGCGGCCTCGAAGACCTTCATCCCCGAGGAATTGTAGCCGTTCGGGAACCCGATGACGGTGCAGATGGGAAGTTTATCCCCCGCATACTCCTTTGCCGCCGCCACATAGCAGGGCGGGATGCACACCGAGGCGGTATGATAGCGGATGCCGTCGTCGATGAGCGCGCGGATGTCCTCCCACGTCGCCGTGACGGAGAGCTGGGTGTGGTCGCAATGTTGCAAGATCTCTTTGATATCCATAGCCGTATCCTTTTCCGTAGAATTTCTCAACTGTATTATAATCGAAATGCGGGCGTTTGTCAATACTTTCGGGGAAAGGCGGCGCGTTCTTTTTCTTTTCCCGAAAAATACGGGGAAGAAAGCCGCAAATTCCGAAAGTCGGGCAAGATTTTTGGGATAGAAGCATTGATTTTCTTCGCGCGATATGTTACAATAAAGCAAATAAGTATAGAAAAGTATACGAACATACACCGCAAAAGGAGCACGTCTGTTCCATGGACCAACGCAGCGTAACAAAATGGGTGAAGCGCATTGCACCGCCCGTCGCGATCCTTCTCGTGATCGGGATCATCATCGCGCTTCTCGTCGGATATTTCAATTTCATCGGCAGCCAGCTCGAAAAGGACGGCAACCGTCACCTCAACGAGGTCTACGGGCAGGTGAAGAGCTCGTTTGAAGAATTCTTGGAGCGCAACTGGGGCTTCCTCGAGAGCTGCGGCGACTACTATACCCTCGCCGCAGAGCAGGGCGACGCCGATCGCAAGATGCAGGAATTCGTTAAGGATAAGAAGGAATATTGGGGCTTTACCGATTTCTTCTTCCTCGATGAAGGGCGGAACTACTATTCCATCACCAAGGGCAGGGGCGACAAGCCCCTCGAGAACGGGCCGGAGGACCTCATCGCCGAGAAGAAGCCCGTCATGATGAAAGAACAGCTCGGCGACCGCGTGACCATGTTCGCCGTGGCGGCCGAAGGGACGTATGCGGACTTCCCCTTCTCCGCAATGGCCATCAGCTATACCAACACGGATATCGCGGAATCGCTCAACTCCACCGCCTTCAAAGAAAAGGCCGAGTGCTATATCCTCCGCCCCGACGGCGAAGTGCTGTGCTCGACGAAAATCGGCGAGGGTGCGATGAGCAACTATTTCGATTTCTTCGGCGATGCGCTCGGCGAAGAGAACGTGAACGCCATCAAGCAAAATCTTCTCACCCGTACCACGGGCTACCTGCAGTGCAAGATCCGGGACGAGACGCGCGCGATCGTCTACATGCCCATCGAATATGAGGACTACGCCCTGTTCGCTTCCGTCCCTCTCACCGAAGTGAGTTCGGGCTTCTTGCGGGCGCAGACGGCCACGATGCGGGTGCTGCTCATCACCTTCAGCCTCATCATCGCGACCATCCTCGTCCTTCTCGTGGCGTGGATCATCTATCAATCCCGTCACAACAAAAAGGAGCTCCGCTACCGCGAGCGCATGTTCGACGTGCTCTCCAACACCGTCAACGATATCTTCCTCATGCTCGATCCCGCCACCCAGCGCGTGGACTACATCAGCCCCAACATCGAACGCCTGCTCGGCATCAAACTCAAGGAGGCCCGCGAGAACATCCGCAACATGGCGACGTGCGCCGTCGACCGCAACATCATCGTGCCCAACGAAGAATTGCAACAGATCCCTCTGAACGGCAGCAAGGATTGGGAATGCGAATACATGCACCAGGGGACGGGCGAACGCCGCTGGTACCGCGTCGCCATCTACCATATGGCGATCCAGGGGACGGAAAAGTACGTCATCGTCATGTCCGACCGTACCCTCGACCGTCAGCTCAACCAAAAGCTGCAGGAGGCCCTCGATGCGGCGAAGAGCGCCAACGAGGCCAAGAGCAATTTCCTCTCCAACATGTCCCACGATATCCGCACGCCCATGAACGCCATCGTCGGGTTCTCGGTCCTGCTCGAACGCAATGCCGGCGATGAGGAGAAAGTCCGTGAGTATACGCGCAAGATCATGGCCTCGAGCCATCACCTGCTCTCCCTCATCAACGACGTCCTCGATATGAGCAAGATCGAGAGCGGGAAGACCTCCCTCAATCTCGACCGCTTCAGCCTGCCCGATCTTCTGGAAGAGCTCAGCATCATCGTGATGCCGCAGGCCAAGGCAAAGCAGCAATCCTTCGAGATCCACACCCACGGAACGCCCCCCGAGCAGCTCCTCGGCGACAGGCTCCGCCTCAACCAGATCCTCTTGAACCTCCTCTCCAACGCCGTAAAATACACCCCCGAAAACGGCGAGATCTCCTTTACGATCTCCGAAGTGGAGGCCACCCCCCAATATACCAAGCTCCGCTTCATCGTGAAGGACAACGGCATCGGCATGAGCGAAGACTACGTGAAGGAGATCTTCCTCCCCTTCACCCGCGAGAAGAGCTCGGTCGTCAACACCATTCAGGGGACGGGGCTCGGGATGGCGATCACGAAGAACCTCGTCGACCTCATGGGCGGCATCATCTCCGTGGAGAGCGCCCCGGGCGTGGGGAGCACCTTCACCGTAGAGCTCACCTTTGCCCTGCCCGAAGAGGCCGAGGGCGACCTTTGGTTCCGCCAGAAGATCACGCGGATGCTCGTCGCCGACGACGAGGAAGAGATCTGCCTCGGGATCCGCGATATGATGCACGATACGGGCGTCGACGTCAGCTACGTGACGAGCGGGGAAGAAGCCGTCGAGGCGGCCGTGCACGCGCATGAACACATGAGCGATTACAACGTCATCCTCCTCGATTGGAAGATGCCCGGGCTCGACGGCGTGGAGACGGCACGGAGGATCCGCGAGAAAGTCGGGGCGCACGTCCCCATCCTCGTGCTCACTTCCTACGATTGGACGGAGATCGAAGACGAAGCGCGGGAGGCGGGGATCAACGCCTTCATGCCCAAGCCCTTCTTCACTTCGACGTTCTGGCAGACCATCAAACCCCTCTTTGCGGACCTTCCCGCCGCGGAGGAGAAACCGGCCGAAGAGGGCGTCCTGCAAGGGAGGAAGTTCCTCGTCGCCGAAGACAACGAGCTCAACGCCGAGATCCTCACCGAGATGATGGCGATCGAGGGAGCGGAGTGCTTCGTCGTGGCCAACGGCAAGCTCGCTTTGGAGGCCTTCGCGGCCTCCGGGGAAGGCGATTACGATATGATCCTCATGGACGTCCAGATGCCCGTGATGAACGGCTACGAGGCCACGCGCGCCATCCGTGCCCTCGAACGTCCCGACGCCGCCCTGATCCCCATCGTCGCGATGACGGCCAACACCTTCGCCGAAGACGTGAAAAACGCGCTCGACGCGGGGATGAACGGGCACCTCGCAAAACCCATCGATATGGAGGCCGTGCGCAAGACCGTCGCCCCCCTCCTCAAAAATAAAGATACGGAGAGCCGTCCATGAAAAAGACCATCTGCTTTGCCCTCGCCGCGATGTTTTCCCTCGCCGCGCTTTCCGCCTGCACGGGCGGCGGCGACGACCCCAACGCCCTCACGATCATGGGCAAGGAGAGCGATCTCAACAAGCCCTACATGACCCGCATCTTCGAGTATTACCGCAACGAGACGGGCGAGAAGCTCAACATCAAGGCTATCCACGACGACGCCTATGAGACGACCGCCGTCGATCTCGCCGCCAAGGGAGAGCTGCCCGACGTCTTCCTCCACTTCCACAACGCCGACCTCGGCAGGATCGATGTGGCGGCCAATTTCGCCTATCTCAACGGGGAGACGTGGGTGGACGACCTCACCGACAGCGCCAAGGCCTACTGCCTCGATGCGGACGGCAACCTCCTCGGCCTGCCCTTCTGGGAGAGCTCGGTCTCGGGCTGTTACTACAACACCAAGCTCCTGAAGGGGCTCGACGCCCCCACCACGCAGGAGGATTTCGACGGTCTGTGCGAACTGCTCATGCGCAAGGGGACGACCCCCATCCTCTGGCCTGCGAAGGAATCGTGGATGATGCAATTCGGGCTGGATCCCGTCTTCGCGGATAGGCCCGAAGGCCCCCTCCTCCTCGAGCAGCTCAACGAAAATCAGACGACGTACGCCGAGATCCCCGCCGTCACGAATATGGTGACGTGGATCGCCGATGCGGCGAAGAAGGGCTGGTTCGGCGACGACTACTTAAATACCGGTTGGAACGAGATCGGCCCCGCGCTCGCTTCGGGCAAGGCGGCGATGACCTTCATCTGGGATACGTGGTTCTACACCGATTTCCCCGCGGGCGGGCAGTATACGCGGGAGGATTTCGCCCTCATGCCCGTCTTCATGAATACGGTGGAAAGGGGCACCTACGAGGGGGGCAACCTCAACATGATGATGGTCAATAAGAACAGCGAAAAACTACAGAAGGCCCTCGACTTCCTCGAATTTTGCGCCACGCCCGCCAACTACGAACGCGCCTTCGAAGGCATCTCCACGGTGAGCGTCTTCCGCGGACAGACGACGAACATCCAATCCAAAATGGTGACGGACGCCGCCGCCTCGATCGCCGCGCTCGAGCGCGTCTCCACGGCGAATACCAAGATCATCGGCTATAGCGCGGGGGACGTCGCCGCGGTGCTGAACACGCTGTTTTCCGACCGCAATATGACGGTGGAAGCGGCCGTTGCGCGCATGGACGCCGACCGCATCGCGAAGGCCCGTGCCCAGCACACCCCCGGCTTCTGATTTCGCGGAGAACAGAAACCACACCCCCTCCATTGGAGAACAGAAACCACACCCCCTCCATTGGAGGGGGTAGGGGGGTGGGCAGAAGACGACGGGGCGCATTCAGAGCGTCCCTTGGCTCCCCTCGTAGGGGAGCTGTCGCGGCACAGCCGTGACTGAGGGGTTTTGGAAACCCTATCCCCTGCTGACGCAGGTACTTCCCCTAAAGGGGAAGCAAGGGGGGCGGACTGCGTAGGGGCACATCAGTACGTCATTCCGAGGCGTGAGCCGAGGAATCTCGACTTTGAGATTTCTCACTACGTAACTTCGCCGAACGGCTCGTGCCGACCTTAGTAGAACAAATAGAAACTGCGGTCGGGGCGAAATGACGTGGCCCCCTCCCACGGAGAACAGAAAACACACCCCCTCCATTGGAGGGGGGTAGGGGGGTGGGCAGGAAACGACAAGCCCCCTCCCGCGCGACCCTTGGCTCCCCTCGCAGGGGAGCTGTCGCGGCACAGCCGTGACTGAGGGGTTTGGAAACCCTATCCCCTGCTGACGCAGGTACTTCCCCTAAAGGGGAAGCAAGGGGTCGGACTTCGCATTTACCTCTTTGCCGCCCCACCCCCTTGATCCCCCTCCCACGGAGGGGGTAGGCAGTACGTCATTCCGAACCCCGTTAGGGGTGAGGAATCTCGCCCTTTGAGATTTCTCTACTTCGTTACTTCGCCGAACGGCTCGTGCCGACCTTAGTAGAACAAATAGAAGCTGCGGTCGGGGCGAAATGACGCTTTTCACACCCCACAAAAAAACAGCGGTTTTGCCGCTGTTTTTTCATACTGTGAAAATTGTGCGTCTTCCCGCTTCACCCGAAGCCCCAAGCCGAACTTCGGCCCTATCTTCAGGCAAGCTCGTAGAAGACGATCGTCGTGCTCACGCCGACATCCCCATTCAAGAGGTCGCCGCCCGAGGGCGTGAAGGTGAGCGAGGTCATGAGGCAGCGATAGCCCGTCGTGAGGAGCGCGGTGAGGATCGAGCGCGTCTTCTCATAGACCGTCTGCCCCGGCTCCGTATCGGCTTCCGTCACGCGGAAGGAGAAGCTGACGTTCCTCGAATACACCCCGTCGTTCTCCGAAGGCGTCGCGAAGGAGATGTTCGCCCGCTCCTGAAGTCCGCCGACGATCGCCTGGAAGCAAGCATGCAGCACTTCCTGCTGCTCGTTGTTCTTATAGAGCGGCATGATCGTCGTATCCCCGCTGGCGGCGATGCGCTCGAGCTCTTTCTTCATATTGTCGTATTCTGCCTTGCGGGCATTGGCGACGTCCATATTGAACTCAAGCTGTTCGCGCTGGGCGTTGAGATCGGCCACACGGGCCTGGATGGGATAGAACACGAGCCCGAAGTAGAGCCCGATGAGGAGCACGACAAGCAGGATGACGAGGAAGACGATCTCCCGCGTTGTAAAATGCCGTTTGAGATAATTCTTTGCCATATCAGTTCCCTCCCGCGATCGTGGTCGCATCCTTGAAGATGATCGACATATGCACCGTGACGATGCCCTCGTCGTAGCCCGTGCTCTGGGCAAAGACGTTGAAGACGATGGGATCTTCGCGCACGCCCGCCTGCATGGCATCGAGCTCGTTGCGATTGACGCCCGCAAGCGTCATCGTGAGGGTATTCCGCGAGATCGAGATGGATTGGATGATGCCCCTCGGGAAGACCTTATCCTCGAGCATATCGAGGATATCCTCGCGATCGACGATCGAGGAATCGAAATGCTCGTAGTTGTATTTCCTGTATTGCTCGTGTACGTCGTTGTAATCGCGCATGGAATCCTGCAGCTGTTCGAGCCGGGCCTGATCCGCGGCGAGCTGTGCCTCTGCCTTCTCGATGGAGAGGTACGGCCTATAGATGCCGAAAAACTCTACGATGAGCAAGATGACAAGGATGAGCGCAAGGAGCAGGAAGAACAGCTCGAAGGTGATATCCTTCCTGTCCTTCATGCACAGGTTTACGGTCTCCTTGGTGGAGTACTTGCTCTCAAGCGTCGAGACGCGTTCCTTGCCCGTACGGCCGGCGGCGACGTCGTAGAACGTGACCTTGACTTCCTGCTCCTCATGTTTCTTAAAGCGCATACGAAGTCCTCCTTATTGCATTGTGACGCCCGCAGCCGAGGCGACGAGCGAAAAATCGATCTCTTCTTTCGACTTATTTTCGCCGAAGAACTCGCTCATATCCGTGAGCGGGACAGGAAGCGTGCTCTGCAGCGTCTTCATGAGCGCTTCGTTGCGGGTGCCGCCGCCGCAGCAGTGCAGATGTTCGAGGCTCCCGCCGCCGTTGAAGCGGTAGAAGTTGACGGCCTTGAGGATTTCGATCGCCATCGCCCCGTAGATCGCACGGCAGCCCTCGAGCTCGTTGGCGCCGCTGAAGTCGTTTTCGCGGTAGGTCCCCGCCATATAGGTATCGACGCCGAAGTGCTCGGAGATGACTTCGTCGAGCGAGTTGCAACCGTAGTCGATGACGCGCAGGCTCTCGAAGACCGAACCGTCGAAGAGGTACAGCTTCACCGCGTTGTGGCCGATATCGAGCACGCCGTGGCGATGCGGCGCGAGCGAAGACTTGCGCAGCAGATTGACGAGCGAGAACTCCACGGGGATGATCGTCTTGAGCTTGAAGCCCGCCTTCTGGAACATCGTGATGTACTCTTCGATGATCTCCTTCCGCGTTGCGGTGGCGAGTACATCGAGCTCCGGCGGTTTGCCGTCGCCGTAGCGCACGGCGTTGATGACGGCGCAATCGAAGAAGTAGTTGCGCTTGTCGTCGGTGATGAAGTCGCGGAACCCGTAGGGAAGGTTGAACATGAGCTGATCGCGCGTGTTCGCGGCCACGTAGAACCTGCGGCAATAGCAATGCGGGGCAGGAAGCACGAGCGCCGCGTTGCGCGTCCCGAATTTCTGGCTGCGGCGGACCTCTTTGAGGAAGTCGCCCATCGCCTCATACGAGACGATCGCGCCGTTCTTCACGAGATCCTCGGGCATCCGGATGGAAATGCCGCGCACGATCGAGCCGCTCTTCGAAACGGCGATGTGCATCGCATGATTTCCGATGTCGAAACCGATGCAATTTTTCATGTACATTCTCCTTGTTTTATAGTATAAGGGATAGATACAGGTCGACGAGCTCTTGCCCGAAGAGGAGCGCAAGCCCCCCTGCCGCCGCGATCGACGGCCCAAACGGGAATTCCTTGTTTTTCTTCCTTCTCCCGCCCGTGAGCACCGTGAGGAGCCCGAAGATGCAGGAGCAGAAAATGGTGAGAAGTCCGCACCACACGCCCGTGAAATGGGCGAGGATATAGATGAGTTTGATGTCCCCCCCGCCGAGCGTCTCCCGCCCGAGGATACGGTCTAAGAGCAGGGAGATGAGGAGTAGCCCGCCCCCGAAGGCCAGCGAGGCAATGAGGGCCTCCTTTGCCCTTGCAAGGTACCCCCCGTGCGGATACAGGAACACGAGGAAGACGACGCCCATGTAGATGAGCAGCCCGTCGGGGATCTCCATGATATCGAGATCGACGAGCGAGAGCCCCAAGAGTGCGGGAAAGAGCAGGAGGTATTCGAGGGTCACGAAGCTGTAGCCGAACTTCAGGAAGATCGCAGCATAAGCGAGGCCGCCCGTAAGCTCTGCCATGAGGCAGCGCGCGGGGATCTTCGCACCGCACTTCCGGCATCTTCCCCCGAGGAAGATGTAGCTGAAGATGGGCACGAGATCCAAAACGCCCAAGGTGTGGCCGCACGTATCACACTTGCTCCGCCCGAAGAGGAGCTCCCGCGTCCCCATTTTGAAGGACTGCGGCTTGGTCCCCGCCACCCAATCGTTGCGCTTTTGCCGTTTGGGGGCGACGTAGCGATCGGCCATACAGGTGACGAAGCTCGCAACGCATGCGCCGAGAAGAAAGAGCACGGCTGAAAGATAGATCGTGATTTCCGTTGGCACTTGCATGAACGCTCCGCCTCCTCTTCCCCCCGTCATTCCGAACGGCGCCTCAGTACGTCATTCCGAACCCGCGCCTCAGTACGTCATTCCGAACCCCGTTAGGGGTGAGGAATCTCGCCCTTTGAGATTTCTCGCTACGCTCGAAATGACGTATCGCGGGGCCTCCGCCTCAGTACGTCATTCCGAACGGCGCCTCAGTACGTCATTCCGAACCCCGTTAGGGGTGAGGAATCTCATTCCTCCGCCAAATCCCGCCACTCGGGATTGAGCGTAGCGATCAAAGCATTCTTCTTTTCTCTTCTCCACGCCTTGATCTCTTTTTCGCGATGAATTGCATCATTCACGCTTGTATATTCTTCAAAGTAAACAAGTTTATGCACACGGTACTTCTTGGTGAAACCTTCTCGTACACCGTTTTTGTGCTCGGTGACACGTCGTTCGAGATTGTTCGTTACTCCTACATAAACAACCGAATTCGTTTTATTCGCCATGATGTAGATGTAGAAAGTATCACTCACGTTACACCTTCTTTGAGATTTCTCGCTACGCTCGAAATGACGTATCGGGGTGACGTATCGGGGAGCCTCCGCCTCACTGCGGGCACACGCCACACGCCGTCGCACACACGCAGGTACACGCCACAGCGCGTCATTCCGAACCCGCCCTCAGTACGTCATTCCGAACCCCGTTAGGGGTGAGGAATCTCGCCCTTCCGTTTCCATTCTTTGAGATTTCTCGCTACGCTCGAAATGACGTATCGGGGTGACGTATCGGGGAGCCCTCCTCGCGGCTTAGCTATGGCGATCTCATGGCAAGGGCCTTTCGGCCCGAATTGCCGTGACATCGGGGGACGTATCGTCCCCTTCTGTTTTTGTTTCCGTTCCGCCGCATCCCACATCCCTGTATCGGCGACTACGGTTGATTTTGATGTGAGTGTGTGTTACGACGTTGTGAGCTCCATTTGGTTAATCTTAACAACAACAGTGATGACTTCGCCGCTCTTCTTGTACGATTCTGCGACTACCGTCTTGTTCACAATGATTTTCGTGATGTCGCCATTGGCATTGATGGTAGCGGTAGCATACCAAGGGCCTACCAACTCCCAAGCCTTATTGGTTTCATTGAAAGTAAAAATATCATTGGTACTGTCTTTGGTTTCGTTACCGGTTATTGCGGGTGCCTCCACGTTCAAAATCTCGACGACGGCTGCGCCACGGACGGCACGGATATTAGCGTCTTTCGTTGCATCTTGCGCCTTGTTGAGTGCGGTTACAAAAAGCGGAACCGCAATCGCGGTAAGGACAGCGATGATCGCAACGACGATCAAGAGCTCGGCAAGGGTGAAGCCCTTTTTCTTGTTTTTCATTGTTACATTTCTCCTTATAAGAATAATGATTTTTTTATTTCATACGTTGTTGGGATGAGACAACGTTGAAACCTTGGTTTTTTTGGGTGCGTGCCCGCGGGGCCTATCATGTGCGCCCCTCGGCGGGGCCTATTGTTACGTCATTTCGAACCCCCAACGGGGGTGAGAAATCTCAAGGACGAGATTCCTCACTACGTTCGGAATGACGTGCTGAATTGCCGTTCGGAATGACGTGCTGAATTGCCGTTCGGAATGACGTGCTGAATTGCAATTCGGGATGAGGAAGGACTGCGTACTTGCTTTGTCGCCGCCCCACCCCCTTGATCCCCCTCCCACGGAGGGGGTAGGTGCACTGTTCTCCAACCACGGAGGGAGTAGGTGTGCCGTTCTCCAACCACGGAGGAAGCCCCCCTCAAATGCCACCGGCACCGGTGGACATCGAGAAGATCGGCATGTAGATCGCGATCACGATGAAGGCGACCAACACGCCGAGGATGATCGTGATCATCGGCTCGAGCAGGCCAAGCGCCGCATCCGAGGCCGAGGTCGCTTCCTCGCTGTAGTAGAGCCCGATCGTGCGGAGCGTATCCTCGAGCATACCCGAGGACTCGCCGACGGTGATCATTTCGATGAGCATATCGGGCAGATATTGGGAGTTCTTGAGGGCTTCGCCGAGGCTCATGCCCCCTTCGAGCTTGATGATGGCTTCGCTGAGTTCTTTGCCCACGCAGCGGCTATCCACCACGCGGCTGACGATATCGAGCGCCTTCGTGACGGGAAGCCCCGCGGCGAGCAGGGTTGCAAGGGTATTTGCGACCTGCGCCGCCGCATTGTAGCGGGTGATCTTCCCGATGACGGGCAATTTCATCTTTAACTTGGAGTATGCCATCTTGCCTTTCTCGGATTTGCCGAAGAGGTAGAGCCCGAGGATGATGGCGGCGATGACGATGAGGAGCAGATACCACCAGGTCGATAGGAAGTGCGAGATGGCGATGAGGATGCGCGTCGGCAGCGGAAGTTCGGTGCCGAAGGATTGCAGGGTGTCCGTCATCGTAGGGACGAGGACGATCATGACGATCGCGATGACGACGATCGCGATAAGAAGGACGATGATGGGATAGGTGAGGGCGGATTTTACCTTCTTATTCGTCTTATGGGCGCGCGTGTAGTAGACTTCGAGGCTGTGGAAGGATTCCTCGAGGGTACCTGATTCCTCCCCCGCGCGGACGGTCTCGATGAACACGGCGGGGATCTTCTTTCCATTCTTTTCAAGGCTGCCCGCAAGCGAGTAGCCTGCGGCGACGTCTGCCGCGCTCGCACGCAAGATGCGGCGCATGAGCTTATCGTCGCACTGGTCGGCGATGAGCTCGATGGTGCGCGTCATCGGAAGACCTGCCTTGAGCATGATGAAAAATTGGTTGGCGGTGAGCGCCAGCGTCTTATTGCTGACCCAGAGCGGCTCGTTGATATCGATGTTGATGCGGCGCTCCTTGCGGACGGGGCGGATATCTTCGACGACGGTGCACGTCTTGTGGATCTCGTTCATCGCCTCGAATTCATCGTACGCCTCAATCACACCGTTGACGGTGGAGCCGTCTTGCGCGATCGCTCGATACTTGAAAGTCTTCATTTGCCCTCCTTATTCTGATTTTGTGTATGTTTGCAAGACTTATGTTTTTTGCGTGGGTAGGTGCCTATCATGCGCGGCCCGAGGGGGCCTATCATGTGCGACCCGACAGGGCCTATCATGTGCGACCCGACAGGGCCTATCATGCGCGTGCCCCCGACACGGATTCTCCCGTGCGTGCCCCCTCCATTGGAGGGGGGTAGGGGGGTGGGCGGGTGACGACGGGGCCTATTGTTACGTCATTTCGAACCCCCAACGGGGGTGAGAAATCTCAAGGACGAGATTCCTCACTACGTTCGGAATGACGTACTGAATTGCAATTCGGAATGACGTACTGAATTGCCGTTCGGAATGACGTACTGAATTGCAATTCGGGATGACGTACTGAATTGCCGTTCGGGATGAGGAAGGACTGCGTACTTGCTTTGTCGCCGCCCCACCCCCTTGATCCCCCTCCCACGGAGGGGGTAGGTGCACTGTTCTCCAACCACGGAGGGGGTAGGTGCACTGTTCTCCAACCATGGAGGGGGTAGGTGTGCCGTTCTCCAACCACGGAGGCCGCGGGGCCCGAATCAATAGACGTTCTTGCGGACGTATTCGGGGTCGTGCGCGGCGGCACGGGCCGTCTCGGCCGAGATCACGTGCTGGCGGAAGAGCGCGATGATCGAGTTATCCATCGTCACCGAGCCCTCGACGGCCGAAGTCGCCATCGAGCTTGCGATCTGCGGCGTCTTGCCCTCGCGGATGAGGTTGCGGATGGCAGGCGTCACCATCATGAGTTCACAAGCCGCCACGCGCCCCCCGTTCTTCTTGGGAAGAAGCTGTTGGGAGAGGACGGCCATGAGCGTCGTCGAGAGCTGCATGCGGATCTGCTTCTGCCGCATTTCGGGGAAGACGTCCACGATACGGTCGATGGAATCGGGCGCCGAATTGGTGTGGAGCGTCGCAAAGACGAGGTGGCCCGTCTCGGCGGCGGTGAGCGCCGTCTCGATGGTGGAAAGGTCGCGCATTTCGCCGATGAGGATGACGTCGGGATCCTCGCGCAGGATGGCGCGCAGGCCCGTCGCATAGCTCTCGGTATCCGCCCCGATCTCGCGCTGGTTGATGATGCACTTATCGGGTTCGTAGATATATTCGATGGGGTCTTCGAGGGTGATGATATGCCCGCTCGTGGTATGGTTGATGCGGTTGAGCATGGCGGCGAGCGTCGTCGATTTGCCCGAGCCCGTCTCACCCGTGACGAGGACGATGCCGCGGCCGAGCTTGGGCAGGGTCTGCACCATGGGCGGCAGGCCGAGCGTATCGAGCTCGGGGATGCGGTCGGAAAGGATACGGATGGCGGCAGAGACCGAGCCCTGCTGGCGGAACAGATTGATACGGCAACGGATATGCCCCGGGAAGGTGATCGCGAGGTCGAGCTCGCCCATCTTCTCGATGACGGGGTATTGTCCGCCCGCCATCTGTTTGGCGTAGAATTCGCAATCGGCAGAAGAGAGCGGAAGGCCGAAATCCGTGAGCGTTCCGTCGATGCGGAAGCGGGGCGGAAGGTTCCGCACGAGGTGGATATCCGAAGCGCGCATATCCCTTGCCTGCGCTACGAGTTTGTTGAGATCCATTGGCATGGGGTACTCCTCTCGGGCAGCGCCCGAACGGTGAGATTATTTGTCAGTCGGCGGTCACGTTCAAGACGCCGAGGGCCTCTTCGGCCGTCGTCACGCCGCGCAGGACGAGGCTGCGGCAGGCATCGATGAGCGGGGTGAAGTTCCCCTCTTTGGCACGGCTCGAAAGCTGTGCCGCATGGTGCCCTTCGGCGACGGCGTGCTTGAAGTCCTTATCCATGATGAGGATCTCGAAGACGCCCGTGCGCCCGACGTAACCCGTATGATAGCAATGCGGGCAGCCCTTGCCGCGGTAGAACTTGAGATCGCGGGTCCGCGAAATGCCGAGGCGGGCGAGCTGCTCGTCGCTCGGGGTGTAGCTCTCCTTGCAGTGCGGGCAGATGCAACGCACGAGGCGCTGCGAGATGATGCCGTTGAGCGCATCCGCGATGAGGTAGGGCTCGACGCCGATATCGATGAGACGGTCGATGGCCGAGATGGCGTCGTTGGTATGCACGGTCGAGAGCACGAGGTGGCCCGTGATCGCAGAGCGGATGGCGATCTCCGCCGTCTCTTGGTCGCGGATCTCACCGATCGCAATGATATCGGGGTCTTGGCGGAGGATGGCGCGCAGGCCTTCCGCAAACGTCATGCCCGATTTCTCGCTGATCTGCACCTGGTTGACGCCGTCGATATCGTATTCGACAGGGTCTTCGAGCGTGACGAGGTTGACTTCGTCGGTATTGAGCGTGCGGATCATGGTATACATCGTCGAAGATTTGCCCGATCCCGTAGGACCGACGATGAGGACCATGCCGTGGGCGTTCGAGAGAAGTTTGTTGTATTTCTTGAGGTTCTCCCCCTCGAGGCCGATCGCGGCCGCATCGAGCAGCTGGGCGGACTTATCGAGCAGACGGATGACGACTTTCTCGCCGTACATCGTGGGGAGGGTAGACATACGAAGGTCGATATTGTGCCCCTTCACGAGGACGTTGGCTCTGCCGTCTTGCGGGGTACGCATCTCGGCGATATCCATGCCGCCCATGATCTTGAGGCGGGAGACGACGGTGCGCTTGAGCTCATCGGGCACGGTGAGGACGGTGCGGAGCTTGCCGTCGATACGCATGCGGACGACGACTTCATCGGCACGCGGCTCGAGGTGGATATCGCTCGCACGCTCGACGGAGGCACGCTCGAGGATAGAGTTGACGAGGCGGACGGTGGGCGCGGATTGCGTGTCGTCGGTGACCTCTTCGGCATGCGGACGGGCGGCCGCGGGAGCCGCTTCGCGCACGGTGGAATCGATCCGCATCTCTTCGATGGCACGCGCCACGCCTTCGTTGCCGTAGAGCGTGGAGATGGCCTTATTGACGGCGACCGTCGTCGCGATCTTGGGGATGACGCGCTTCCTTGTCGCCGTGCGGACTTCCTCGAGGGCGACGAAGTTGAGCGGATCGGACATCGCGAGCGTGAGTTCATCTTTATTGAGACGGACGGGAACGACGCCGTGCCGCCGCGCGATGCTCTTGGGCACGAGCGAAGCAAGCTCGATGGGAATGCGGACTTTGCTCAGGTCGATGAAATCGATCCCGAGCTGCAATTCGAGCGTCTCGATGAGGCGCTGTTCGTTGATGATGCCCTCGTCGATGAGGATCGTTCCGAGACGCTCATGGCGCGTCTTCTGCAGTTCGAGCGCCCGATCGAGCTGCTCCTGCGTGATCGCTCCGTTATTGACGAGGATATCGCCCAAACGAAAATATTCCATAGATCTCCCCTTTCGTGCTTCTGCTTTTCCGCGGCTTGGGTTTTTCCGCTTCCAAAACTATAGCACGCCCTATTTGATATGTCAAGAAATTTCGGCCTTCGAGGCCTCCGATCCCCCGAATTTCTTCAAATGGGGGTCGGAAAACCGCTTTATTCCGCTTCGCCGAGCAAGATCTTCCGCAAGACTTCGAAAAGCTGCGGGATATTGATGGGCTTGGCGACGTGGGCGTTCATGCCGCACTCGGCGGCCTTTTTGCGGTCTTCGTCGAAGGCGTTCGCCGTCATCGCGATGATGGGCACTTCCGCCCGCTCCCCTTCGAGGGCGCGGATCGACTTTGTCGCCTCATACCCGTTCATCACGGGCATCTGCACGTCCATGAGCACGAGGTCGTAGTATCCCGCCTCCGCCGCCTTCACCTTTTCGACGGCGACGGAGCCATCCTCCGCCGTATCGACTTCGAAGCCGTTCTCTTGGAGCAGCTCCTCGGCGATCTCGCGGTTGAGCGCGTTGTCCTCCACGAGGAGGATGCGCTTCCCTTGGAAGGCCGAAGTATCGGGGGCGGGCAGAGCTTCGGGCGCCTTGCCCGCACGCGCCTCGATGACGCTGAGAAGCGTATCGCGGAGTTCGGAAAGGAAGACGGGCTTGTTGCAGTAGGCGGTGACGCCGATATCCTGTGCCTCGTCCATGATCGCGGCGACGTCGTATGCCGTAATGATGATGATCGGGATATCCTCCCCCACGATCTTGCGGATCTGCCGCACGATCTCGAAGCCCGAAAGATCGGGCATCACCCAGTCGATGATGTAGACGGCGAAGCCCTCCCCCGTCTCCACTGCCTGCTTTGCGCGGAGGACGGCCTCGTTGCCGTGCATCGTCCACTCGGCGTGCATGCCGATCTTCAGAAGCATCTTGGAGACGGAATCGCAGGTATCGAAGTTGTCGTCGACGACGAGGGCGCGCAGCCCCGCAAGTTCTTGGATGGCGGCGGGCCGTACTTCCTCCGTCTGCAGACGGAATTGCAGGTTGACGATGAACTCGGTGCCCTTTTCTTTCTCCGTGACAAGCTCGATGGTGCCGCCCATCGCATCGACGATGGACTTGGTGATCGCCATCCCGAGGCCCGTGCCTTGGATCCCGCTTACCGTGGAGGTGCGTTCCCGCTCGAAGGGTTCGAAGATATGTACGGCGAACTCTTCGCTCATGCCGATGCCCGTATCTTTCACCCGTAACTCATACGCCCCGTACCCCGTGGGCGCACCCGCCTTCTGGCGGATGGTGAGGGAGATGGACCCTCCCGCGGGCGTAAACTTGATGGCGTTGGAGAGGAGGTTCAGGAGGATCTGGTTGACGTGCAGCTTGTCGCAGTAGATCTCCTCGTCCGTAACGTCGAGGGTGTCCATGAAGAAATTCAGCTGCTTGCTCTTCATCTGCGTCTGGATGATGTTGCGCAGATCGCGGAAGATATCCGAGATGGAGCAAGGCTTTTCCTCGATGTTGAGTTTCCCGCTCTCGATGCGGCTCATATCGAGGATATCGTTGATGAGGGAGAGAAGGTGATTGCCCGAGGAGAGGATCTTCGCGAGGTAATCCTGCACCTTCTTCTTATCGTTGATGTTGGTCTCCGCGAGCGCCGTGAAGCCCAAAATGGCATTCATCGGGGTGCGGATATCGTGGGACATGTTGGAGAGGAAGGCCGTCTTGGCGCGCTCCGCCGCCTCTGCCTTGATGAGCTTTTCCTCGAGGACGGCGCGCTCCACCGATTTTTCGATGGCCGCCTTTGCATTCCGGCGGATCAGGAAGAAATACAGGACGAGGGCGACGGCGACGACCGAACCGATCACGACGAAGACGATCTGCACGTTCTTCACGTTGGAAAACACGACGCTCTTCGGGACGGAGATGATGACGCTCCACCGCGTCGCGGAGCCGCCGACCGGCGTATAGTAGAGGTACATCCACTCCTTTTCCTCGGCCGACCAGATCTGCGCGTCCCCCGTGCCCTTCCCGACGACGTCCGCCTGAAAGGCCTCCACCGACTTGAATCCGCGGATCTTGAGATCGAGATAATCGGTGAAGTAGCCGAGTTCTTTTGCCCCGTCCATGCCCGTCTGCACGGTGTCCATGATCATCTCGTATTTCTTGGCGGGGTCGCCGCTGTCGTTTACGGACAGTCTGTCGACGATCGCCACGTTTGCATTGCCGTTATAGATATTGTTCACGCGGAGGAGCTGCGGGAGCCTCGAGAGAACGGTCACGCCGCACAGGAGCGCGACGATCTTGTCGCCGTGGCGGACGGGAACATACTGCTGTACGATTTGCTTGCCCTCCATCCCCGTGCGCTTGCTGACCTCCCGCGAAGAGATGAAGTCGCCGGTCGCCTCCACCAAGGGGACGAGCTGGTCGTAGGCCTCCTTGGGGATTTTGAAGGTTTCGCTTAACCCTTCGTCGGGAAGGAAGACGTCTCCGCTTGCAGTATAGATGCGGAGGTTCATCATGTTCTGGATGGGAGCAACGTTTTTGATATAATCCGCAAGCTCTTTGCTGAACTCGTCGGCGCCGATATCCTCACTGTCGAATGCGTGCGAATCCGCAATGATCTCCGCCGTCGCGTCGAGGACTTCCTTGTCGCGCTGGAATTTGGAGTGGACCTGATCGTTCACCGTGTTCGCCGCATCCTCGAGCTGTTTGTAGGCGTGGTCGTACACGATCCTCGTGCATCCGAGGTAGGCGGAAACAAGGCTGGCGATGACAAGTATGATCAACAGCACCGTCGCAAGTAGACTTCTTTCGCCCATGATCAGATTCTTGAATCCGATCTTTTTGCTCTTTTTGGTCTCTTCCGCCATAGCTTTTCCGCCCCGCGGGCGTACCCTGTCAAAGGTTTGCTTCGAATTCTTTGATCGCCGCGACCGTGCGCTCGTAATCGCGCTTCACGGCGGGAAGATAGGCATCTGCCCCCGAGAGATCGCCTCCGCGGAGGGCCTCCGTAAGCTGCGAGGAAGATGCCGCAAGTTCGGAAAATCCGAGGTTCTGGCACATGCCCTTGATGGTATGTGCGGCGCGGAAGGCCTCTTCCGCATTCCCCGAGGCGACGGAGGAGAGCAAGAGCTCATAGCTCCCGTCGGCGGGGAACTTCAGCACGAACTTCTGCACGAGGCGTTCGCTGCGCAGTCTCCCGATCACATCATCGTAGTTGCCGCCAAGGGCGAGGTAGCATTCCTGCAGTGTCATTTGGGTCTCCTTATGTTACTCCATCGAGGGATCGTAGAAGGTGTAGCTCGCCCGCCCCGCATTCTTGCAGACGTAGAGCGCGAGATCCGCCCTGCGGAAGATCTCCTTGTAGCTCTCCCCCTCCTCGGTCATCTCGGCGATGCCCATGCTCACGGTGAGGTCGAAATCCCCCACTTTCCCGCAGATGGCATGGAAGATACGCGCGACGATGGGCTGAATTTCGACGGTATGCTCGAAGACGATGAGGAACTCGTCGCCGCCGATACGGGCGCAGACGTCTCCCGCACGCGTGTTGTGCATCACGCGCTCTGCGACTTCGCACAATACTTTATCGCCGAAGAGATGCCCGTATTCGTCGTTGGCATTCTTGAATTTATCGATATCGAACACCGCAAGGGTATACTTGCGTTCGGGGTAATTCTTGAGTTTTTGCTCGATCTCCTCGAGGGCGCCCGCACGGTTCAGAAGCCCCGTGAGAGGATCGCGGATGGAGCTCTCCCGCAGCTCTTCCATCGCGGTATGGACCTCGTGGATGTCGACGAGCTTGCCGATCACGCTCCCGATCCGCGGGGGGATGTCATCGGTAAACATAGCGCGCATGATCACGTTGTACCATCGCTCCTCGCCGCCGATCTTGAGCAGGCATTCGTGGTGGAATTCGGCGTTCTCGGGGGTGATGCGCTTGAAATAATAGGCACGGAGGCCTTCGAACCAAGCGGCGCCGAGCTGTTCGCAGAGCTCCTTGCTCTTGGCGGGGCAGACGATCTCCGTCGTCACCCCGAACTTTTTCGCACCCCAAGGGGAAAGTTTGAGCAGATCGCTCTCGACGATGTATTCGAATTGGATCTCCTCGGTGAGCTCGGCGTAGAAGTTGAACTTCATGCGCTCATAGTCGAGAAGTTTGAGGGTGCGATCGGATGCGGAAGTCCCCTTCGCATGGAGGGTGGCATCGGTGAAGTTTCTGATCTCGTGGCGGGGGATACGCCCGCCCGCCTCCGCCGCAAGGGATGCGCGGATGAGCTCGGCTTCCTCGGAAAGGCATTCGAGAAGCAGCGGGTTGAAGGCCCCGCACTCCCCGTTTTGGATCATCTGAAGGGCGGCCTCATGGGAAAACGGCGGCTTGTAGACGCGTTCGCTCGTGAGGGCGTCGTAGACGTCGGCAAGGGCGACAATCTGCGCCGAGATCGGGATCTCGTCCCCTTTCAGCCCGTCGGGATAGCCCCTGCCGTCGTACCGCTCATGGTGCCAGCGGCAGATCTCGTAGGCCTTTCTTATGAGGGGGTTCCCCTTGTGTACGGTGAGCCCCTCGAGCATACGGGCGCCGATCATGCTGTGCGTCTTCATGACCGCGAACTCCTCGGGGGTGAGCTTCCCGGGTTTATTCAAGATCTTGTCGTCGATGCCGATCTTGCCGATATCGTGAAGGGCCGAAGCCATGCCGATGATCGAGATCTCCCAATCGGTGAGGGCATATTTATCGGTCTTCTTTGCGAGCTTCCGAAGGAGGTGATCGGTGATCGTGCGCACATGCAGGATGTGCAGCCCGCTCTCCCCGTTGCGGAACTCGACGATGTGGCTCAAAATATCCACCATGAGGCTGTTGTTTTGCTCTTTCTCGTTGATCTGTGCCTCGATGATGCCGATAAGTTTTTTCTGTTTGGTATAGAGGAGGATGGTGTTGAGGACGCGGCGGTGGACGATGGCGGCGTCGAAGGGGCGGATGATGAAGTCGGTCGCGCCGAGCTCGTAGGCCCGTTCGATCTGCGCCGAAGCCGTCTCCGAAGAGATCATGATGACGGGCAGATCTTCGATGGCGCGCGTGCGGTTCATCTCGAGCAGTACGCCGAATCCGTCGACGTTGGGCATCACGATATCGAGGAGCACGAGGGAGAATTTCCCCCCTTCGCGCTGCAGGATATCGATGGCCTGTGCGCCGTCTTCGGCCTCGGTGATATCGAATTCATCGAGCAACATATCGGCGAGGATGGAGCGGTTCATCTCCGAATCGTCGACGATAAGTATGCTCTCTCTTTGCGTTTCTTGCCCTTTCATGTCGCCCCCCGCGGCCTCTTTTTGCCTTCTGAAGCGTTACTCTTCCTTGTTGAAGATGCTCTCCTCTTCCTTGGTTCTGTATTCGCGGCGTACGAGCCCCTTCGCGATGAGGTGCATCGTGCTCTCATAGGGCTCGGTGTAGTCCACTTCTTCGTGCTCCGTCCGCTCGACGCCGAGGGTCTCCATCACGAATCCGATGAGGTCGATCGCAAGGTGGGCCCGCTTCTCGTTCTTGATGCGGAAGAGGCAGGGCGTATCCTCACTCGACTTGTTGCCCGAGGCGTCTTCGACCTTATAGCGGCTGTCTGCGAGCGAATTGGGATCGATGGGGAGGAACAGGCAGAGGGTGTTGCCGCGGAAGCTCATCTTCGCGACGCACTGCCCGCCGCCCTTGTAGGTCTCGCGCTTCCAGCTCATGCGGTCGTGCACCTTCTTGTAGGAGAGCAACTCGTTCTTGATCATGGAATAGAAGCGCTTGATGTCGTCGTCCGATTGGATGAGTTTGGCGTGGAAGCTCTTATCGAAGCGAAGCGTGCTCTCGAGCTCTTCGTCGCTGAGCTCGCCGAGCGCGGCTTCATCGAAGACGGGCGCGGGCTCCGCGGGCGCCTCTTCGGGCTGTGCGGGCGCTTCCTGCACTTCGGCGACGGGCTCGGGCTCGACCGCGGGCGCCTCGGCCGTCACGGTGTAGCTTGCCGTCTTCCCGAGATAGGAGACCTGCACTTCGTACTCGCCTGCCTCGGCAAGATCGGGGACGTAGATCTCGTAGTCGGTGACTTCCTCGGTCATGGGCTCGGCATCGTATTGGGCGATGACGGTCAGCCCCACAAAGTTGAACTCCTCGCCCACGGTGAATTCGCGGCGCACGGCGCTCGTATCGAGAGCGATCCCGACGAGCGCACGCCCCTCCGTGACGAAGATGGGATAGGTCTGGACGAAGTCCTGATACCGCACGACGACGTTCGTCATGCCCTCTTTGGAAAGATCGGGCGCTTCGACGGTGAAGTCGGTCACGCGCTCCTCGGTGGGATCGGCGCTGTAGCACGCGACGACGCCGAGGCCTTCGCAATCGAAGGGTTCGCCGACGATGAAGTCCGTCTTGACGACCGAGAGATCGAGCTCGATGCCCGTGAGGACCCGCTCTGCGGGCGCTTCGGCCACGGTGATGCTGTAGAGCTCGACGTAGTCGCCGTAGCGGACGAGCACCGTCTTCTCCCCCGCCGTATCCATTGCGGGCGGCTCGACGGAGAAATCCGTGACCTGTTCGCTCGTCGGCTCGAGGTTGAAGCGTGCCGTCACGGCGAGGCCCGTGCAATCGAAGTCTTCGCCCACGGTGAATTCGCGGCGGACGGCGCTCGTATCGAGGGTGATCCCGATGGGCGCACGCGCCGCTTCGGCGGTGATTTGGATGGAGTAGACGGCGGTGATGCCCTTATAGCGCACGGTGACGTTGGGCTTGCCTTCGCGGTCCATGGCGGGCGCCTCGACGGCGTAATCCGTGACCTGCTCGCTCGTCGGCTCGGCGGAATACTGCGCCGTCACGATGAGCCCGCGGCAGTTGAAGGGCTCGCCCACTTTGAATTCGCGCTGCACGACGACCGTATCGAGGGCGATCCCGACGAGGGAACGCACGGGCGTTTGGCTTTCCGCGGCGTGCGTGACGAGAATGTTCTGGCGGCGCTTCGCGATGGCGTACTTGCGCACCATCAGCAGAATGAAGATGATGAGCGCGATGCCGACCAAGACGAGCTGCGCGAGCATCAGGATGAGCACTACGGTAGAGACCGTGAGCGGCAGATCCTGCCCGAAGATGACGATCGACAGATTCGACATAAGTTTTTCTCCTTTTCCCGCAGAGCGGGACCCGACCCCGGTAGACGGAAGATTTGCACCCATTCGCCTATTTGTGTGATCGCATTATGTTACTATTATAATACAATGCAAAAAGAATTGCAAGGGTTTTTACGACAAATTTCCATTTTTTTCGAAAAACTTCCTGCCGCTTTCCGCAAAAGTTCCCTATCTTAACCGAAAATTGTCCCTCATGTGGCAATTTCTGCGTTTTTCGCGGGTTCTATGCGGCGGGCGGGGCGTCTTCCCCCAAAACAAAAAAACGCACCCCGTGGATGCGTTTTCCGTGATTTTTTTCTTATTGCTTGTTGACTTTGGCGGAGAAGGCGGCAAGGGCCTTTGCGACGTCTTCGCCCCTGCCCACTTCCTGCAGCATGTTCCACCATGCCGTGCGGGCGTCGGCCCAACCCGAGGTCACCTGGTAGTAATCGCCGAAATAGCGGTCGAAGATGCCATATTCCTCCATGAGTTTATCGTTGACGTAGAGGTTCTTCATCTCCCGCACGGGGCGGTACGTCGAGAGGTTGACGGCGGCAGAGTAGTGTTCGTCGTCCTGCAGCATGTAGCGGATGAAGGTCTCGGCGGCCGCACGGCGCTTTGCGTCTTTCTTATCGAAGACGCCGAAGCCCCAGATCCCCCCTTGGAGCGAGGGGGCCTCCCCCGTCTCCGTGGGGAACGCCATGGGGTAGATATCGAAATCGAGGTTGGGGTATTTGCGGATCTGCCCGATCTCGCTCGAGACGTTCCAGCAAAACGCCATCGCAAGTTCCCCCCGCGAAAACTTCTCCACCTCGTCGGAGCCGAGCATATCGTCGGCGAATACGATCCCGTCCGCCGCCTTCAGCTCCTCGAGGGCACGGATGTTCTGCGGGCTATCCACGGTGTAGCGCGTATGCATTTTATCGGTGAAGGTCCCCCCGTAAAGGTTGTTGACGAGAGCACGGGTCCCCTGGTCTCCCCCCTGCCCCGCACAGTAGACGGCGGCGACGGTCTCCATGCCGTGCGCCTTGAGCTTTTCGACGGCGGAAAAGAAGTCTGCCGTCTTCCAAGTGCGGTTCGTTTCGTCGATGTACTGCCATGCATCCGCCGCCTCGAAAAGATCGCGGTTGATCGCCATGCAGTGCGTCGTCGTGCACATGGGATAAATGTAGTAGGCCCCCGCCGTATCGTGGCAGGCGACGGCGATATTCTCGTTGATCTTTTTGGCCGTCTCGTCCTCCCAGAGGTCCTTGAGATCGACCATCAGCCCGCGGGCGCCCCAGTTCGCGACCAGCCGCTCGGGTCCCTCGAGGATGAGGTCGGGGGGATCCCCCGCTTCGATCGCCTCCTCCACTTCCTTGTCCCCCGTCACGTAGTCGACGATATGCAGACTCACGTTGATATCGCTGTGCGTGCGGTTGAAGGCGTTGATCTGGGCGGAGGCGCGCACTTCGTCGCCCCAACCGCCGATGGGGAAGGCCCAAAGGGAGATGTTTACGGTCTCCCCGGGAGACGGAATGTCGGGATCTGTAGGCGTTTTTTCACCGCCGCACGCCGTGCAGAGGAGCAGCGGGAGCGCGGCAAGAAGAGCGAGCGAACGTTTCATGCGTTGCCTCCTTGATCGAGGAATTTATGCAAAAGCAGTGCGACTTCATCCATGTTGATGGGCTTGGCGGTGTGTGCGTTCATGCCGCAGGCGAGGCAGTGCTGTACGTCGTCGGAGAAGGCGTCTGCGCTCATCGCGATGATGGGGATGGTCACGGCGTCGGGGCGGGAAAGGGCACGGATGGCCTCGGTCGCGGCGTATCCCGACATCACGGGCATGCGGATATCCATGAGGATGACGTCGTAATGCCCGACGGGCGAGGCGGAGAACATCTCCAAGCAGGCCTTGCCGTCTTCGGCGCTGTCGACGACGAGCCCGATCTCCGAGAGCAGCTCTTCGGCGATCTCGCGGTTTAAGTCGTTGTCTTCGGCGAGAAGCACCCGTTTGCCGCCGAAATCCATCGGGGAAAGCGCCGATTGCAGCTCCGTCTCCTCCTCTCCGCAGAGCAGCTTGAGGCCGCGGTAGAGGTTGACGTGGAAGAGCGGTAGCTGGATCATGCCCGAAGCGCCCTTCTCTTTGGCCTCTTCGGGAAGATCCTGCGCCGTCGAGAGCAGGGCGCAAGGCCCCGCTTTCTGCAATGCGGCGATCGGCGAATAGTCCCCGCAAAGCAGGGCGTCGTCGATCAAAATGGCCGAATATCCCGACCCATGTGCCGCTTTTTCCTCGGCCGCCGCCTGCAACGCGGCAAGATCGGAGACGCACGCGGCGCGGCATCCGCAGGCTTCGAGCCCCGAGGTGATGCTCGAGATGAGGAGGGCATCCGAGGAGGCGGCGAGCACGTCGAGCGAAAGCGGGGGAAGCGCTTCCCCCTCCGCCGTCTCGAGGTCGAGGACGACGTGGAACTCCGTCCCTTCGCCGACGGCGCTCGTGAGGGTGATGGTGCCCTGCATCGCGTCGACGAGGTACTTGGTGATCGCCATGCCCAGCCCCGTGCCCTCGGTCTTCTGGACGCGGCCGTTGTCTTCCCGCGCAAACGCATCGAAAACTTTGGAGATGAACTCTTCCGACATCCCGATCCCCGTATCTTTCACGAAGAAATGCACACGGGTATGGCCTTCTCCGCGCGGGGAGGTCTCCTCGCGGCAGATGACGGTGATCTTCCCGCCCTCGGGCGTAAACTTGATGGCGTTGCCGAGGAGGTTCAAGAGGATCTGGCTGAGGCGGACGCTGTCGCACATCACGCCGTCGGAGGGCGCATCATAGATGTAGACGCCGAAGGTATGCCGCTTGGCCTGCACTTGCGGCCAGACGATGTTGACGATGGAGCGCAGCGTCTCCTGCAGGGAGATGCGCTCGCTGTGGAGCTCGAGCTTCCCGCTCTCGATCTTCGACATATCGAGGATATCGTTGATGAGCCCCAGAAGGTGCTTGCTCGAGAGCTCGATCTTCTTGAGGCAGCTCTGCACCTGCGCCGTATTCGAAAGGTTGGCGGAGGCGATGGCCGTCATGCCCACGATGCCGTTCATGGGCGTGCGGATATCGTGGCTCATGTTGGAGAGGAATTCGCTCTTGGCACGGTTGGCGTGCTCCGCACTCGTGCGGGCCTTCTCGAGCTCCTGCATGTGCTGGCGGGCAAAGCGGATATAGACGAAGAAGACCGCGAGCATGGCGATGAGCACGATGGCGACGCTTCCGATCGCCGCCCACCCCCATGCATTTCCGAGCGAGCTGATCGTCTCATCGATCTGCCCGTAGGGAAGGAAGAAGAGCATATACCACTCCGAAGCGGGGAGCTCCGTCGCATAGAGGAAGCGCCGTGTTTCGCCGAGACGGAATTCCATGGAATAGCTCTTCCCCTGCGCCATCGTGCGCTTGAGTTCGGTGAGGTAGGTCTCCGCGTCCATCGAGGAGCCGTCCATGCGCTTGATGCCGCTATAGCGGTTGCGGACGCGCATCGCATAGTCGGTATCGAGGTTTTCCTCCCCCGTGTTGCCGTCTTTGAGCAGGATCCGCCAATCGTCGTCGACGACGAAATAGTAGATCGTCATGTTGTCGGAAGTGTACCCGGGGTCGAAGGCGAGGGTATCGCGGATATAGTTTATGCCCATGGCGGCGACGAGGGCGATGCTCTTGCTCCCGTCTTCCATCGTATACGCCGCGGGGACCCCCATGAGCACATAGGAGACGCCATCGGCATCGGTGCCCGTCGTCATCGTCTCCTCCCCTTTCTTCATGGAGGCGAGGAAGTCTTCCGCGTCATCGGCCTGAAGCTGGCTGCCGAAGAGCATCTCCAAGGTGCCGTCGCTTCTGCAGAGGGCGAGGTGGTCGAATTCGCGCAGCCGTGCGTTGTTGGTGAGGATGGTGCGCATGTTGTCGTACCGCATGGAGCTCTCGGGAGGGACGGCATCGGTGAGGGCGCTGACCTGTGAGATCCGAAGCTCGATCGTCGTATCGAAGTGTGCCGCCATGCGTCTGCCCATATCCGTCATATACATCGAGCCGAGCTCGCCGACGGCCCCTGCGCCCGCACGGTTCATGATGAGCGCCATCCCCGAAAAAATCAGCACGGAAAGAAGCAGCACGAGCACCGTGCTGACAATGAAAAATCGAGAAGTTTTGTTTTTCATGGGCTCCCCCCCCCGCCGAATTTCTCCTAAGAGGAGAAAATTTTTCGAATGTGTCTGTGTATTGTTATATCACAGGAGGCCGAAAAAGTAAAGTGTTTCTCACAAATTCGGCGAAATTCGTTGTGCGTATCGCGCAAAATCGGTATATTTTTTGCTCCTGCGGGCGAAACTTGTGCTGCGGTGAGCATGAAACGGCTCGGCTACATAAAATAATAGCGGGCAGCTCACGAAGGAGAAAGGACGAATGACGGTCAAACGAGGCGAACTCTATTATGCCGACCTCTCCCCCGTCGTGGGGAGCGAACAGGGCGGGATACGGCCCGTCCTCGTCGTACAAAACGATACGGGCAACAAGTATTCCCCCACCGTGATCGCGGCGGCGGTGACGAGCAAGATCCGCAAGGCACGCCTGCCTACGCACATCGAACTGCCCTCTGCCTTCGGACTGCAGAAGGATTCGGTGATCCTGCTCGAACAGATCCGCACGATCGATAAGCGGCGGCTCATGTCCCGCATCGGGGAGCTCCCGCAAGCGACGATGTCCCGCGTCGATCGCGCCATCCTCATCAGCCTCGGTTTCGGAGAAAAGTAAAAAAACGCACCCCATGGTGCGTTTTTCTGCATTATTTTGCGATCTCGAAGCGGTAGGCGCTCCTGTGGGAATAGACCTGCCCGGGGCTCAGATACGAGCTCTCTAAGGCTTCGTATTCGGGCACGTTGGGGTTGTTGGGGATGGCCTGCGTCTCGAGACACAGCCCCGCCCGCTTGCGGTAGAAATGTTTGCCCTCCTGGCCGAGGCCGTTGCCCGAATAGAACTGCACGGCGGGAAGATCGGTGGAGCACCGCATCGCAATGCCCGTCTTGGGGCCTACGACGAGGGCGTACTCGCGGAAGCCTTCGCCCGAGAGCACATAGCAGTGATCGTAGCCGCCCCCGCGCTTCAAGTCGGGATCGTCCGCCCCGATCTCCAGCCCCACCGTCTTGGGAGTGCGGAAATCGAAGGGGGTCCCCGCGACTTCGCGGAAGCCGCCCGTGGGGATCATCGTATCATCGGTGGGGACGAACGTCTCGGCCGAGATCTTCATCACATGGTCGAGGACGGAGCCGTCGTGCTCGCCGTTGAGGTTGAAATAGGTATGGTTGGTGAGGTTGAGCACGGTGCGCCGCGTCGTCGTCGCGCGGTAGTCGATGGTGAGCGTGTTCTCCTTAAAGGTATACACGACGCGCACGGTGAGCTGTCCGGG
Source organism: uncultured Clostridia bacterium (assembly GCA_947595585.1). Classification (GTDB taxonomy): domain Bacteria; phylum Bacillota; class Clostridia; order Christensenellales; family Borkfalkiaceae; genus Gallimonas. The sequence continues at coordinate 87,794 of CANQET010000005.1, forward strand.
GTAGTTTTCCTCGCCGTCGGGGGAGACGTAGGTGAGCGCCAAGGCGTAGTCGTTGTAGCGCTCCGCCCGCCACATCTTGCTGTTGAAGCCCGCCTTCCCGCCATGGAGATGGTTGCCGCGATCGTTGCAATAAAGTTGATAGGGCCTGCCGTCTACGCAGATCTTCCCCCCGCCGATGCGGTTGCCGAATCTGCCGATGAGCGCCCCCAAATAGCCGCCGTTTTGTTCATAGCCAGCGATATCGGGATAGCCGAGGACGACGTCCGTGGGCGATCCGTTCTTTGCGGGAACCACAATGCTCTGCACGATCCCGCCGTAGTTGAGGATCGTGGCATAGGCCTCGCCGTCGCGGATGGTATAGGCGGTGACGGACTCCCCCGCCGCGGTTCTTCCGAAACTCTTGCTTGTGATCATATTCATCCTCCGTTACGGCGATTATACCACACTTCCGCAAAAAAGTAAATAAAAACACGGGGGGTTACGCAAACTGCGCGTATGCAGAAAAAATTCGCCACCTTTGCGATCGCGGTGCTCGCGATCCTTCTCATCCTCTTTGCGCACATCGGGGCAAGGCTGACTGCGACCGTCCCCGCCTTCACCTTTGCCGAAGAAGCGCGGGAGCTCTATCTCACCTTCGACGACGGCCCCAGCACCGTCGTCACCAACCGCATCCTCGATACATTGCGGGAAGAGGCGGTGAAGGCCACCTTCTTCATCGTGGGCGAGCGCGTCCATGGGCGGGAAGAGACCCTACAGCGCATCGCGCAGGAGGGGCATACGATCGGCGTACACTCCAATACCCACCGCTACGATACGATCTACGCCTCCGAACAGGCCTTTCTCGAAGATGTCTCCGCCTGTGCCAAGATCATCGAGGAGACGGCGAAGATCAAACCCCATGTCTACCGTTTCCCGGGTGGCGGCACCCATAAGCGCAAGGCAAAACTGCTCGAAGACCTCGGCTATGAGATCGTGCCGTGGAACGCCGTCTGCGGCGACGAAGAGATCCCGAACGCCGCAAAGGAAACGCTCGTAAATACGGCGCTGAAGACGGCCGCGGGCAAGCGGAAAGTCGTGCTTTTGTGCCACGATTCCGCCACCCATGCCCCCACCGCGGCGGCGCTTCCCGAGATCATCCGAAGGTTCCGTGCGGAGGGGTACGCCTTCAAGGCGTTCTGACCGCGGCCCCGAGCCTTGCCCGCTTCCCCTTTTTGGACCGACGAAGCGCCTTCATGAGCTCCGAGAGCGGGACCGTAAGCAAGGAGAGCCCGAAGACGGCCGCCCACTGCGGCGCCGTGAGCGCCGTAAGCGAAAAGAGACGGCGCAGCGGGGTCGCCACGAGGAGCACCGAGAGCGCGATCCCCAGCCCCACGGTGAGAAGAAGGGCGGGGTTGGAGAAGAAGTCCCGTGCCCTCTGCGGGGTACGGCTTCGCACGTTGAAGGCGTGGAAGAGCTCCAAAAGCGAGAGGAGAACGAAGGCCATCGTACTCGCCGTCCCGTTCCCCCAGATGCGTGCGGCCGCAAGGAAGAGCAGGATGACGATCGCGGCCTGCATCACGCCGTAAAAGACGATCTCGAGCAGTGCGGCGGGGGCGTAGATCTCGCTGTCCTTTACGGGCGGACGCGCCATCGCGCCCTGCGTCCGTTCCACGCCGAGGGCGAGCACGGGGAGCGAATCGGTGATGAGGTTGACCCAGAGCAGCTGCGTCGAAGTCAAAAAGTCGAGCCGCCAGAAGAATAGGGAGAGGATAAGCACGCACAGCACTTCCGCGAGATTGGTCGCGAGGAAGAAGTCGATGGTCTTCTTGATGTTGAAAAAGACGTTCCTCCCCTCTTCGACGGCGCCCACCATCGTCGTAAAATTGTCGTCGGAGAGCACGATGTCCGCGGCGTTTTTGGTGACGTCCGTCCCCGAACCCATCGCGACGCCGATATCCGCGGCACGGAGCGCGGGGGCGTCGTTGACGCCGTCCCCCGTCATGGCGACGACCTCCCCGCGGGCGCGAAGGGCATCGACGATCTCCTTTTTATGTTTGGGCGAGACGCGCGCATAGACCGAATACTTGGCTACGTTTTGCGCAAAATCCTCCCCCATGTCATCAATTTCGTCGCCCGTGATGAGCGCTTCCGCCTGCGATGCGATGCCCAGCCGCCCTGCGATCGCAAGCGCCGTCTCGGGGCTGTCTCCCGTGATCATGACCGTGCGGATCCCCGCATCTTTGCAGGTGGCAATGGCCTCCCGTACCCCCGCTTTGGGGGGATCGAGCATGGCGGCAAGCCCGCAAAAGACGAGGCCCACCTCTTCTTTTTCGCCATAGGCGAGGGCGAGCACGCGATAGGCTTGCCTCGAGAGCGTTGCAATCTTTTGCAGGATCGCCTTTTTCTCTTCATCGCATATTTTACGGACCGCATTCCCCTGTACGCGGTCGCAGAGCGAAAGAAGCACCTCTGCCCCGCCTTTTACATAGAGCCGCCCGCCCGCAACGTCGCAAAATACGCTCATGCGCTTGCGCTCGGAAGAGAAGGGAGTGCCGCCCAACCTTCGGAACGCAAAGGAAAAGCCGCAGCGGTCGGCGTATTCGAGGAGGGCGATCTCGGTGGGATCGCCGAGATAGGCCCCCGCGCTCCCCTTCACGGTATTGCAGACGCGGATGCACCGCAGCATCTCTTCCCGCGCCTTCGCGCTCCCCTCGAATGGCACAAATTCTTCCACCGTCATGCGATTTTCGGTGAGGGTCCCCGTCTTATCCGTACAGATGACGCTGCAGCTGCCGAGCGCTTCGACGGCGGAGAGCTTGCGCATGACCGCCCGCGCCTTGGCCATACGCTGTACGCCCATCGCGAGGATGACGGTGACGACGGCGCCCATGCCCTCGGGGATCGCCGCCACGGCGACGGCGACCGCGGCCATGAGGTTTTGAAGCAGGGTGAGACGACGGGCAAAGAGCCCCCCGAGAAAGAGGATGCCCGCGATCGCGAGCACGACGGCCGTGATGATCTTCCCGAGGCGGGAGATCGTGCGATCGAGGGGGGATGTCGTCGTTTTTTGCGTTTTGAGCATGGAGGCGATGCGGCCCATTTCGGCGTTCATGCCCGTCGCCGTCACCACGCATCGCGCCGACCCCCGCACGCAGTAGGTGGAGAGAAAGGCGGTGTTCCTGCGTTCGGAGAGCCCGCGTTTTTCCACGATGCAATCGTATTTACGCACAGGGCGGGATTCCCCCGTGAGCGCCGATTCATCACAGCGGAAGTCCTCCGAGGATAGGATGCGGCAATCTGCGGGGACGCGGTCCCCCTCTTCGAGCTCGATGATGTCCCCCACGACGAGCTCCTCGGCGTCGATCACGCAGATCTTTCCGTCCCGCACCGCCTTCGCCGTACACTTGGAGAGCTTTTTGAGCTTCTCGAGGGCGGAATCCGCCCTGTATTCCTGCAAGAAGCCCACCACGGCGTTAAGGAGGATGACGAAAAGCAGGATGCAGGTATCGATCAGCTCGGCATGATCCCGCGTGAGGAAGGCGAGCACCCCCGAGAGGACGGCCGCGGCGATGAGGATGAGCGTCATGAGGTCCTTGAACTGCGCAAAAAAGAGGAGGATGGCAGGTTTTTTGCGGCCACGCTCGAGGACGTTCGCACCGTATGCCGTGCGGCGGACCTGTGCCTCGCGGGAAGTGAGGCCCTGCGGCGACGTATGGAGGTGCAAAAGCACCTTGTCCGAAGGCTCCCTGTATTGTTCCATACCGATATGATATTCGCCCATCCATGCCGTTATGACGGCGCCGCCGCCCTTCGTCGCCATGAAAATTTTGCAAAATGAAAAGAAGAAGGCCCCGTAAATCGATACAGGGCCCCTCCTTTTCGGGAAAACTTACTTCTTGGTCTTTTTCTTCTCTTCGCCGTTCTCGTCGCTTTTCTGCGCATTGAGGCGTTCATCCATCATTTCGTCCACTTTCTGCATGACTTCCGCCTGGCTCTTCTTGACGAGCGAGCGCGCCTTGTAGCTGTTGGCAACGAGGAGCGCCCCGCCGATCGCGCCGAGTACGACGCCGAGACAAAACATCTTTTCCATATCGTCCTCCGCTATCTTCAGTTTGTGAAAGCATGCGCGGGTTATGCCTTATTTTCGCTTCGTAATTTTTCCAATTCCGCGCGGAGGCGCTCGTTTTCCCGCTTGAGCTCTTCTGCGATCCTGCTGTAGAGGGCGTCGATCTCCCGTTCTAGCCGTTTTTGCAAGAAGTCGGGGGCGACCCCCGCCGCCCGTGCCGCCCGCTCGACACGCTCGGGCTGCTTCTTCAAGAGGTTGCGATACTTGTTCTGCATGCGGAGCATGAGCTTTTCGTCGCCGTGCGCCGCCTCCATGATGCTTCTGCGCACGGAGAGGCCGCGGCGCTTGCCCGCAAGGACCTTCTCGAGCAGGTCTTCGGTCTCTTCCTCGGTGAAGGGCTTGATCGTCCCCGCGGCGAGGTCCTTCCCCGCGAGGATGCGCTCGACGCGCGAATCGCTCCTGCGCTTCAAGAAGGCGTAGTAGTAGTTGCGTACGCTCCCCTTTGCGCGGCTGTGCTCCCCCGCATACGTCTCGAAGAGATAGGAGAGCGTCTTGCCCGCGTTTCTGCCCGCGTAGATGTATTCGATGAGCCCCGTGGCTTCCTCTTCCGTGTAGCCGTTGATTTTGTTCATAACATCACCTCGGGCAAATTGTTGACATAATCCGCGGCGGTTATACATTGAATAAAGTAAATGCGTGTAATTTTTTTATCCGACCGCCCCGCCATGCTCACGGTGGGGGGCGTGCAGCTCGGCATGATCGACGGCTTCGAACGGGCGGCAGAGCTCGAACCGGACGGCGTCTTCTGCGAGGCCTCGCCCTGCGGGTTTCTCCCCGTGAAGTTCTGCTTTTCGGAAGCCTTCCTCCTCGCTCCCCCGCCCCGCGTCGCCCTCTATTTTACGCGGACGGGCGTGGCGATCTATTTCCACGATTTTCTCCGCGAAGACGCGGCGATGCACATCGTGCGGCAGGAGACCGTCGCCCGCACGCGCATGACCCTCTATGTTCAGGGCAGGGTGCAACTCGCCCTCGAAAACGAGACGGGCTTCCACCTTCTCGACCTTCCCGACGCCTTCGAAAACGCCGCCTTCTCCGCGGCGGAGAATGAACTTCTCCTCGAGGGGGAGAGCAGCTTTTGCATCCTCTCCCGTGCGGGGGAAGTCCTCCTTCGGGCCGATGGGAAGATCCTCTCGCGGGGGAAGACCGTGGAGGCAGAGCTCGAATTCCACGATAGCTGCGGCCACAGTGCGGTGTGCGAATACGCCGCGGGAAAGCTCGTCTCCTGCAAGATCCGCGCAAAATCTCCCCCCACCGAGGCGACGTATGCCCTCGCCCTCTTCGAATCCGTGCTCATCGGGGCAGATCCTGCCCCCTTCCTCTCCGATACGCTTGCCCAAAAGGCGGGGGACCTATATCGATATCTCGGGGAATACGTCTCCGTCGTCCTCACCGAGAAGCAGGATGAAGTGGGGCTCGTCTATCCGCGCGGAGACGGGATCTTCGACGTCCGCTACTTCCGCGTGATAAAATCGGGCGAGAAGATCGAAAACATCCTTCCGCTTTGAAAAACGCGGCAGACCATACGGCCTGCCGCGCAAAATCGCTACATGGGGTTAAATAAATGTAAATTTGATCTGCTTGAACCGATCGCCGAAGATCTTCTTGAGCCCGCTGCTCATGAACCCTTTGAAGCGCTGCGGGATGGTGACGTTCCGCACGGAAGTCACATTTCCGAGGATGTAGTCTTCGATCTCCACGCCATTATGGATAATGAGCGTCTCGAGCCCGTCAAATCCATCGAGACCCGCCTGATAGATCCTCCCGCCCGTGATCTCGATCGTCTTGACGGGATGAAAACGGAAATCCTCGACATCTTTTTTTACAAACAGCGCATAGCAGAGCCTATAATCACCAAGCATCGGCGTTGTGAGATGTTCGACTGTGCAGCCCGTAAGGCACCTTTCGTTTTCTTTTACTACGAGCCGCGGCGGAAGCACGAGTTCGGCAAGCGTACAGCCCGAAAATGCACCTTCCCCGATCGAAGTGACGCTCTCGGGGATCGAGATCTGCGAAAGCGCGCATCCCTCGAATGCACCCGCGCCGATCCTCAGCATGCCGCTCGGGATAGAGATCGAGGTGAGATGATAGCATCCCGCAAAGGCCCTATCCTCGATCGATGTAACGCTCCCGTCCGCGGGGATCGTGCTGTTTTTGCAGCCCGAGATCAACGCTTTTTGTGCCGTCGCTACCAAGCAGTTGCCGCTGCTATGGAAGATGGGATTCCCCTCTTCGACGGCGATCGTCACGAGTTCGCTGCAATTTGCAAACGCGCTCCCTCCGATCGAGATCACCGATTTCGGGATCTTGAGCTCCAAAAGGCTCGAACAATTATAAAATGCGCAGTCCCCGATTTCGGTCAGCCCCTTCGGCAATACGACATGCTTCAGCAAAATGCATTCGCTGAATGCACTGTCGGGAATGCGCTTCACGTCTTTTCCGAAGACGACGGAGACAACGCTTTGCGGGAAAATTCTTTCCGCCGAGCTGCAGTCGACCGCATTCCATACGACCTCTTTCAAGGCGCCGCCTTGTAGCGGACTTCCCTCGAATGCCCCTTCGCCGATCTCCTCTACCCCCTCCGGGATGGTGATGCGATATAGCTTTGCGCACTCCGAAAACGCGTCCTCGCCGATCTCACGCAAGCTCTGCGGCAGGGAAACATCCGCAAGCTCGTCGCAGCATTCGAACGCCTCCCGCCCGATCGACGTTACGCCCTCGGGGATCGCGGCCCGCGCCAATTTTTCGCATCCGGAAAATGCCCAATCCCCGATCGAAGTGACGCTCGACGGGATCGTAATTGCGGTCAGTTCCTTGCAATCTCTGAAGGCGTCCTTTCCGATCGAAGTGACGCTCCCGTCCTCGGGAATGGTGCTGTTTTTGCACCCCATGATCAAAGTTTTGGCCTTGGTTTGGATGAGACAGTTGCCCGCGGCATGCAAGACGGGGTTCCCTTCCTCGACGGCGATGCTCGTCAGCGCACAGCCCGCAAAGGCGTCTTTCTCGATCGAAGCGACGCTGTTCGGGATCAGGACGTCGGTCGCGGTGCCCTTGTATTTTTTGAGGACGCCGCCTTCGATTTGGAACTGCAAAAGATATTCCTTGCGCTTGCTCTCTTCCGCGGAGCGCTTTCTGCTCTCCTCGAGACGGGCGCGCGCGGCTTCGAGACGCTTGCGCTGATCCTCTGCCATCGCCTCTTCTCTCTTGCGCTTCTCCTCTTCGGCTTTTTGGCGCCGTTCCTCCTCTTGCTTGCGGCGTTCTTCGAGCTGTCTGTGCCGCCGCTCGATCTCTTTTTGACGGCGCTCCTCCTCGGTCTGGTTCTTTTCCTCCTCCTCGGCCTTCCTCATCATGGCGAGAAGCTCTGCGGGGGATAAATTTGCGGGGGAGGCCGCCGAAGCGCGCTCCCGCTCCATCTGTGCGAGCTTTTCTTTGAGTTCGGAAAACTCCCTGCTGCGTGCCTCTTCCTCGGCACGGCGCTTTTTTTCTTCCGCCTCGCGGCGGGCCTTGGCGGCGGGCGTGTGGCGCTCGACGTAATCGGCAATGGCGGCGTAGGCCGTGGGCTTCGCAAGGTCGATACCCTGCAGCTTGCCGTTCCGCCCCGGCAGCTTTTCGATGGGCTTCCCGCGATAGACGAAGGTCACCGCGTCCCGTTCCTTTTCCTCGTTTGCGATCATCGCCGAGAAGCGGGTATACTCATTCTTCACCCATTTGGTCTTTAAGTACTCCTCATCACTGCATACAATGAGCATGCACTCGGAGGTATAGAGCGCGTAAAGAATGTGCGCCTCGTAATCCGAACCCATGCGCTCGCCCATGATCGCTTCCGAATAGAAGGGGGTGTACCCCTTTTCTTTGAGGTAATTATAAATTCTCAAGGCCTCATGGCTATCTTGCGTGGTGCCGCCGTCTTCCGAGGAGACCTTCACACACAGGAAGCAGTCGTAATCGAGGCCGCTTTCTTTGAGTTCTTCGAAGCGGTCCCGAATTTCATCGATCTCCATGGCCCGTTCGCGATAGATCCGTTTCTGCTCCCGCGTGGCGAGCTCCACAGCCTTGAGATAGTTCTTATCCGCCGAGAAGACCTTCTCGGAGATCTCATGACAGATGGGCTGCAGACGAGGCGGGTCTGCGACTTCATCCTTGAGATATTGTACTTTATAGGTTGCAAGCGCCATGCCGAAGTAGGCTTCGGGCTCCTCTTTATCGAGCTCGGCGGCCTTCTGATAGGCGCTTAAGGCGTCCTCGAATTTGCAGGTATCGAGGTCGTGCTCGCCCATGCGGAGGAAGGAGAGCGCGGCAGGAGAAGTCTCCTTTTTCGGGATCGTCCATACGTTCTTACAATAGGGGCAAGTGACGAGCCCGTTTTGCGCCTCCTCCGCCAAGGCGGTGAGCTGCGCTTCGCACGTTTTGCATTTGAAATCTTTCTGCACTTCCATGATCGCACTCCCGAGGGAAAGATACTTTCATTATACTTCGCACAGAAAAAGATGTCAAGAAAAATCGGCTTTTCGCCCCGCATCGGCCGCATCAAAGGGCGGAAGCGGCGCCGCTTTCCGAAAAAAATATCAAATCTTGCAATTATTTTTCGTTTATTTTTCGTTTCCCCCTTGATTTTTGACGGGAATGTAGTATAATGGAAATGAACGGGCTGCGCGCGGGAGCGGCAGATGACCCGTATCCACACAATAAGGGGTATCCACCTATGGACGTATCTGCAAAAAATATCCGCAATATCGCGGTCGTGGGGCACAGCGGCGAAGGCAAGACTTTGCTCTGTGAAGCCATGCTCTACAATGCCGGCGCGATCGAGCGCATGGGCAAGATCGAAAACGGCACCACCGTGTGCGATTTCGACGAACAGGAGATCGCGCGCGGATCTTCCGTATCCCTTGCCGTCGCATATCTCCTGTGGAAGGGCGTCAAGTTCAACCTGCTCGACGTCCCCGGGTTCTATGATTTCGAGGGGGAATTCATCTCCGCCATGCGCGCTGCGGGCGCCGCGCTCGTCGTCATGGGGGCGGGCGGCACCGTCACCGTGGGTGCGGAAAAGGCGATCGACTACTGCTTCAAGAACAAGAAGCCCATGATCGTCTTCATCAACGGCATGGATAAGGAAAATGCTGCCTACCACGGCACCGTACAGGCCCTTCAGGAGAAATACAAGGGCAAGATCGCACCCATCCAGATCCCCGTCATGGAAGGGGAGAAGATGACGGGCTATATCAACGTCATCACGGGCACCGCATATAAGTTTGCGGATAAGGGCGTCGAGGAGATACCCGTCCCCGCGGCCTATCAGAGCGAGCTCGAAGAGATGCAGGCCCTCCTTCAAGAATCGGCGGCCGAGAACGACGAAACGCTCCTCGAGAAATATTTCGAAGACGGCGCCCTCTCCGCAGAGGACACCGTGCTCGGGCTCAGAAAGGGCATCCAGAGCATCAGCGTCGTCCCCGTGCTCGCGGGCAGTGCGCTTGCCAATAAGGGCGTCATCAACCTCATGAACGAGATCGTGAATTACGTCCCCGAGGCGGCCGAGCGCGAAGGCCTTCCCGCGACCGATCTCAAGAGCAAGGAGCACATCCTCGTCGCATGCACGGAGAGCGCCCCCGCCGCCGCACAGGTCTTCAAGACGGCGGTCGACCCCTTCGTCGGCAAGATGAACTATATCCGCGTCTGCCGCGGCGTCCTCAAGACGGGCGCAGACGCCTATAATCCCAACACGGATACGACGGAGCGCATCAACTCGCTCTACCTCGCCCGCGGGAAGAAGCTCGAGCCCGTCACCTCGCTCACGGCGGGGGATATCGGCGTCGTCGCAAAGCTCACGAATACGGGCACGGGCGATACGCTCTGCGATCCCAATGCCCCCGTGCAGTTCGATCCGATCGTCTTCCCCGAACCCGTACTCGCGATGGCCGTCTCGGCGACCGTGCGCGGCAGCGAAGATAAAGTCTTCGGCGGCCTCCATCGCCTCAGCGAGGAAGATAAGAGCTTCCAGATCCGCAAGAACACCGAGACGGGCGAGACGCTCGCATGCGGGCAGGGCGAGATCCAGCTCGAGATCATCAAGCGCAAACTGAAGGCCAAGTTCGGCGCAGATGCCGAATTCACCACCCCCACCGTCGCCTACCGCGAGACGGTCACGGGCAAGGCGGAGGCCGAAGGCAAGCATAAGAAACAGTCGGGCGGTGCAGGGCAGTTCGGCGTCGTCAACATCCGCTTCGAGCCGGGCGCCGCAGACGGCGTGTTTGAGTTCGTCGATGCCACGATCGGCGGCTCTGTCCCCAAGCAGTTCATTCCCGCCGTCGAGAAAGGCCTCCGCGAGGCCATTCAGAAGGGCGTGCTCGCAGGCTTCCCCATGGTCGACCTCAAGGCGACCCTCTTCGACGGCAAGTCTCACCCCGTCGATAGTAAGGAAGTTGCCTTCGTCTCCGCGGCAAAGCTCGCCTACGACGACGGCGTCCGCCGCGCGCGCCCCGTCATCCTCGAGCCCGTCTGCTCGATGAAGATCGTCGTGCCCGAACAGTATGTGGGCGACATCATGGGCGACCTCAATAAGCGCCGCGGCAGGATCATCGGCATGGATACAGTGGACGGCTTGCAGGTCATCACCGCCGAAGCGCCCGAGGGCGAGATCCTCACCTATGCGACGAGCTTGCGCTCGATGACGCAGGGCAGGGGCAAATTCTCGCAGGAGTTCGCTCGCTACGAGCAGGCCCCCGAGAGCGTCCTCCAGAGTTTGAATAAGTAATGATGCTTATAAAATCACCTCGCCCGCGCGAGGTGATTTTTTTGTGCGACGAAGTTTGAGCCCGTCATATTCCGCCCACCCCCCTACCCCCCTCCAATGGAGGGGGTGGTATATACGTCATTTCGAACGTAGTGAGAAATCTCAAGTAGAATTGAGACTAAGGCGATTCTTCGACAAGCTCAGAATGACGTAATTAGAACGAGATTCCTCCTCCCTACGGTCGTCGGAATGACGTGGTCGGTAACCGTCAAACTGCGGAGAAGCAAGCAAGACAAGCAATAGCGAGGCTTTTCGCAGGGAGTGTACTTGAACGTACACGACCAAGAAAAACGTAGCATGACACAGTATTGCGCCGCTTATCCGCAGTTCGCTCTTACGAAGTCCAAACAAGCAAGAAAAAACCGCACATGGGGTGCGGTTTTTTTGTTTAAGCAAGTACTTTCTCGAGGAGAGAAAGCATTGCATCGATATCGATCGGCTTCGCCAAATGCCCGTTCATGCCCGCGGAGAAGGCGAGGTTCTTATCCTCCTCGAAGGCGTTTGCCGTCATGGCGATGATGGGGATCTTCGCCCTCCCCTCGTCTTCGAGGGCACGGATCTTTTCGGTCGCCTCATAGCCGTTCATGATGGGCATCTGCACGTCCATGAGGATGACGTCGTAGGTCCCCGCCGCGGCGCTTTCCAGCATATCGCAGGCGATCTTGCCGTTTTCGGCACAGGCGACCTCGAAGCCCGCTTCCTGCAAGATCTCCACGGCGATCTCGCGGTTGAGCTCGTTGTCCTCGGCGAGGAGGACGCGCTTGCCCGCAAAGCTCTTCTCGGCCTTTTGCGGCTCCTCTTTGGGGGCAACCTTTCCGAGGCTCCGCTCGAGGGCGCGGTGCAGGTCGGAGGCGAAGAGCGGCTTGCTGAGGAAGCCCGTCACGCCCGCGGAGCGCGCATCCTGTTCGATATCCGTCCAATCGTAGGCCGACATCAGGATGATGGGCGAATCGTCGCCGATGATCGCGCGGATCTGGCGTACGGTGGTGATGCCGTCCATATCGGGCATCGACCAATCGATGATGTAGACTTCGAAGGGGTGCCCGAGCTCGATCGCCTCGGTCGTGCGGACGACGGCTTCCTTGCCCGTGACCGTCCACTCGGCGTGCATGCCGATCTTGCGGAGCATCTTGGAGACGCTCTGGCAGGAGATGAGGTCGTCGTCGACGACGAGGGCGTAGAGATCGCGAAGCTCGGCGAGCGAGAATTCCTCGGGGGCGCTGTCGGCAAATCTGAGCTCGAGGGAGACGGTGAATTCCGTCCCCTTGCCCTGTTCGCTCTCCACCGAGATGGTGCCGCCCATGATATCGACGATGTTCTTGGTGATCGCCATCCCGAGCCCGGTGCCCTGTATCCCGCTCACCGTGGAATTGCGCTCGCGGGTGAAGGGGTCGAAGACCGTCTTCATGAACTCCTTGCTCATGCCGATGCCCGTATCGCTCACGATGAACTCATACCCGCCGTATCCCGCACGTTCGCAGGGCTTTTGCACGATTTTAATGAATACAGACCCCCCGCTCGGCGTGAATTTGATGGCGTTGGACGTGAGGTTCAGAAGGATCTGATTGAGGCGAAGTTTATCGCAATAGACTTCCTCGTGCGTCACGTCGACGGTATCGATGAACAGCTCGAGGTTCTTGGCGTGGATATCCGATTGGATGATGTTGCGAAGGCCCTGCAGAATATCCGCAAGGTTCTCGGGGCGGTCTTCGATATGCACCTTGCCCGATTCGATCCTGCTCATATCGAGGACGTCGTTGATGAGGGAGAGCAGGTGGTTGGAAGCCTGCGAGATCTTCGTGAGATAGTCGAGCGCACGGTCGCGGTTGTCGAGATGGGTCGTCGCGAGCGCCGTAAAGCCGATGATGGCGTTCATGGGCGTACGGATATCGTGCGACATATTGTTGAGGAAGGTCGTCTTGGAGCGGTTGGCGGCGTCGGCGGCGTGCAGGGCCTCGGAGAGCTCCTCCTTCTGCTGTTCGAGCTGTTCGGCCGCTTCATCGGCGGCGCGGAGGGCTTCGGAGAGCTCCTCTTTTTGCTGTTCGAGCTGGGAAGTCGCCGCGGCGATGCGCCTTTGCAACTGGCGCTGGTTATACGTACGCACGATGAGCATGGCGATCGCAAAGAGCAGCAGGCACACCCCCGCCACGAGCACGGCGATGTATACGGGATTGCGGTGCAAAAAGTCGAAGAGACCCCCCTCTGCCGCGGGGCGGAACTTGCTGACTTCCGCCGTGACCGCCGCCGAGGCCGCCGTGCGGTCGAAGGCCGCAACGCACTTGTTGAGAAGCGACAAAAGGGCGATCTCCCCCTCCGCGCGTACGCCGAGGGCGTAGTTCGTCGAAGCCTCGCCGATGAGTTCGGAGGTGAGTACGTTCCGCGTATCCTCCCAGATGAAGAGCTCGGCGACGTAGGAAAGCGCGATCGTCGCATCGCTCTCCCCCTTCTTCACCGCATCGATGCTCTCTTTCAGCGTATCATACGGATCGATGCGGACGTTGGGACCGACGTAATCCGCAAGATAGTGGGAATAGGAGTTATCGGCATATCGGATGACCGCCATGCTCCCGATATCGCCCGTGTGGTCCCGCCGTTTGATGAGGGTATGGGTGGAATTGAAGTAGCTGTCCGTGAGTTTGTAGCCGTCCGTCTCGGCGATGGAGAAGTCCTCGGCGAAGTCGATGACGATATCCGCGCTGTGCTCCGCCCGCTTTGCGGCATATTCCGCACGGCCTTTCACTTGGACATATTCGTATTCGAAGGGGAGGGAGAGGCTCGAGACCATCCGCGCGAAGATGGCGGGGAAGATGCCGCTTGCCTTGCCGTCCGCATCGAAATAGGAATATGGGCGGCGATCGGGATTCATGAGCACGGTGAGCTTCTTGCCCGACGCCGCGAGGTCCTCGAGGTAGCTCCTCTCCTTCGCATCGAGGATGACGCTGCCCTTGCTGTCCGTCGAATAATATTTGTTCTGCAAGACGTTCCGCCAATCGGGCTCCTGAAGGTCCATCGCCTCGATGGCCTCATCGATCTCCTGCATGAGCGCGATGCCCTCTTCATCGCGGCGGGTGCAGGCGTAGAAGGGACTGGAATCGATGGATTCGATGAGCCATTCGTTCTCGAGGGCGCGGAGGCTGCTCGTGACGATACCATCCACCTCTTTGTTTTTCAGCGCGACGCGAAGATCGGCCTCGGTGGCGTAGATCTCTTGAAAATCGCAGGAAAAGCCGTGTTCCGCGGCAAAATCTTTGAATACTTGGTTCGCCGAATTGCTTATGAGCATCCCCACTTTGAGGCCGTTATACGTCGCATAATTGCCCTTTTCGACGGTCTCGTTCCCCGCCCGCACCGTGAAGATGGTGGACTTGGTGCCGATGTTCTCGGCGGAGAAGCAGAACTTCTCCTCGCGTTCGGCATTCCGGGAGACGGAGGTGACAAGGTCTACTTCCCCCGCTTCGAGCATCTGCAGGCATTCGTCGTATGTCGCATCGTAGCCGATGTAATCATACGCCCAGCCCGCATGGCGTGCAAGGTGCTGCAGGAAGTCGTAGCCGTAGCCGCTGCGCCGCTTGACGGGCGCCTCGCCCTCCTTGGAGGCAGCCTCCTCTTCGTCGTGATAGCCCGAAAAGGCAAAGTACCCCACGCGGACGGTGCTCGGGGCGGCATGCGCAAACGTGACGCCCGCGGGAAGCACGAAGGCCATGGTAAGCACGAAGGCGAGGATCGCAGACCGGATCTTTGTTTTCATACGTTCTTTCTTCCGATGAATAGATAGTTAGGTTTAGTATATCATATTCGGCGAGTGCCGTCAACGGTTTGCGCGGCCGCAAGATGCGCGTTTTGCGATCTTCTCCCCGAAGATCCCGAAGTTTCAGGCGTTTTCGCGGCTTTGCGGGGCGATTTGCTCGAAATAAGCGAGTACAGTCCCCCACTTTTCCTCTCTGCCCGTCTGTTCGTTCAGAAATTCATGGCGTCCGCCCGCGAAGAGCTTGCAGGTCACGTTCTTCATGCCCGCCTTCTCGCGGTAAAACTTCTCGAGCTTCTTCACGCCCTTACCCATATCGCCGACGGGGTCGTTTTCCCCCGAGACGAGGAAGACGGGAAGGTCCTTGTTCAGGCCGCGGATGTACTTCCTCGTGTAGAGGCGCTTGAGGCCGTGGAAGAAATCCTTGTAGAAGCGAAAGGAGCAGGTAAATCCGCAGAAGGGGTCCTCTTTGTAGGCCGCATTGTTCTCCCCGTCGATGGAGAGCCAGGCGCCGTCGTCGAATTTCTTGGCATAGGCGCCGAAGGAGAGCTTTTCGATGAGCTTTGCGGGTTTCTTCGCCCCCTTGAAGGCACAGCCGAGCGAAGCGACGAAGGAGCCGAGGTAGACTTCGAAGTCCTTCTTGTAGTTGCTCCCCGCGATGACGGCGGCGTCGATCTTCTCGCCGTAGCGGGAGATGTAGCTCTGCGTGAGGAAGGAGCCGTAGGAAAAGCCGAAGAGGATGCGCTTTGCCTCGGGATATTTGGCGGCGATGTAGTCGGTGATCGCGGCTTCGTCGTCTAAGGTATCGCGGAACATGTCGCCCGCGGCATAGCCCAAGCTCTCGGG
Organism: uncultured Clostridia bacterium; assembly: GCA_947595585.1. GTDB lineage: Bacteria > Bacillota > Clostridia > Christensenellales > Borkfalkiaceae > Gallimonas. The sequence goes on from CANQET010000005.1 coordinate 103,277, forward strand.
GTGGGTCTTGCCGTGGCCGCGGTGGTCGTCGGCGACGACGGCAAAGCCGTGCGCATTCAGAAATTTGGCAAACGCATCGTACCGCCCCGCATGCTCGGTCATGCCGTGCACGATCTGCACGACGGCCCGCGGCGCGTTCACCTCCCATTCATAGAGATAGACGGGGGTGCCGTCGAAACTTTCAAACATCATGTCCGTTCTCCTCGCTTTTTTCTCCATTATACCATATCTGCGCAAAAAATCAAGCCCGAAGGCCGAATTTCCGACGCGGGAAAAGGGGCAGAACGCTTGCAATCGCGGGGGATGCGTGGTATAATCAAGGCATGCTCAGCGATCTTCATACCCATTCCTATTTCTCGCCCGATGGGCACGCCACCCTCGAAGAAATGCTACAGGGTGCCCTGTCTCTCGGGATCGGGTACTACGGCATCAGCGAACATTTCGATCTCGACTTCCTCTCGCGGCGACACTACGAGGCGGGCGGGGGCGCCTTTTCGACGACCGACCCCGCTGCCTACTTCCCCGCGGCGCGGAAATTGCAACATGAGGTCGAAAAACCCGAGTTTCACATGCTCGTCGGCGCGGAATTCGGCTTCTGCCCCGACCCCGAAGTACAGCAGGTGCTCTCGGGCATCGCGGAGGACTATGCCCCCGATTTTATCATCAACAGCGTGCATATCATCGATGGGCAAGACGTCTATTTCGCAGATTTCTACCGCGGAAGGGATCGGAAAGAGGCGTATTCCCGCTACCTTACGCGGGTGCTCGAGAGCCTCGATGCGGAATTTTCCTACGATATCGTCGGGCATATCGGCTACCCGTCGAGGAATGCCCCCTATGTGCGCCGTGCAATGCGCTATAAAGATCATCCCGACCTCTTCGATGCGATCTTGAAGAAGATCATCGAGAAGGATAAGATCTTGGAGGTCAACGGTTCTACGGCGGGGGCCCCCTGCGATTTTCTGCCCGATACGGATATCCTCGAGCGATATTTTGCGCTCGGCGGAAGGAAGATCTCCTACGGTTCGGATGCACACGGGCCTTCCCGTCTCTGCCAAGGACGCATAAAAGCCGTGGAGGCGCTCAAAACGATCGGCTTCACTTTTTTGACGATCCCCACCACCCCCCGCACGCTTTTGCCGCTGTGAGACGGGGATGGGGAATGGGGAATGGGGAATGGGGAATGGGGAATGGGGAATGAAGAATGAAGAATGGAAAATGAAAAATGAAAAATGGAAAATTGAGAATGGAGAATGGAGAATGGAGAATGACGTACTGATAGGCCCCGTCGTCTCCTGCCCACCCCCCTACCCCCCTCCAATGGAGGGGGTGTCGCACGTGAGGGGCCGCGTCGGTTACCCTGAACGTCATTTCGAACGTAGTGAGAAATCTCAAAGTCGAGATTCCTCACCCCTAAAGGGGTTCGGAATGACGTGGGGGAAACCGTCAAACTGCGGAGAAGCAAGCAGAACGAGGAGCGCGCGGCTTCCCGACGGGAGACGACAACGGGTACCGTCTTGCTCATCACGAGCGCCGACGGGTACCGTCAAACTGCGGAGAAGCAAGCAAGACAAGGAATGCGAGGCTTTTCGCAGGGAGTGTACTCGAACGTACACGACCAAGAAAAACGTAGCATGACGCAGTATTGCGTAGCTTATCCGCAGTTCGCTTATCCAAAGCAGAAAAACATGGGAGACATGCTCCCATGTTTTTCTTTTTAAGAACAACTCTTCGTGTTTTTCGTGTTCTTGGTCGAATTGCCCTGCTTGTTCGAAGTTTTTTCGGACGTCTTTTTCATATATTCTCCTTTTTGAAGGGAAGGTGCAGCTCGACTTCACCCTGTGATGCGCCGCACAGCGGGCAGATGTTCCATGCTTCTTTTGTAGTATGCATATACCCGCATTCGCCGCAGATCCACAGCATCGGCCGCTCTGCTTTGTAGAGGGAGCCGTCCTCGAACGCCTCTCCGAGGTACCCGAAGATGATCTTATGATTTTCCTCCACCTTCGCGACCTGTTCGAATTTGAGCGCAAGTTGCTCAAACCCCTCTTTTCGTGCGATCCTCGCAAATTCGGGATACAGAACTTCCGCCTCATCCCGTTCATCGAGGGCCGCAAAGCGCAGATTTTCGGCGATCGTCCCCGCGTGGAACGGAAAACTCGCTTCGATACGGATATCCTCTTGGCTTCCCGCGTACTCCTGGATGGCTTCGAAGAACACCTTCGCGTGGTTTGTCTCGTTCTTCGCGATCGTGCGGATGGTATCCGCCAAGACCGCATAGCCCTGCTTCGTCGCTTCCTTTGCCGTGAGCTGATAGCGCATTCCCGCCTGGCATTCCCCCGCAAATCCTCTTGCGAGGTTCAGATATGTCTGCGTCTCGGTAAAATTCATGGCTGTTTCCCCCTTCGCAAGCAAGTTGTGCGAAAATTTTTCCCGTTATGCGGAAGCCACACAGGAAATTTTCTCCGCAAATGATACAATTTTCCTACGGATGTGGTATAATCATAGCGAAGAAACCATGGAGGTACCCCATGAAACACAGAAGATCCTTTTATGTTCTTCTCGCGCTCGAGATCTTCCTCATCGTGCTCGGCGTCTTTCTCGCAGGTTGGTGGATGGGCTTCGGCTATCCCTTCTTCGACCGCATCGCAGAGCGGGGCGCGAAGATCCCCGGGCTCGACAGCGGCATTTCCCCCCAAGGGCTGTGCGCCCTGCCCGAGGACTGCCCCTACAGCTTTGCGATGAGCGGCTACCTGAAAGGCGAGCCCTCGCGCGTGTATCTCATTTCCGACGACCCCGTCATGGACAAGAAGGACGTCGAGCGCTATCTCACCTTCACCGAGGGCGGGAAGCCGATCCAAACGCACTTCGGCGGCGTGACGGCCTCCGACGACCGCCTCTTCGTCGCAAGCGGGAAAAAGATCATACACGTGTCGCTCGAAAAGGTGCTCTCCTGCGAAAACGGCAAGGCCGTCGAGATCGACGGGAGCTTTTCCACGGGGCTGCAGAACGCCTTCTGCTACATCTTCGGCGATATGTTCTTCGCGGGTGAGTTCTACCGTGCGGGCAACTACGAGACCGACAAGACCCACCACCTCGAGACCGAAGAGGGCGAGCACCCCGCCTTCATCTACCAATTCCCGCTCGAGACGGTGTGCACCGAGACTTCCGCCGCCCCCGAAAAGGCGATCTCGGTCTGCGGGCTCGTGCAGGGCGTCGCCGTAAATGAAGAGAAGATCCTCCTCTCCTGCTCCTACGGGCTGCCCGATTCCACCCTCCGCATCTACGATAATCCCCTCACAGACGAGCCGCAGCAGACGGTGACGATCGGCGAAAAGGAGGTACCCCTCTATATTTTAACGGGAGGAACGTCCGTCGTGCTGCCCTGCATGAGCGAAGAACTCTTCCTCCGCGACGGAAAGGTCTACATCCTCTTCGAGTCCATGAGCATGAAGTACCGCTTCGTCGTGCACAGCCGCATCACCCGCATCGTCTCCATGGACCTTCAGGCCCTCCTCTCCCCCGATGCCGTCCAGCGCACCTTCTTCGGCCTCTCGATGGAAAAATAACCGAATAAACGACATACGCCCCCGCCGTTTCGCTTACGGCAGGGGCGTTTTTTTAAGATTCGGAAGGGGGCGGGGCCGCATCTTCGGGGGAATCCTCGGGCGGCGCTTCGGGCGCCTCTCGGATGGCCTCGCTCTCGAGGACTTCGAGCACTTCACCCGCCACGGCACGGAGGGCGCCGAGGTATTCTTCGCGGTCCTCGGGCTTTCCTTCGATCGTGAGGACGTCGCCCTCGCAAAGCTCCGTGGCACCCTTGGGGACGATGGTCTCCCCCGCCCGCAGCAGCCCCGTAACGAGCGCCGTGAAGGGCCAGAGGATATCGCGGATCTCCCTTCCCGCCGCGCTCTCGCCCACGCGCAGGCGCACGGTGACGCGCTTTGCCTTGTTCTCGCGTTCCTCGAGGATCTCGTCGAGCAGGCGTTCATAGAGCGGTTCGGTGTGGAAGACGTTCCCGACGAGGTACCCCATCGCCACGCAGAGCACGGCGGGGAGCAGGAAGGTGAAGTCCCACGTGAGTTCGACGACCATGATGAGCCCCGTGATGGGCGCCTTGACGACGGTCGCGAAGAAGGTCACCATGCAGAGGACGATGAGGGTATCCGAGAGCGCGGGATCCATCCCCATGTAGGCAAAAAGTTTGGAAAAGAGCGCCCCGAGCGCGGCCCCCATCGCCATCATCGGGATGGAGCAGCAGCAGGGCAGATCCGAGGCGGTATTGACGACCGTCACGATGAACTTCATCACGAGGATCAGGGAAAGGGAGAGGACGAACCCCGCCCCGAACACCGAAAAGACCTCCGTGAACTGCTCCTCGGCCCCGCTTCCGAGCGAGGCGATGAGTTCGGTGCCGCCGCCCATGACGCCCGCCGTCACGAGCCCGAACGCCCCCGCAAGCACGAACGGGATGGTGTATTTTCCCATCCCCTTGAAGAAGGTCAGCTTCTTGAAGAGCTTCCGAAGCGCGAAGAGCAGGCAGTAAAACCCCACCCCGCACAGCGCGACGAGGAAGGAGGCGAGAAGGGCATAGAGGCAGAACATCGCCCCCGCATCTCCCGCGGCGGGGAAGGAGAAGGTCGTAAGGAAGGGTCCGACCGAAAGCCCCATCGCGGGGCGCAGGAGGTTGCGGATGACGATCGCGACGGCGACCGAGGAGAAGGAACACACGAACACTTCGGGCGTGAAGCGCTTGTGGGCTTCCTCATAGGCAAAGACCATGCCCGTAAGCGGCGCATTGAGCGCCACGGCAAGACCGGCACAGGCACCCCCCGTGATCTGATATCTCCGCACGACGGCATTCCGCCGCAGAAGGTCGCTCGCCCCCGAACCGCAGGCGCCGCCGATCATGAGGCTGGGTCCTTCGCTTCCCGCGGAGAGCCCCATAAATACCGTGAAGAGCGAGGCGGCGAACATGCCCGTGAGGACTTGGTACCACTTGAAGCGGAACAGCCCCTTGGTGGCGCCCTCCGTTTGGGGGAAGCCGCTCCCGCGGATCATGGGAAGGAACTTCAAGACGCCCCCGATTACGATCCCGCCGAGGAAGAGGGCGACGAAGAGAAGGGGGATAAATGCGGGATGGGTGCGGAAAACGTTGTAATACTCGACGGAAAACTCCTCGCACATCACGACGAGCACATTATAAAGCGTGACGACGACGCCCGCAAATGCGCCCGTCAATGCGCCCACGGCGACGATCTGCACGCCGTAGCCTGCCTTGTTTCCGATGGCCTTCATCGTATCCCGCATAAGTGTTTCCTCGTATCTCAGCCGCCGAAGCCCGCGCGGTAGAGTTCGGCGTAGAAGCCGTTCTTCGCGATGAGTTCGGCGTGATTTCCCTGTTCGACGATCTTGCCCGCCCGCATCACGAGGATGAGGTCGGCGTTCACGATCGTAGAGAGCCTGTGGGCGACGATAAACGATGTACGTCCCCACTGTAATTCGGCAAATGCCTCCTGCACGATCCGCTCGGTGCGGGTATCGATGTTGGAAGTTGCCTCGTCGAGAATGAGCATGGTCGGGCGGCAGAGCATGACCCGCGCGATGCACAAAAGCTGTTTCTGCCCCGCGGAGAGCACCCCCTCTTCGCCGACGGGCGTATCGTATCCCTTGGGCAGAAGACGGATGAAGGCATCGGCCTTTGCGGCCTTCGCCGCCTCCACCATCTCCTCCTCGGTGCAGTCTTCCCGCCCCATGGTGAGGTTTTCGCGTACGGTGCCCGCGCGCAGCCACGTCTCCTGCAGGACCATGCCATAGTTCTTGCGGAGCGAGGCACGGGTGACTTCGCGGATATCGCTCCCATCGACATAAATGGCACCCCCCTGTACGTCGTAAAACCGCATGAGGAGGTTGACGAGCGTCGTCTTGCCGCAGCCCGTGGGGCCGACGATGGCGACCCGCATGCCGGGCCTGACCGCAAGGTCGAAGTGTTCGATGAGCGGGCGGGCGGGGTCGTAAGAAAAACTTACGTCCCGGAGTTCCACCGCCCCGTCTGCCGTAGCAAGCTCCCTGCAGCCGGCGTCCGAGGGCTCCTCCGCTTCCCCGATGAGGGCGAAGACCCGCCCCGCACAGGCGAAGGCGTTCTGGAATTCGGCGATGACCTCGGAGATCTCGTTGAAGGGCTTCGTATATTGGTTGGCGTAGGAGAGGAAGAGGGAGAGATCGCCCACGGTGAAGGCCGCCGCCGTCCCCGCCGTGAGGATGGCAAACAGTCCGCCCGCAAGCGCGACCGCGGCATACACGAGGGCATTGACAAAGCGCGTCGTGGGGTTGGTCGTCGAGGAGAAGAACACTGCCCGAAGGGAGGCCGCCCGCAAGATCTCGTTCTTTTTTGCAAACTCCGCCGCCGTCTTCTCTTCGCGGGAGAAGGCCTTCACGACCTTGAGGTTTGCGATCATCTCATCGGCATACGCCGTGGCGTCGGCACGCGCCTCGGTCTGTGCGCGGAAGGTATTGTACGTCCGCTTCGCAATAAACCGTGCGACGAACAGGGAGAGCGGGGTGATGAGGATCACCACGAGCGCGATCTCCCAGCGGATGGCGAGCATGATCCCGATGACGCCGAAGATCGTGAGGATGCCCGTAAAGAGTTGGGTAAATCCGAGGAGCAGGCCGTCGGAGAAGGTCTCGGCATCGGTGACGACGACGTTTGCGACATCCCCGAAGGCGCGGTCGTCGATGTAGCGAAGCGGCAGGACGCCGAGCTTTCGGAAGGCGTCTTTGCGCATCTCGGAGAGCATGAGGTAGGCGATGCGCTGGTTGGAGAGGCTCATGATCCACTGGAAGAGGGCCGCGGCGGCCGCGGAGACGCCCACGCCGAGGAGATCGAGCTGCAGGGCGGCAAAGTCCACATTCCCCTGCCCCACGGCGCAATCGATGGCCCGCCCCGCGAAGAAGGGCGCGAGCAGCTGCCCCGCGACGGCAAAGAGGGCGGAGATGATGGTCACCGCAAGCAATAGTCCATGTTTTTTGAGACGGCGGAGGATCTCGATGAGGGTCTTTTTCTTCATACGTCCTCCGTCTGCGAGCGATAGATCTCGCGATACAGCGGGCAATCCGCAAGTAAGCTCTCATGCGTCCCCATGCCTGCGATGCGCCCCTCTTCGAGCACGAGGATCTTATCCGCATGCATCACCGAGGCGACGCGCTGGGAGACGATGAGCGTCGTACAGCCAAGCTCCTTTACGGCGGCGTTGAGACGGGCGTCCGTCGCATAGTCGAGGGCGGAGGCGCTGTCGTCGAGGATGAGCACTTCCCCGCTGCGCAAAATTGCACGGGCTACGGTGAGCCGCTGGCGCTGCCCGCCAGAAAAGTTCCTGCCCGCCTGCATGACTTCCGCGTGGATGCCGCCCTTGGATGCGGCCACATCTTCGGCCTGCGCTACGCCGAGCGCGGCTTCGACTTCTTCATCGGAAGCGTTTTCCCTACCCCATCTCACATTTTCGGCGATCGTCCCGCGGAAGAGGACGGCCTTCTGGGGCACATAGCCGATCCGGGAACGGAGCTCTTTGAAGGGGATGGTCTTCACGTCCTGTCCGCCGAGACGCACGGTGCCCTCCGTCGCCTCATAGAAGCGGGGCAGAAGGCGCACGAGGGTGGATTTTCCCGCACCCGTCCCTCCGAGAATGCCCACGACCTCCCCGCGTCTCGCCGAAAACGTGATGCCGTGGAGCGCAGGCGCGGCGCCGCCCGCATAGGTAAAGGAGACGTTTTCAAAGGAGATCGCCTCATCGGAGACGGGCGCTTCGGGGGATGCAACCGCGTCCTCCTCCCCCGTTTGGTCGAGCACGCTGCCGATACGGCGCATGCAGGAGACGGATTTCGCCGTCGTCACGATGAGATTGGCGCATTTGACGAGCTCCGTGAGGATGAGCGAAAGATAGATGTAGAGGGCGAGAAGATCCCCTTGCAGGATCCCGCCGACGTCGATGCGCACCGCCCCCACCGCGACGAGCACGATGATGGCGATATTCACGAGCAAAAAGGTGAGCGGCGCCGTGAGCGCGGCCACCCTTCCGACGCCGATCTGCGTCTTCGCGAGCGTATCGCTCTTTTCCGCAAACCGCCGCCGCTCTTCGTCCTCGAGGCGAAATGCGCGGATGACCCGTACCCCCGATAGATTTTCGCGGGTGGAGAGGTAGACGCCGTCGAGCTTTTCCTGCACTTTTTTATAGCGGGGAATGGTGACGGCCATCACGAGATAGATGACGGCAAAGAGCAAGGGAATGAGCGAAATAAATACCACGCCTGCCCGCCAATCGATGAAAAAGGCAAAGGCCGTCGCCCCGAAGACGACGATGGGCGAGCGCAAAAAAATACGGAGCATCATGTTGACGCCCGTCTGGACCTGGTTCACGTCGCTCGTCATGCGGGTGAGCATGGTGGCGGTGCCCATTTCGTCGATCTGCGCAAAGGAAAAGCTCTGCAGTTTGGAAAAGAGGCGGCCGCGTAGCTCTGCTCCCGCGCCCACCGCCGCTTTCGCCGCAAAATATTGCGCCGTGAGCGCAAAGGCAAGCCCGAACACGGCGAACGCCGCAAGCAGGAGCACCGCGTGTACGATATACATCTTATCCGCGTTCTTCACGCCGACGTCGACGATGGACGCGATGACGAGAGGTACAACGAGCTCCATCGCCGCTTCGAAGAGCTTGAAAAGCGGCGCCAAGATGGCTTCGATGCGATAGCGTTTGAGGCAGGAAAAGAGATGGTTCAAAAAACGCTCCTTATGCCCGTCACACGCGGACGAGGAAGAGATAGACGTAGTACCCGATGAAGCAAAGAAGCATCACGGCCCCCGCCCAACGTGCAAGGTTTTTCTTACCGGCGAGGGCAAAGATCAACAGCATCCCCCCCGCTCCGAGCGCCACGAGGGCATCGACGAGGTTGCGGGAGACGGCAAAGGTGAGCGGGTGGAAGAGCGAGGCGACGCCCGCCACGAGGAAGATGTTGAAGATGTTGCTGCCGATGATGTTCCCGACGGCGATATCCGTCTTCCCCTTTGCGGCCGCCACGACGGAGGTGACGAGCTCGGGAAGGCTTGTCCCGATCGCGACGACGGTCAGCCCGATGATGTCTTCCCCCACACCGAAAGATCTTGCGATGTATTTCGCGCCCTCGACGAGCAGCGTTCCGCCGCCCACGACCATGCCGAGCCCCACGAGCGTGATGACGATGAGGAACCAAGTCTTCTGCTCCATCTTCGCCATCCATTTCCCGTAGGCGGAGGAGGGCGCCTCTTCGGGCGCTTCTTGCGGCCCCCCGCCCTCTTGTTGCTCCTTGCGCGCATTGCGGAATAAGAGCACCATGTACCCCGCGAATACGGCGAGCAGGATGAGCCCGTCCCACCACGAGAGGGCATTCCCCCATACGCCCAGCCCCACGATGAGGGCGGAGGCGAGGAGCAAGACGGGAAGATCGAGCACGAGCGAAGAACGCTGCACGGGCAGCGGCCGCACGAGCGCGGAGATCCCGAGGATGAGGAAGATATTCGTGATGTTGCTGCCGAGTACATTTCCGATCGCGAGCTCCGTCGAGCCGCGGATCGCCGAGGTCACCGAGACGCAAAGCTCGGGAGCGCTTGTCCCGAAGGCGACGACGGTGAGCCCGATGACGAGCGCGGAGACCTTGCATTTTTCTGCAATGCCCGCGGCGCCGTCCACAAAGAAGTCAGCGCCCTTCACGAGCAGCGCGAATCCCACGATGATGAGAAAGATCCAAAGATAGAGCATATTCCGCTTCCTTAAGTTTCGGATTGCGGAAGTCTTGTCGTTCGAAAAGGAACCGCCGCGACACGCGCCTTTCTTCGGCGCGGGGCATGTTGCCGCGGACGCAGGGACTACTCCCTCCCACAAGGTAAAATGTACCACATTCCCACGCATTTGTCAAGCGACTTGCGCGGTCTTTCCCTTATTCGCGCACGATGCGGATGACGGCCGCACGGCCCGTTTTCTTCTCCACGGAAGAGGAGAGGGCGCGGCGAAGTTCCTCCTCTTGCAGCCTGCAGCTGTAGGGAACGGTCACATCGAACTCGATGCGGTCTTCCCCGAGGCGGCGTACGTCGTGCAGCGCAAGCCCCTCGGTGATCCCGCGGACGGCCTCCCACACATCCCTGCGAAGTGCGGCTTCGGCATCTCCGAGGTCGACGGGATCGGGATGGACGGTGAGGCAGACGCCCGTCTTCTCGCGGACGGTCTGCTCGATGCCGTCGGCGATGGCATGCGCCTCAAGCGCGGAGAGGCTTGCATCCAGTTCGGCGTGTAGGGTCGCAAACGTCACCCCCTTGCCGTAGGAATAGATCATGAGGTCGTGCACCCCCAAGACGCCCGCCTCGAGCGCCACCGCGCGGATCTCCTCCTTCAGGGCGGGATCGGGCGCCTTGCCGAGCAGCTCATCCCCCGCATCCTTCAAGATCTTCACCCCCTGCCACACGATAAACAGGGAGACGAGGATGCCCGCGGCGCCGTCGGCAAAAGGGACGAAGGGCGCAAGCACCCCGCCCAAAATGACGACGAGCGTGGCGGCGCTGTCGCAGATGCTATCCGTCGCAGCGGCACCGAGGGCGGGGGCATCGAGCTTTTTGGCCGCAACGCGGTAGAGGACGAACATGCCGAGTTTGATCGCTACGGAGACCGCGAGGACGACGTAGACGATGAGGCCGACTTCTCCCCCCTCCCCCTGTACGGCGCCGATGCTCGCCCGAAGCAGTTCTGCCGCGAGCACGAGCACGCACATGCCCGAGACCATCGAGGCGATGTACTCCGCACGGCGGTGCCCATAGGGATGTTCGCGGTCGGCGGGCTTCGCCGCCACGAAGAAGGAGACGAGGACGGCGACCCCGCCGAGGCAATCGCTGAAGTTGTTGAAGCCGTCTGCCGTCACCGAGATGAGGTGATAAATAAGCCCTACGGCGATCTTCCCCGCCGCGAGCAGAATATTGGCGAGAATGCCCAAAAAACACACAAGGGCCCCCCGCTTTTCCCGAATTTCAAGCTTCATATTTCCCTCACAGGATCCCCTCGAGGAGGATCTTCAGCCCAATGCCGATGAGCACGAGCCCGCCGAGCAGCTCTGCCTTATCCGCAAATTTGTCGCCCGCCTTCTTCCCGATGAGAAGGGCGGGAACGACGAGGAGAAACGTCACGCCGCCGATGATGAGCGCACACAGCGCCGCGTGCATGGGGAGGCCCTCCGCCGTCTCTACGGCAAGCAGCGTCACCCCGACGGCGAGGGCATCGAGGCTGGTCGCGACGCCCTGCAATAAGATCTCACCGATGCCTGCGGGAGCGGGCAAGGCCTCCTCGCCCTTGCGTCTTTTTGCGATCCCCACGAAGAAGGAGACGACGGCCTTCCCCCCGATGAGAAGGAGCAGGGCAAAGGAGAGCCACGGGGCGATCTTTTCCACGAATACTGTGAAGATCCCTCCGAAAAAGTAGCCGAGAACGGGCATCAGAAATTGCATGAAGCCGAAGATGCCCGCGATCGAGAGCAGTTTGCCCCACTTCATCTTGGGCTCGGCCATGCCGTCCGTCATACCCGCGGCAAAGGCGTCGGCCGCCAGCGCGGCCCCGAGTAAAATTATCTCCCAGATTTGCATACGATTGGTTGTTTGCCCACCCCCCTACCCCCCTCCAATGGAGGGGGTATGTAATCTGTTCTCCAATGGAGGGAGGGTCTACGTCATTTCGAACGAAGTGAGAAATCTCAAGAACGAGATTCCTCGGGCTACGTCCTCGGAATGACGTACTGATGTGCCCCTACGCAGTCCGTTACCCCCTCCGTGGGAGGGGGATCAAGGGGGTGGGGCGGCGGAAAGAAAAGTACGAAGTCCGTCCCTTGCTTCCCCTTTTAGGGGAAGTACCTGCGTCAGCAGGGGATAGGGTTTCCAAAACCCCTCAGTCACGGCTCGCGCCGTGCCAGCTCCCCTACGAGGGGAGCCAAGGGGCGCACATGATCGGCCGCGACTGCCCTGCAAGGGGAGCCAAGGGGCGCACGCAGTCCCCCCTTCACTCCCCAACGATAAGTATATTTTCATGGGAAGAAAAAAGACTTACGCACGAAAAAACGTGCATAAGTCTCACCGTTTCATGCAGAACCCGCGCCGCGCATCCGGCGCATTATGTGGACGCTGCCGCTCCGAAGAGCCGATTACTCCCCTATGTGCCTCGATTGTACCATAAACGACGGGGGGTGTCAATCGTTTTCGCACTTTTTTTCGAGCATGCGGGCACGGTTTACGGGCACAGGCGCCGTCTGACGGGTACAGAGCTCGGTGCGGATGACGCGGCACCGTTCCAAACGTTCCGCATATCCCACGGGCGCGAGGACCTCTTCCCCCGCCTCGACCGAAAACGGGGAGATGTACCAGCGCGGCCCCTCCGATGTCTCCACTTTGGCAAAGAGCATGTTTTCGAAATCGGCGAGGACGCCCCCCGCCAGCGAATGGATCATATTCCCTCCTTAAAAGAGCGGTGCAAACAGCTTGGCGAGCTCCGCGATCCAGCGGAAGACCACACTGCGCTTGGCGTCTTCCTCGGTCTGCAGGGCAGAGGCGGCGAAGGTCTCTTCGAAATCCTCCGCAAGCTGCGTGGTCGCCTTGGTCCCATAGAGCAGGACGCCGTCTTCGAAGTGGTAGAGGAAGGAACGGTAGTCGCAGTTGATGGTCCCCACGACCCCGATCTCCCCGTCCGCCAGAAAGCACTTGGCGTGGATGAAACCGGGCGTATATTCATAGATCTTCACGCCGCTCTTGATGAGCGCCATGTAGTTGGAACGGGTCAGCCCGAACACGATCTTCTTATCGGGGATATGCGGGGTGATGATGCGTACGTCCACCCCCCGCTGTGCCGCGAGCACGATCGCCTCCCGCATCCTGTAGTCGATGATGAGGTAGGGCGTCATGATGTATACGCTGTGCCGCGCTCCGTTCAAGAGATTGACATAGACGTCCTCGCCGAGGTGCCTGCCGTAGAGCGGATAGGGGCCGTCGCCATAGGGCTGGACGAACCCGCTCGCCCCCTCCACCGTACCGATCTCGGGGAAGTAGGGCGAAAATTCCTCGATCGTGCGGGTCTGCAGGTCGTACATCTGCAGGAACATGAGCGTGAGATTGCGCACGGCGTCCCCCTCGAGGCGGACGGCCACATCCTTCCAATGCCCGAACGGATGGGTGGCGTTGATGTATTCGTCGGCGAGGTTGAGCCCGCCCGTGTAGCCGATCTTGCCGTCGATGACTGTGATCTTGCGGTGATCGCGGTTGTTGTGGACGTTGGTGACGACGGGCACGAAGGGGTTGAACTTCACGCACTTGATGCCCCGTGCGCGCAACTTCTTATAGTACCCCGCAGCGACCTTGCCCATACAGCCGACGTCGTCGTACATGAGGCGAACTTCCACCCCCGCCTTCGCCTTTCTCTCGAGCACTTCGAGGATGGGATCGAGCATGGCCCCCCGTTCGATGATGAAGTATTCGAGGAAGATGAACTTCTCCGCCCTCTCGAGGTCTTCCAAGAGGCGCTCCAAAAAGCGTTCCCCGAGGGGGAGATATTCGGTGGCCGTATTCTGCCACGCCACCGCGGAGGGATTTACGGTGTGGAGGGCCTCGCTCGTCGAAGCCCAGCGGCCCATGCCCTCATGCACGGCCTCGCGGGAGAACGCACGCACCTCGTAGGGCGCGCTCCGCGCATGCAGACCGCGGAAAAACTTGCGGGAACGGCGGGAAGGGCGGTGGGAGGAGAAGGTCGCATAGATCGCCACGCCGAAGATGTTGAGTGCGACGATGCAGAGGATCCACGGGATCTTGGTCTCGGGCACCATGTCGCGGTTGGCGGCATGCAGCACGGAGATGACCACGGCGATGCCCGAGAGGACGCTGTACACAAACGACACATAGGGCTCCGCCTCCTCCCAGAAATGCACGATGAGCGCATTCACCCCCCATACGAGAAGCAGGGAGCTCGCGAAATACAGCAGAAACAGGATCACGATCGTGAGCCCGACGAGCGTAAATCTGCTGAAGATCTTCTTCATGGTCCCTTTTTTCATGCCAACCTCCGATAGACCGTACACCCGCAGGGTGCGATTTCCGCCGCAAAGCCCGAAAGCCGCAGATCGGCACGGGACGTATGCAGTTCTTTCAAGTTTTCCAAGCCTTCAAACGCCTGCGGGGAGACGTCTTCCGCGGGGATGCCGCACAGGTCGATCGTCTCCGCCTGCGGGCAGTGGTAGAAGCAATGCGCGGCCACGATCCCGCCCGTAATTTTGATGGTTTTTAGAGATTGGGGTACGGAAAACCCGTCGCCGTCCGCGAACAGCCATGCAAATTCGGTCGCCCGCGAAGACGTCGGGCGGAGGGCTTCCCCCGCATAAGGCAGGGTGAGCGAAGTGAGCGATCTTAAGGGCAGCAGTGCGCCCCGATCCACAAAATCGGTGCGTGGCAGGGTGAGCTCCGTGCATTCCGCGGGCGCCGCGATCAGCCTTCTTCCTCCCGCCGTCTCGAGGACGAGCGCCTGCTGCATCACGGCATAGGGCGCCTCCGCGGCGATCTCTTTTACGCAGCTTCCCATGAGATCTTCGGCCGAAAATTCGGCGAGCGAACCCACAAAAACGCGGGAAGCCCCCGCCGTTTCGAGGTAATTGGCGGGAAGCGACCCGATGATAAGGGCCACGCGGTCGACGCTGCCGAGCTCCCCTTCCGCGATGCCCTCCCCCGTAAAGCGGAAGGCGCCGCCCGCATAATACGCGGTGCCCCCGTAGCTGCGCACGAGCGCGGCCTGTTCGAGGCGGCTGAGCTTGGAAGGATCCGTCCGCTCCATCGTGGCGAGGTCGCCCCGTTCGAGGGCGGTCTGCAATGCGGAATACGCCGTACTTCCCAAGACGACGCCCCGCTTTTCTTCCCGAAGGAGGCCGACGCCGTCTTGCGTCGCACCCGTGAGCGCGGAGTACGTCGTAAAATAGTCCTCCTCGGTGGAAGTGCCGTCCTCCCAAAGGCAAAGATAGGTCTCCCCCGCCTTGGAAAGTTTATGCGGGAGCGGCAATAAGACCATGAGCGCACAGCCGAGAAAGAGCAGGGCGGAGAGCGCGTATGTCAGAATTTTTCGTCCCATGAATGCCGATGCAACCTCCCTGCCTTTTCCATCCCCGCAAAATCGTGCCGCCGCAGCCCTTCGTAGACGGCGACCGCCACGCAGTTGGAGAGATTGAGCGAACGGCTCTCCCCGCACATGGGGATGCGCACGCAGTCCTTGCGGTTCCGAATAAGAAGCCGTTCGTCGAGCCCCGCCGTCTCCTTCCCGAAGAACATCCACGTCCCCGCGGGATAGTCCGCTTCGGTATACGTCCGCTCCGCCTTCGTCGTGAAAAAAAGACGGGGGGCCTCGCCCATTTGCGCGAACAGGGCGGGAAGATCGTCGTATACGCGGACCTCGGCGTGCTGCCAATAATCCAGCCCGGCGCGCTTTAGGTATTTATCCGAGAGATCGAAGCCGAGGGGCCGAACGAGATGCAGTACGCACCCCGTTACGGCGCAAGTACGGGCGATGTTGCCCGCGTTCTGCGGGATCTCGGGTTCGACCAGAACGACGTGAAACATACCGTCATTGTACTACAAATCCCCGCCGTTTGCAAGTGTTCTTGAAAAACCTGTAAAATATTTTTCATTTTTCCCACGCAAATCGCCCCAAAAACAAAACTTCCTCCGTTTCGGTTGCTTTCTCTATGGGAATATGGTATAATTTATTTATGATACGCCCCATCCCGAAAAAGAGGAAGGTCTTCGCGTGGATCTCGTTTGCGCTCACCCTCCTCGTCATGCTCGTCCTCATCGTCTCCGCACTCATGCCGGGGAAGGAATCTGCCGCAATGAGCGGGACTGTGGGCGATAAACTCGACGATATCCTCACCGACAGCGGTGCCGACGATATCAAGCGCGTCGAGCCTGAACGCATGCTCCTTACGGCGGGCGGCGAGACCGTCTCCCGCATCGAGCTCATCTGCGGGGCCGCGAAGACGCTCACGGTCTCTCTTCTCCCCGAGAACACCTCGGTGGATTTCCGCAAGATCGAATGGGAGAGCGCAAACGCCAAGATCGCCACGGTCAAGAGCGGAAAAATCACGGCAAAGGGCGTGGGTACGACGACGGTGACGGCCAAAGTCGCCGCCAAGAAGTCGGTCTTCGCCACGGTGGAAGTGCAGGTGAAGGAGCGCCCCGCGACCGATCTTCAGCTCGCCTTTGCAGACGGCACGTCTTCCGCCGTCCTCGAGGTGGGAAGGCACATCGCGCTCGACGCCGACCTTCTCCCCAAAGATGCGACCGATCGCACCCTTGTCTACCGCAGTGAAGATCCCGCCGTCGCCACGGTCGATGCGCGCGGGCTCGTGTGCGGCGTATCCGAAGGGACGGTGCAGCTCTTTGTCGAACATCCCCTCTCCGCGGGAGCGCTCACGGCGAGCGTCACCCTCGAGGTCATCCCCGAAAAAACGCCATACGTCCCCCTGCGCTCTTTAAATTTCGGCGCGATCGAGACGCTCTATACGGGCGATACGGGGGCGCTTTCCGCCCATGCCGTTCCCGAAGACGCCTCGGAGGCCGTGTTCGTCTACAAGAGTTCGGATCCCGCCGTGCTCCGCGTGGACAGCGCGACGGGCGAATACAAGGCCCTGAAGCGCGGGGACGCGACCGTAACGGCCACCTATGCCCTCGGCAATTCCATCGCGGCTACGGTGCCCGTAAAAGTCCGCAATCGCACGCTCGGCGCCGCACTTTCCATCACAGGTGCCCAAAATCAGGCGGAAGACGGCGGCTACATTCTGCATGTCGACGCGGGAACGGCGGGCATCCGCTTCGAAGTCCGCGGGGAGGCTTCCCCCCTCTATCTGCGCTTTGCCTCCTCCGATAAAGAGATCGCCGAGGTCTTTGAGGACGGCACGCTCGCGACGTACCGCTCTTCGAAGGGGGCGGAGGGCGGCTTCGTTACGCTGCACATCACCGTCTCCGATCATCCCGATTTTTCCGAGGAGGAAGGGCTCGTGAGCGTCTTCGAAGTGCGGCTCACGGTGGAAAAACAGGCGTTCAGCGCGGGCATACGCAATTTCGGGACTTGGATCCGCAAGCTCTTCGGGCATTTCGGGGCCTTCTACGTCCTCGGATCGCTCGCCGCCCTCACCGCCTTGCTCTTCGATAACGGCTCGATCAAGCGCCGCATCCTCTTCGGCGTCCTGCTGTTTGTCGGCGGCTTCCTCTTTGCGGGGCTTACCGAAATTCTGCAGCTGCCCATCTTTACGACGGGGCGGGGCGCCTCGTTCGGCGACGTCCTCATCGACTATATGGGATTCTTCCCCGCCGCGGCCATCCTCTACTGCGGCACCATGGTCATCCTCGCGATCGTCACCTACGTCAAGCGCCACAAAAAGGCCGAAAAAGAATAGCGTCCCCCGCCGTTTTCCGAAAAACACAGAAAAATATCGGCCCTGCCGCGGCTTTGCGGCAGGGCCTTGTATTTTCTGCAAAGTTTCCCCAAACTGCACACATGGGGGCGGAAAACGCCTACTTGAGGTAGCTTCCGATCTCCTTCACGACGCGGTCTGCGATATAGCGGCAGCCGCGGTGGGTGGGATGTACGCCGTCCACCGAGAATGCGGAGGGCAGAATATCCTGCGTGACGCCCGTAAAGATCTCGTCCATGGGGACGACGGGCATGCCCTCGCGGGCCGCGATCTCGCCGATGATACCGTTGAAGCGGGTGAGGAAGGGGCGCAGGCGCGACATGCCGTCCATGTTCAGCGCATAGGGCTGCAGCGCGAAAAAGCGGGCACCTGTGGTCTTTAAGATGCGCACGATCTCCTCGTAGCGGACGCGGAATTCCTCGGGCGTGACTTCGACGCCGATCAGAAATCTGTGCCACACATCGTTGATACCGACCTGCAGACACACGCAATCGGGCTTTTCTTCGACGACGTCTTTTTCGATGCGCAAGAGGAGCTGCTCGGTGCGATCCCCGCTGATGCCGCGGTTCAGGATCTCAAACTGCGTCTCGGGATAGAGCAGGCGGAGCTTCTGCGCCGCGAGCTTCACATAGCCCTCGCCGAGGTCGGCGGGGTCTTGTACATTCCGCCCCGCTTCGGTGATGGAATCGCCGAAAAAGATGATCTTCATGGCATACCCTCCTTATTTTACGAACTTCTCCTTGTAGCAAGCAAGGCACTTTTTCACGATCTCGATGGCTTCGTCGCGATGGGCGATCTCCTTGACCGTCGTCTTCTTGTGCTCGAGGGTCTTGTAGACCTCAAAGAAGTGCATCATCTCATCGAAGACGTGCTTGGGAAGCTCATGGATATCATAATAATTGTTATATGTCGGGTCCTTGAAGGGGATGGCGATGATCTTCTCGTCGAGCATGCCCCCGTCGATCATCTTGATGACGCCGATCGGATAGCAATTTACGAGCGTCATCGGGTAGATGACCTCGTTGGTGAGGACGAGGACGTCGAGCGGGTCGCCGTCGTCGGCATACGTGCGGGGAATGAACCCATAGTTCGCGGGATAGACGGTGGAAGTGTAGAGCACGCGGTCGAGCTTTAAGATGCCCGTCTCCTTGTCGAGCTCATATTTCGCCTTGCTGCCCTTCGGGATCTCGATGAGCGCCTCGAAGTTATTGGGCTTGATGCGCTCCTCCCCGATATCGTGCCAGATGTTCATCTTCCCCCTCCTTTGTACATTTATTTTAGCACATTCGCGCACCGCTTGCAAGGGCGAAGGGAAAATTTTTCGGATTTTTTCGTTTTTTGCGAAAATATACTTTGACTTTCCGCGCAAAGTATGATATATTGTTGTAGAAAGCGATCCGCGGCGCACCCCCCTCGGTGCATGCGGAAGCGGATCTTATCGCATTCATTGAGCTTGCAGAAGTACCCAAGAGGCTTTAGGGCGGCTCCCCATTAAGGAGAGTAGTACCTTAGAAAGGTAGCACGAGTTCGCCCCGACCGAGGCTTCTATTTGTGGTCTAAGGTCGGCACAAGCGTTCCGAATAAGATTCTCAGAAGCGCTTCCGCTCATAACGCGAAGTAATCTCGTCTTCTGCGCCACATACAACTTCATCATTGAGCTTGCAGAAGTACCCAAGAGGCTCAAGGGGCTCCCCTGCTAAGGGAGTAGTACCTTAGAAAGGTAGCACGAGTTCGAATCTCGTCTTCTGCGCCAAGTGGGACGTAAGTTGAACATAACTTGCGTCCCATTTTAATGCAGAAAGCGAGGGCAGAAACGCCCTCGCCTTCTTTGAGATTCATTGGATTAAATTTAATCAAGATTTTTGCCGATCAAATTTTCGTCAATGCGGGGATTGATATATCTATCTCTTTTCTTTTTACGGAGATACCTGATTGCCTTTTGGGGACACCGATGATAGCAACCGAGACACGCGACGCAAACATTGCCGAATGTGATTTTCCCATTCTCCATAGAGATATTCTGCGTAGAGCATATCCCGACACATTTCCCGCACCCGATACAATCTTCCGAGACCGAAAACCGTTCCCCGATCAAATGCCAATTTGCCTTGTTCTTGTAATAAATCTTTTCTTTTGTCTTTTTCTTTCTCGGAAGTGTAGGTTCGCCGCAAGTGATTTTTGAAATGACCTTATCAATACGCTTATCGGCGCTGCCGAGTACGCGCTTTAAGTAAAATTTCGGCACAGTAAATGTGAGCGTATAATTTTCGGGCATTTTTAACGCAAAGATGCCTTTCACATTCAGCCCTTTTTGTCGTGCATACTTATACACAAAATAATCTGCGCCGCCGACCATACCGCCATAATTGAGAACAATCAACAGCTCTTTCTTATGATCGAGGCGGGGCAGAAAATCATAAACGTGAACAGGCAGGCCAGAGGAATAAATAGGCGATACGACGATGATTTTGTCAAACTCGTTACCATTCCCCATATATGTAGGGATATAGATGATTTTGCCGCCCATTTTTTCGCGGATCATTTGAGAAATATACAGGCTGTTACCCGTCGAACTGAAATAGAATATACCTATCATTGTATTCTCCTTAAAAGCGCAGATATGCCATAACTATACCATAAAACCGACGGTAAATCAAGTCCGTGCGGAACGAAAAAACAAAAATGGCATTT
>CANQET010000006.1 GCA_947595585.1 uncultured Clostridia bacterium
TGCAGTTTTTTGAGAGATCCCTCGACCGATTTTCTGCACTCGTCGTAGCCGTAGTGTTCCACCCAGACCTTTGTCGTGAGGAAAATTTCCTCGCGCGGTATGCCCGACTTTTTGATCGCAGAGCCGACCTGCTCCTCGTTAAAGTAGCTCTGCGCCGTATCGAGGTGGCGATAGCCGACGGAGAGCGCGTCGAGAACGCACCGCTCGCATTCGCCTTGCGTGACCTGATACACGCCGTAGCCGAGCTGCGGCATCTTTACACCGTTTGAAAGGGTTACATATTGCATAGTTTTTTCTCCTTAATTATTTTCAATCAAACATTCGCGCCCATTTTATACGCTTCACGCATAGCGGGCTTTCCTTCGATCTCGCCTTTTTGGTAAACGCCTTTTCCGTAGATCACGCCCATTTCACGCGAACCTTCGAGGCAGGCGGCAAGACCGCGGAAACATTCGAGGGTGCAGTCCATAACGTCCTTGCTGTCCTCGGCGGACGTCATGATATAGTAAAATTCCTTGTTCTTGATTTGAAGCCACCGCGCCACCGTGCGGTCAATAAGCGCTTTCATCTGCGCGTCTATCGAATAGAAGTAGACAGGGCTTGCAAGCACGATAACGTCCGCAATGAGCATTTTATTCAAGATTTCGCCCATATCATCCTTGATTGCACACTCGCCGCCGTGATCACGGCAGTAGTAACAGGCACGGCAGAAGCCTACCTTTTTCTCTGCAAGGGAAACCTTTTCGACCTCGTTTCCCGCTTCCTTTGCACCGCGGATAAATTCATCGCAAAGTAAATCGCTGTTGCCGCCTTTTCGGGGACTTCCCGATACAACCAAAACTTTTTTCATATCGACCTCACTTGTTTTTCTTGCCTATATTATAGCGCGGGCAGCGCACAATGTAAAATACCGTTTTTGCAATCCGCTATAACTTTGACGCATAATAATCATGGGTTCGAGGCCCTTTGGTTGCGCCAAAAGAGTTTGATCCGAATTGTTTCCTTCTTGCGAGGGAATGGTTCGGATCTGCTTTTTACTTTTAGAAACGTTGAAAAAAACAGGCTGCCGAGGAGTTCTCCCCGCAATAGCCTGTTTTCTTTATTGAACATTTCCGATGGCCGATAAAACGTTCCCTATGTCGTCGTTTATGCAGATGGACTGTCTTTGGATCTGTTCGGGGCAGAAGGCTTCGCCGTAGTTTACGCAGGCGTAGGTCGCGCGTTTGTTCTGCGCGGTCAGCCGCCAAAACGGATATTTGATGATCGCGGGCGTATTGTAGCCCACGCCGAGTTCCAAATACAGAATGCTGTCCCGCTTATGCGCGTTGATGAACCGCTCATAACGCCCGCACGCGATATCCCACCCCTCGTCCTGCACAAATTTATCGTCCGAACGCAAGTTCATCGTCATCGGTTTTCCGCAGACGGGACAGCGCGGAATGAGCTCGGTCGGGATGCGCATATCCCGTTGCTCCGCTGCCATGCGGCGGACGGCCTCCTCGTTGTCATACGTCCGACCATGGCAAGGCACGGAGCACTGAAAGAGACCGTAGTCCCCCTGCGTGTAAAAGAGCCGCTTCTTATCAAAGCCCGCCTTCTGAAAGCAATGATCGACGTTGGTGGTGATGACAAAATAGTCCTTGTCCTTCACGAGGTCGAAAAGGGTTTGATAGACGGGTTTGGGCGGGTCCATATAGCGGTTGACGAGGATATACCGCGACCAATACGCCCAATATTCCTCGGGCGTATCATATGGATAAAATCCACCCGCATACATATCGGAAAAGCCGTACTTCGCCCCGAAGTCGGAGAAATACTTTTCAAAGCGTTCGCCCGAATAGGTAAACTCCGCCGCCGTGGAGAGCCCCGCCCCCGCGCCGATCGCTATGGCGTCTGCAGAAGCAAGCGCAGCTTTCAAGCGTTCGATGCCCGACGCCATTTTCTCAGCCGATAACGGCATCCGCAGCCGTATATTCTTTGAGAGAATTTTCCTTTACCTGAATGCAAATATACTTGATCGCGCTATTTTCCCCCGCAAAGAACCTACGCTTCGCAGCGGGAGATACGCGCAACCAATCGCCGGCGGAAAGCAGAACCGTTTCGCCGTCGATCTCGGCCTTGCCCTCCCCCTCGAGGATACCGTAAATTTCCTCATTCTGCCTGTGCGCATGCACAAAGGGCACGCTTGCGCCCGCGGGGAGCACATTGATGCTGATCTCGGCGCCCGTAAGGCCGAGCGTATCATGTAATTCGATCCTGGCGCCTTCTTGCACGCCAACCTTCTTGAAGTTCATTGCCATGTTTCACCTCTAAAAATGATTTTTGTAATCGTTTCGACTACGCTGTAAGTATAACATACTCGATGAAAAAATGCACGTAGGTTACAATTCTATTATCGGATAATAAAATTGTTACCTTGTTTCCATTTTGAACTATTGACAAATTCCCCTCTCTATGCTATAATTTTGTAAAAAATTCCCGGGAGGCACAACATGCTGACGAAGGACGAACTGCCCGATTGCCCCGTGGCGACTTGCGTGCGGCTTATCGGCAATAAGTGGAAATTGCTCGTGATCCGAAATTTGATCTACAACGGAAAACAGCGCTTCGGCGATTTTCTTAAGACGATCCCCGCAATCAGTAAAAAAGTTCTTACGGACAACCTGCGCGCGCTCGAAAAGGACGGACTGATCGAGCGAAAGGTCTTTGCCGAAGTGCCGCCGCGCGTGGAGTATTCGCTCTCTCCGCTCGGAGGTTCGCTCCGCCCCATCATCGACGCGATGGCAGATTGGGGAACAGAATATAAAAGCAATTTGGAATAGAACTGTATATACAGCCCGCCGAGAGGTTCTCCCCTCGGCGGGCTGTATCATGAAATCTTTGGGGCGATACCCGCCTCGCTTGATTTTCGTATGGGCTTATGGTATAATGAAAATATGACATACAAGATTTACGATGAAAATCTTCCGCATGATCGCTATGAGGTTGCGGAAGTTTTACAAAATTCAGACGGAACGAAGATCGTTTTGGAAGGTCTTTCGCATATTGTGACCGTCAATTTCGGCTTTGTGGAGGCACTTTGCATTTGTGACGAAGGCAGAAGAATCGAATCTTATCATCAAATTCCCGAAATTCAAGCCTATCGGAAGGCAGACTTTGAGGGAAATCCTCTCTATATTGTAGAGAGTTCGGAATTTATGAATTGGCTTATGAAAGAAAGTTGCGGCTTTGCGTTTGATGACATTCACTTTTCGATCATCACAGAGAATGATTTTCTTGACATTGCCGCACCATTCCCGCCGAAAATCGAAATCAAAGAAAAAATATAGGGGCCAAAACGATGAAATATAATTCTGACGGACGACCAGTCATGGACGGAATGAATTTTCTTACGAAGGTTTCCTTTCACGATGCAAAACTTGCCGATGTGCGTTGCGATGAAATATATGGGAAAGAGTGCCTTTCGCTCTTTGTCGATCTTAAGACTGCGCAAGCCCCGCCCGCAGGCGGAAATTTCTATGAAATCTCGTTTTTGGACGGAAAATTGATCCAAAAGCCAAAGCGAATGAAAGACTGTTATATCCTCGCGCTCGACTGCTTTCCCGTTGGGCAATTTATGCGCACCCGAATCGAATTGGAGTATTTTGTGGGCAGCGAAGCGCACCATGATGTTTTAGAAATCGAATTTTCCGACGTGAAAGTTTTCAAAGTAAAATAATAGAACAGCCCGCCGAGAGGTTCTCCCCTCGGCGGGCTGTATTGAAATCTTTGGGGCGATGCCCACCTTGCTTGATTTTCGTGTGGGTTTATGGTATAATAACAGCGACGAACAGAAATTTGGCGGAGAAATTATGTATTTTGAAGATATCCCTTGTTACACGCAGTTTGGGGAAGTAAAACAAAGCGTTACAAAAACGGTGCTATCCTTCTGTGATACCGCTGAATTTTTGGGAAGCGATATTTACGGGCTGAAAGATATTTACGATTTATACGGCACACAATATGAAGATATCATTCCTGCCTTTCTGGATTGCCGCCATGAAGAAAACGACAACGGAATGCGGGGCAATCTTTTCCGCTTCCGACTTTCCGAACCGCTCAAAAGACACATTCTCGACGAGAGCCTTACCTGTATGTTCGGGGGCGAACCGCCCTTGCTCGAAAATTTAGCCCTGTTTCAAGGCGAAAAGTGCCTCTTTTCCTGCGTCTCGCACGAGGTCTTTTCGCTGTATCACATGGCGGAAGTGGACGACAGCCTCAAAGACGCGGTGCTGTCTGCCGTAAACGATACCATCAAGAAGATGCCTCTCTACGGCCAAATGCAAAAAATCGCGGCGGGTTTGATGAACAAAACAAAAGCCGAGTTGAAAAATGAGATACACATTCTCCGCGACCTTTGTTGGTATGTCGATGAAGCGGTTCACTATTATTTCTATATGAAGCCGTCGAGGCCGTGTGACTTTTCGAAGTTTCGGCAAATTGCAAAAAATTACCTGACCGAGGAAACATATTCTGTCCTCGCTCCGTTGAACGATTTTGCCGACCTGCAACCGCTTCCCATTCCCAAGACAGCAAGCGAGGCGATTTCTGACAGAGAAAAATTCGCGCCGCAGTATCTGCAAAGTGACTATTACAAGCAAGTCGAGCGGGAACTGAGTATGTTGGAATACATTATGGATTAAATATAGATGCACTTTAATAACTGTATTGTTCAAGATATTTGCTACCTGTATAAGGAGAAACAATATGAGATTTTTTGCCTCATTTCAACGCGCGGTAAATTTGTTAAAAACAAAATATAAGGCTAAGGAAATTTCGCTTAACGAAATTATAAAGTTGTTCCCTTGTTGCGGATATGAAAACGGGAAAATTGTTGAATTATCGGCGGAAGAGCAAACGATAACCTTATATACCGAAGAAGAAATCACCGTGCCGAACTTCAAATGCTATTTGATGGACGATAAAGAGGTGATCAGACGCTATACAGATACCGAAAAAACCGCAGGCGTAATACCTGAAAAGGTTCTAACAGTGTTAGGGTTAAATTCGCAAGGGGACAAGACGTTACAGTTATATACTTGCTTTGGCAACGGGTTTCAGTGGTATAATGATTTGATGGAGTTAAGCGAGAACTGAGTATATAGATAAAAAAACCGCCGACGGAGCAAAATGCTTTGTCGGCGGTTGCCGCAATTTGTTCGGTTTTTTGCGAAAATGCGGAAAGCGATCGCTTTGAAATTTGCTTGACTTTTTCGGCGGTTTCGAGTATAATATCCATATAATTTCATAGAGCTTAACGACACATGTGGCGCCCTGCGCGTAAATCTGATTACGGTACGAAAGCGGTCACAGGTGTCGTTTTTTTAGGACGGCACGGAAAGTTTCGTGCCGTTTTGCTCTTTTTGGAGGTCTTATGGAAAACAGCGATTATTTAGGCAAAGAAAGGGTCGGAAAACTTCTCGTGAAGTTTGCCGTCCCGTGCATTCTCTCCCTCATCATCTCCTGCCTCTACAACATTGTAGATCAGATCTTTGTCGGGAACAGCAAGGTGGGGTATTTGGGCAACGCCGCGACGGGCGTCATCTTCCCGATCACCGTCGTCGGCTGGGGGCTTTCCCTGTTCTTCGGAGACGGTGCGGCGGCATGGCTCTCGATGTCCTTGGGGGAAGGGAAGGGGGACAAGATCCACCGCGGCGTGGGGAACGCCATGCTCGCTTCGTTTTTATCGGGCTGTATCGTCATCCTCATTGCCTATCTTTGGGGCGATAACCTTTTAATGCTCCTCGGCGGAACGGAGGCGAATCTCTCCCTCGCACATGATTACGGCGTTATCATCTACGCCATGATGCCGCTTGCGCTCGTGCAGAACTGCCTCGCGGCGATCATCCGCGCGGACGGCGCACCCGGATATGCCATGTTTGCCATGATCGTGGGCGCAGTCCTCAATATGATCGGCGACCCCGTCGCCATTTATGCGCTCGATCTCGGCATCCAAGGGGCGGCGTATGCGACCATCATCGGGCAGTTCGTGAGCTTCGTCATCTGCGTACTCTATCTCGTGCGGAGCAAAACGTTCAAAATCAAATGGAAAAGTTTTGTCCCCGACTTCAAAATACTCCCGAAGATCATGGCGCTCGGAGTTTCAAGTTTTCTCACGCAGCTGTGCATTGTCGCCACGACGATCGTCAATAACGTCCAATTCGTTCGCTATGGCATGAACAGCACGTTCGGGGCAGATATCCCCCTTGCGGCTTTTGTCGTCATCATGAAATTGTTCCAGATCGTGCTGAACGTCGCGTTCGGAATTGCCGTCGGCGCACAGCCCATCATCGGCTATAACTATGGTGCAAAACAATACGGAAGGGTCAAGCAGACCTTCAAGCTCGTGCTTCTCTGGACGGCGGGGATCTGTCTCCTGTTCACCGTTTTCTTTGAAGCGCTTCCCCGCATTTTCATTTCCATGTTCGGTGCGGGCGGGGGTTCGGAAAGCCTCAACGCCGAACTCTATATGCAGTTCGTCATACCGTGTATGCGAATCTACCTCATGTTCCTTGTGTTTACTTGCCTGCAAAAGGTCTGTGCGATCTTCTTGCAGTCCATCGGACGCGCAAAGCTCGCCGCGCCGCTCTCCTTCCTTCGGGACGTTCTGTTGATCTTATGCGCGTTTCTTGTGCCGCTCGGGCTCGGCGTTATGGGCGTCGCGTGGGCGGCTCCCATTGCGGACGCGGTAGCGGTCCTCATCACCCTTCCCGTCATGATATGGGTATGGAGAAAACTCGGGGCACAAGAAAAGGAAGCTGCGGCGGAAGAAAGCGTTCCCGTCGAAAACTGATCCCGGTTTTATCTCGAATACAAAAACAGCGGGGAATGCGTTCCTCGCTGTTTCGTTTATCGCGCGTGGCGAGGTCAGGTGCCGAATTGGCGGGCGGTGACGGTGAACTCCGTGGGGGTCGAGGCGAAGGTGAGGCTACCCGAAAACATGCCCTGCGTGAAGCTTCCGCGCAAGACTTTTACGCGGACACTCTCCCCCGGCTTGAGTGCGGACAGGGCGTCGTTATAATCGAGCACGGAGGAAATTTCCCGCTCCCCGATCTGCAAAATGCGGTCGTACTGCGCAAAATTCTCGTCGGCGTCCTTCTCGAGCGATGCGATATAGACGATGGTCTCCCCGCCCATGCCCGAGAGCGTCCCCTCGGCAAGGTTGAGGCCGAGGGTCACCCGACCGCGGATGTAGCCATACGTCAAGAGGTCCTCATAGCTTGCGCGCGCACTGTTTGCGGGAATGGCGAAGCACAGCCCTTCGATCCCCTCCTCGCTCGTCTTGGCGTTGACGATGCCGATGAGCTGGCCGCGCATATTGAAGAGGCCGCCGCCCGAGTTCCCGGGGTTGATGGCGGCATCCGTCTGCAAGAGGGTCATGGAATAGTCGCCGACGGAGATCTTCCTGCCCGTCGCGGAGAGGATGCCCTGCGTCACTGTGCCGCCCAAATTCCCGAGCGGATTGCCGATGGCGATGACGGTCTCCCCGATCTGCAAGGCGTCGCTATCTCCCCATACGGCAAGCGGGAGCGCCTCGGAAGATGCGATCGCGACGATGGCGATATCGGCGGCATCGTCGGTGGATACGAGCTCTGCGGAATACTCCTCGCCCGCGCGCGTACGGACGGTGATCTCCCCCGCTCCCTCGATGACGTGGTTGTTCGTGACGATGTAATGATCCTGCCCTGCGCTTCCCACGAGCACGCCGCTGCCTGCGCCCGAGACGATGTATTGGCGGCCGAAGTTGGTCGTCACCGTCTCCGTGCTGATCTCTACGACCGTATCCGCCACCTGTTTTACGACCTCCGCGGTGGTGCTGTAGACCTCAGACTCCGCCGCGAGATAAGAGACCGAGGCGCGGAGATCTCTTCCGCACCCCGCAAGACAAGCCGCACATGCAACTGCGGCCAAAATTGCCCAAAACTTTTTCATTGCTTCCCTCCGCCCTATGGCAAATTTGGCTCATTTTAGTGAAAAATTGTGACCGAACGTTTAGATTTTGTTGAAAACTGTGTGAATTTTCAGATCGGGCGATGTGCCTTCCCGCTTCCCCGCCTCGCGCGTACGCGTCAACTATATTTCGTGTGCGATTTGAAGAGAAGCGCCATGACGAAGGAACAGACGACGGCGGCCGAGACGCCCGCACTTGCCGCGGCGAGCGGACCCGTAAGCGCCTCGAAGAGTCCCTCCCTCGCCCCGCGCATGGCGCCGTTCGCGAGCAGATATCCGAAGCCCGAGATGGGCACGGTCGCCCCTGCGCCTGCGAATTCCACGAGGGGTTGGTAGAGCCCGAGGGCGGTGAGCGCGATCCCTGCGAGCATGAAGAGGACGAGGATCTTCCCCGAGGTGAGGTCGGTAAAATTGATGACGATCTGCGCGATCATGCAGATGAGTCCCCCCACGGCAAAGGCCTTCACGAACATCCATAAAATGGCGATAAATTGCATATGTACCCCCTCTTTTTACCGTTCGAGGGTGACGGCGTGGGCGATGCAGGGGATGCTCTCCCCCTGCCCCGAGGAGACCGTGGAAAGCAGGGCGCCCGTCGCCACGAAGAGGATGCGGCGGAGGGATCCGCTCATGAGTTTGGTCCAAAAATAGGAATTTAAGACGACGGCCGAACATCCTGCCCCGCTCCCGCCTTGGAATTCGTCTTCGATGACGTTGTAGATGATCTCGCCGCAGTCGACGTGATTCTTCGAGATGTCCAGCCCCTTCTCCCAAGTGAGGTCCTTGAGGATACGGCTGCCGAGGGCGCCGAGGTCGCCTGTTACGATGAGGTCGTATTGCCCGACCTCCTCCCCCGTGTTCCGAAAATGCGTGAGGATCGTATCGCACGCCGCGGGGGCCATGGCAGCGCCCATGTTGTTGACGTCGGTCACCCCGAAATCCACGACTTTCCCGAGCGTCGCGGAGGTGATCTTCACGCCGTCGCCCGTGCGGTCGATGAGTGCCCCGCCTGCACCCGTCACCGTCCACTGTGCCTGCGGGGGACGGGTCGTGCCGAGCTCCAAGGGGTAGCGGTATTGCCGTTCGGCGGAGGCGAAATGGCTTCCCGTCGCGGCGACGGCACGGCGGCAATATCCCCCGTCGACGAACGCGGCGGCGACGGCGATGGATTCGGCCATCGTCGAACAGGCGCCGTACACCCCCAGGAAGGGCACCGAAAATTCACGGGCGGCAAAGCTCGCCGAGATGATCTGGTTGAGCAGGTCGCCCGAGACGATCATATCCACCTCTTCCCGCCGAAAGCCCGCATTGGAGATCGCGCCGTCGATGACTTTAGAGAGCATCTTACATTCGGCCTTCTCGAACGTAGGCTCGCCGAACATGTCGTCGGAGAGCGCCGTCTCGACGTACCGCCCGATGACGCCCTCGCATTCCTTGGTCCCCGCGACCGTGCTCGTTGCAACGATGCGGGGCAGATGTTTGAATTCGATCGTTTGATTTCCCATAAAAAATTACCCGAACGCAGTTTTTGCATTCGGGCGGGAAGTATGCGAAATGTTACGCGTTCGGGGCGGGGCGGAGCGGAATACTCGGGGCGGCGTTGAGGGAGAGCGGGGAGAAGTTCTTCGCCTCGAACTGCAGCAGCCCCTCCGCGGCGATCATGGCGGCGTTGTCCGTACAATGTTTCTTGTCGGGGAGGACGAGCTTCAAATGATGTGCGGCGCACATGCGCATGAGTGCATCCCGCAGATAGCCGTTGGCGATGACGCCGCCGCCCGCGGTCACGGTGGTCACCCCCCGCTCCATGGCCGCTTCGACCGCCTTTTCGGCGAGGATATCGAGCGCGGCGCTCTGGAAGGACGCGGCGAGGTCGGCGGGAGAATAGGCTTCCCCGCGTTGTGCCATCGTGTGGGCGTAGTTGATGATGTGCGTCTTGAGTCCGCTGTACGAAAAATCATAGCCGCCCGTACCCTTGAGCATTTTGGGCATGGGGATGACGTTTTTCCCCGTCTTTGCGAGCGCCTCGACGTGCGGCCCCCCGGGGTAGGGAAGGCCGAGCACGCGCGCAACTTTATCGAACGCCTCGCCCGCGGCGTCGTCCCGTGTGCCGCCGAGGACTTCGAACTCGGTCGCGGACTTCGTATAGAGGATGGCGGTATGACCGCCGCTCGCAAGCAAGGTAATGAACGGCGGCTGGAGCGACGCATCCTCGAGGTAGGCCGCCGCGAGGTGACCGCGGATGTGGTTGACGCCGATGAGCGGGATCCCCAACCCGTAGGCAAAGCCCTTGGCGAAGGAGAGCCCGACGAGGAGCGCCCCCAAAAGTCCCGCTCCATAGGTGACGGCGACGGCGGAGAGCTCCTCTTTCTTTACGTCCGCCACGCGAAGAGCACGCGCGACGACTTCGTCGACCGCATCGGTATGCGCACGCGAGGCGATCTCGGGCACGACGCCGCCGTATTGCGCCTGCACCTGTGCCGAGGAGACAATCTCATCGGATAAAAGCGTTCTGCCGCGGATGACCGCGGCAGCAGTTTCGTCACATGAGGATTCGATACCGAGAATGAGAGGTTCCATAGTCGTAAATAGATCGGGAAGAAGGAGTACATCGGTACAAAGGTAACCGACGAGGAATATTCCGAGCGGTCCTTGGCTCCCCTCTTAGGGGAGCTGTCGCGGCATAGCCGTGACTGAGGGGGTTCAAAACCCTATCCCCTGCTGACGCAGGTACTTCCCCTACGAGGGGAAGCAAGGGAGAGGACTTCGTAGTTGCTTTTCCGCCGCCCCACCCCCCTACCCCCTCCCACGGAGGGGGTATCGGACTGCGTACTTGCTCCCACGGGGGGGTACGTCGGTACGTCAATACGTCAGTACATCAGTACATCGGTACGTCAATACGTCAGTACGTCAATACGTCAATACGTCATCCCGAACGTAGTGAGGGATCTCGGGCTTGAGATTTCTCACTCCCGATGGGGGTTCGAAATGATGTGGCGGGATCAGGATTTTTTGAGGTAGTCGATGATGAAGCCCTGGATGTTGCCGTCCATCACGGACTGCACATCCCCCACTTCGTAGCCCGTGCGGTGATCTTTGACGAGGGTATACGGGCAGAACACATACGAGCGGATCTGCGAACCCCACTCGATCTTCTTGGTCTCCCCCTTCAGGGCCGCCTCGGCCGCCATGCGCTCCTCGATCTGCTTCTCGAGCAGCTTGGAACGCAGGTATTTGAAGGCCATCTCCTTGTTCTGGAGCTGGCTGCGCTCGTTTTGGCAGGTGACGACGATGCCCGTCGGGAAATGCGTGATGCGGATGGCCGTCTCGGTCTTGTTGACCTTCTGCCCGCCCGCGCCCGAACTTCTGTAGACGTCGATGCGGATATCCTCATCCTTGATCTCGATCTCGGCGTCGTCGTCGACTTCGGGCATCACTTCGAGGGAAGCGAAAGAAGTCTGGCGGCGCTTGTTGGCATCGAACGGGGAAATGCGGACGAGGCGGTGGACGCCGATCTCGGCCTTGAGGTAGCCATAGGCATTTTCCCCCTCCACTTTGAAGTCCACCGATTTGAGCCCCGCGGCATCGCCTGCGAGACGGTCGATCTCGGTGACTTTGTAGCCGTTTTGTTCGGCGTAGCGGCAATACATGCGGTAGAGCATGGAGACCCAATCGCAGGCCTCGGTGCCCCCCGCCCCCGCATGGATGGAGAGCAGGGCGTTGGAGCTATCGTACTTCCCCCGCAAGAGGGCGCGGATGCGCATCTCCTCGATGTCCTTTTCGGCGGCCGAGAGCATCTTATCGAGCTCGGGGACGAGGTCTTCCTCTTCGGTCTCTTCGATGAGGTCGACGATCTCGTTTGCGTCGTCGAGGGCCTTCCTGCCCGCAGTGTACGCCGCGACCTTCCCCTCGATGGAGGAGATCTCACGCCCGATCTTCTTGGAGCGCTCGAGATCCTGCCAGACCTCGGGAAGTTCCTGCTCGGCACGCAATTTTTTTAGCTGTTCGGCGCGGTTATCGATGTCGAGGGCGTATTTCGCCTCGGCGAGGGTCTCTTCGAGCGCCTTGATCTTGAGTCTGTAATCGTCTGCTTTGAACATATTCGTTTGGAAAGGTCGGTGTGCCGAGATCAATAGGGACGGCCGTGGCACTTCTTGTATTTGAGGCCGCTGCCGCAAGGGCAGGGATCGTTGGGACCGGGCTTCTTGGCCTTCTTCATCGTCGCGGGGTTGAACTTCTCGGTGCCGCTCGTCTTGAGCGCATCGACGTTGACCTCCGAAGGAAGGACGCCGCCGCCCGAGACGACTTCGTTCTTCCCGAGCGCGCGCGGCGCCGCGGGCGCTTCCTGCGGTGCGGTCTCCTGCGGTACGGCTTCCTGCGATTCGGGCGAGCCCTGCGTGCCTTCGGCCGCTGCGGGTGCCTGCGTAGGCGTTGCGGGACGGGCAGGCGTCGGCATGATGCGGGTCACCGCGGGGCGGTTGATCTGAAGTTCTGCCTTGAGCAGCATGGAGATCGTGCGCTCCTGGATGCGTTCGACCATCTCGTCGAACATCGCAAAGCCCTCTTGCTTATAGGCGATGACGGGGTCGGTCTGGGCGTAGGAGCGGAGCCCGATGCCCTTGCGGAGCTGATCCATCGCATCGATATGATCGATCCAGTTGGAATCGACGATGCGGAGCAGGATGTGCCGCTCGACTTGGCGGAAGTCCACGCCCGTCTCGCCGAGGATGCGGGCGATCTTCTCTTCGTAGCACTTTTCGGTGTACTTCGTGATCTGTTCGATGGCCGTATCGTAGTCCCAACGCTCGAGTTTTTCGCGGGTGACGAAGTTGGTGCCCGCGGGGACAAGCCGCCGCCCGAGGGCGAGGTTGAGGTCGTTTTCATCCCACTTGGCGGGGATATCATCGGTATTCACGGCTTCGCCCACGACGATCTTCACGTAGTCCGGGATGTACTTCAACATCTGCTGGTGGACGTCTTCCCCTTTGAGGACCTTCATGCGCTCGGCGTACATGATCATGCGCTGCTTGTTCATGACGTCGTCATACTGCAAGACGTTCTTACGGATACTGAAGTTGAAGCCCTCGATCTGCTTCTGGGCGTATTCGATGAGGCGGCTCAGAAGACCGCTTTCGAGGCTCTCGTCCTCCTCCATCTTGCTGTGCTCATAGATGCCCTTCATGCGTTCGCCGCCGAAGCGCTTCATAAGGTCGTCTTCGAGGGAGAGGAAGAAGATAGAGGCGCCGGGGTCGCCCTGTCGGCCCGATCTGCCGCGGAGTTGGTTGTCGATACGGCGGCTCTCGTGCCGCTCGGTGCCGATGATGCAGAGCCCGCCCGCGGCGACGACTTTCTCCTTCTCTTCGTCGGTCTTGGCCTTATAATCCCGATAGAGTTTCTGATAGCGTTCGCGGACGGCGAGGACGTCTTCCTCGACGTCGGCATAGCTCGTGGCGAGTTCGATGATGTCGTGCTCCACGCCCTCTTCGCGCAGACGCTTCTTGGCGAGATATTCGGGATTGCCGCCGAGCAGGATATCCGTACCGCGGCCGGCCATGTTGGTGGCGATCGTGACGGCGCCGTATCTTCCCGCCTGTGCGACGATCTCGGCCTCGCGCTCGTGGTTCTTCGCGTTGAGGATGTTGTGCTGGATGCCGTTTCTGCGCAGAAGGCGGGAGATCTCCTCGGACTTATCGACCGAGACCGTACCCACGAGGATGGGCTGTCCCTTCTCGTGGCGCTCCATGATCTCACGCACGATCGCACGCTTCTTGCCCTCTTCGGTGGAGAAGACTTTATCGTGCTCGTCTTTGCGGATGACGGGCTTGTTCGTCGGGATCTCGATGACGTCGAGCGAATAGATCGTGCGGAATTCGCCCTCCTCCGTCTTGGCGGTACCCGTCATGCCCGAGAGTTTCTTGTAGAGACGGAAGTAGTTCTGGAAGGTGATCGTGGCGTATGTCTTGTTCTCTTCGCGGATCTTGACCCCTTCCTTGGCCTCGATGGCCTGATGCAAGCCGTCGGAATAGCGCCTGCCTTCCATGAGACGGCCCGTGAATTCATCGACGATGACGACTTCATCGTTGCCCTCTTTATCCTTGCGGATGATGTATTCCTCGTTGAGGTGGAAGAGCATATGGGCCTTGAGGGCCTGCTGGATATGATGGTTGAGGGAGGCGTTGGCGATATCGGCGACACTCTCGATGCCGAAATAGCGCTCTGCCTTCTCGGCGCCGAATTCGGTGAGATGGACCTGCTTGTCCCTGCGCTCGATGACGTAGTCCCATTCCCGCGCCTCGGCGAGGGCGAGTTTGCGCTCCCCTGCGAGCTTATCCCGCTTGCGGGAATGCGTTTCGGCCTCTTCGGCCTCCTTGAGGTCGTCGTCGAAGCCGCCCGTGAGGGTACGGACGAAGCGGTCGACACGGGCATAGAGATCGGAGGACTGCTCCCCTCTGCCCGAGATGATGAGCGGCGTCCTCGCTTCATCGATGAGGATGGAGTCGACCTCGTCGACGATGGCAAAGCTCAAGTCGCGCTGGACCATGAGCTTCAGGTCGGACTTGAGGTTGTCGCGCAGATAGTCGAAGCCGAACTCGTTGTTGGTGCCGTAGGTGATATCCGCCTTATAGGCTTCGCGCTTGCGCTCGTCGTCCATGCCGGGCACGACGACGCCCACGGTGAGCCCCATGAACTTGTGGACTTTGCCCATCCACTCCGCGTCGCGGCGGGCGAGGTAATCGTTGACGGTGACGATGTGCACGCCTTCCCCGCCGAGGGCGGCGAGGTAGGAAGGAAGGGTGGCGACGAGCGTCTTGCCTTCACCCGTCTTCATCTCGGCGATACGCCCCTGGAAGAGGCAGATGCCACCGACGATCTGCACGTGGAAGTGCTTCATGCCGAGCACGCGCCAGCTCGCTTCGCGCAGAGCCGCAAAGGCGTCGTAGAGGATGTCGTCGAGCGTTTCGCCGTTTTTGAGGCGCTCTTTGAGGACGCCCGTCTGCGCACGGAGCTCGCTGTCCGTCATCGCCTGATACTTGGGCTCGAGCGCTTCGACGGCGCTTGCCATCTTATTGAGCTTTTTCAGGCTCTTTCTCTGGTCTCTGTTTTTGAAAAATGAAATCAATCCCATGCGAAAAATTGCTCCATAGCTGTGCACCCGCGGGCGCACGATTTTCATACCCGAATATTTTACAATAATTTTTCGCAAATGTCAAAGCGATTTGGCGTATTTTCGGGAATTTGTCGCACGCGCACGCGAAAAGTTTGGCGGATCTTTGCAAAAATGCAGAAAAGCGCCGCAAAAAGCGGCGCCGAAACGGCAGGGGTCAGGGCGTATCTTCGGGCGGGGCGGGGATGGCTTCCCGCACTTTTTCATACATCTCCTCCGCGATCTTTTGGGGATCCGAAGTCTGCACGAGCGAGGCGCCCGCACGCAGCAGTTCTTCGAGCTGCGCCGAATTTTCGACGTCGGAGGCATCGACTCTCAGCTTTCCCCCCGAGACGCGGAGCGCACGCAGCACCAGCCCCACGTCTCCGCGGACGCAGACGGCATCGGCCCCGCCCTCGACGGCGGCGCGCGTCCCGAGGGCTATGTCGTCTTCGGTGAGGGAATGGTCCTCGAGGGAGACGACAAGAAGTCGTTTCCGGGCGGCGCGGCGGAGCTTCTTCACCTCCCGCTTGAGGTATGCCGCGTTTCCGCTCTTGAGGGCGGAATAGGTGAGCACGAGCCTGAGCTCCCCCGCCCCCTGCGCGATGGCCCGCTTCGCCTCATACTTTTTTACGGGAAGCAGGGTCTCCCCCGTCCCCCCGATGCGGCAGCAGATGCGAACTTCGCTCCCCGAAAGGTGGCGTTTTACGGCGGCGATCCCGACGGGCGAGGTGAATACGCCGTATGCCGAGAGCTTTTTCGCCTGTTCGCAGACCGCCTTGCGCCGATAGCGATCGGTCTCCCGCGCGGCGGCATCGACGATGAGCTTGTGCAGGGAGACGGCGATCTCGGCCTCCCTGCGGGTACGTTTGAATTCCCCGTATTCCGCGGCTTCCGCGGCGGATAGATATCTTCCTTCCATCGGGGTTATCTTTCCCGAAAATCTCCCCCTTTATACCTCGCTTTGGCAGGATACGACAGCGCGGAGGCGGTACAATGCTCCCATGAACCTTCTCTCCATACAGGGGCGGGGCGCAGTGTATGCGATCCTTCTCCTCATTTTATGTTTTACGCTCGTGCATATCTTCAAGCTCGCACGCATCGGATATCGCGCAAGAAGAGATCTTCCCCCCACGCCGCCAAAGACCGAAGCGCCGCGGCCCGAGCCCGTATACTACATCGTCGAGAAGAAGAAAAAACGCGCCAAGGCGTCTTATTCGGAGCCTCGGCGCATCGATTTCAAGGAAGATCAGCCTTCGTCTTCGTAGCGTTCTACGTTCTTGCCGCTGTCCCACAGCCGCTCGAGGTAGTAGAAGAGCCGCGATTCCTCGTTGAAGATGTGGACGACGACGTCGCCGTAGTCGAGCACGCCCCACCTGCCCTCGCGCATGCCCTCGCTGCGCACGGGGCGAAGGTCGAGCTTTTCGAGCGCTTCCTCAACGTTGTCGCCGAGGGCCTTCACCTGCGTCGTGGACTTGCCGCTGCCGATGACGAAGTAACTGCATACGACCGTCTGATCGGCGACGTTGACGATGACGATGTCCGTCGCCTTCTTATCGGAGAGTGCCTTGGCGGCCGCTCTTGCGATCTCGTAACTTTCCATAGAATTTCCCCCTTGTTTTCAAATTTTTATGCCAAATCGGGCGATTTTTGCCCGTTTATGCCACACATAATACTTTGTAAAAACCAAAATATTACTGTTTTAAGTGCGCTTTCGCCCATTCGTATGCCGCCGCGCTGCGCCAATAGACGGGCCCGCCCGTCTTCTGAAGATAGTCGAGCTGATACCGCAGAGACTCCTCAAGGCAGCGGTCCGGATCCTGCCAAAAGAGGTCGCGCAAGTACTCGACCATGGGAAAGCGCCTCTCTTCTTCCAGAAGGTCGGAGAGATAGATGAGCTTGCCGAGGGGCGTCATATCCTCCCTGCCGCTCGCATGGTAGCGGATGGCGTCGAGGATCTCTTCATCGCGGATGCCGAAGGTATGCTCTGCGATGTAGGCGCCCGTATATTGGTGCAGGACGGGTGCGGGGACCTCATCCGGCGGGGTGAAGCCCGCAAGATAGGGGCTTTCGGCGGGGACGGACTTCGCGCAGTCGTGCAAGGCGGCCGCGAGCAGCGCCTTCTCCTCGCCGATGCCAAGAGACCGTGCCCTGCGGCAGGCGAGCTTTGCAACGCGGAAACTGTGTTCGCGGCGGGCCTCCGTTTCGAGCGCAAGTGCGGGCGCGATGGCGGGATACGCATAGAGGCCGTGCGTGCGGATGTAATCATATACCCCGTCGCAGAGCGCGTTCGGCCGCTTTCCGAAGGCGAGCGCGACGCGGATCTCCGTGGAGGATACGGCCTCCCCCGTGAAGGGGATCTCCGCAAAATCCTTGCCGAAGCGCGCAAGGAACATTTCATGGAGGTGCGGATCGAGCGCTTCCCCCCTCCCGCACGCGGCGATCGTCGCATGGGCGAGGATGTCGTCCGGCGCTTTCCAGGTGAAAAAATCCGAGAGCATATCCGCGCCGACGAGGAAGAAAAGTTCGGAACCCGGGTACTTTTCCGCGAACGCACGGCAGGTGAGGTAGGTATAACTCGTGCCGCCCGCCTTTAGTTCATAGTCGGAGACTTCGGCAAAATCATGCTTCCCAAAGGCAATTTTGCACATTTCGAGGCGATATTTCCCCTCGGCGTGCGCTCCGAACGCCTTATGCGGGGCCTGATACGAAGGCATCACGATGAGCTTATCCAGCCCCAGCGCCGAGACGGCGGCTTGGGCCATGCGGATGTGTTCGCTGTGGACAGGGTCGAAGGAGCCCCCGAAGAGCGCGATCTTCATGCCGTCATTGTAACATACTTTTTTGCGGTTTGCAAGGTTTCGGGAGAAAATTTTTTGTCGATACTCTCCCTATGAAACCGCACATCTTCCCCGTCGTTGCAGATGCGCTCTTCTATGCGGTCTGCGCCTTCTTTTTGCCCCTCGGGATCCTGCGCTATCTGCATGTTCCAAGCCCCGCCGCCCTCGCAATATCCGCGCTTATTGGGCTATCCATAGGCGGGATCGCATTGCTTTTGGGGCTTTCCCGCCATCGCAAGAAGCGCAAAAAATTCGCCGAGGAGGGCGAGACGCGCGCGCTCATGCTCCACCTCGCCCTCGAGAAGCCCGAGCGCGTCGCCGCCTCCCTCGTCGAGGCCTTCACGGCAGACGGAAGAGAGGCCCGTGCCGCGGAGGACGGGATCGAAGCGGGCGAGGAGACGCTCGTGCCCCTCTTCACGATGGAGCCCATCTCGGCCGACGCCGTCGCCCGCCTCTTACAGCGATTCGAAGCGCGGCCCTTCACCCTGTGCGGGAATGCGATCTCGCCCAAGGGGGAAGATCTTCTCTCCTCCTTCGGCAAGAAGTTCATGGGGGCGGAAGAGGTCTTCGCGCTCTTCCAAAGGACGGAGACCATGCCCCATCCGCGCATCCTCGCGGCCCCCGCTAAGCCCACCCCGCGCGAGCGCACCAAGCGGACCTTTTCCAAGAAGAATGCACGGCCCTTCTTCGTGAGCGGGGTACTTCTTCTGCTCATGAGCCTCTTCGTGCTCTTTCCGCGCTACTACCTCATCACGGGCGGAATTTTGCTGATTTTGTCGATTTTTATCCGTATTTTCGGCTATTCATGAAGTATTATGCGACGCATAGTACTATTCAAAAACAAAAATATCCCCATTTCTTGGGGATATTTTTGCAACTTTTTAAGCGTTATGCTTCAGCGGGAGAGCTCGGCGATGACCGACTTCAAAGCCGCGATCACATCCTGCGCATCGGGCGCATAGGCGCCGCCGCGCGCTTCGGCAAGCTCCCCTGCCCGCCCGAGCAGGTAGCTGCCGTATACCGCGGCCTCCCGCGGCGGGATCCGCGCGGCAAGACCCGCGATGATGCCCGAGAGCACGTCGCCGCTGCCGCCCCGCGCGAGGACGGGAGAACCCGTCGGGTTGACCGCAACAAACCCCTTGTCCGCGATGACCGAGCGGAAATTCTTGAGGACGACGACGGCGCCGTATTCCTCGGCAAAGGATTCGGCGCATCCCGCAAGGTCGCGAAGCACCGCCTCCACGGGAAGCCCCGAAAGGCGGGAGAACTCAAGCGGGTGCGGCGTTAAGATGAGCTTGCAGTTTGCTTCCTTCAGGATCTCTTTCCCGAAGCGGGCGAGCGTGTTGAGAGCATCGGCGTCGAGGAGCAGCGTCCCGCGGAATTCATGGAGAAGCAGCGTGAGGAGTGCGTATTGCCCCTCCCCCACGCCTGCGCCCATGCCGTAGGCGATCGACTGCACCGCAGGGATGCCCTCCGCCTCGCGGACGATACAGGCGGGCATGCTCGTCGAGAGCACGAGCCGCGCCTCGATGCCCGTTCCCGCGGGGAGCAGGAGTTCGGTGTAGCCCGCGCCCGTCGTAAGCGCCGCACGCGCCGAGAGGATGGGAGCGCCGAAAGAGCCGTAGCCCGCGATCACGGCGACCCGCCCGAAGTCTCCCTTGTTACAATCCGAAGGCTTCTTGGGGAAGGCGCGGCGCACATCTTCTTCCTCGAAGACGACCGCACGCATGTCAATGGCGCCGAAGCCGTCGCTCTCTCTCAGATCTCTCATATTTCCTCCTGCGGGCGAATGGAGATCTCGGCCGCCGAGAGCGCCCGCTCTTCCCGTTGCGTTCGGATGCGTGCCCGTCCATCGGGCAAGACGCCGAGAAATGTCGCGGGGAACGCTTCTTCCCCCTCCGTGACGATGACGCGCTCCCCCACGTAGGCGAGGCGGGCGAGGTACTCGGAAAACGCGCTTTTTCTTTGATATTCCTCGATGAGCGCCGCCGCCGCCTCATCCGCCGCGATCCGCCGCCCCGCCGCCTCGGAGAGGCTTATCGCGATGCTGCAAAGCGCGGAGAGATCGTTTTCGCTGTTTACGCCGATCCCGACGATGCTGTGATCGAGCTTTCCGCCCGAGACGGCGTTCTCGATGAGGATGCCCGCGAGTTTCTTATTTCCGACGACGACGTCGTTCGCCCATTTGATCTTGGGCGCGACGCCGAAGCGCTCCGCCGCCCTGCAGACCGCAACTGCGGCATGCGCCATGACTTCGAAGGCACGGCTTGCGGGGAGATCTTCGTAAAACGTGAGTGCGCTCAGATAGACGCCGCCCTCCGAGGAGAGGAACGTTCGCCCCTTGGTGCCCCTTCCCGCGCTCTGGCGGCGGGCGACGGCGATGACATCTTCCCTTGCGGCGAGGTATTCTTTTACGATATCGTTGGTCGAGGAGACTTCCTCAAAATGCAGGATGCGCAACTAATCCTCCTCCCGCACATACGCCTCGAGGGCGGAGCGCACGATGTCGTGATCGAAGCCCTTGGAGAGGAGATGGCGATAGGCCTTCTGCACCGTCTTGGGGTCTGAAAGGTCCTTTTGGCGCAGGTACTTTTCGAGGACGGCACGGGCCGCCGCGTGCTCATCCGCACCCTCGACCGCCTCTGCGATCGCCTCCTCTCCGACGCCCTTCTTCTTGAGCTCGAGCGCGATGAGACGGCTTCCCTTGCGCTTTTGGGCGCTCTCGGCATAGCTCTTGGCATAGGCGGCATCGTCGATGTAGCCATACTCCTTCATACGGGAGACGGCGTCGTCGATAACTTCCTCGAGATAGCCCTTGCGGCGGAGGAAGTCCCGCACTTCGCGTTCGGTCTTCCCCGCGGCGGAGATGTGGGTGAGCGCCTTATCGAGCGCCTCGCGCTGTTCGTTTTCGCGCTGCAGGAAAAGGAGCTCTTCTTCGGTGACCTGCATGCCGACTTTGAGGCGGTGCATGGCGACCGTCTCGAGTTTCATGCCGCAGAAAAACCGCCCGTCGAGCGAAATGCTGCAACGGGTGGGGTCGTGCTTTTGGGGTGTGATCGCGGTGATCTCGGGCATGGCTTATGCAACTCCGTAGGAAGGCCAACTTCTGTTTACTTTGAACCATTCGGTCTCTTTGAGGATGGTATCGTTGTTGCTCCCGTGGATGGAGAAGTCGGTGCCGTCCGACCAAACGGTGATCTCGCCGTTCATGGGACCGAATTTGTTCACCGTCCCATCGAGGGTGAGCGAAGTGACGTAGATGTTCTTCGTATAGCGTGCCACGCGGTCGATCATGGCCTGCGTGGGGAATTGGTTGTTCTTATTTTGGGTGTACTCGTTCGTCCCGGCACAGCAGCAGACACACACGTTCTCGGGCGTGATCTCGCGGAGCAGGACGTCGTTGGAAGAGGTCTTGCTGCCGTGATGCCCCGCCTTGAAGAGTTTGCAGTGCGGAAGCTCGTTGCTCGCGGCAAGGCTCTCTTCCCCCTCCGCTTCGAGATCGCCCGTGAAGAGGTAGTGATATTCGCCCTGCGTGAAGAGAGTGCAGACGGAGTGGTTGT
Organism: uncultured Clostridia bacterium; assembly: GCA_947595585.1. GTDB lineage: Bacteria > Bacillota > Clostridia > Christensenellales > Borkfalkiaceae > Gallimonas. The sequence goes on from CANQET010000006.1 coordinate 21,531, forward strand.
TTTCATCCGAGCTCTTGGTCTCGTAGAACTTCTGATACAGGATCTCGAAGGAGATGCCCGCGGCGAGCTCGTATTCCCGCTTGGCGCCGTTGATCTCGTTCCAACACTCGATGGCGGTGTAGTGCACTGCCCCCTCGTATTTTACTTCGTTGTCCCGCCACATGATGTAGTCCGAGGAGATCTTCGACGTCGTATTTTTATAGACGAAGTCGATGATCGTGCCGCAACGGAAGTTGTTGAAGATGCCGTCGGACCCGCTCTTGCCGACGAAGGCGGCGATGTGGTCCTCGTGGGCGTGCGTCACGATGACGTATTCGAGCACGCCGTCGGTGCAGTACTCCTTGATCTTGGGCACGAGGGTCGCCGCGGAATCCCGCTTGGAGCCTGCGTCGATGAGCACTTCGGTATCGCCCGTCTTGAGGAGGGTGCAGTCCCCCGCGTTGCCGTTGCCGAGCTCCAAGAAGTGGATCTCAAGCTCCGCCGTCTCCCCCGTTTCGGGATCTTCGGGCGTTACGGGCTCCTCGGGCTCTTCGGGGGTCTCGGGGGTCTCGGGCTCCTCGGGCTCTTCGGGCTGCGAAGGCTCCTCGGGGGTCTCGGGCTGCGAAGGCTCCTCGGGGGTCGAGGGCTCTTCGGGCTGCGAAGGCGCTTCGGGCTGCGAAGGCGCTTCGGGCGTCGAGGGACCCGAGGGCGTCTCCTGGGGCGGCGTGGGGTCGATCCCGCCCAACGGCAAGTTGAATATGCCGCAGCCCGCCGTGATCACGACGCAGAGGAGGAGGACGACGATCGTCCGCAGGATATTCATTTTCTTCTTCATAGCATTATTCCTTGAAGGTGACAAAGCTCCAGCTCATGGGCGGGAGCACGAGCGAGGTCCTGTTCCCGTCCATCTCGGGCAGGTCTCTGCGGTGCGGGGCGACGGCGTTGGGATCCGAAAAGGTGTTGCATGCATCGAGTTCGCCCGTCATCTCGATGTATGTCTCGGGGGTGAGCTCGCCGAAGCCGTTGAGCTCGAGTGCAAGTTCACATGCCTCCTCCCCGTAGTTGCAGACGGAGAGCTTGGCGCTTCTCGTCTCCTTATCATAGGTGAGGGCCGCGTTGATCGTATGCGCCTTCCCGTGCTTGGAATCGAAGGTGTCGCTGTCCGAGAAGATGCGGATGGCGTCGCCGCGGGCGGAGGCGATGTATTTGAAGGGATAGAAGGAGGTCTGACGGCAGGTCCCGCCGCCCTTCTCCGTCATGATGGGGGCGATGACGTTGACGAGCTGCGCGAGGCAGCCGATCTTGACGATATCGCAGTTGTTGAGCAACGTATTCATGAGGCCCGCGAAGACGATCGCATCGCGGAAGGTGTAGACGTCTTCGAGAAGATGGGGCGCCTGCTTCCAGATGGGCTCGTGGCGGGGGGCGTTGATCGTCCAGATGTTCCACTCGTCGAAGGAGAGGCCGACCTGCTTGGGCGAACGAAGTTTGGCGCGGACGTATTCGATGGTGGCACGCATCGTCTTGATGAAGCCGTGCATGTCGTCTGCGCTCGCGAGGAAATCTTCGAGGGGACGCGGCGAGGTCTTATCGTACATATAATAGCGGTGCATGGAGAGGTAGTCCACCATATCATAGGTGTGTTCGAGGACGATGCGGTCCCATTCGGGGAAGGTCTCCATCTCGCGGTTGCACGATCCGCACACGACGAGGCGCAGAGGATCGGCGGCGCGGACGCCGTTTTCCGCCCCCATCTCCCCATTTGTCCAGCGCATGAGCTTGGCCGCCTCGAAGGCCTTCTTGCCGTAGTCCTCGGCATTCAGGTGGCCGATCTGCCACAGTCCGTCCATTTCGTTGCCGAGGCACCAATAGCGGACGTTGTAGGGCTCGTCGGCGCCGTTCGCGCGGCGCATCTCGGAGATGGTCGTACCCCCCGCGTGGTTGCAGTATTCGACGAGCTCCGCCGCACTCTGCACGGTGCCCGTCCCCATATTTACGGCCATCATGGGCGCAATTTCCGCCTTTTTGCACCACTTCATGAATTCATCGGTGCCGAATTCGTTGGTCTCGGTGGAAAACCAAGCGAGCTCCAATCGCGTGGGGCGGTTCTCCTTGGGGCCGACGCCGTCTCGCCAATTATAGCCCGAGACGAAGTTCCCCCCGGGGTAACGGACCATGGGCACGCCGAGCTCCTTGATGAGCTCGATGACGTCGCCGCGGAAGCCCGCTTCATCGGCCGTAGGGTGCCCGGGTTCGTAGATGCCTTCGTAGACGGCCCTGCCGAGATGCTCTATAAAAGAGCCGAAGAGGTTGGGTGAGATCGCGCCGATCGTATAGCGTGCATCGGCAGTTAAGTTGGTTTTTTTCATATAGGTCCCCTTTGTTAGATTTTTCAGATGAGCCCGAACATCGCGGCGACGTTGACGACCGCCTCGGCGATGTTGTGCAAAAATTTATCGATCGCGCGGCGGGCGGCTTCATCGACCGTGCCGTCCGTCGTACGCAGAACGCCGATGATCATATCGAAATTGGCGTAGATCACTTCGCATTCGGGATCAATCGCGCGGAAGGCTTCGTCGTCTTGCCCGTGCTGGAGGGCATACATCTCCTTGATCGTGCGATTCATCTCCGAAAATCGCGTGAGGTCCCCCGCGAAGAGCTCTTTCATCTCATCGTTGAGGCGCACCAGACGCTCGATGAATTTTCCGTGGTTTTCGTTTGCTTCCTGTTCCATAGTACGTGAGAAATTTGTTCTGAAGTCGGGGACCTGTGTGCTTTTTTCAGCCCCGTTCGAAGAGAAAGGCGCCTGCCGAGAAGGGTTCGCCCGCGGCGATCTTCAGCATGCCCGCCTCCTCCGTATAGGAGAACGTCGTATACGCGCCCGTGAGGGTGTAGCCCTCGGCGGAGACGTCGATCGCATCTTCGCTCTCCAACCTGTGGACGATGACGAGCAGCCGCCGCCCGTATGCCTTCATATAGATCTGCCGCCCCTTGGGCGCACGGTAGGAGGCGATGTCGCAGTCGATGCAGACGATGTCGCCGCGGCGGACGATCTCCTTCACCGCACGGTAGAATTCCAACCCCTCGTGGATGCGGGCGAGCTTTTCCTTCTGGCGGACGTTGATGTCCCCCGAGAGGCAGATGCGGCCCATCATCGCCGCGCAGAGCGAGTAGACCGTGCGCGCATCGCTCTCGTTTTTGCGGATCGCGGCCCAGATCTGCACCTGCCGTGCGGGCACGACGCGGGTGACGTTCGCCGCCACGAGCGGGATCTCGGGGCATTCGTGGGCATCGGAGAAGGAGCACATGGAGACCTTGCTCATGCGAAGAGGTTCGATGCGGCTGCCGCCCGATGCGCAGTTCTCGAGGATGATGCCCGGGATCTCGTCGCGGATGCGGTCGAGCATGGCGATGCTCGCTTCGGCGACCTGCCTTCCCCCCTCTCCTACGCTCTCGGCGCCGTCGCAGCCGATGCCGATGCTGTCGTTATAATCGATCTTGAGGTAGGAAAATCCGTTCGTGCGGAGGAAATCGATGAGGCGGCTCTTGAGATAGGCCTGTGCCTCGGGCATGCGCAGATCGAGGAAGCGGCGGTTCTTGGAGGTGAGGATCATGCCGTCGCGGTGCAGAAGGGCCTGTTCGACGCCGAAGAGTTCGCTCTCCCGCCCTGCGACTTCGTATTCAAACCAAATGCCCGCCTTCATCCCCTTGGAGCGGATGAGGGCGACGGTCTCCTTGATATCGGGGAAGTATTCGGGGTTGACCTGCCAATCCCCGCCCGCGTTGGTCCACCCCTTATCGAGGGGCTTGAACCAACCCGCGTCGATGACGAAATACTTGAGCCCGAGCGCCGTGGCCGCGGCGAGCTGCTTTTCCACCTTGGCCGCCGTCGGGGTGCCCCATGTGGCGCAGTATTCGTTGTAGAGGACGGGCATCTCGTCTTCCGAGGCGGGAACAACGAGGCGGGCGTCCTGCTCATGGACGAGCGCATTGCAGACGTCGAGCAAGCCGCGCTTGGAGACGCAGAAGCGGGCGGAACGGGTCTCGAAGCTCTCCCCCGCGGGGATGAGTTTGCGCCAATGGCCCGTCTCGAAATCGGCAAGTCCGCCCGAGAAGGCACACATCTCCTTTTCGGCGTAGACCTCCATCTGCCATGCGCCGGGAGCCTCGAGCATGCAGCCCCAGACGGTGCCGCTCGCACGGTCTTCGATGGCCGCAAACGGGAAATAGCCGCGGTTGGCCATGCTGCCGACTTCGCCGAAGCGCTCCACCTTCACCCCGTAGCGCGCCCAGCTCGGATCGAGCCCCAAATCGGGGAAGGCGTCGCGGCGGAGACGGCACTCCCGCGACCAAGCGCTCGTCATGCGGACGAGGGAGAGGCCGCCCATATCCCAAGTCTCGGGGGCGGCGATGCCGCTCAGCGAAAAACTCGAGAGATGTTCGAGCATACGCGGGGTACCTGTGTGGTTTTCGTAGCGCACGGAGACCGTAAACACCCCCGTCGCGCGGTCGAAAAAGAGGCTGTGGATGTAGTCGTTCCCGGCGCCGTCGGTAAGATAGGTGTTGAGCTTTCCGCTCACGAATTCCACCTGTTTTACGACTTTGAGGACGGTGGAACTGCGGTTGCGCATCGTGACGCCGCGGGTGTAATCGACGAGCGTCTCATCCCCCGCGAAGGCGACCTGCACGAGGCTGTCGAGCTTGAGTTTCTTGATGTCGGGCTCGACGTCGGCGGGATAGACGGCCATGCCGACGGTCGTGCGCTTCTCGCCCTCGACGGGCGTCTCGATAAAGTAGACGGCGGTATCGCCGTAGGTATACTTCTTGAAATACATGCCCTGCTTCCTCTTGCGTTATCTGCGCGTCTTCCAGACGGCGTCCGACCACATCAGCTGCCGTTTGAATTCGCCGATCCTAGTGTTTTCATCGATGAGGACGACTTCGACCCCCCACAGGTTGCCGAGATCGACCATCTCCTCTGCCGTGACGACGGAGGAGACCACCGTATGATGCGCACCGCCCGCATAGATCCATGCGGCGACCCCTTCCTTGAAGTTGGGTTCATACTGCCACATCAGCCCGCCCACGGGAAGACGGGGCATGGGATGGGGATATTTTACGAGCTTGATCTTCTGGATGATGAGGCGCATCCTGTCGCCCATGTCCACCATGGAAACGGCGATCGCCTTGGGAGCCTCGATGCCCTCGAAGACGAGGCGGGCGGGATCGGACTTTCCGCCGATGTCCAAGGGATGGACCTGTATCTCGGGCTTTGTCGCCGCGAACTGCGGGGAGACCTCGAGCATGTGCGCTCCGAGGCAGAGGCCCTTCTCCAAATCGTAGGTGTAATCTTCCATCATGCCCGTGCCCTTCTGCCCCGCCATATACTGCATGGTGGCGCCGAGCGCGGCGATCTTCCAATCGCCCTCCGCGCCGAAGCCGTAACCCTTGGACTGAAGGTCCTGAATGGCGAGCCCGGGGAGCTGGTTCAAGCCGTGGAGGGAGCCGAAATGATCGACGATGCCGAGGTACCCCCCCCTTTCTTTGCAGAATTTTTCGAGCGCTACCTCATACTTTGCCTGCTCGCGGACGACCTCGATGCGATCGGTGCCCATCGTGTATTTTTGCGCGTACTCGGCCATGAGGGCGTCGACTTCCTCCTCCTTGACCGCTTGGATGTATTCGACGAGGTCGCCGATGGGATAGTAATCGACCTGCCACCCAAGGCCGATATGGGCCTCCACTTTGTCCCCTTCGGTGACGGCCACATCGCGCATGTTGTCCGAAAATCTCGCCACTTTCACCTCTTTGGAGAAGGCGTAGCCCGCGGCGACGCGGCACCATGCGGCGATCTCTTCGAGCGCCTTTTCGTCCTGAAAATAGCCGACGACGACCTTGTTCTCCATGCGCATCCGCGCGACGATGTAGCCGAATTCGCGATCCCCGTGCGCGGCCTGGTTTTCGTTCATGAAGTCCATGTCGATGGTATCGTAGGGCAGTTTTTCGTTGTACTGCGTCGCAAAATGGCACATGGGCTTTTGCAGCATCGAGAGCCCCTTGATCCACATCTTTGCGGGCGAGAAGGTGTGGCACCACGTGATGATGCCGATGCAATCCTTCTCGGCGTTGACCTTTCTGACGGCCTCGACGACTTCCTCCGAGCTCTTGCACGTCGTGAGATATTTCACCGTGACGGGAACATGTTTATCGACGTAATTTGCCATTTCCTCGGAGTGCGCGGCGACGTGGGCGAGCACGTCGTCGCCGTACAGCGTCTGCGAACCCGTGATCCAATAGACGATCTTTTCTTTCATTTTCCTACCCCCATGTATTCATTTTTGTGGATCGAAAGGAGCAAAAACCGCCCCCATGTATCATTTTTGCCCGTAGTAGGCGTTTTTGCCGTGCTTGCGGAGATAATGCTTTTCGAGGATCGCGCGGTCTGCCCGCACGACGGTGGGATTGAGCTGTTCGGTGAGATAGGCCATCTTGGCGACTTCCTCGATGACCGTCGCATGATAGACAGACTCCTCGGCATCCTTCCCGAAGGCGAAGACGCCGTGGCTCCTTGCGAGCACCCCCGGCACGGCGAGCGGGTCTAACCCCCCTTCGCGGAATTTTTCGATGGCGGCAAGCCCCGTGTTCTTCTCGTAGTCCCCCGCGATCTCCTCGTGCGTCAAGACCCTTGCGCAGGGGATATCGCCGTAAAAGTAATCGGCGTGGGTCGTCCCGTAGAAGGGGATGCTCCGCCCCGCCTGCGCCCAAGCGGTGGCGTACGTCGAATGGGTGTGGGTGACGCCGCCGAGCTCGGGAAATGCCTTGTAAAATTCGATGTGGGTGGGCGTATCCGAGGAGGGCCTGAGCCGCCCTTCGACGACGTTCCCCATAAGGTCTACGACGACCATATCCTCGGCCGTGAGCTTTTCATAGGGCACGCCCGAGGGCTTGATGACGACGTAGCCCCGCCTCTTCTCGAACGCCGAGACGTTGCCCCACGTAAAGAGCACGAGGCCGTGTTCGACGAGCTCGAGATTGGCCCGAAGTACCCGCGCTTTGAGTTCTTCCAACATGATGTTCTCCTTCAGCCTTTGAGTGCGCTCGCCGCCGTGCGTACGACGGAGAGCCCTGCCTTGTAACGCTCCGCAAACGCCGCAAAGCCCTTCACTTCTTCGGGGTCGGGGAAGACGGTCGTCCCCTCCTGCCCGCAGAAGACTTTTTTCTCGAGAAAATCCGAAAGATCGCCGCCCTGCAGCATGAAATTCGCGAGGATGGCCATCCCCCAAGCGCCGCCCTCGCCCGCCGTCTTCATCACCGTGACGGGCGCCGCGAGCGCCGCCGCGAGATAGTTTTGGGCGACGCCCTCCGTCTTGAAGATGCCGCCGTGGCCCGTGATGCGATCGAGCGCCACGCCCTCCTCCTTCAGCAGGATGTCGCACCCCACTTTGAGGGCGCCGAAGGCCGCGTAGAGCTCACAGCGCATGAAGTTGGCGAGGTCAAAGTGCGCATCTTCGGTGCGTACGAACATCGGACGGCCGTGTTCGACGCCCGTCACGTGCTCGTTGGAGACGTAGTTGTAGGCGAGGAGACCGCCGCAGTCCTTCTCCCCCTTGCGGGAGACGCGGTAGAGAAGCCCGTAGAGCTCCTCTTTGGAGAGGGACGCACCGAGCTCCTTGGCGAATTGCCCGAAGAGCTCCACCCATGCGTTGAGCTCGGAGGTGCAGTTGTTGCAATGCACCATGCCGACGAGGTCGCCCACGGGCGTCGTGACGAGGTCGATCTCGGGATAGGGGCGCTTGAGCGGCTTCTCGAGGACGATCATCGCGAAGACGGAGGTGCCCGCGGATACATTGCCCGTACGCACTTTCACGGCGTTGGTGGCGACCATGCCCGTGCCCGCATCCCCCTCGGGAGGGCAGAGCGGGATCCCGGCCTGCAGGGTGCCCGTAGGGTCGAGAAGGCGTGCCCCCTCGATCGTAAGCTCGCCTGCGGGCGCTCCCGCGAGCAAAATTTCGGGCAGGATGTCTTCGAGCGCATACGGCACTTTTCCCGCCGTGAGACGGGCGAACGTTTCGAGCATGCCCGCATCGTATCGTTTGGTTTGGGGGTCGACGGGGAACATGCCGCTCGCCTCCCCGATCCCCGCCGCCCACTTGCCCGTGAGCCTGTGGTGGATGTAGACCGCAAGCGTCGAAAGATGGGCAATTTTCTGCACATGGGGTTCGTTTTTCAGGATCGCGCGGTAGAGATGTGCGACCGACCAACGCGCGGGGATGTGGTAGCGGAATGCCTCGGAGAGAAGCTCCGCCGCCTCGGCCGCCGTGTTGTTGCGCCACGTATAGAAGGGCGCAAGAAGGTTGCCCTTCTCGTCGCATGCGATGTAGCCGTGCATCATGGCGGAAATGCCGATGGCCCCCACCTTGGTCAGTTGTATTTGATAGGTCTTCTCGACGTCGTCCGCAAGGGCGCGATAGGCGCTCTGCAGACCGTGCTCAATGTCTTCGAGCGTATACGTCCAGATGCCGCCCGTGTGGCGGTTCTCCCATTCGCAGCTGCCCGAAGCGAGGAGAAGATTGTCTTCCCCGATGAGGACAGCTTTGATGCGCGTGGAGCCGAACTCGATGCCGAGCGCCGTCTTCCCGCTTGCGATGGCCTTCTGCTTGTTGGCTTCCCCCATTTTCCCCGAAATCTCCCTATATTAACATACATCTCTATTATAAGATATACGGGCAAGAATTTCAAGGGGGAAAGGCAAAATATTCGCGAAAATTTTGCGGATCCCGAGGCAAATTCGGATCTTGGGCACACAAAAAGAGGGAGACCGCCGTCCCCCTCTTCTTTTGCGATGTTATTTCTCGCTCTCGGGCATATGTACGTCGAGCTGCGGGAAAGGAATGTGGATGCCGTTCTCCTCGAAGACCGTCTTGATCGCGCCGCGCATCTCGCGCTGTGCGACGGGGAAGTTGCTCTCGAGGCAGGTGGCGCCGAAGTGAAGATCCACGCTCGAAGCCGAGAGGTTGTCTACGCCGTTGAAGTCGATATCCGAGAGAAGGGACGGGCACATCTCCTTGAGACGGGCCTTGTTCGCCTCGAAGACTTCCTTCACGTGCTGCAGGTTTTCCTCGTACCCGACGCCGACGATGACGGTGGGATAGGAGTTCTCTCTGCTCTGGTTGACGAAGATCTTGATCGTGCTGTTGTTGGCGACGCGGATATCCCCGCTGTAGTTGATGAGACGGGTGTTGCGGATACCGATCTCCTGCACGGTGCCGCGCCAACCGTCGATCGTGACGATGTCGCCCACCTGAAGGGTCCCGTCGCAGACGAGGAAGATGCCCGCGACGACGTCGGCGATGAGGCTCTGCATGCCGAGCCCGACGACGAGGGTGAGGACGCCCGCGCTTGCGATGAGGGCGCCGACGTTCATGCCCCAGACGGCGAAGATCGCGATGACGCATGCGACCCAAATGACGACCTTCACGATGCTCTTCACGAGTTTTCCGATCGTGATCTTACGGGGCGTGCCGCGGAAGATCCTGCCGAGGATCCAGCAGACGACGTAGAGCACGAGCAAGGTGACGAAGAGCACCTGTACCATCCCGACGAGCTTGGGGATGAGCGTGTAGACGAAACGGAGCAGCGGGCTCGTATCTTCGTTTACAGCAAACCAACCATTGACGCTGTCGTTGATCTTATCGTAGAACACGAAGCTGAGCACGGTGATCGCAAGGAAGATGAACATCAAAACGAGTCCGACACAAGTGAGTGCCTTTCCTTTTTTTGCAGTGTTTTCCATTGATACTGCCTCCTTTTGTGCCCGATTATAGCATCATCGCCGAGGAATGTCAAGCATATAAACAGAATACTATAAGAAAAATATGTGAAAAGAGGCGGCCGCAGCCGCCCCTCATCAGAGCAAAATACAGATGACGCCCCCCTTCCCTTCGTTGACGATCCGCGTGACCGTTCGCCGCATCTTCTTTTGGATGTTCTCGCGCATCGAGCGGTTCTTGATCGAGAGCTCTTCGCCGAGCATTTCGCGGAGCGTCTTGCCGAACATGTTGGTGTTCCAAGCGCGGTCGGGCTCGGCGGCCATATCCTCGGAGAGGCTCTTCACGAACGCGGCGCTCTGTTCCTCCGTCCCGAGGGCGGGGCGGACTTCGCCGCTGACGTCGACGCGGATGATGTGATAACTCGGGGCGTCGGCATGCAGATCTACCCCCACCCGTCCGCTCTTCTTCACGAGGCGGGGCTCGGTGAGGCTCATCTCCGCGGGATCGGGCGAGACGATGCCGTAGCCGTATTCCTGCGCATCCGAGAAGGCCTGCCCGACGCGGGCGTAGAGCTTCTTCGCCTCGGCAAGGTCGAAGACGTAGCGCATGAGGTCGGCTTCATCGTTTAAGGTCTCCCCGCAGACGCCGCCGAGGGCCTCGAGAAGAGCGCCTTCCTTGGGGGTAAGGCGAAGGCGTGCCTTGCCCGTTGCGGCATATAATTCGATGGACGCGGGCGGATCCCAGCGGCCGCTCTCGGAAAAGAGGGTGTCGAGCAGGGCGCAATCGCTCATCTTGGCGATCTTGGGGGCGATCCCGCGGATGCCCGCGATGGCTTCGGCGACGATGGGCGAAGCGGCATCGAGGATACGGACCCAGTCGGGGAGATCGACGTCGATGGAGATGACGGGGAATTCGTAGAGAATGCGCTCCAGGACGTCGGAAATGCGGGCGGCGTCGAGCGTCTCACAGTTTTCGGCGACGACGGGTACCCCGTATTTTTCGGAAAGCTCGGCCGCGAGCGCGGTGCAGGAGGCGGGGTCGCGGCTATTGAGAAGCAGGACGAAGGGCTTACCCGAGGACTTGAGCTCCTCGCAGGCGCGGCGCTCGGCCTCTTCATACGCAGCACGGGGAAGATCGGCGATCGTGCCGTCCGTCGTGACGAGTACGGCGATCGTCGCGTGATCGTGCATGACGCGGCGGGTCCCCTCCTCCGCCGCCCGATCGAAGGGCATGGGCGAAGGATCCCAAGGGGTCTTCACGAGGCGGGGCACGCCGTCTTCCGAAAAGCCGCCCGCACCCTCGACGGGGAAGCCCACGCAATCGATGAGACGGACGGTCGCGACAGCGGCGCCGAGCCGAACTTCCGCCCCCTCTTCGGGAACGAATTTGGGCTCGGTCGTCATGACCGTCTTCCCCGCGGCGGACTGGGGTAGTTCGTCGCGGAACCGCTTTTTCTTCTCCCCCTCCACGGAGGGAAGCACGAGCTCCTCCATGAATTTTTTGATGAATGTGGATTTTCCCGTGCGCACGGGACCTACTACACCGATGAAGATCTCACCGCCTGTGCGGGTCGCGACGTCCTCGTATACACCGAATGTTTGCATAACTGCCTCCGCGGAATTCTTGCTATGGTAGGATATGCCGCCGCAGGGCAGGATATGACAAGGCGTGGAAAATGAAGAATGAAGAATGGAGAATTAAGAATGAAAAATGGGAAATGGGGAATGGGAAATTGAGAGGAAGAAGCCCCCTCCGTGGGAGGGGGACGAAGGGGGTGGGGCGGCGAGAAGGCATATTTTCACGTCATTTCGAACGTAGTGAGAAATCTCGTCCTTGAGATTCCTCGGCTACGCCTCGGAATGACGTACTGATGTGCCCCTACGCAGTCTGTCCTCTTGCTTCCCCTTTTAGGGGAAGTACCTGCGTAGCAGGGGATAGGGTTTTGAAACCCCTCAGTCACGGCTGCGCCGCGACAGCTCCCCTACAAGGGGAGCCAAGGGGCACGAACGTCATTTCGAACGTTAGTGAGAAATCTCGCCCTTGAGATTCCTCGGCTACGCCTCGGAATGACGGGTTGGGAACCGTTAAACTGCGGAGAAGCAAGCAGAACGAGGAGCGCGCGGCTTCCCGACGGGAGACGTCGACGGGTACCGTCAAACTGCGGAGAAGCAAGCAAGACAAGAAGAACGAGCATTTCCGCAGGGAGTGTACTTTGTCGTACACGACCACCCCGCGCGCACTTCTAATTCTCTAAGCGCGGCACGAGCCGTTAGGCGAAGTAAGAATCGCCTTAGCCTTAGCCCCATATTGGTACTCATATAAGATTAAGACTAAGGCGACCCTTCAACTACGTTCAGGGTGACGTTATTAGAATGAGATTCCTCGGCTACGCCTCGGAATGACGTACTGATGTGCCCCTACGCAGTCCGTCCTCTTGCTTCCCCTCTTAGGGGAAGTACCTGCGTAGCAGGGGATAGGGTTTTGAAACCCCTCAGTCACGGCTGCGCCGTGCCAGCTCCCCTACGAGGGGAGCCAAGGGGCCTGAACGTCATTTCGAACGTAGTGAGAAATCTCAAGTAAGATTAAGGCTGCGGCGATTCTTCGACAGGCTCAGAATGACGTTATTAGAACGAGATTCCTCCTCCCTACGGTCGTCGGAATGACGTGTTGCTTGCCCCCTCCGTGGGAGGGGGATCAAGGGGGTGGGGCGGCGAGAAAGCATATTTTCACGTCATTTCGAACGTAGTGAGAAATCTCAAAGTCGAGATTCCTCGGCTACGCCTCGGAATGACGTACTGATGTGCCCCGTCGTCACCTGCCCACCCCCCTACCCCCCTCCGATGGAGGGGGTGGTATATACGTCATTTCGAACGTAGTGAGAAATCTCGCCCTTGAGATTCCTCACCCCCCATGGGGGTTCGGAATGACGTGGTCGGTAACCGTCAAACTGCGGAGAAGCAAGCAAGACAAGGAGAACGAGCATTTCCGACGGGAGTGTACTTTGTCGTACACGACCAAGGAAAGCGCAGTTCGACACAGTATTGCGCCGCTTATCCGCAGTTCGAGGGTACGAAGTCCAGAAAAAACCGCACTTGGGGTGCGGTTTTTTATGCTTTGATCGCCTGAAAATATGGGTCGTTGGTGAAATCGCGCGGCTTGTTGTACTCCCCCCCGAGCGCCTCGATCGCGTATTTGAGTTCCTGATATTCGAGGAAGTTGATGTCGTCGCGGTCGATGACTTCGAGGAGCACGGGAAGGGCACGGGGATCGCCGTACGCCGCGAGATAACTCGCCCGCATGGGGAGCTCTTCCCCGGCACAGCGGAAGGCCGCAAGCAGCATCGCGTAGACGGCTTCGTCCCGCTCTTTGCAGCGGGAGAGGATCTCGAGCATGATCTCCGTGCGTACGCCCGCCTGATAGCGCGCGATCGCGCGTTCCTTGGCCGCATCCGCCCCCGCTTTGAGCTGTTCGGTGACGGCTTCGACGAGCTCCTCCTCCGAATCGCCGTCTTCGAGGATAGAAAAGTAGGCGTCGAAGGCCGCGGGATCGGCGCCGACGAGGTTGACGGCGAGCATGGAGAGTTCGCTCTCCCCCTCCGAGAGCAGGCGGATGAGGGCGGCATGGTCGCCTCGGGCCTCCACTTCACGGCACAAGAAATCGGAAGCGGGCACCCCTTCGCGGGTGTGGGAGACGAGCGTCTCCACGAGCTCGGCGCCGTCCATGGCGGCGTAGTAGCCCTTGGGGGTATCCTGTGCCTCGGGAAGATAGGTCTCCCCGAATTTCCGATAGAGTTTGGGGATGAGCGCTTCCCACTGTTTTTCGGTGTATTTTCCGCCGTTCTTCTGCATGTAATCGGCGAGCTTTTCATCGAAGATCCCGTCGAAATCGATGAGTTTTTTCATATAGGCCCCCCTACATCATGAGATCGAGGATCATGCGCACCTTGCGTTCCTCGGCTTCGTATTCCTTGCAAATTTTGGAAAAATCGTGCTCCCCTTGCGGGATGCGTGCCTCGCGGTAGATCGCGGCGGCAAGGGCCTCGCGCTCGGTGAGAAGTTTTCTCTCCCCCGCCTCGCACAGCGTCGCGAAGATATCTTCGGCCGCGGCGCAGATCCTCGTCTCGCAGTCGTCTGCAACGAGGATGTTCTTGATATAGACGTCGGCAAAGGCATGCAGAAAGGTCGTTTGATCCCGCGTCCCGATATCGAGGGCGTAGTAGAGGATCTCCTTGTAGAAGCCGCAGATGACGACGCCGAAGGAATTCTCCTCGTTGCGGAGGGTGAGGTCGTGGAGGATCGAGAATTTTACGCCCTCTTCGCCGTTGTGATCGAGGAGAAAACTGCGGAGAAGTTCATCTTGGCGGCATCGTACGGCGATCTTGGCGGCAAACAGCTGAAGTTTGATATCCCGTCCCTCCATTTCGTCGAAGGCGAGGCGGAAGGCTTCCTGAAATTCATCGGGGTCGGCGATCTTATCTTCATCCTCGGCCTCGGAGAGAAGGTAGCTCGCGATCCTGCGGTAATCGGCCTCGGGAAGGCGGTAGAAGTAGGACATATAGACCTTCTCGCCCGCATCGCGCGCACGGCGGAGCTTTTCCAGCCAGAAGTGGGCGACCGCCTTGCGGGGGTAGACCGTCGTGAGCAGCTCGAGGGCTTCGATCGCCTCCTCGGGCCGCCCCAAATAACAGGCGGCTACGGCGAAGAACCAGAGCACGTTTTCATCGTAGGGGATACGCTCGCGGAGGATACGCAGCTTCTCATAGGCCGCCCCGTGCAGCCCCGTCTCGCAGAGCGCCGTGGCGATGCGGTAGAGATCGTCGGTCGCGGTCACGGGGAGCATAGCGAGTTTTTCGGCGACATTTTTTGCCTCGGGGCGCTTCTCCCTCGCCCCCAAGACGGCGCAATACGTCGTGAGGATCTGCACGTTGTCGGGATAGTCCCCGATGAGCGCCTCGCACTCCCGCTGCGCCCCCTCTTCATCGCCGCTCATGAGCGTACACATGGCCGCAAGCCCCATCCCGGAGGCATAGTCTTCGCTCTCTTCGGGGATGGAAGCAAACTTCTCGCGGGCGAGGTCGAGGTTGCCCTCCTTCAAGAGGGACAGCCCCGCGGCGAGGACTTCGGGATGATGCTGGGGAAGGTCTACGCCGTCGCTGCGGACGAGATGCAATTCGGGCGGGGGATCGCCTTCGGGGAGGAAGATATCCTCATCGTATGCACGGCGGAAGAAGAATCCCGAGCGGAAGTCGTTGCCGAGATTCATATAGCAGACGGCAAGCCCCTCGTAGCCCTCGGGAAAATCCGCCTCGTTGCAGGTATCGAGGAAGCGATACCACGCATCGGCGGCAAGCTCCCACAGCTCGAGCGCCTCATAGACGTCGGCATAGATCGCATAGGCATCGGCGAGGGGCGCATTGCGCGCTTCCCGCTTGTTGAGTATGGTGAGGGCGCCGAGATAGTCGCCCTCGTTGAATCGATCCTCGGCGCTGTCGAGCAAAAAATCGTCGCCGAAATCGAGCTTCAGTTCTCTACTTTTCTCCATGCCCGCCTCCGCCGAAGAGATGTTCTACCTCTCTCCGTGTGAATTCGTAGGTCGTGTTGCAATCGTGACAATGGACGCGGATGGCCCCCTCCTCTTTGAGGAGCGCCAAAGCCTCCGCTTTGCCCATCGCAAAGACGGCCGCGGCCGCACGTTCCCTCGAACAGCGGCAACGGAATCTTATTTCCCGCGCGGTCTCTTCGGGGAAGGGAAGGCCGAAGTCCGAAAAGATCCCCTCTGCGCCCTCTTCTGCGATGCGGCGGGAGATCTCGCGGTAGCGCCCGATCGCGGCTTCCGTCCGCGAAAAGGCCTCCTCGTCCGCCCCCGGCATGGGCTGCAGAAACACGCCCCCCGCACCGAGGCAGCTGCCGTCCGTCGCGATCCTTACGCCGAGCGCGATCGCCGTCGGGCGCTGTTCGCTGATGAGAAAGTAGGCCGAAAAGTCGTCGCCGAGCTCCCCCGAACGAAGGGGGCTCGTCCCGACGAAGGGGATCCCCTCTCCGTCGTCCCGCACGACGGTGATGGTGCCGTCGCGGCCCGTAAAGCCGCCGACGTCGAGCTTGCCGTCCGCACGGGGCGGGAGGACGACATCGGGATGATCGACGAAACCGCGCAAGTTGAGAGCGCCGTCGCCCGCAGTGCGGATCTTCCCCCCGGCGCCGTGGCCGTCGACCGTGACCGAGATGACGCTTCCCTCCTCCTTCAGCCAGCTGCAGAGGTAGGCCGTCGCGGTGAGCGTCCGCCCGAGCGCCGCCGCCGCAAGCGCCGAGAGCCCGTGGCGGGAGATGGCCTCCGCAACGAGCGCCGTCGTATCGAGTACGGCGAGGGAGACGGTGCCGTCCCAGATGAGTTGTCTTGCGATCATACTCTTTTGCATAGGAAATTCCACCTGTCGCTCCCCTCCTTGGGGGTGCCGAGATGCCCTTCCGCCGACAAAACTTCGAACTTCGGGGCGAGGGCCGAAAGGAGCGCCTGCTCCTCGTGGATGTATTGGATATGGCGGGCGTCGCTGCGGGAAAACTTACCGTCCTTCTCCCTTTGGAAGAGGGTGACATCGAGCTCCACCCTGTCTTCGAAGAGATGGCTGAAGGCAAGATAAGTCACCTCGTCGCGATCGTCCGCGAACATATTATTCGCAAGTTTTTCGCGGAGCTTGCACGGCGTGCTCACATCGAACCAGAAGACGCCGCCCTTTTCAAGGCACGCGGCGACATGCGAGAAGGCCGCGGGAAGCGCCTCGGGCCGCAAATAGTTGAAGCAATCGTTGGGCGAGAGGATGAAGTCGTACTTCCCGGGTGTACGGAGCGCACGGGCGTCGGCCCGGACGAAGGAGACGGAAAGCCCCTCTTCCGCCGCCTTCTTCGCCGCGACGGTGAGCATGCGTTCGGAGATATCGGCCCCCGTCATCTCGTACCCCGCCCGCGCGAGCGCACGCGAAAAGGCGCCGCTGCCGCAACCGAGCTCGAGGCCCCGCCTTCCCGCATGGTGACGGGCGAGGCCCTCAATAAAATACTGCGACCATTTGGGATAGTCGCAGTCATCGTTCAGATATTCGAACCACTCGGCGAGGGGATCGTATGGCTGCATCGACATGTTTACTGTTTTTTGAGCAGTTTCGGGCGCTTGGGCTTCCCCGGTTTCTTGCCCTTCTTCTGCGCTTCCTCGGCGGCAAGCGCACGCTCGCGCTCATCGAATTCACGGTTGTATTCGACGTATTGCGCATCGTTCTTATGTTCCTCTTCGTAGGCCTTGGCGTCCTCCTCCATCGATTGCTTGCTCTCACGGAGCTTTTGCAGATCTTCCCGCGAGAAGGATTCGGGGAGTTGATAGAGCTCGACGTCGTCGTCGATGGGCTTGATGGGGCGGGAAGCGAGACGGGAGCGGCCCTGCGCCACGATGGCACGGCGGTATTCGCGTGCGGCGGCGCTGTCTTCCGTGGGAACGCTGACGGGCTGATCGTTCTTGGGCTTCGTGGGGTCGTAGAGACCTCTTCCCACGGCAAAGCCGAGGTTGGGGTTGACAAATTTATCGAAGGCCCACTGCGCATAGTCCATCCATACGAGGAGGGCATACGAGAAGCCGAAAAGCAGCAACACGATGAGCCCGAGCGCCATCAAAAATCCACCGCCGAAGAGGGTGAGGAGCATGGGGATCGCCGCAAGGAGCAGGAAGAAGACGGTCTGCGGGAAGGTGCCGAAGGACATCACGACGGCGTTGCGGAAGAGCGCCCAAGGCCCCTGCACGTAGTTGATCCCGAGCGCCACCATCCACATGGCGATGACGAGCGCGAGCGCCACGAAGACGTACCCCACGACTTTCGAGGCGATCATCCAGCCGCGGGCGCCGTAGTCGGCTACCACGAAGAAATCGCCGAGGTTAGCCATCGTACGTACCAAGAAGAGGACGATCGTGAAGAAGAGCACGGCCTCGAAGACGTTCCAATAGTTGCGGCGGATGCCGCGGGCGAAGTCGTTGGCGACGAAGATGCCCTCCGTCCAGATGAGATTGCGGATGATGTAGGCGCCGCCTGCGATGCCGACCGCCGCGATCGCGCCTGCGGGAATGAAGAGGGCGAAGAAAAGCAGGTCGGTATAGAGCATCATGAGCTGCGCAGAGCCCACGATCGAGGGTACGGCGGGATAGCCCACGCCGAGCCCGGCGCCGAAGAGGCCCGTCGCCCCCTGCCCTACGACTTGCATCCACCGCCAGAAGATGAGGAAGATGAGGGGTAAAAACGTGAGGAGCATCAGGAGATTGACGAGCATCAATTTCCCGAACCGCCCCTTCAGAATATCCCAAAACAGCCCCCAACGGCTTGTGGGGAGGGTCTTGCGCGCATAGTCTTCATCGCGCTCCTTCCCTTCGAGCCAACGGGCTACGAGACCTTTGTGTTCTTTTTCTGCCATAATTTGCTCCGCAAAAAGGATGAGATCCAAGCGGCAACGCGCGCCGCTCAAGTTATATTGTAACACAATCGGGGAAATATTTCAATGAAAATCGGGCAAATTCCTTGATTTTTCACGGTCCGTATGATAAAATTATTTTTACGGAGCGACCGAGGGCGGATACCGCCCTGTTTTTTTGGAGAAAGCATGGAAAAAAAGTTCAGAGCAGGGATCTTAGGTGCAACGGGCATGGTGGGGCAGCGATTTGTGCGTCTTCTCGAAGATCACCCCCTCTTTGCGCCCGTAAAGCTCCTTGCAAGCGCACGGAGCGCGGGGAAAAAGTATGGCGATCTCATGCAAGAGCGAGCATTTTCCGACCCCATTCCCGCATTTGCACGCGATATGACGGTCTTCGACGCACAGGATCTTTCCGCGCTCGAGGGGCTCGACGTCGTATTTTCGGCCGTCAATCTTCCCAAGGAAGAGACGCGGTCGCTCGAAGAGAAGTATGCGCGGGCGGGCATTGCCGTCATCTCCAACAACTCGGCACACCGCTTCACCCCCGATGTGCCCATGGTCATCCCCGAAGTCAACCCCGAGCATCTCGAGGTCATCCCCTACCAACGGGAGCGCCTCGGGACCGAGACGGGGTTCATCGCCGTGAAGAGCAACTGCTCGCTGCAATCCTATGTCCCCCTTCTGCATCCCCTGCGGAAGTTCGGGATCCGCGAAGTGGCCGTATGCACCTATCAGGCGATCTCGGGAGCGGGCAAGACGTTCCGCACGATGCCCGAAATTATCGATAACATCCTCCCCTATATCGGGGGAGAAGAGGAGAAGAGCGAACAGGAGCCCCGCAAGATCTGGGGCAATCTTTCGGGGGGGAAGATCGTCCCCTCGGAAGGGCCGAAGATCACGGCGCAGTGCCTTCGGGTGCCCGTATCCGACGGCCACACGGCGGCCGTATTCGTCTCCTTTGAGAAAAAGCCTGCAAGGGAGGAGATCCTCGAGGCGTGGAAGACCTTCCGCGGGGCGCCGCAGGAGCTTTCCCTTCCCTCTGCGCCCAAGCAATTTTTGCATTACCTCGAGGAGGACGACCGACCGCAGCCCAAGCTCGACCGCATGACGGAGGGCGGCATGGCGGTGACGGCGGGCAGACTTCGCGAAGACAACGTGTTCGATTGGAAGTTCATCGGCTGTTCCCACAATACCCTGCGCGGGGCGGCCGGCGGGGCGGTGCTCCTTGCCGAGCTGTGCGCGGCCAAGGGATATCTCGTTCGAAAATAGCACATGGGGTGCGAAAACGGAGGTCTCATATGAAATTTTTGCACGGAAGCGCCACGGCGCTCATCACGCCCTTTACGCAAGACGGCGTAAATTTTGCGGCGCTTGAAAAGATCCTGTTCTATCAGATGCAGGGCGGCACGGATGCCGTCGTCATCCTCGGGACGACGGGCGAGCCCGCCACCATGACGGAGGCAGAAAAGGAGGAAGTCATCCGCTTCTGCGTCGAAAAGGTCGCGGGGCACATGCGGGTCGTCGTCGGCACGGGCAGCAATTGCACGCAGCATGCTGTAGAGGCGACGCGCCTTGCCGAGCGGCTCGGGGCAGACGGCGTGCTTGCCGTAACCCCATACTACAATAAATGCACGCAGGAGGGCATCGTCCGCTACTATACGGCGGTGTGCGCGGCGACTTCGCTTCCCGTGATCGCATACAACGTCCCCCCGCGGACGGGCGTGAACATCCTTCCCGCGACCGCCCAAAGGATCGCGGAGATCTCCAACCTCGCGGGCATCAAGGAGGCGAGCGGGAACATGGCGCAGGTGCTCGAGACCATGCGCCTTTGCCGCGGCGGGTGCGATATCTATTCGGGCGAGGACGCCCTGAACCTTCCCATTCTGCTCTCGGGCGGGGAGGCGGTCATCTCCGTCGTCTCCAATCTCGCCCCGCGGCAGGTGAAAGCGCTCACGGAGTACGCGCTCTCGGGCGATCTTCCCGCGGCGCGGAAGGCTTCGGAGGCCCTCCTTCCCCTCGCTTCGGCGTGCTTTGCTGAAGTCAACCCCATCCCCGTAAAATACGGCATGAACCTTCTCGGATTTGCGGCGGGGCTCCCCCGCGAACCGCTCACCGAGCTCTCTTTTGCATATAGGCCCCACCTCGTTTCCGCGATGCAAGCCATAGGGCTGGAGGTGAAAGCATGAAGATCCTCCTCGTCGGCGCCTGCGGCAGGATGGGGCGGGAAGTGAGCGCGCTTGCGCCTTCCCGCGGGCATGAAGTGGTGTGCGGCGTAGACCTCTCCCCCGCTCAAATGCCCTACCCCGTATACACTTCTTTTGGTGAGATCCGTGAAAATTTCGACGTCATCATCGACTTCTCCTCGGCGGCGGGGCTTCCCCTCGTCCTCGGCTATGCGAAGGAAAAGCGGCTCCCCCTTCTTCTCGCTGCGACGGGTTACGGCGAGGAAGACCGCGCGCGCATCGAAGCCGCGGCGAAGACGATCCCCGTCTTCCAGACGGGCAACCTCTCCCTCGGCATCAACCTTCTGCAGTCGCTCGTAAGACGGGCGGCCGCCGTGCTCGGCGAGGAATTCGATATCGAGATCGTCGAACGGCATCATAACCAAAAGAAAGACGCCCCCTCCGGCACCGCGCTCATGCTTGCAAAGAGCGCCGAAGAGGGCTCGGGCGGCAAAAAGAAATTGGTCTTTGGGCGGGAAGGCAGGCTCTGCCCGCGCGAACAGGGCGAGATCGGCCTCCATGCCGTGCGCGGCGGAAATATCGTCGGCGAGCACGAGGTGATGTTCGCGGGCGAGGATGAGATCGTCACCCTCTCCCACTCCGCACGCAGCAGAAAGGTGTTCGCCGCGGGCGCTTTGAAGGCCGCAAGTTGGCTGATCGCAAAACCTGCGGGGAAGTATTCGATGGACGACCTGCTCGAGGAGCTTTTCTGAAGTCCCTTTGCGGTGACAGAAATTTTTTTCCGAAAATCCGCGCATTATCGCTTGACGAAATTCTTCTTTTCCTCTATACTGTTAAGGTGTCCGCAAAGCGGCGGCCCACGCTGGTGTAGCTCAGCAGGTAGAGCGCATCCTTGGTAAGGATGAGGTCGGCGGTCCGAGTCCGCTCATCAGCTCCAAAAAAGAGACGCTTTCAAAAGCGTCTCTTTTTTTTCTGTAAATTTTACTTCCGCAAGAGGATGCAGGAAGAAAACGGCGGAAGACGGATCTCGTTGAGACTGCACACTTCCCCCGTGAGAAGATCTACCCCCTCCCCCGCTTCGGCGCACATGACGGGTTCGCCGTCCGAGATGTTGATCGCAACGACGATCTCCTCGTTTCCGAAGGTCCGAAGAAAGGAAAAGTACTTATTGGAGAGCGTCGCCTTGCGGTAGCTCCCGTAGTGCAGGGCGGGATGCGCGGCCTTGATCGCGGCAAGCATACGGATGTGGGCATAGAGGTCCTCGGCGCGGCGGGGGATCTCGTCGATGCACGGGCGGAGGCGGTAGTCCCCATCGGACTTATCCCCCTCCGCGGCGTATTCGGAGCCGTAATAAATACAGGGGATCCCCGGTATCGTGAAGAGGAGCGTGTAG
This sequence comes from uncultured Clostridia bacterium, assembly GCA_947595585.1. GTDB lineage: Bacteria > Bacillota > Clostridia > Christensenellales > Borkfalkiaceae > Gallimonas. The sequence goes on from CANQET010000006.1 coordinate 43,297, forward strand.
AGATTTTTGAGGTTGCGCCGCTCTTTGAGCGCCGTCGCGGCGCGGATCACATCGTGGTTATCGACGAAGTTGAAGAGGTGCTTCCCCGTGCAGAGCGCCCAAGGAAGATCGGCAAAGAGCCGCGTGAGGGAATGCTCGATCTCGAAGAGATTTTCGGAGTTGAAGGCCGAGATCATGCCCTTGAAACACTCGTAATTCGTCGCCGAATCCAGCCGCTCGGGGACAATGTTCTGCACGAAATTCTGCAGGTGGATGACTTCGCCCATGAGGAAGAAGTCCCTCTTTTCTTGCCCTGCGGTGCGGCGGATCATCTCCATGAACCACGGCGGGAGCAGGTAGCCCACGTCGAGGCGGAGCCCATCGATATCGAATTCACGGATCCAGAAACGCACGGCGTCCATGAGGTAATTCTGCACTTCGGGGTGCTCGAGGCGGAGCTTCACGAGCTCGGCATGGCCCTCCCAATCGGCATAGGAGAGGCCGTCGTTGTAGCGATCGTTGCCCCCGAAGTCGATGTAGAACCAAAAGCGCTTCTCCGTCCCCTCGCGGCGCGCAAGGACCTCCTGAAACGGGGCAAATTTGCGACCTGTGTGATGAAAAACACCGTCGAGGACGACGCGGATCCCCGCCTGATGGAAGGAAGATATGAGGCGCTTTAAGTCTGCATTGGTGCCGAGACGGCGGTCGACGGTGAAGGGATCCACCGTATCGTAGCCGTGGCGTTCGCTCTCGAAGAGCGGATTCAAGAGGACGGCGCCGACGCCGAGATCTTTGAGCCGCCCGATCTCCCGTTCGATCTTTGCAAGGCGGTGGCGGATCTCGCCGAAGTCGTTTTCCCGCTCCGCACCGCAGAACCCGAGCGGGTAGATCTGATAAAACGTGCATTCATCGAACCACATTGCTCTCTCCCCTGCAGGCAGCGCTCATTCGTACGGCCGAGAGGACTTCTTCGGCATTTTGCTGAAGCTCACCGAGCGTGAGGCCCTCCCTCTGTTTGCGCGAACGAAGTACACCGCCGTGCTGCATTTTCTTGCCGAGGAAGCCGCCGCCCGGCATGAGGACATTCACGCCCGCACGGATCCTATAGGCATTGTTTTTGATATGTTTGAACTCGGGGCTCGCCGCCTTCTGCATATACCAATCGGTGACGACGCAGCCCTCGAACTTCCATTCCCCGCGGAGCACCCCCCGCACGAGGCGGTAGTTGTAGTGCGCGTAGACGCCGTTGACTTTGTTATACGACGTCATCAAAAAGTGCGGATGACTCTCCTTGACGCAGATCTCGAAACCGTATAAATACAGCTCGCGGAGGGCACGTTCGGAGAGGACGCTATCGCACTTGTTGCGGCGGAACTCGCGGTTGTTGCAGGCGAAGTGCTTGGGGCAGGCCGAGGCGCCGACGCTCTGCACGCCCCGCACGGCCGCCGCGGCGATCTTGCCCGAGAGGAGCGGATCTTCCGAATAATACTCGAAATTTCTGCCGCACAAGGGGTCCCTATGCAGATTTAACGCGGGTGCGAGCAAGACGTGCGCCCCAAGCTCCGCCATTTCCCTTCCCACGGCGGCGTAGACTTCTTCGACGAGATCTTCATCGAACGTTGCGGCGAGGAGCGTCGCGATGGGAAGAAGCGATGCCCCCGCGAAGAGACGGATCCCCGAGGGGCCGTCGACCATCGTCACGGGAGGGACGCCGAGCGCTTGCAGCTCCTTTGTCACCCCGCCCATGACGCCCGCATTGCCGCGGGGCCCGAGCGGCGAATCCATCTTGAGCGCCCCGCGGGAGAGCGCTTCGAGCGCCTGTTCCGAGAGCCCCGCGACAAAGCGCGAAAGCGGGACCTCCCCCGTCTGCACCTTCTCGAAGGGGACGGGCGGCTGTTTGGGATAGGCCGCGGGAAGCGCTTCGAGGATGCGCGGGCGAAGGTCGCAGGAGAGGATATCGCTGCAGGCCTCGACGACCTGATCCGTATCGGCCGTAAACTTCCCCGCGGACGGGGCGCTTCGGACGTCGAATCCCGCAAAGATCTCATACTCCCCCGCCATGCGCACAAAGGCGTGCTGTGCCTCGGAATAGACGCAAAATGCACGGATGGGGACGGAAATCTCGCCGCGCTCCTCTTCGCCCGGGGAAATTTCCGCCGTCTTACGGAAGGCGACGAGCTCCCTTGCGGGTACGCCGCACGCACAGGGCGGCTTGCGGACGTAGACCTCGACGACCGTCCTTCCCGCACGCGCACCCGTGTTGCGGACGCGGTATGTGAGCACGCCGTCAGCATAGTCCGCCTTGATGCAGAACTCGGTATACCCCAGCCCGTAGCCGAAGGGATAGACGACCTTTTCGGGCGCATTCGTCTCAAAAGCCCGGTAGCCTATGTAGATATCTTCGCGGTAGCGGACGGTATCGGGGTCGAAAAAGTTGTCGCACGTGGGGTAATCACGATAGGTCTTTGCGATCGTATCGGGGAGCCTTCCGCGGGGCTCGCGTCTTCCGAGGAGAAGGTCCGTACAGGCATTGCCTGCCTCCATCCCCCCTTGGTAGAGCATGAGAAGGGCGTTGGGGCGATCGTCTGCGAAGAGCGAAAAGTCGATGAGCCCGCCCGTGTTGAGCAGTACGGCAACGCGGGCAAATTTGCGTTTGAGGGCGGCATAGAGCGATCTTTCGGCTTCGGTGAGAAGAAAACTGCCCGCGGAAAGTTCGCTGTCCATATCCTCGCCCGCCGCCCGTCCGAAGACGACGACGGCGGTATCCGTCTCGGCGGCCGCCGCCACGAGAAGCGCTTCGGGGCATGCGGGTTCGGGGTATGAAAAGGCCCAATTCCCCCATCCGCCCCGCTTCACCGCGTGTTCCTTTTCGTAGGCGCGATAGAAGTCGGAGACGCAAGAAACGATGGGGGCCCCCGCCCGTTCCAAGCCCTCGAGGATGCTGACGGTATACGGGCAAGAGACATCCCCGCCCGAGCCGTAGCCCGAATAGAAGGTATCGATCTGCGTCCTTCCGAACAGGGCGAATTTCCCATGAAGGGGAAGCGTCCCGTCGTTTTCGAGCAAGACGGCGCCCTCGCAGGCCGTACGGCGGAGAAGTTCGGCCGTCGCCTCGTCAACTTTTCCGCTGCGGCGGGCATTCTCCCGCTGTGCGATGGGGCCGTTTTTCAGGCGAAAATAGATCCCTGCGGCGAATCCTTTGAGCCGCTGTGCAAGCGATCTCGGCATAATTCCCTCCTCGGCTTTATCATAGCACAAGCGCGGCGGACTGTCAAGGATGAAATCGCATGAGAATGGTTGCATTCCGCAAAAAAATCATGTATAATAAGAAAAAAACGAGGTACGCTTATGCAGACGCTCATTCCCTTTTTGAAGTCGTATACCGCCTTCCACGCCGTGGAAAACTGTGCCGCTCTCCTGCGGGATGCGGGCTTTTCCGAGCTCGAAGAGAGCAAGCCTTGGCAGCTCGAAGACGGGAAGGCCTATTTCGTCGTGCGCGGCGGGAGCAGTATCATCGCCTTCCGCTATGCGGCGGGCGGGGCCTTCCGCATCATCGCCACGCATACCGATTCCCCCTGCTTCAAGCTCAAGGCGAACTGCGTGCTCGCGGATGAGCGCTATACCCGTCTCAATGCGGAGCCCTACGGCGGAGGACTGTGGTATACCTTCTTCGACCGTCCGCTCGCGATCGCGGGGCGGAAGATCCGCGCGGCGGAGGGCGTACTCCGAGAAGAATTATATACGTCCCCCTACTTCGTGACCATTCCCTCGCTTGCCATCCACATGGCGCGGGAGGCGAACGACGGCTTTGCGCCCAATCTCCAGACCGAGCTTCCCCTCGCCGCGATCGGAAAACGGGAGCTTGCGGAGCTCTTCGACGGCGCCGCACAGGATCTCTTCCTCGCGCCTGCGACCGAACCTTACTTCCTCGGAGAACAGGGCGAGCTGCTCTCCTCGCCCCGCCTCGATAACCTCACGGGCGTCTGCGCCTCGATGTGTGCCCTCAAAGAATGCGAAACGGGAAGCGAAACGTTGATCGCGGCCGCTTTCGATAGCGAAGAGATCGGGAGCCGCACACGGCAGGGCGCCGCGAGCGACTTCTTGGAGAGCGTGCTCCTTCGGATCGCAGCGGCGGAGAACATCGGCGATGCGGGCTATGCCCGGCGCATTGCGGGGAGCTTCCTCGTCTCCCTCGACAACGCGCATGCCCTGCATCCCAATCACCCCGAGAAGTGCGATCTCACCAACAAACCCGTGCTCGGAGGCGGCATTGCCGTGAAGGGCCATGCGGGCGGGGCGTATACGACGGACGCCCTCTCCTTTGCCGTGATCGGGGAGATCTTCCGCCGTGCGGATGTAAAATACCAGACCTTCTACAACCGTTCGGATATGCGCAGCGGCTCGACGCTCGGCGCCATTTCTCTCGGCAAGGTGAGTATGCCCGCCGTCGACCTCGGCATCGCTCAGCTCGCCATGCACTCCGCCGTGGAGACGATGGCCGTCTCCGATTACGAAGAACTCGTGCGCGGATGCGCTGCCTTCTTCGCCGCCAGCTTCACCCTAGGAAGAGAAGTGCGGTTTGCGTGAGGATCCGGGAATGAAAAAATTACACGTGTCCGTCCGCAGCTGCGGACGGGCACGTTCGGTATGACGTGATTTGGGATGAGATCCCTCCTCCCTATCGGTCGTCGGGATGACGTCGGGGCGGTCGTCGGGATGACGCCGGGGCAGTCGTCGGGATGACGTCGGGCGGTGTCGGGTGACGTCGGGCGGTGTCGGGTGACGGGGGCTTAGCCGTCGGAGCTATGGGGATCCTTTTGCTTTTCGCGGAGGCGCATGTCGCGGAAGAAGGCGGAAAGAAGCGAAGAGCATTCCTCTTCCAGGATCCCCCCCTCCACTTCCACCGTGTGGTTGACGAGGTTGGCCGCGGCGAGTTCGCGGGTGAGACTTCTGCCCTTTTGCTCATATGCGCCGAAGTACACCCGTTCGATGCGGGAATTGAGGATGGCCCCCATGCACATCGGGCATGGCTCGAGGGTGACGTAGATCTCCGCGTCTTCGAGGCGCCAGCTGTGAAGCTTTCTGCAAGCGCGGTCGATCGCACGGATCTCGGCGTGCTGGGTCGCCATCTGCATCCGCGTACGAAGGTTGTACCCCCGCCCGATGATCTTCCCGCCGAGGACGACGACCGCTCCGATGGGGACCTCGCCGAGGTCGTTTGCCTTTTTTGCGAGGCGCAGGGCCTCACGCATGAATTTTTCCTGCATAGTGCTCCTATCCGAAGGCCTCCGTCAGCATGACGAGGGCATCGATATCGTGGGCGATGATGGGGACAAGGTCCTTCCTTCCGAGGGGATGCGAGGCCGTCTCCGCGCCCGTCTCCACCGTGAAGGCGGGGATGCCGAGCTTCGCGATACACCAATCTTTATAGCCGCCCGCCGAGTGCTTCAGGTGTACGAGGGGATACCCCGTCGCCCGAGAGAGGACTTCGGCGTATTTTTTATCCCGACGGCGCATGCGCAGCCGATGAAATTCCCAATAGATCTCTTCGCCCTTGGTATGCCAGCTCACGGTGAATTTGGGCCGCACGGCGAGGGTGAAGTCCGCGAGCGCGCGGCTCTCGCTTGCGGAGAGCGGGGCGCTTCCGATATACCCCGCAGGGGCGGGGCGGCGCAGATTGCCCTTCCCGCTGCCCCAACGGGCATCGAAATTCAAGTTGAGGTCGACCCCCTCGGCGTTGGCCTTCCAGAGGGAGAAGTCGTCGCTTCCGTTGAGGGAGCGGACGAGGGCCCTGTGTTCCTCGGTCAGATGCCGCGGCCCCTCTTCGACGAGGAGCGCCCCATCGGGATCGACGAGGGGAACGATCCACACGCCCCCTGTTCGGACGCCGAGCCGCGCATGTTCGAGGGCGAGAAGGGCCGTGATGTATTCCCGCGCATGGATGGCATACTGGGCGATGCCGCAGCCGCCCGCATCCGTACCCGCGAGCATGGCGAAGATCTCCCGCCCCTCCTCGCTGTAGCCGATAATTTGCTTTTTTCCGCGATACGCCATATAGAACGCACGCACTTCTTCGAAGACGTTCATTCTACAGTATATGCCGAAAAATCGATATGGGTGCCCCGCGTTTACTTGTGGTATTCGCTGCCCGAGCGGATCATGAAGGCGCGGTAGAGCTGCTCCAAAAGGACGACGCGGAACATCTGATGCGGGAAGGTCATGCGGGAGAAGGAGAGCTTCCTGCCCTTCGTCTTCACGACCTCCGCCAGGCCTTCCGAGGAACCGATCACGAGGGAAATTTCACTGCCACGGTCCACACATCCCCCGATGAGTTCGGAAAACTCCTCCGAGCTTACCTCCTTCCCCTCTACGGCGAGGACGAAGACTTCCCCGCGCAGGGCACGCAGGATCTCCTCTTCCTCCTCTTCGGGAGAGCGCCGCTCGGAAAGCTCGAGGATCTCGAGGTCGCAAAAGCGGGTAAGCCGCTTCTCGTACTCCGCACACGCCTCCCGCCAGTGGCGCTCTTTGAGCTTCCCTACGCACACGATGCGCACGCGGATCATACGCCGATCCCCGCTGCGAGCACCGCAAACCATTGCACGGCGCAGATCGCCATTCCGATCCCCGCCATGAGGAAGTACTTCTTGCCCCCCTGCATGCGGCTGCCGGAAGGAGCTGCAGCCCTCCGCTCGGGGAGCTTCCAAAGGATGACAAAGAGCAGGGCGCCCGCGAGGAGGATCCCGCCGAGTACGCCGAGGATGATGGAGGGAAGCATGGGCAAGGCCCAATCCACCCCCTTCACCGCCCCAAGGATGAGGATGCAGGCATTGTTGGCAAAATGGGCGACCATGGTGGGGAAAATGCTTCCGCTGCGGAGCGCAAGCAGGGCGTAGCACGCCCCGCAGGCGAATTGGTAGAGCGTCTGCTCGGGGTTGCCGTGGAAGAGCGAGAAGAGCGCCCCGGAGATGAGGACGGTGGAGACTTCCCCCCACCCCGAGGAGCGCATAGCCCCCACCGTGATGCCGCGGAAGAGCGTCTCTTCGAAGACGGCGGGGAGCAGGGCGATGATGAGCACGGCGGGGAGGATCATCCACCCCGAGATCATGGGATCGGTGACGGAAGGGATGTACCCCGCCTGTTTTTCCTGCGGCGTGTAGCCCATGAGTTCCAAAAGGCGTACGAAGAGGCCGTTGAGGTTGTTGAGGGCAAACAAGAGGCCGAAGGCAACGGCAAGCGCGATCAAAAAGTAGTACCACTTGCAGGGGGCGTAGACCTTCCGCACGGGGTAGCGGGACCTACGGAAATACAGGGCAGCGACCCCCGCGAGGCAGAGCTGGGGCACGAGAAAGGCGAGATATTTATAGGCGAGGTTATGGGCGTACCCCTCCTTCAGGGCGGCGAGGAAGATCGCCGAGACCAAGAAGGCGAGGAGCACGGAGAGCACCGAGGAGGCCGAGTATGCGATGCCTGCTTCGGGCAAAAATTTCTTTTCGGGTGCGCTTTCGGGCGCGGCTTGCGATTCCATACCGCTATTATACAGGATTTTCCGCGAAAGTTCAAACGAAACGCTTGTCTTTTGCAAAATTTCTTTTTATAATAGGTACAAAGGAGTGAAGTATGCGTACTGTGGATGTCGGATCGATCGAGGGGCTCGTCTATCGCCTTGCGCGGCGGGCGGGCGTGACGATCGCAAAGGATTGCCTTGCGGCCCTCTCCCTTGCCGCAAAGTGCGAGGAGGGCGCGGCGCAGTTTGCGCTTGAGACGGTACTCGGGAATGCGGAGATCGCGAAGAAGATGCAGATGCCCGTCTGCCAGGATACGGGGATGACGGCCGTCTTTCTCGAGATCGGGCAGGATGTATTTCTCACGGGAGGCCCCCTCAAGGCGGCCGTGGATGCGGGCGTACGCAGGGCGTATGCCGATGGAAATTTCCGAAAGAGCATCTGCGACCCGCTCACCCGCGTCAACACGGGCGACAACACCCCCGCCCATCTCCATGTGGAGATCGTGGAAGGAGACAAGGTGAAGATCCGCCTTCTTCCCAAGGGGTTCGGAAGCGAAAATATGAGCGCCGTACGTATGCTCACCCCCGCCGAAGGGAGGGAGGGCATCCTCCGCACGATCGTGGAAACGGTGCAGGCTGCGGGCTCCCGCCCCTGTCCGCCCGTCGTCGTGGGCGTGGGCATCGGCGGCAGTTTCGATGGGTGCACGCTCCTCGCCAAAAAAGCGCTTTTTCGTGACTTGGGGTCGAAAAATCCGCGCGAAGACGTCGCTTCGATCGAGGAAGAGGCGCTTTCCCGCATCAACGCGCTCGGCATCGGCGCGCAGGGCTTCGGGGGGAAGATCACGGCCCTCAAAGTGCTCTGCGAAGTCGCTCCCACCCACATTGCGGGACTGCCCGTCGCCGTAAATATCCAGTGCCACTGCGTGCGGCACGAGGAGGCCGTATTATGAAACGTCTTCGTCTTCCCCTCTCCGAGGAGCAAAAACTTGCACTGCATGCGGGGGACCCCGTGCTGCTTTCGGGGACGATCTACACCGCCCGCGACTGTGCGCACAAGCGGATCTTCGCCCTGCTCGATGCGGGAAAAACACCCCCGTTCCCCCTTGAAAATTCCTTCATCTACTATGCAGGCCCCTGCCCTGCGCCCGAGGGAATGGCTTCGGGGAGCTGCGGCCCCACGACGTCTGCCCGCATGAATTCTTTTGCCCCGCGCCTTCTCGATTTGGGGTTGGGCGGCATGATCGGAAAGGGCGAGATGAGCGAGGAAGTAGCATTGGCGTTGCGGCGCGATCACGGGGTCTACTTTGCCGCGATCGGCGGGGCGGGCGCCCTCTATGGGAATGCCGTAAAAAAGAGCACCTGTATCGCCTTTGAAGACCTGCTCTCCGAGGCCGTCTATCGGTTCGAGGTGGAAGATTTTCCGCTCGTCGTTGCGATCGACGCCTATGGGAAGAGCATCTATGCTTTGAACTGACGGGAAGGGCGAGATCCCTCACCCCCGTTGGGGGTTCGGGATGACGTACTGAGGTTCGGTTCGGGATGACGTACTGAGGTCGGGTTCGGGATGACGTACTGAGGTGCGGTTCGGGATGACGTACTGAGGTTCGGTTCGGGATGACGTACTGAGGTCGGGTTCGGGATGACGTACTGAGGTGCGGTTCGGGATGACGTACTGAGGCGCGGTTCGGGATGACAAAAAAGATAAAGCCGAGAGCGGGGGCTCTCGGCTTTTTTGATGATATGAGGGAAGTTTCCTCGTGTATGAGGGAGGTTTCCTCGTGCGGAGGAAGTTATTTCTGCGCCTTCAAAAGATCGCGGATCTCGGCGAGAAGTTCTTCCGAAGTGGGTGCGGGCGGGACAGCGGCGGCAGCGGCTGCGGCTGCGGCGGCTTCTGCATCGAGCTTGGCCTGCTTCTCTTTAGCTGCGGCGAGAAGCTCAGTCTTGCCCTTGCCTTCGCGGCGGAGCGCCTTCACTTCGTCCTTGGTGAGCGGCGCATACTTGTTCTTCGCAGCGGTGGCGCCGTCGTGGATGCGGTTGATGACGCGGACGATGAGGAAGAGCACGAGCGCGATGAGCAGGAAGTTGATGATCGCCGTGATGAATGCACCCCAATCGATGTAGATGGACTGCGTCATATCGATCATGCCTTCCGCGTCCGTCACGGTCTTGAGCATGGTCACAACGTCCCCCATGCCCTCTCCGCCCGTGATGACGGCGAGGAACCAGTTGATGATGGGCATCAAGATCTGGTTGGTGAGCGCCGTCACGATCGCGCTGAATGCGCCGCCGATGATGACGCCGACTGCCATGTCGATCACGTTGCCGCGCATAATGAACGCCTTGAACTCCCGGAAGAAGCCCTTCTTTTCTTTTGCCATAAAGTTACCTCCGATAAATTTTTATCATTTTTTTCAGCTTCGCCATGTCGTATCCGCTGCAGGGCACGGCAAGGCGGAATTGCCAATTTCCCGAATCCCGGCCGGGGAGATTCATGCGGGTCTCTTCACCCAAGCCCAAAATATCCTGTATGGGGACGATCGCATACTGCGCCTTGGAGGCGAGCGCCAGCCGCACGATCGCCTCGGACAGGCCTTCGCCGTGGGCGCCGAGCTTGATCGCGACCCCCGCTTCTTCGAGCGCCGCCGCCACGCGGGAGCGGAAGAGGATGAATTCCTCCGTCGAGAGCCCGTCGATGTACCCTTGGACGGTGTTGTTGTCGTGCGTGCCCGTGTAGACGACGGAATTTTCGCCGATATTTTTGGGCAGGTACTCGTTCTCCTCGTCGCCGTTGAAGGCGAAGAGGAGCACTTTCATGCCAGGGAAGCCCGTCTTCTTGAGGAGGGCGCGGACGCCTTCATCGATACTGCCGAGGTCCTCGGCGATGATGCGGCGCTTCTCCTCCCCGAGACGGAAAAAGAGGCGCTCTTTCGGGCCGTCGCACCACGTCCCCTCCCGTGCCGTCGCGGCGGAGGCGGGGATCTCGAAGTAGCGGTCGATGCCGCGGAAGTGATCGATGCGGACGAGGTCGTAGGTGGAGAGCGCGGTCTTCAGGCGGGCCGTCCACCAAGCGAAGTTTTCCTTCTCGTGCGCCGCCCAATCGTAGACGGGATTGCCCCACAGCTGGCCGTCCTCCGCGAAGTAATCGGGGGGGACCCCTGCTACTTTTTCGGGCTTTAAGTCCTCGGTGAGCTTGAAGAGTTCGGGGTGCGCCCAGACGTCTGCACTGTCATAGGCGACGTAGAGCGGAAGATCGCCGAGGATGCGGATGCCGAGCTTTTTGCAATAGGCATGCAGTTCTTCCCACTGCATCCAGAGCTCGTATTGCACGAACTGCCAAAACTGGTATTCCTCGTGATATTCGGTGCAGAGCCGCGCGACGGCTTCGGGCTCATGACGCTTTAAGTCCTCTTCCCAATCGCAAAATCCGCCCCCATATACCGTTTTTGCCGTCATGAACAGGGCGTAATCCTCGAATCTGCCTGCCTTCACGAAGCTGCGGAATTTCTCGTCGTCGAAGTTGAACCGCGAGAAGGCGCGGCGGAGCGTCGCATAGCGCTCCTCATAGAGGGCGCCGTAGTCGAGCGGCATGCCGCGATATTTTTTACGCAGCGCCTTGAGCTCTTTGCCCGTGAGGAGCTTCTGCTTCTTGAGGCGCTCGAGGTCGATAAAATAGGGATTGCCCGAATCGCAGGCCACGGATTGGTAGGGCGAATCGCCGTATCCCGTCTGCACGAGGGGCAGGATCTGCCAGACGCTCACGCCGCTCTTTTTGAGGCGGCTTGCGAACTTATATGCTTCTTTGCCGAGGGCGCCGATGCCGTATTTCCCGGGAAGGGAGGAGATGTGGCAGAGCACGCCGGCACTTCTCTTCTTTTCCATCCTCTCTCCTTAGCCCCTGCAGAAGGCTTCGATCCTGCGGCAGGCCTTCTCGGTGTTTTCTTTGGTCCCGAAGGCGGTCAGACGGAAATACCCCTCTCCGTTCTTGCCGAAGCCGCTCCCCGGCGTCCCGACGACGCCTGCCTTCTCCAAGAGCGCATCGAAGAACTCCCAGCTCTTCATATCATTGGGGCATTTGAGCCAGATGTAGGGCGAATTCTTGCCGCCCGTATACCAAATGCCGAGCCCATCGAGGCAATCGCCGATGATGCGGGCATTCTCTTTGTAGTATGCGATGTTGGCGCGGATCTCCTCTTCTCCCTCCTCGGAGAAGACGGCCGCCGCCCCCATCTGCGGGATATAGGAGGCGCCGTTGAACTTGGTCGCCTGCCTTCTCGCCCACATGCGGTTTAACGAGAAGCCATCGAAGCAAAGCGTATCGGGGACGACGGTATACCCGCAGCGCACGCCCGTAAAGCCTGCCGTCTTGGAAAAAGAGCAGATCTCCACGGCGCAATCGCGCGCTCCCTCGATCTCGAAGATGCTGCGCGGAAGCGCGGGATCGGAGATGAAATATTCATACGCCGCATCGAAGAGGATGAGCGCATGCTCGCGCTTTGCGTAGTCCACCCACGCCTTCAGCCCCGCACGGTCGTAGACGGCGCCCGTGGGGTTGTTGGGGGAACAGATGTAGATGAGATCGGCGTGGACGCCCTCCTCGGGAAGGGGCAGGAAGACGTTTTCGCGGTTGGCATCCGCATACAGGATCTTGCGCCCCGCCATGGTGTTGGCATCGACGTAGGCGGGATAGACGGGATCGGGCACGAGGACGACGTTCTCCGCCGAGAAGAGGTCGAGCAGGTTGCCGAGATCGGACTTGGCGCCGTCGGAGATGAAGACTTCCTCGCGCTTGACTTCCACTCCCTTGCGGGCGTAGCTCGAGCGGATGGCGTCGAGAAGTTCGGGGTAGCCGTAGGAATAGCGGTCGGGGCCGTACCCCTTGAAGGTCTCGGCGTGGGCGAGATCTTCGACCGCACGGTGCATCGCCGCGATGACGACGGGCGCGAGCGGACGGGTGACGTCTCCCACGGAGAGCTTCACGATCTCCCGCTCGGGGTGCTCCTTCTGAAAGGCTGCAAGCTTGGAAGCCACCGTCGAGAAGAGATAGTTCTCGGCGATGTTTCCGAAATTTGTGTTTATCTTCATTTTCTTTGACTCTTTGCGACTGCCGCACGGATGAATTCGCGGAAGAGCGGATGTGCGGCGTTGGGCCTCGATTTGAATTCGGGATGAAATTGTACGCCGACGAAGAAATCGTTCCCGTCGACTTCCACCGCCTCGACGAGGGTGCCGTCGGGCGAGGTCCCCGCGATCGTCAGCCCCGCCGTCTCGAGGGCTTCGCGGTATTCGTTGTTGAACTCAAAGCGGTGGCGGTGGCGTTCCTGCACGGTCTCCTGCCCGTAGGCCGCCTTGAGCTGTTTTCCGATCACGCGGCAGGGATAGGCGCCGAGGCGCATCGTCCCCCCCATCTTCACGCCGTATTGATCGGGCATGAGGTCGATGACCGAATGCGGCCCCTCGGGGAAGAACTCCGAGGAGTTGGCGTCCTCGATGCCGAGCACGCTCCGCGCGTATTCGATGACGGCGATCTGCATGCCGAGGCAGATCCCGAGGTAGGGGATGTTGTGCTCACGGGCATACTTGCACGCCGCGACCTTGCCCTCGATGCCCCGTCCGCCGAAGCCGCCCGGGATGAGGACGCCGTCTGCCCCGCGGAGGGTCTCTTCGACGTTCGCGGCCGTGATCTTCTCGGAATCCACCCACAGGATCTCCACTTCCGCACCCGTCTCGTAGCCGCCGTGGGCAAGCGCCTCGGCGACCGAGAGATAGGCATCGTGGAGCTGGACGTATTTTCCGCACAGCGCGATGCGCACGTGCTTATTGCGGGCGTGGATGCGGCGGAGCATCTCCTCCCACTCGCGCGTATCGATCGCGCGGGGGTCGAGGTGCAGGATGTTGCATACCGTCGTCGAAAAATTGCTGCGCTCGAGCATCACGGGGGCCTCGTAGAGCACGGGCACCGTGAGGTTTTCGACACAGCATTCGGGCTTGACGTTGCAGAACATCGCGATCTTCTCGCGGATGGTCTCGGGCATGGGCTGATCGACGCGGGCGACGATGATATCCGGGAAGATGCCCATCCCCTGCAGTTCCTTCACGGAGTGCTGCGTGGGTTTGCTCTTGAATTCGCAGGAGCCCGAGATGTAGGGCACGAGGGTGACGTGGATGAAACAGCAGTTCTCCCTTCCCACTTCACGGGCGATCTGGCGGATGGCCTCGAGGAAGGGCTGGCTCTCGATGTCGCCCGTCGTCCCCCCGATCTCGGTGATGACGATCTCGGCATCCGAAACTCTTCCCACCTGATAGATGAAGGACTTGATCTCGTTGGTGATGTGCGGGATGACCTGAATGGTCTGCCCGAGGTATTCCCCCGCACGCTCCTTGCTCAGGACGTTCCAATAGACCTTGCCCGTCGTGAGATTGGAGAACTTGTTGAGGTTCTCATCGATGAAGCGCTCGTAGTGGCCGAGGTCGAGGTCGGTCTCCGCGCCGTCTTCGGTGACGAAGACTTCCCCGTGCTGATAGGGGCTCATGGTACCGGGGTCGATGTTGATATAGGGATCGAGCTTCTGCGAGACGACTTTGTAGCCCCGCATCTTGAGAAGCCGCCCGAGGGAGGCCGCCGTGATGCCCTTACCGAGCCCCGAGACGACGCCGCCCGTCACAAAAATGTACTTCGTCATGTCCTTCGCCCCCAAGAAATTATATTCAGATCTCGACTTCGCCGCGGAAGGCGATCTCGGCGGGACCCGTCAAGAAGACGGTCTCCCCCGTGTAGAGGACTTCGAGCGTGCCGCCCGGGAGGGCAACTTGGATGGCCTCGCCCTCTTTGGCGTAGCCGTTGAGGACTGCCGCGACCGCCGCGGCGCATGCCCCCGTACCGCAGGCGAGCGTCTCCCCGCTGCCCCGCTCGAAGACGCGGACTTTGAGGGAATTTTCGCCCAAAACTTGCACGAATTCGGTGTTGATGCGCTCGGGGAAAGCGGGATGCTGTTCGAAGGCGGGGCCGAGCTTCTCCAAATCGAGGAGGGCGGGGTCTTCGCCGAACACGACGCAGTGCGGGTTGCCCATGGAGAGGCAGGTGACGGAGTACGTCGTATCCCCCACGAGAAGGGGATGAGAGACGATCTTGCCGCCGTCGAAGGCCGCGGGAATGCGGTAAGGGCGGAAGACGGGCTTACCCATATCCACGGTGAAGGCATAGGCCTCCCCCGTGTGCCGCTTGGTGCGGACGGAGACCGTCTTGATGCCCGCCTTGGTCTCGATCGTGAGGATACGGTTCTTGATCCCCTTCACGTCATAGAGATATTTGGCGATGCAGCGGAGCGCGTTGCCGCACATCTTCCCCTCGCTGCCGTCGGCATTGAACATCCGCATGCGGCAATCGGCGATGCGGGAGGGAAGGATGAGCACGAGGCCGTCGCCGCCGATCGAGAAATGGCGGTCGGAGAGCTGCACGGCGAGTTTTTGGGGCGTCGGGAAGGGCGTTTCGAGGCAATCGAAATAGATGTAATCGTTCCCTGCACCTTGCATCTTGTAGAAAGTTCTGTTCATAGCTAACCTCACGTAATATAATTTTCGTCGGGTCGCGAGCGTATGCTTCAAATTCCGGAATGATACGGCTTACTTGAGCCGAATGACGGCGTCGCGCTCGGCGCCGACGGCAACATAGGTGATGTTGCACTTGCAGGCCTTCTCGATGAAGGCGATATATGCGAGGGCCTCCGCGGGGAGCTCCTCCTTCTTGCGGCATTTGGAGATATCGCAGTGCCAGCCCTTCACGGTCTCATAGACGGGCTTGCAGCGATCGAGAAGATCGGGATACGGGAAGGTATCGAGAAGTTTTCCGTCGCATTCATACGCCGTGCAGACCTCGATCTCCTCATAGAAGGAGAGGATATCGAGCTTGGTGAGCACGACTTCATCCGCCCCCTGGCAGCGGATGCCGTAGGAGGAGGCGACGACGTCGAAGGGGCCCACTCTTCTGGGTCTTCCCGTGGCGGCGCCGTATTCCCCGCCCGCGGCGCGGAGGGCTTCGGCCTTCTCGCCCGCGTATTCGGCGACGAAGGGCCCTTCGCCCACGCAGGTGGAGTATGCCTTCATGATGCCGATGGACTTATCGAGCTTGAGGTTGGGCACCCCCGCCCCGATGGGCGCATAGGCCGCGATCGTGAGCGAGCTCGACGTGTAGGGCAGGATGCCGTAATCGATATCGCGGAGCGCCCCGAGCTGGGCTTCGAACATGATCTTCTTGCCCGCCGCGGCGGCTTCGTTGAGGTACAGCCCCGTATCGGTGATGTATTCCTTGAGGGGAAGGCCGTATTGCTCGAAATAGGAAATGAGCTCCTCGGCCGTGACGGGCGCATGGCCATACCCCCCCGCGACGGTGAGATTCTTCCATTCGGCGATCTCCCGTGCCTTCTTATAGAGGCGGTCCGTATCGAAAAGTTCCCCCATGCGGAAGCACTTCTTCATCGCGCGGTCGGCATAGACGGGGGCGATGCCGCGGCGGGTCGAACCGAATTTCTTGCCCGCGAGGCGGTCTTCCTCGAGGCAATCGAGGAGCACATGGTAGGGCATCGTGATGACGGCACGATCGCTGATCTTGAGGTTTTCGGGCGTGATCTTCACCCCCTTCTCCCGCAGACGGGCCATCTCCTCGGTGAGATGCTTGATGTCGATGACCATGCCCATGCCGAGCACGTTGACGACGTTCTCCCGCAAGATGCCCGAGGGAAGGAGATTCAAGATGAACTTCCCCCGTTCGTTGATGACGGTGTGCCCCGCGTTGTTGCCGCCCTGATAGCGGCAGACGATATCGTAGTCCTCGGAGAGGAGATCGACCATCTTGCCCTTGCCTTCGTCTCCCCAGTTGATCCCGCATACCGATGTCAGCATAACTTCTCCCTTCTCCGAGCGCCGCAAGCGCTCCGAAAGATAGTACAGCCTTATTATATAGTTTTATAAGGGATTTGTCAAGCCTTAAGGGCGGGATTTCGGCGTTATTTCGCCCATACGGAAAATTTTCGAAGACGCCCCTCTTTTTCGGGAAAATTCGCGGCGCTTCCCCTTCTTTCGCCCCAAAAATGTGGATACAAAAAGAAATTTGCGCCAATGTTACAAAAAGACGCAAATTTCGGACGACTTTTTTTCAAAAAGGGGTTGACAAGCCGCTTTCAAAGTGTTATAATATACCTCCATCTTCGGAGGTGAAGATATGTTTTGCAGGGATTGCGGCGAAAAACTTTCGCTTCGCTTTATGGAAAACGAGGGGCTCGTCCCCTATTGCAATAAGTGCGGGAAATATAAGTTTCCCTTCTTCCCCGTGGCCGTCTCCATGGTCGTCGTGCGGCGATCGGATCGGGCCATTCTGCTCGCAAGGCATGTCGGCGATGAGGACTACAAACTCATCGCGGGCTACATCAAAAAGGGCGAAAGTGCGGAGAAGACCATTCCGCGCGAACTTCGGGAGGAGACGCAGCTCACCGCGATCAATTGGAAGTACCTCGCCTCCCGCTATCACGACGCCAAGGATATCCTGATGCTCGGCTTCCTCGTCACCTGCGACGACGGCGAACTCGTCTTCAACGAAGAGATCGCCGAGACGCGCTGGTGCACCCCCGAGGAGGCACGGCAGATCATACGCAAAAATTCGACGGCGGAATTCTTCCTGAACGCGGCGATCGCAGAGCTCGGGAGAAAGAAATAAAAAATCGGCGGAAAAGCCGATTTTTTTTGCTTTATGCGGTTTTATGCGTGCTCGATGGCCTCTTCGTCCTCTTCTTCGGGTGCGGCGCAGGCGATGTAGACGTTCTTCTCATACGTCGAGAGCCGACTTCTTTCGCACATGGCCGCGTAGGCCGCATCGCGCAGCTTTGCCTTCTGTTCGCGCTTCGGAAGGGCGGGATCGGGGAAGAAGGGTCCGTCGATGTAGACCGTCGCCTTCACGCCGAAAAGGCGCTTTTTGTAGGTCACCGTGAAGGTGAACACGGGCTTGCCCGTCGCAATGGGATAGGCGAAGGATGCGTCCGTGAAGGGACGGATGCCCGTATACATGGGCCAGATGTGGGCTTCGGGGTAGATCACGACGACCTTCCCCCGCTTCATGCGCTCCGAGACCGCCTCATGCAGCCTGCGCGCCTGCGCAAGCGTCGTCGGGACGGGCATGCCGCCGAGGTCTTCGACGATCCGCCTGCACCCCGGGACGGAGAGCGCATCGGGGTCGACGAGCAGATACGGCTTCTTGGGGAAGGAGATCATGGAGGGCGTGAAGGCGTCCCCCGCCAGCCGCGTGTGGTTGCCGTAGAGGAAATATCCGCTCTTTTTGTAGGGGCGGAGTTTTTTTCTGCCTACGATCTTCTGCCCGCACGAGATCTTCAGATAGAGGAAAGCTATGGGCGTGGCGACAAGGTGATGCAGCACCCATGCGGCGCCCCGCCGAAGTTTGCCCCGCTTCAGATATTCGTAGTTCTCGGGAAGCGGTTTTCGCTCGATCTTGGTGCCCGCAAAATCGTCGTTGAGCGGGTCGCTGTAGTAAAAAACCTTACTCATGTTGTTTTTTTGCGTGTGCGACGTCTTCGAGCATGCGCTCCATTTCGCGCATGCAGTCCCCTTGGCGGTACTGTTCCCGCGCCGCCTCGTAGCGCTTGCGATATTCTTCGATGCGGTCGTCACGGCGGTAGAAGTAGGCGATCTTTTCGGCGAGGTCGCGGCTGTCGCCCATGCGGAAGAGGCAGTGCTCATCCACCGCAAAGCCCTTCGTCGCACTGCGGGGGGAATTGCAGATGATGGGCACCAGGCCGCTCACGATGGCCTCGAGGCAGGCGATGGCTTCGATCTCGACGATCGCCGTATGCACATAGAGATCGGCGCCGTGCATGAGGCCGAGGAGCTCGTCCCGCGCGTAGAAGCGGAAATCGGCATCCACCTTCTTGCGCCGAGCGAGCTTTTTGAGTTTCTTCTCCCGCGGTCCGCTTCCCGCGAAATAGATCTTGATGTCGTCCCGCAAGGGAGAATTGCCGACGGCCTTGATGAGCACTTCCTGCTCCTTCTCGCGGCTGAATCTCCCGAGGCAGAGGATGGTGAACTTCTCACTGAGCCGCTGCTTTTCACGGGGCAGGAAGAAGGTATCGTTGACGCCGTTGGAGATGACACGGCTCGTGAGCTTGCACTTCATCTCCCCTTCGAAGAGGTCGCGGATGAAGGCCGTCGGATAGTGCACGCAGTCCACATAGCGGTAGACGTGGCGGAAATAGCAGGAATAGATGATGTGGTTGACGAGCTTGCTGTTCATGCACCCGATGTGGGCGGAGAAGTTTTCGGCCTGTGCGTGGAAACTTGCCGTGATGGGGATGTTGAGCTCCTTTGCGACTTTGACTGCGGCAGAGCCCAGCCAGAACGGAATGAGGATGTGGACGACGTCCGATCCCTCCATCACGCGGCGGAGGACCTTGCGATCCCCCTTCGCGAGGGTGACGTTGTTGGCCTTCAGGATGAGGTTTAAGGGGCCGAAATTCTTGACGGGCACGACGACGAAGCCCTCTTCCCCCTTCTTATCGGGATCGGCACAGACGACCGTAACGTCATGCCCCGCCTGCTTCAGATAGCCGATGAGATTATATGCTGCGAGCGTCGTGCCGTTGTTGGGCTTCCCGAGCACATCGCACACAAAGGTGATTTTCATTTTACTCCTCGATTTATCACAATGTAAATCATGAAATCTCGTTGCATTTATCATTTTTGTCATATTTTTCTATGACTAATGTCATTATAGCATGGGACTATGGTAATGTCAAGAAAATAGAGGTAGAATTTTTTCAAATTTTTGCGGGATTTGCAAAAAGGAATGGAGAATGAAGAATGGGAAGCAATACCCCCTCCGTGGGAGGGGGTTAAGAGGGTGGGGCGGCGACAAGGCAACTACGAAGTCCGAAAGCCCCCTCCGTGGTTCATTCCGAGCGTTACCCCCTCCGTGGTTCTTCCCAAGCGATACCCCCTCCGTGGGAGGGGGATCAAGGGGGTGGGGCGGCAGAAAGAAAAATACGAAGTCCGACCCCTTGCTGCGTTTTCAGGGAAGCCCCTACGACGTCCGTCCCCTTGCTTCCCCTCTTAGGGGAAGTACTCGCGTCAGCGAGGGATAGGGTTTTGAAACCCCTCAGTCACGGCTGCGCCGCGACAGCTCCCCTACGAGGGGAGCCAAGGGGCGCTCGGGATAGGCCGCGTCGTCTCCTGCCCACCCCCCTACCCCCCTCCAATGGAGGGGGTGGTGGTCTGTTCTCCAAGGGTGGGGGCGGTAGCATGTTCTCCAATGGAAGGGCGTGCGGAATAAACTATATAGGTACCCTGCGTTTTGGGTACCTCACCCTCATCCCGAACGAAGCGGCGCGGAGTGAGCGGATCTTAAAGATACACTCGGGCTACGCCCTCGGTATGAGGTCGCTGGGAGCGGCCTTGCCGATTACCCCGACAACGGGTACCGTTAAACTGCGGAGAAGCAAGCAAGACAAGGAGAACGAGCATTTCCGACGGGAGTGTACTTTGTCGTACACGACCAAGGAAAGCGCAGTTCGACGATGTATTGCGCCGCTTATCCGCAGTTCGTAAATACGAAGTCCAAACAAAAAAGACCCCACGGGGGGTCCTTTTTTGTTGCTTTACTCCTCATCCTCGGGGAGGTCGACGTTGTGATATACATTTTGCACATCGTCATTCTCTTCGAGTTTATCGAGCATCTTCAAGAAGCTCTCGAGTTTTTCGCCCTCGAGGGTGATCTTATTTTGCGGGATCATCGTAAGTTCGGCCTGCAAGAAGCTCATGCCCTTCTCTTCGAGGTACTTGCGCACCGCGGAGAATGCGGCGACCGAAGTATACACTTCGAAGGCATCCTCGACGGGTACGACGTCGTCCGCCCCCGCCTCGATGGCGAGTTCAAACACCATATCCTCGGTGAGGCCGGGCTTCGCCTCGATGACGATGAGGCCCTTGTTCTCGAACATGTAGGAGACCGAGCCCGTCGTCCCGAGCGAGCCGCCGCACTTCGACATGATGGCGCGTACGTCTCCCGCGGTACGGTTGATGTTGTCGGTCAACGTCGCGACGATGACCGCCGCCCCGCCGGCGCCGTAGCCCTCATAGGTGAGTTCCTTGAATTCGCGGTCGCCGAGTTCGCCCGCCGCCCGCTTGATGGAACGCTCGATGTTGTCGTTGGGCATGTTCGCCGCCTTGGCTTTGGCGATGACGTCGGCAAGTTTGGAGTTGGTCGCAGGATTGGGATTCCCCTTGGCCGCGACGGCGATCTCCCTGCCGATCTTGGTGAACAGGCGCCCGCGTGCGGCGTCTGCCTTGCCCTTTTTGGCCTGTATGTTGTGCCATTTGCTGTGTCCGGACATATCTTTCCTCCTTTATTTCTTGTATCCCAAGAGATACATCATGATCCCCGCCGATACGGCCGCATTGAGGCTTTCCACGGGATCTTGCATGGGGATGCCGACGGTATACGCCGCCCTCTTTCGTATTTCCTCCGAGAGGCCGCTGCCCTCGTTCCCGATGCAGATACAGAATGTTTCGGGCGGCTGAAAGGTGAAGACGTTTTCGCCGTCCATATCCGCCGCGATGAGCGGTACGCCCGCAAGCGACGGGAAGATCTCCTCCCGCGTGCCACGCATGAGTTTGCAGTAGAACACGCCCGACATCGACGCCCTTACGCTCTTGGGGGCGAAGGGATCGGCGCAATCGGCGAGGTAGACTTCGCGAAACCCCGCTGCGGCGGCCGTACGAATGACGGCCCCCACGTTGGCGGGATCGGAAACCCCGTCGAGGAGCACACACCGCCCCAAAGGGGGCTGCGGCGCGGCTTCGGGGAGCCTGACTTCGGCGAGGATGCCCTGCGGCGTCTTCTCATCGGAGACGGCACGGAAGGCGTCTTCCCCGAGAATGACGACGGCGGAGGGATCGATGCGGCCGAGGAGCGCATCCCAAGCCGCACGGCGCTCCCCTTCTTCGAGGAGGGCGATCCGCACGATCTCCATGCCTGCCTTCCCTGCTTCGAAGACCATCTTTTCGCCCTCGACGAGGAAGGTCCCCCTTGCTCTTCTCCCCTTCTTTTCCTTGAGGGAAGCAAGCTCTTTTACGACGGGATTCTGTTTGGATACGATGACCATGCGCTGTGAAAAAAGCCTTTCATTGCGAAAGGCTTTTCGTTCAGATGGCAGCCTTCGCCTTCTCGCAGAGCGAGGCAAAAGCCTTCTCGTCGGAGACGGCGAGCTCGGCGAGCATCTTACGATTGAGGTCGATACCCGCGACCTTGAGCCCGTGCATCAGCTTGGAATAGGAGAGCCCGTTGAGGCGGGCACCCGCGTTGATACGCGCGATCCAAAGGCTCCGCATATCGCGCTTCCTGCGCTTTCTGCCGACGTATGCATACCGGAGGGACTTCATCACCGCCTGACGGGCGATGCGATAGTTCTTGCTTTTGCAGCCGAAGTACCCCTTCGACAGCTTGAAGATCTTCCTACGTTTTTTGACTGCGTTGACGCCTCTCTTGATTCTCATGCTTTGTTCCTCCCGTTAGTCCTTGTAGGGGATCATCCGCTTGACGGTCTTTTCCTGCGTGACGGAGACGAGCGTCACCTGACGAAGGGAACGCTTCCTCTTCCTGTTCTTGGTCTCTGCTTTGTGGTTCTTGCCGCCGTGGGATCTGTTGACCTTGCCCGAGCCGGTGAGCCAAAAGCGCTTCTTTGAGCTGCTGTGCGATTTTTGTTTGGGCATGACTTTGCGCCTCCTCTATGTTTTCCTTATGAAATCGGTTTCTTGTTCGGCCCGAGGATGAGGATGAGGTTCCTCCCCTCGAGGTTGAGCGGCTTCTCGATGACGGAGATCTCCTTGAGCCCCTCGCAGAACTTCATGATGACGTCTTTCGCGAGATTCGCATGCGCCATCTGCCTGCCGCGAAGGCGGATCGTGACCTTCACCTTGTTGCCTTGCTCCAAAAATTTCGTGGCCTGTTTGGCCTTTACGGCGAGGTCGCCGACGTCGATCGTCATGGAGAGCTGGACTTCCTTGAGCTCGACGACCTTCTGGTTGCGGCGGTTCTCCTTCTCCTTCTTCGCCTGTTCGAATTTGAACTTGCCGTAGTCCATGATCTTGCAGACGGGCGGGACGGCGTTCGGGGAGATCTTCACGAGATCGAGGTCTTCTTCCTCGGCAAGGCGGAGCGCCTCGCGGGGAGACATGATGCCGAGCATCTCCCCCGTGGAGGAGATCACGCGGATCTCGCGGTCGCGGATCTCGCCGTTGAGCTGATTCTGGTTTTTGTTGACTGCCATATTCCTCGCAAAAAATAAACGGGTTTCACAGAGAAACCCGTTGAATCGATTTGCGCACGGCATACCGCCGTGATACATCCGTTCATTGACCCGCGCAGCCCTTGCCGCCGCGGAGAGAAGGGTCTCTTCTGCTTTGCTCCTATAAGAATAGCAGATTTTCCCGCCCTTGTCAACGATTTTTGCGCTATTTATGGGACATTTTTTGAATTTTTCGCCCCGCGGAGCTTTCCTACCGTGAAGAAAACTTCGTCTCCCGTGTATGCACAATGTGCACGAACACCAATACAGATCTACGCCATTTCGATCAAATATGGATATCTCAAAAAGGCAATCACATGAAGTGAAAGATGCCGTTTGCAATTGCGGCAAGGAAAAACCCTATTACCGTAAGAATGCACACAAAGACAGCAATGATCAAAAAGATAGCGAGGATAACAAGATAAAGGGCAGCGCCCAAGATATTTGTAAGAACCCCTACTATAACATTGAAGACCTCAGGCAATACCGCAAACGTCGATTCAATGATTTTCCAAAATGCAGGGGTAAAAGACTTCCAAAACCAACACCACATCGCGACAACGGGAGTAAACACGACATTGACCCCTTTTAACTCTACGTCGTAGACCTCCACACTGCAAGCGGATAAAGTCAATATCGCCATGGCGGCCAAAACACAACACAGGACGATCGCTACTCTTTTGCTCATCATTATCCTCCATGCGACCCCCAGCGATTATGGGTCAGGATTGGTTTTCCGTAAAAAATAAGGACGCTCCGAAAAAATACGGAACGCCCGAACGAGTATTCCGTATAGTCGGCTTCACAACCTTTCTCATATAAGGAAAAAGATACAACGATGCCACTACCCACATGAGAATAATATCCGATTGTGACGTAGTATTATTCTACCATATCAAAATTCTTTTTGCAAGTGTTTTTACACAAGTACGTCCCGGCACGAGCCGTTCGGCGAAGTAGGACGGAGCCCGTGCGACCTCATACCGAGCGTAGCGAGCGTATCTTTAAGATCCGCTCACTCCGCTCCGCTTCGTTCGGGATGAGGTTGGACTTCGTACTTGCTTTGTCGCCGCCCCACCCCCCTACCCCCCTCCCACGGAGGGGGTAAGCGGACTGCGTATTTGCTCCCACGGAAGGGGCAAGCGGACTGCGTATTGGCTCCTGCGGAGGGGGCAAGCAACACGTCATTCCGACGACCGTAGGGAGGAGGAATCTCAAGGACGAGATTTCTCACTACGTTCGAAATGACGTTCGGGACTATTCGGAGCGACCCTTGGCTCCCCTCGTAGGGGAGCTGTCGCGGCGTAAGACGCGGCTGAGGGGTTTTGGAACCCTATCCCCCGCGATGCGGGTACTTCCCCTACAAGGGGAAGCAAGGGGACGGACTGCGTACTTGCCTTGTCGCCGCCCCACCCCCCTACCCCCCTCCCACGGAGGGGGTAAGCGGACTGCGTATTTGCTCCCACGGAGGGGGTAAGCGGACTGCGTATTGGCTCCTGCGGAGGGGGTTAGGGCGATACGTCATTCCGTAAAAGAAGGGGCTCAGAAGACGATCTTCTCGTCGTTTTCGCGTTTGCAGAGGGCGAAGAAGGCGGACTTCTCCATGGCGCCGATGTCCCCTTCGCCGCGCTTTCTCACCGAAACGGTGCCCTCTTCCATCTCCTTGTCGCCCACGACGAGCTTATACGGCACCTTTTCGTTCTCGGCGTCGAGGATCTTTCTGCCGAGCTTTTCCTTGCGCAGATCGGCCTCCGCGCGCAGCCCCATCGCCGCCATCTCTTCGACGAGCTTCGTCGCGTAGTCGGCGGCACGGTCGGTAATGGGCAATACTTTGACCTGCACGGGCGAGAGCCAAACGGGGAATTTGCCCGCATAGTGCTCGATGAGGATGCCGATGAACCGCTCGATGGAACCGAACACGACGCGGTGGATCATGATCGGGCGGTGCTTCTCGCCGTCCTCCCCCACGTACTCGAGATCGAAGCGCTGCGGCATCTGGAAGTCGAGCTGGATGGTGCCGCACTGCCACGTTCTACCGATGCAGTCCTCCAAGTGGAAGTCGATCTTCGGGCCGTAGAAGGCGCCGTCGCCCTCGTTGACGACGTAGGGAAGGCCGAGTTCCTCGAGCGCCTTGATGAGCGCATTCGTCGCGTTTTCCCAATCTTCATCCGAACCCATGCTGTTCTCGGGGCGGGTGGAGAGCTCGACATGGTACTTGAACCCGAAGAGCGAATAGACCTCATCGATGATCCGCACGACGCCTTTGATCTCCTGCGTGATCTGTTCGGGGAGCATGAAGATGTGGGCGTCGTCCTGCGTGAAGCAGCGCACGCGCATGAGGCCGTGGAGCTGGCCGCTCTTCTCGTGTCGGTGGACAAGCCCCAATTCGCCCATGCGGATGGGAAGATCTTTGTAGCTGTGCGGGGAGAGCTTATAGACGAGCATGCCGCCCGGGCAGTTCATGGGCTTGACGGCGCAGTCCTCCCCGTCGATCTTGGTCGTATACATATTATCTTTATAGTGATCCCAATGCCCCGAGTTTTCCCAGAGCGTACGGGTCATGATGATGGGCGTCTGCACTTCGACGTACCCCTCTCTCCTGTGGAGCTGACGCCAATAGTCGATGAGGGTATTCTTGAGCACCATGCCGTTCGGCAGGAAGAACGGGAAGCCCTTGCCCTCGGGGAGCAGGGCGAAGAGCTTGAGCTCCTTGCCGAGCTTGGTGTGATCCCGCTTCTTGGCCTCTTCGAGCATGGCAAAATACTCGTCCATCTCCTCCTTCTTGGCGAAGGCGGTGCCATAGATACGGGTGAGCATCTTCTTCTTTTCGTCCCCCCGCCAATAGGCGCCGGCGATGGAGACGAGGCGGAAGGCCTTGATCTTTCCCGTCGAGGGAAGATGGGGTCCGCGGCAGAGGTCGGTGAACGCCCCCTGCTTATAGAAGGAGAGCACGGCGTCTTTGGGAAGGTCCTGAATGAGCTCCACCTTGTAGTTCTCGTGATAATTGCTCATGAGGGCGAGGGCGTCCTCGCGGGGCAGCGTGAAGCGCTCGATGGGTAGATTGCTCTTTATGATCTTCTTCATCTCGGCCTCGATCTTCGAAAAGTCCTCCATCGTGATGGGCGTCTTGAAGTCGACGTCGTAGTAGAAGCCGTTCTCGATCACGGGGCCGATGGCGAGCTTACACGTGGGATAGATGTTTTTGAGCGCCTGCGCGAGCACATGTGCGCAGGTGTGGCGGTAGACTTCGAGCCCCTCCTTTTCCTTGAGGGTGACGATCTCGAGGGTATCTCCCTCGCAAAGGGGCGTCGCAAGATCCACGAGCGTGCCGTTGACGCGGGCACAGACCGCAGCGCGGGCAAGCCCCTCGGAGATCGCCTGCGCCGCAGTGGCGGCCGTGGCGCCTTCGGCAAGTTCCAAGCTGTCGCCGTTTTTCAGTGTGATGTTCATCGTTTCTCCTCCCGATTTGGGCAGTTTTTCTATATTTTCGCAGTACTATGTCACGCATTATGTCTGTCATAGTACTTCGAACAAGTGCAAAAAATAAAAATTCGTCCTCAAATTCTCCCTTGGGAGAGTTTAAGGACGCCGAAAAGGCGCGGTTCCACCTTAATTGCCCCGCTTGCTGCGAGGCCCCTCGAATATGCACTTTCAGTAAAATAAAGCGGTTTCACGGTGCGATGCGATAGAGATCTCTCAGCCGCGGATCCCCTCTCTGGGAATGCGCATCGGGCGCTACTTGTCTTTAAGTAACTCGTATTTTACGCCCTTTCTCCGCATTTGTCAAGAAAATATCGCGCGGTCGGCATAATATTTTCGGAGAAAATCCGAAAGGGGCGCCGAGATCCCGCCGAGGCAGTAGATGTACCCCGCATCCGAGAGCATGATCTCGGTCTCGACGTCCTCCTGCCCCGTGAGGCGGCTGCGCTTGAGGCGGAGAAGATCTTCCCCGAAGACGGCGTCCCCCTTCAGGTAGATCTTGCGGCGGCTCTCCCCCACGAGGTATTCGCAGAAGCGCAGAAGGTCCTCGGGCGAAAAGCTGTGCGGAATGTATTCGAGGATGCGCAGCCACTTCTCGCGGAGGGCCGCAAGGCGGAAGCCGTAAAAGCCGTCGATGCACAGCTCCCTTGCGGGGCGAAGGCGGGCGCGGATCATCCGCCCGTCCCCTCCTTCATCGGCGGCGATGAGGGCGGCACAGAGCAGCCGCTTTTCGCGCCGCGGCAGCGCCGCATGCACGTTTTCCTGCAAAAAGGCATATTTATAGCCCACGCCGACGATCTCCGCCACCTTTGCAAGCAGGGCGGGCAGGAGCTCTTCGGGAAGGTTTAGGGAAAGGGCCGTGCGCATCTCCCCGAACATCAGCTCTCCGCCGCCGCCCAGCCGCATGGCTTCCCCCACGAGGGCGTTGTAGAGATAGGTGATGAAGGAGCCGTGCGCGCTCGTATCGGATACGGTGATGTCCACGTAAGTTATTGTATGCCTTTCGCGGTGATTTATTTATGGATTTTGGGCCGCACGGGGCAACAATTTCGGGAAATATATGGTAGTCCGCTTGACTTTTTGCCCAAAATATAGTATAATTCTACGAACTCGGAAACATAAGAGGTATTCATGGATATCAAATCGGTCGAAAAGAAGTGGCAACAGAAGTGGGAAAAGAGCAAACTCAACGTGTTCGATAAGCGTTCGGATGCGCCCAAATACTATGTGCTCGAGATGTTTTCTTACCCCTCCGGCGCCAAGCTGCACATCGGGCATTGGTACAATTACGGCCCGACGGACAGCTTCGCCCGCTTCAAGCGGATGCAGGGGTACAACGTCTTCCAGCCCATGGGATTCGATGCCTTCGGGCTCCCCGCCGAGAACTATGCCATTAAGACGGGCGTCCACCCCAAGGACTCCACCGAGAAGAATATCGCGACGATGGAACAGCAGCTCCGTGCGATGGGCGCCATGTTCGATTGGTCCGCGGAGATCAAGACCTGCGAGGAAAACTACTACAAGTGGACGCAGTGGATGTTCCTCAAGCTCTATAAGCGCGGCCTCGCCTACCGCAAGGAGGCCCCCGTCAACTGGTGCCCTTCCTGCAATACGGTGCTTGCCAACGAGCAGGTCATCGACGGGCGCTGCGAACGGTGCGACAGCGAAGTCGTCCGCAAGAACCTCACGCAGTGGTTCTTTAAGATCACCGAGTACGCCGAAGAGCTTCTGAACGGTCTCGACGATCTGGATTGGCCCGAGAAGACCAAAAACATGCAGCGCAACTGGATCGGAAGATCGGCGGGCTGCGAGATCGAATTCGACCTCGAACAGGGCGGGGCCGTGCGCGTCTTCACGACGCGCTGCGATACCGTGCTCGGCGTCACCTACATCGTCCTCGCGCCCGAACATCCCCTTGCCCGCACGATCGCCACGCCCGAACAGCTTGAGGCCGTCGAGGCATATATCGACTACGCCGCACGGGCCAACGAGATCGAGCGCCTCTCCACGACGCGGGAAAAGACGGGCGTCTTCACGGGCGCCTACGCCATCCATCCCCTCACGGGGCGGCGTCTCCCCGTCTACCTCGCCGACTACGTGCTCGCCTCTTATGGCACGGGTGCGGTGATGGCGGTCCCCGCGCACGACGAACGGGACTTCGCCTTTGCGACGAAATACGGCCTTCCCATCGAGAAAGTCATCGAAAAACGGGGCGGCGAGGCCGAACTTCCCTTCACGGAAGACGGCATCGTGGTGGGCTCGGGCACGTTGAACTTCGACGGCCTCTACGGCGACGAAGCGCGGGACGCGATCTCCACCTATATCTCCAAGATCGGCAAGGGCGGCAAGAAGCTCAACTACCGCCTCCGCGATTGGCTGGTCTCCCGCCAGCGCTATTGGGGAGCGCCCATCCCCATCATCCATTGCCCCAAGTGCGGCGCGGTGCCCGTCCCCGAGAAGGAACTCCCCGTGCGGCTGCCGTACGACGTAGAATTCCGCCCCGACGGCAAATCCCCGCTCGCAAAGCATGAGAAATTCATGAATACGACGTGCCCCAAGTGCGGGGCAGACGCGCAGCGCGACCCCGATACCCTCGATACCTTCGTGTGCTCGAGCTGGTATTATCTTCGCTACGCGGACGCAGACAACGACCGCGAACCCTTCTCCCGCGACGCCGTAGACCGTCTTCTGCCCGTCGATACCTATGTGGGCGGCGCAGAACACGCCTGCATGCATCTCCTCTACGCGCGCTTCTTCACCAAGGCGCTGCGCGATATGGGATATCTCGACTTCGATGAACCCTTCCGCAGGCTCGTGCATCAGGGCGTCATCTTGGGTCCCGACGGCAACCGCATGTCCAAGACGCACGGGAACATCGTCTCGCCCGATGAATACGTACAGGAATACGGCGCAGACGCCTTCCGCCTCTACCTCATGTTCGGCTTCTCGTATACCGAGGGCGGCCCTTGGAACGACGACGGGATCAAGGCCGTCGCCCGCTTCATGGACCGTGCGGAAAAGCTCGTCTTGAAGGCGTATACCTATAAAAATAAGCGCGAAGAACCCTACGGCGCCGAGGAAAAGGGCTTGAACTACGCCCGCAACTTCGCCATTGCCCGTGTGACACGGGATCTCGAGGCCTTCTCCTTCAACACGGCCATCGCGCGGATCATGGAATTTGTCAACGCGCTCGCGAAGTACGACGCCGTGGAGAACAAGAACGTCTCCCTCTACAAGGCGGCGGCGAAGGACCTCGTCCTCATTCTCGCCCCCTGCGCGCCCCACTTCTGCGAGGAGCTCTTCGAGCAGATCGGCGGCCGCGGTTCGGTGTTCGAACAGCGTTTCCCCGTCGAAGATCCCGAGGCGCTCAAGCTCGAGGAGACCGAATACGCCGTGCAGATCAACAGCAAGATCGTCTGCAAGAAGATGTTCTCGAGCTCGGCGACAAAGGAGGAGATCGAGGCCGTCGCGCGCGAACTTCCCGAGGTCGTAGAGCGCACGGAGGGCAAGACGATCCGCAAGTGCGTCGTCGTCCCCGGGCGGCTCGTGAACTTCATCGTAGGCTGATATGAAACTCCTCTTTTTGCTCGGCGACGCGGCCAAGAATTCCCCCGAACGAAGGCTCGCCGCCGAGGCCGAAAAACTCATCGGAAAGGACGCCGAAGTGCTCTACTTCACGCATAGCTTTCCCCGCAGTTTCGACGGCGTGTGGATCTTCACCCATGAAGAGGGCGGCGGCTGCCCCGAGGCGCTCATGAATGTCCTCGAAGAGAACTTCCCCCGCCTCAAGGAGATCCCCGTGCTCGTCTCGGGCATCGGCGGAAAGGAAGGCGGCATGAACGCCGTGAGCGAGATCCTCGCCTATTTCGAGGAGCACGAAGGAAGGGCCATGACGGAACCCGAACCGCTCTGCATCACCATGCGATCTACGCGCTTCGAACTCGAGGCAGAGGAGCGCATGGAGCTCTTCTTCCTCGTCGACGAATTCATAAAGTACTGCGGCATGGACGAGAGCGAATCCCGCAAGATCGCCTTCGAGACCGTCGTGAAAGACTACTTCCGCCTCATGAAGTACCTCGCCGCCGACGAGAAGACGCCCACCCTCTACGCCATCGAGGGAAGCCTCGTGAAGACCGACCTCGGCGACTTCGACTGTGCCCTGCCCTTCGATGCCCCCGCCGACCTTCGGGAGCTGCGCTTCGAGATCGATTCCCTCGTCTCGGACTACGAGATCGAGGCGGAGGAACTTCTCCCCGCCCTCTCGGAAAAACTCAAGCGGGATTGGTAAAAAATAAAGCTACGGCCGTCTTCGCGGAAGACGGCCGTTTTTTGTGATTTTTCGGATGTATTTGCGGGGACTGCGAAGTACTATGTCTCGCATAATACTGTGTTTTCGACGTAAAAAAGGGCTTATTTGCCCATTTCGCGGAGGATATGGTCGGCGTAGGCGCCTGCGACGTCTGCCCCCGTGATGCGCTCGATCCCCCCGAAGAAGGCGTTGGAATTGACCTCGGCGACGAGGTATCCCCGCTTCGAGAGGAGAAGATCGATGCCGCAGTAGTCGAGGTGGAGCGTTTTTGTCACTTGGCGCGCGAGGCTTCGGATCTCGGCGTCGGGCGGGTAGGGCTCCCCTCTTCCGCCGTGGGCGAGGTTGGAGCGGAAGTCGTGCGGGTTGGTGCGCTTCATGCAGGCGACGACTTCGCCGCCCACGCAGATGACGCGGATATCCTGCCCGCGGCTCTCTTCGATGTATTCCTGAAAGAGGTGCGGGCGGAGTTTGAGTTTTTCTTCCAACGCTTGCAGTTCTTCCCGCGTGCGGACGAGATAGACCTGTTCGCCGAAGGAGCCGAAGCATTCCTTCACGACTACGGGAAAAGTGAGCTCGGGCAAGAGCGGCTCTGCGGCCGCTTTGTAGCAGAGCGGCGCGGGAATGGTCTTGGGCATGGGCACGGCGGAGGCAAGGGCGATGTGGGTGAGCATCTTGTCGTCGCACAGCTCCACGGCTTCGGCGCGGTTAAAGAGGCGCAGACCCGCCCGCTCGAGGACGCGCGGGGCGTATTTATCTTTATCGAGATAGACGGCGAAGCCGTAGCCCGTGAGCGTGTGGGTATCGGACGTGACGCGGAAGGCATTGGGCAGGATGTCCGCCGCCACGCCGCGCGAAAAGAGTGCCTCCGCGAGACGGCGGGGCTGATAGAGCTCTTGCGCTTCCGTGAGATAGGGATTGGTAAGGATCGCTGCTTTCATGGTTTTTTGTGATGGTATGGGGTGTCTTCTGCCCACCCCCCTACCCCCCCGATGGAGGGGGTATGTGTTCTGTTCTCCAATGGAGGGGGGTATCGCGCATGCGAGGCCGCGGCGGGGTGACGAACGTCATTTCGCCCCGACCGCAGCTTCTGTTTGTTCTACTAAGGTCGGCACGAGCCGTTCGGCGAAGTAACGTAGTGAGAAATCTCAAGAACGAGATTCCTCGGCTCACGCCTCGGAATGACGTGTGAGCCTACCCCCTCCGTGGGAGGGGGACCAAGGGGGTGGGGCGGCAAAGAGGCAACTACGAAGTCCTCTTCCTCGCTTCCCCTCGTAGGGGAAGTACCTGCGTCAGCAGGGGATAGGGTTTCAAAACCCCTCAGTCACGGCTTACGCCGCGACAGCTCCCCTACAAGGGGAGCCAAGGGGTCGCATATGGTACGCTCCGTTCGGGATGAGGTTGCTTGGGAGCGACCCTGCCGATTCCCCCGACAACGGCAACCGTCAAACTGCGTTCTTCCCACCCGTTGCACTTGTTCGTATAATTCACCCGGAGATACAAGCAAAAAGCCGCCTTCACGGCGGCTTTTTTATTATACAACTTCAATCAGATCTGCAGACGCCTTCGCCTTCTCCAGCGCAGCCTGCACGATAGAATAGCGCGTCTCACAGGTCACAAGGAGCAGCTTCTCCTTGCCCGCCGCCCCGCAGAGAAGGTACTTCTGCACCGCGATGCCCTGCTTGGAGAGCGCGGAGACGATCTTCGCCGCCCCCGCCGCGTCCGTAGCAACGCGCAAGAAGTAGGCGCCCGTGGGATCGGAGGCGATCCGCGTCTCCTTGGCCTGTTCGGTGTTCTCGAAGGTCGAGTAGCGGTTGCCCTCATGCGTGGCAGCGTAGATGATATCCGAGACGACCGCACTCCCCGCCGCGGCCGCTGTTCCGCCGCCGAGCAGCACGACTTCCCCCGCCGCGCCGCCCGTAAGGCGTACGCCATGTGCTCCGTCGGGTGCCAGCGGGCTCTCCTTTGCGACGAGGGCGGGGCATACGCGTACTTCGATGCCCTCCTGCGTATTCTTCGCGATGGCGACCTCTTTGATGCGATAGCCGAGCGCCGCGGCGTCCGCAACATCTTCATAGGTGCTGCTTCCGCCGCGCGTGACCTGCGCATACGCCACCTTGGTGTGGAAGGCGAGCGAGGCGAGCGTGGAGAGCTCGAAGGCGCCGAGGTCCTCCTTGGAAGTTCCGCCGAAAAGGTCGGAATAGCCTACGGCGACGAGCGAGGAAGCCATGCTCGACTGCAATCCGTCGAGGAGCAGGCGCACGATGGGCGCTCCGCCCAAGACGCTTCCGCCGAAGTACAGCCCCGCGTTGTGGCGCTTCGCCGCGAGCTCGAGTTCATGCGAATACTTTGCATAGAGCTCGGGGTTGGCGGTGACGACCGTCTTGCCCACCTTGAGCGTATCGAGGCAATATTCGAGCGCCGCCTCCGCCCCGCCGATGCATTCCACGATGAGATTGACGTCGGGATTTGCGACGACTTCGGCGATGTTGGTCGCCCGCAGCTGCTGCGGAACGCCAAGCTCATCGAGCCGCTTCGTGCACGGCTCCAGAACGCTCTCGACGGAGAGATCCGCGTGTTGCGTCCGTTGGAAAAATTCCCGTTGCGATTTCAGGATCCCATAGACTTCGCCGCCGACTGCGCCGAGTCCGAGGATGGCTACCCCCACTTTTTTCATTTCCCTTCCTCCGAATTGAGATCGTAAAGATATTTGAGGCCGCAGAGCGTAAGCGTCTTATCGACGGCGTCGATACACTTCGTCTCCTGCGCCATGATCTCCGAAAATCCGCCCGTTGCGACGGTGAAGACATCCGCCGCGCCGAGCTCCCGCTTGATCTTGCGGACGATGTACTCCACGAGCCCCGCGAAGCCGAACACGATGCCCGCCTGCATGTTCGTGACGGTGTTCGTCGCGATCACGCTCTTGGGCGCCACGATCTCGACGCGCGGAAGTTTGGCCGTTCCGCCGACGAGGCTGTCGAGCGAGCCCTTGATCCCCGGAGCGATGACGCCTCCGATGAATTCCCCCGCCGCACTGAGTACGTTGAATGTGGTCGCGGTGCCGAAATCGACGACGATGATCGGCTTGCCCGTGCCGTATTTCGCGAGGGCGGCGACATTGTTGACGACGCGGTCCGCCCCCACTTCCTTTGCGTTGTCCGCCCGCATCTTCAGCCCCGTCTTGAGCCCCGGTGCGATCTGAAGGGGCTTGATGCCGAAGTACACGCCAAGCATGTGGTCGATCGTGTAATCGAGACTGGGCACGACGGAGGAGAAGATCCCGCCCGTGATATCCTGCGGAGAAATGCCCCGCAGCGTGAGCATGGAGACGAGCTGGGCGCCGTATTCATCCGACGTCTTCTTGAGATCGGTCGCTACGCGGAAGGAGACTTTGAGCGCGTCCCCCTCGAAGACCGCGTATTTGATGTTGGTATTTCCGATATCGATACAGACGATCATGACTGTTCTCCGTCTCCCCCCGTCTCTGCCGCCTGCGGCGTGTTTGCGGGGGTACCTGTATCAATTTTTTGCTTTTTCGACTTACGCTTTGCGCCGATCTTCTTCTCCACGACGGCGACGACGCGAGCGATCGCGGGCGCCAAAATCAGGTTGATCGCAAACTCGATGAAGAAGTTCCAGGTGACGAGTACGACGACGATGAAGAGGAAGACGTTCATGCTGTCCATGGCAAGGTCCGCGCGGAATGCAGAAATCGCGCCTTGCATGCAGAGGCAGCCGAGAATGAAGAGCCCCGTGTTGATGATGGGCACGAGCCCCGCCGCCACGAAGGTCGCAACGTAGACGTTGTACTTCTCGAGAAGACGATAGACAAAGCCCGCGATGAGCCCGGCGGCCGTCGTCTTGACGACACAGGTGAGGACGGTAACGAAGGGGCTGTTCGTCCAGATCACCGTATAGAAGGGCGCAAGCCCCATGATGACCTGAATGAGGACGACGATCCCGCAGGCAAACCCCAAGAGGGCGCCCATGACGGGCCCGAACAGGATCGCGCCGAGCACGATAGGCACGAGAGTGAAATTGAGTTGCACCGCGCCGATCGAGACCGTTCCCCCCACTGCCTGCAACACGATGACGAGCGCGAGCAGCACGGCGGTGTAGCTCAGGTTTCTTGCCGAAAAGAGCTCTTTCTTGTTCATATGAAATTGACCTCCATCGAATTCCCGTATGCGGGATATTCGTAGAAAAATTTTTCGGGAGCAGCACTTCGATACGGCCCGAAAGGTACCGTTCTCCACGGGCGTCTTCAAAAGGGAAGACGCCGCATGCGGCTGTGCCCTTTTCTTATTATAGCAGAATGATTTTTGTTTTGCAACGAAATTGACGCCGCGGGAACATTTTTTTCGGCGGGAGAATAGAATGCAATAGAAAAAACCGCAGAACACAAAACGTTACATACTCTGCGGCAACAAGGAGGAAAAACCATGAATAGCTGTTTCGGTGACAATAGCGGCCTCTGGATCCTGATCCTCGCCCTGCTTCTCGGAACGAACGTGCTGAATTCCAAGACGCTCACGGGCTGCGGGTGGCCGTTTATCGTTGCGCTCGCCTACTGCATGTATAAGAACGGCACGCTCCAGGGCCTCTTGGGGCGCCTCGGGCTCGGCGGCTGCGGCTGCAACAACGGTTGAGTTTGGAATCCGATCCCGTAGAGAAGATCCCCGCACTTCCTCGTG
The DNA here is from genome assembly GCA_947595585.1 of uncultured Clostridia bacterium. Lineage (GTDB taxonomy): Bacteria > Bacillota > Clostridia > Christensenellales > Borkfalkiaceae > Gallimonas. The sequence goes on from CANQET010000006.1 coordinate 78,598, forward strand.
CGGGGATCGAATTTTTTTGATGGATCGGAAAAGCCTCGGGGTGACGTGTCGCCTCTTATTCTTTTTCCCAAACGGCGTAGAGGGTTTGATCGGGAGTGAAGCGCAGCCAATCGCCAACGGTGCTCAAGGAACACAGGTAGGGCTCTTGCATGAACATGTGATCGCCTTCATAATACTGCAATTTCGCCACGGTCGTAGGGTCGAACATCGTCACGCCGAATTCCACTTCACTGCTTCCCTCTTCGAGGCTCCATCCTTTGAATGTATACCCCGCACGGAAAGGCACCGAAAAGGCCCGTGCAGGTACAAATTCCTCTTCGGCTTTCCCCTCTTCGTTTGTAAATTCGCCGTCGAAATAATTGAGTAGCCGATTGGGCATGGAATAGACGTATGGCGTATCCCCGTCGTATTGGAACGTGCATCCGCGGAAAACATGGCTTCCGGTGCCAAACCAATAACTGAACCTGGGATCGGGCCATGAAAGCTGAAATTCTATGCCCCCGTCGTACCTATCGCCGTCCCAACCCGAATGACTTTGGGCTACCGCGGCATCCGTATAGATATCGGCGCAATTAAATGCGTCTATTCCAATCGTTTGTACAGTTTTCGGCAAAATCGCAGTAAGTACACTATCCTGAAAGGCCGACTGATCTATAGATTCCACGGAAGCGGGAATGACGATCTGCCTGAATGGAGTCTTGAAAAAAGCACAGTATCCTATTTTCGTTACAACATCCAAATTGATTTTTTCGAGGTTAGAGCACTTACTAAATGCGTGTCTATCGATCGTCATGGGCCTATCGGGTAACTTTACCTCCGTAAGATAACTGCAACTATTACATAAATACTCGGGGATCGCGGCACAGCCCGCGGGGATCTCTATAAAACGGATCGCCGTGCGGGAGAAGTGACAGCCGCTCAACTCTTTCAATTCCGACGGGAGCACGACCTCTTCAAGCTGTGGATCCAAATCATTTACTTCAAGTCGTGTAATTGGTATCCCTTTGTAATATGACGGAAATACGATTTTTTTATCTTCGATCGTTTTGACAAGGGTCGCATCTTCTACATAGATCTCAAATTCTGTGCCCTTATTGATCCGCCGATAGGTGAACCCCTCGGGAAGAGATCCCTCTTGTACGGCATCCGTCCCGCAGCCGAAGAGCATGGAGCAGAGAAGTAGTAAAACCAAAATGATCGGAAACGATCTCCTTTTCATCGTTTAGCCCTCCTCTATATAGTCTTAGCTGCGCATTTCTTCAAATAGCGCCCCGAGAAAACTCAAGCCTTCTCCGTCCCCACAATAAATATCATACATCCAGCCGTTCGGGCCGGATTTTAGCGTCTTATGCGTAATTTCACATAGGCCCGTCCAATTATCATACTGCATAAGATCCTGCTGCGGGTCTTCGCAGCTTAAGAAATCTTCAATAATATAAGTAATATCATACGGGCCATTCGCCAAATATACTGGTAGATAGAGCGTCTTCGGATAATGCTCATATTGATACAATGTCATATCCTCATACCTCCCTTCGTAAACCCCCATGGCTTCGGAAATCATATTCAACCAATGATCATCGGCTGCGTTCAGCTCAACGTCATAAGCGGAGCCCCAATTTGCACCGATCGCAACAACTTTTTGCCTCTCAAAATATTCGGATATTTCATTGCTGTAAATGTTTACATTTTGCAGAATTTCACCGGTAAGGCCATCGATAAACATTGTATCATTATAATACACCAAGATCTTGACGTTGTTCATGGCACAATAATCCCGCGGGCCGGTCTCACTATCAGGAAGCCCTTGTGAAAACATCGGCATCAATATTTTTGAAATAAATTCCGATTTGTATAATGATTCGCTCAAAAGTATCGTCAGCTTCGACCATTCAAAACTCGAACCATAGAACAAATAAATTGCATAAAGCACGTTCGTATAGAAAGTTGTGTATATGTCCTTGTTTATATGAATATCCACATAACCTAAAAATGTTTTGTGCGCATAAAAATTATACTCATCGGTTCCGCAAATGAACATTATGCGGAAACCGTGATTATGCAAAGTTTCAAATGTTTCCTCAAGATAATACGTGATCATGGCATTGACGCCGCTCGACAATTCAGTGCCGTCGGTGTCATAAATTAAGGCACCGCCGTTGGGATAATTTTCCAAATGATCTAAATCGATGAGGCCATCAAAAAGTTCGCCATACGCAATCAAATCGATTATATTATTATCAGTAGTAGATACAGCTTTTACGACATAACTATTGATAACGCCCATTCGCTTCAGACTTGCACAAAGAGTATCGGCTTCTGCTTCCTCTTCATCTAAAGATAAATTGGTTACCCTGAAATAGTACAAATCCTTGGGCACCTGCGCTTCTGCTGCCGAGGCGACATTCTTCTTCGGAAGAGCAACGAAAGAAATCATTGCACTTACAAAGAGCACGAGCGCCGCGAGCCACGTAAAAATACGTTTTTTGGTCATGATACACCTCCAAATATATTCTTGATATCATTATATCAAAAAAGTGAAGAGACGTCAAGCCATGCGGAATGCTTTTCTTCGTCTCTTCCTATACGAATTTCTATGGGTGGGTATAAGTAAAACAAATAATAAGGGCGAATGAATCTTAAGATCCGCTCCCTCGGCTACGCCTCGGTCGGGATGAGGTTGCGCGGGATCAGCCCCTACGCAGTCCGACACCCCCTCCGCAGAAGCAGCTACGCAGTTCGACACCCCCTCCGCGGGAGAACAGTGCACCACCCTACCGTGGGAGAAGGCCCACCCCCCTACCCCCCTCCGATGGAGGGGGTATTACCGCCTACCCCTCCGTGGGGGCAGATACGCAGTTCGACACCCCCTCCGTGGGAGGGGGATTAAGGGGGTGGGGCGACGAAAAGAAAAGTACGAAGTCCGTCCCCTTGCTTCCCCTTTTAGGGGAAGTACCTGCGTAGCAGGGAATAGGGTTTCCAAAAACCCCTCAGTCACGGCTGCGCCGCGACAGCTCCCCTACGAGGGGAGCCAAGGGGGGCGAACGTCATTTCGACGACCGTAGGGAGGAGAAATCTCAAGTAAGATTAAGACTGTGGCGATTCTTACTTCGCGCTACGCGCTCGTGCCGCGCTTAGAGAATTAGAAGTGCGCGCGGGGCGACTACGCTCAGAATGACATAATTAGAAGCCCACCCCCCTACCCCCCTCCAGTGGAGGGGGTATCGCTTGGATTAAGCTCCGTCGTTTCCATTGCCCCCACCACCGCTACGCGGAGCCTCCCCTCCGATGGAGGGGGTATCGCTTGGAATAAGCCCCGTCGTGGGACGTGCTGCAAATCAAGGCGTGATGTGGCGGAGGCGGTAGGATTGGAGGGCGACGAGAGTCTTGCCGTCGCGGATCTCCCCCGTATCGATCATGCGGTAAGCCTTTTCGAGCGGGATGTATTCCACGTCCAAAAACTCGTCCGCATCGGCGTGTGCGGCCCCCTCTTCGGCGGCCTCGGCCTCATAGATATAGATCTTCTCATCGGTATACCCCGGGGTGGGGTAGAGGATGAAGCGCAGGGTAAGGTCCTCTGCGATGAGCCCCGTCTCCTCGGAAAGCTCGCGGATGGCCGCCCGCTTGGGATCTTCCCCCCGCTCGAGCTTGCCTGCCGGGATCTCCAAAAGCACTTCGCCGTAGGCGTAGCGGAACTGCCGCACGAGGGCGACTTTCCCCTCCCGAACATACAATACGGCCGCTCCGCCCGGGTGCTCGACGACCTCGCGCGTACAAGGCTTTCCGTCGGGAAGGAGGGCGTCGTCCCTTCGGACGGAGATGATCTTCCCCGTAAAAACATAGTTCTTTTTCAGGGTCCGTTCGCCGAAATTCTTCATACGCTGCCCCCGAAATCGTACCCCATGTCCTTTTTCAGGCGCTCGGCGAGCGCAAAGAGCTTGCGGCTGTTCTCATCCTCCGCACCCGTGTAGGCGAGGAGATATTTGTAGCCCGCGATCTGGGAGACGACGAGCAGGGCGTCCTTCCGTTCGACGGCCCCCTGTATGCCTGCGAAGATGCACTCCGAGGCGCCGACTTCGGCCGCGCGAAGTCTTCCGTAGGCCTTGAGCCTCGCCCGTTCCGCGGGGATACATTCTGCGATCCGGCCGAGGAGATCGTCGAAGGCGGCGATGCGGGCGGCCTCGCGTGCCTTCCCGCCGTTATCGGGGAAGCAATCGGCGACGATATCGCGGAAGGGCCGCACATAGCGGTCGGCGAAGAGGTCGTAACTCGCCGCATAGCTGCCGTCGCGGTAGAAGTATTCACGGAGGAGGCCGTCGAGGTCGATCTTGCCCGCATCGATCTCCACGAAGAGGCAGAAGACGAAGGCGAGCAGTTCTCTGCGGTCGGACGGCGCATAGGCCATGCCGCGCAGCGTCCCCGTCTGGGCGGGCGTACGGAAATACGTACGCTTCGCAGCCGCAAAGTTGTATCCCGCGGTGACGGCTCCGAACAGCCCCGTAAGGTCGGGACTTGCGGCGATCGCGCGGAGCACGCCCGAGATGCCCGTATCCGCCGTGTTGTATTTTCCGTCGATGAGCTGCCCGCAAGCCTCGAGGAAGCTTTCGATCTGTTGATAAGTCCCCTGCATGGTCCCCTCCGTGCGGCAAATGCCGCATTTTTCCGTAATTTTCTCCATTATAGCACAAATCCGAAAAATAAGAAAGATTTTTTGCGGAAATATCTTGATTTTATCCGTGATTTCATGTATAATGATAAAAAATCAGGATCCATGGAGGCAACATCGTTATGAAAACCATCACCGTCAACCTCGAAATGTCGAGCGCAGTCAAGAAATTCGTCAACATCACCCAGAAATACGACTACGAGATCACCATCCGCAGCGGGCGGTATATCGCCGATGCGAAGTCCATCCTCGGGCTCTTCAGCCTCGATACTTCCAAGCCCCTCACCGTAGAGATCTACAGCGACGATTGCGCCGATCTTCTCGCCGAGCTCAAGCCCTTCCTTGCATAATCCGTCCGAATTTTCGGGTCGTCGGCTCACCGCAAAAAGTCGCTTACATCGTTAAGCGGCGTTTTTGTCTTTAGAAATTCCCGCGCAAGGCGCATCCACGGAAGACGTCATGCTGATCAAAGGCGAGACTTCGGTCAACAAACTTATTCTGCTCTTCGTCTTCGACAAGATGGAGAGCCCCCTCTCCGAGCGCACGATCCTTGATATGTGTACCTCGTCGAACGACTGGATCCACTACATGGACTGTAGCGTGCTTTTGCATAAGCTGAATTCGGACGGGTTCATCTGCGAGATCCCGAGCGGGGACGATCCTCTCTACACGATCACCCCCGAGGGAAGGGAATCGCTTGCCAATTTTTATATCAAGATCCCCCGCAGCGCACGGGAAGAGATCTCTCGCTACATCAAGCTCTACGGCGCCAAATTCCGCAAACGGCAGGAGTTCCGTGCCGACTATTATCAGAATAAAGACGGGACGTACACCGTTTTTTTGAAGATCCTTGCCCCCGTACAACCTATGCTCGAGCTGAAATTCGTCGTCCCCGATAAGAAGACGGCGAACAATATCTACAAGAAATGGGAAGACAAAGCATCCGAGCTCTACAACGTCGTCTATGATACGCTCGTAGACTAAAGGAGGAAATCATGTATACCTACTCGCCCAAGGGCACCTGCTCCAAACAGATCATCTTCGATATCGACGACGAGCACCGCATCCACAACGTAAAATTCATCGGAGGCTGCAGCGGCAATCTACAGGGCATCAGCCGCCTCGTTGAAGGGAGGACGGCGGATGAAGTCGTCTCTCTTCTGCGCGGGATCCGCTGCCGCCAGAATACCTCTTGCCCCGATCAGCTTGCCCGTGCACTTCTCCCCTTTACGAGCGGCTATCAGCCCGAGGAGACGCCAAAAAACTGACCCCATGTCTCACTTTTGGGAAAAAATTGCCAAAAAATAAAACGGTTTGGAAATGCACCAAGCCGTTTTTCTATGGGGAAAAATCTTTTAGTCGCAGCTCTTATAGAGGACGGCAAGCCCGCCCTCCGAGGTCTCGCGGTAGCGGGCGGAGAGGTCTTTGCCCGTCTCGTACATCGTTCGCACGACGGTATCGAAGGAGATCTTGCGCGTTCCCGTGAGCACGCGGGAGAGCTCGGCGGCGGAAAGCGCACGAAGGCTCGCGACGGCGTTCCGCTCGATGCACGGGATCTGCACGTAGCCCCCCACGGGATCGCAGGTGAGGCCGAGCTGGTGCTCGAGGGCGATCTCGGCGGCATATTCCGTCTCGGTGACCGAGGCGCCGAAGAGGCGGCAAACCGCAGCGGCGGCCATGGCGGTCGCCGTCCCCACTTCGGCCTGACAACCCGCTTCCGCCCCGCTCACCGAGGCATTTTGCTTCACGACGAGGCCGATGATCCCCGCCGTCGCAAGGGCTGCAAGGACGCGTTCCTCGGAAAAACCATGCTTATTGGAGAGATAATAGAGCACGGCGGGAAGGATGCCGCTCGCCCCGCAGGTGGGTGCGGTGACGATGATGCCGCCGCCCGCGTTCTCCTCGCTCGTGGCGAAGGCGAAGGCGCAGAGAAGCCGCTTTTCACGCTCCTCGGGCTCCTCGTCGGGGGCGACGGTCTCGAAGAGTATCTTGGCCTTGCGGTCTACGCCGAGCGTCCCCGGGAGTTTTCCTTCGGCGACGAGGCCGCGGCGGATCCCCGCCCGCATGGCCTTCCAGATCTCGCGGAGGAAGTCCTTGATGTCGGCGTCCTCATAGTCGTATGCGACCTGTTCGAGGGTACAGCCCTTCTCCTTGCAATAGCGCATGATCTCGCTGAAATTGCGGAATGGGTATTGATTTTTGGCGACGGTGCCCGCTTCGGTCGCACGGCGTACGGTGCCGCCGCCCACCGAGAGCCAGACTTCGCTGCCGAGGAGCGCTTCCCCCTTGTAGGCGAAAAATTCGAGCGTGTTGGGATGGGGAAGATCGCTACGGGTGACGTTGAAATCCACCTCCGCGGGGATGGGCGCAAAGGCGTCGATGACCGCACGGTCGGTGAGGTGCCCCTTGCCCGTGAGCGCGAGGGAGCCGTAGAGCACGATGCGGAAGCGGGTCGCCGCGGGGTAGCTCTTCGCAAATTCCGCGGCGGCGCGTGCAGGGCCCATGGTGTGCGAACTCGAAGGCCCCCGCCCGATCTTATATAATTCCTTCAGCGATTCCATGCTTCCCTCCCGCAGTGAAGATGTTTCCCCGCATGCTGCAATTTTCCGCAAAACGCGCATACTGCAAACAAATGGTGCTTTGGTATGTCCTTCTCGTCGTCTATATCCTTGCCGTGAATTACTACGGCTTCCGCCTCGTGAAGGAGAAGCGGGATGCCGAGGAGTGCGGCGCGTGTCCGCAGGGAGAAGGAAAGCTCCTGCTCGCCGCCGCGCTCGGAGGTGCGACCGCGATCTACATTGCGATGTTCTGCATGCACTACCGCCTCACGAGCCTTCTGCTCATGGTGGCGATGCCCCTTCTCGCCGTCCTCAACCTCTATTGTTTTTATCTCGGGTTCCGCTCGGTGTGGCTCTTCCTATAAGCAGAAGTTATGAAAGCATGCCGCGGCGGGCGCAGTACTCCTCGAGGAATTTCACGACGCCGTCTTCCTCGCAATAGCCGATGACCCCCGTCGCCTTCTCCTTGAGCCACGCATCCGCGTTCATGACGGCATACTTCTCCTCGCAGACGTCGAACATATCCGAATCGTTGGAGGTATCGCCGAAGCAGACGGCACGCTCGCTCGACGACCAACCGCGCAAGAAGCGGACGCCGTTTGCCTTGGTCGCCGCACGAGGATAGATCTCCATCCAGAAATCCTCGGCGTACGTCTCGGGGTGGAAGATGCAGACGAAGCGCGTATCGAGCTTGAGATCGTTCCATGCCCGCGCGAGAAGATCGTAGGGGCCGATGCACTTGAAGTAGAACACATACCCGTCGGTGAGCGCTTCTTCGCTGCGGACGGGGCCGAGGCGGTCGTCCCCCGCACGGCGGTGCAGATAGCGGCGGATGCCCTCGGTCTCCCTGCCCTCCAACCAGACGAGGCGCTCCCGCGTCTTCGTCGCGCCGAACACGACGGGCAGGATGCCGTATTCATGCAGGACGGCACGGATATACCCCTTCTCCTCCTCCGCAAAGAGCACCGAAGAGAGCGTTTCGTGGGTGTTGAAATCGTAAACAAGCCCGCCGTTGTAGAGAATGGCGGGCGCGCGGAGCCTGAGCCCCGCCGTCGCACGTTTGGCGCTGATCGCCGAGCGTGCCGTAGCGTAGGTGAAAAGAATGCCCGCATCGAGCAGCTTGTTGAGTCGCTCCACGCTGTAGGCGGAGACGACCTCGTCCTTCGTCAAAAGCGTTCCGTCCAAATCGGATACGAATAATGTTCCCATACCGCCGTGACCCTCATACATTTTGTCCCGAAATTGTGCATACCGCCCGCAAAGCCCTTCTGCATGCGGCAAAGCCTGAAGGCGCATTGTCTTATTTGAACAATTTAAGGGCGGAAGTTTTCGATTCCGCCAAGATCTCATATAGAACAAGACCCGCAGCGAACTGCGGATCCCGATGGCGCAACTTGCCTTATTCCACGCCCTCGTTGAGCTTTTCGAGCAGCGCATCGAGGTCCTGTCCGTGCACAGAGACCGCTTCTTCGATCGTCTCCCCGTGCGCAAGGGCACAGCCGAAGCAGTGCATCCCCGCTGAGAGTAGGATCTCCGCCGCATTGGGATTGAGCTGAAGGCAATCCGCGATCAACGTATCCGCCGTGATCTTCATATGAGTTCTCCTTATTTCTATGGTTTTATTGCTTCATATTGTACCACAATCTCGCGCGAAGTACAACTGTTTTTTCCAAAAAAGCCGAAAATTTTTAGAGGGTGAGCAGCCAATACAAAAGTCCTACGGCGGCGCCTGCCGTCACCCCGAAGACGATGATGGGACCTGCGACGACGAACATCTTCGCCGCCATGCCATAGACGTACCCCTCCGTCTTGAATTCGATGGCGGGCGAGGCGACGGAGTTGGCAAAGCCCGTGATGGGCACGATGCTCCCCGCTCCCGCATTTTTCCCGATGCGGTCGTAGACGCCGAAGCCCGTGAGAAGGGTGCCGAGGAAGATGAGGATGGCGGAGACGGTCCCGGCGAGGATGTCCCCTTTCAGCCCGGCAAACTCGAGCATGTAGCGGAAAAACTGCCCGATCGCGCAGATGAAACCGCCGACGAGGAAGGCGCGGAAGCAGGTCTTGAAGTGCTTGGTGGGCGGGGCGAAGGAGTCCACATAGCGCAGATAGTTGCGGTTGTAGAAGGTGCGGGGCGTCACGGACGGGCCTCCCCATGGGTACGGGCGGGGAAGCACGTCTCCCGCTCTCCGCTCTTTGCAATGGGCGTTTTGACCTTTTTCATACCCCTAATTTGTCCCTCATGTGCGGAAAATATACCGTGCGGGGTTAGGAGTTAGGGGTTAGGGGTTAGTGATTACGCCTACCCCCTCCGTGGTCCATTCCGAACACTGCCCCCTCCGTGGGAGAACTGCGCACCTACCCCCCCTGTGGTTCATTCCGAGCACTACCCCCTCCGTGGGAGGGGGATCAAGGGGGTGGAGCGGCGAAAAGGCAAGTACGCAGTCCTCCCCCTTGCTTCCCCTCTTAGGGGAATCACCTACGCAGTCCTCCCCCTCGCTTCCCCTCTTAGGGGAAGTACCCGCGTCAGCGAGGGATAGGGTTTCAAAACCCCTCAGTCACGGCTCGCGCCGCGACAGCTCCCCTACAAAGGGAGCCAAGGGTCGCTCCGAATAGTCCCGAACGTCATTTCGCCCCGACCGCAGCTTCTATTTGTTCTACTAAGGTCGGCACGAGCCGTTCGGCGAAGTTACGAAGTAGAGAAATCTCGTACTTGAGATTCCTCCTCCCTACGGTCGTCGGAATGACGTACTGAGCGGCCCCGTCGTATTCTGCCCACCCCCCTACCCCCCTCCAATGGAGGGGGTGCGCTTAGAATGAGCCCCGTCGGGGGTATGTGGTCTGTTCTCCGATCGAGGGGGTATCGCTTGGGATTGGCCGAATCGGAGATGTACTCGAAAAACCTATCGCGTGCAACGTGGAATTGCCATAGCGCAAAAAAGCCGCCCGCGCATTTGCGCGGGCGGCGCCCGTAAACCGAAATAAACTGCTACATCCCCCCGCTTTTTCGGTCAACAGGCCATTATTGCTTGCATTCCGAGGCGAGCATATCGTATAACGTCTGATAGAAGTCGCCGAGATAGGTGCGGGCGAGCGTATCCATGCGATAGGCCTCGAGACGGGCGACGGGGTCGGACGTGAGCTGCATGTAGAACTGCCGTACGACGAGAAACCTTTGCGAGTAGCTGAGGTTGTAATTGGGGTTCGCGGGATAGCTGTAGCGCCCGTTCTCGTTCCCTTCGTTCTGGAAAGTCTCGTAGGCGAGTTCATAGAGAAGATTTTCCCGCACGAAGTCCACGGCGGCGTCTGCCGCGGCGCGAAGCCGCGCTTCCTCCCGTTTTACGGCGCTCGATCGGGCCGTATTGCGCGCCACGGTATACAGAAAGCGCTTTGCGATCTTTGCCTCGAGATCTGCAAGCAGCTTGTCCTTCTGCGCCTGCGCGGCGCGGACCATGGAGAGCTGTACGGGGTTCAGATCCGCATATTGGGGATCGCTGAGATCGATGATGTCGATGACCATGCTATTCCTCCCTGAATTGCAGCGCTACGGCGCACAGGCGGCTGCCCGCGGGGACGCGCACCGAGAGTTCGGCCTCCTCGGCGTAGAGCGTGCGCGGAAGCTCTTTCCGCTTTCCCGCATACAGGGCCGCCGAAACTTCCCGCTCCGCCGTCTTCAGCGATAGGACGAAGGTCCCCTCCCCGTCGCAAAGGACAGAGTCGATGCGCACGGGATCTCCGCTCGAGACGTGTAATTTCGCATACAGGGTCCCCCCTTCCGCACTGCCCGTGAGGCGGTAGGCCGTGTTTCCCTTCATGCAGACGACGCCCTCCGCGCCGCCCGCGACCGTCTCGGCGGGGAAGTCGATGATGCGGTCGGTATCCGTGAGGATGTCATAGACGTAGAGGCAGCGCATGCCCATGTGCTCGGAGATGACGAAGTACTCACCGCGGCTTGCGGCCGTTTGGGTGCCTTCGACGCGCCCCACCGTCTCTGCCGTGCGCACGAGGCGGAAGCTCTCTCCCTGCAGGCACATGAGGCCGCGCGTACAATAGAACAGCACCGCGTCGCGGCAGACCCACGCCGAAGACGGGGCGATCTCCCCCGCCGCAAAGGCGAGTTTTTGCAGACGGAAGTCGATCTCTTCCCCCGTGGCCGTGAGAAGATACACGGCCCGCTCGCAGAAGACGTAGAACTTCTCTCCGCAGGGGACGAGGGCGACGATCTTCCCATCCTGCCACGGGAGGGGGAGCGTCCCCGCTTGCTCGGTCTCAGTATCCCAGATACGGGGCTTCAAGGGCGGGGTGTAGTGCAGCGTCCCGCCCTCCGCCATGAAGAGCCGCTCGTGGTAAAACGCGAGAAAATCTCCCCCCATGTGTGCAATTTTGGTGAATTCGTCCCCGTTCAGACGGAAGAGCGTACTCGTTGAGAGCAGCAATTTTACGTCGTCTCCCCCTTCCTCGCGGTAGGCGAGCGCGGCCTTCAGATCCCCATCGGCGCTGTAGACCATCTTCGTCTTGAGGTCGTAAAAAAGTCCCTTCTCGGCCGCGTAATATTCTCCGCCGCATTCGAAGAGGGCATACACCGCATCCCCCGCCTGTGAGAGCATTTCCGCCCCCTCCGCGGGGACGAGGGCACCCCCCCGCTCCTTGAGCCCGATGCGGGCAAGGGAGACGACCCGCTGTGCCCTGCGCATGGCATACGGCGTGAGGCGGAGTTCTCTGTGCTTCATGTCCACCTCCGTGCACGCAGTTGTGGCATACGGTGCGGATATCCAGCCGCCGCGATCGCCGCACGGAACCTCCGCTCGAGCGCTTCGGCCTCCGTCACATGTCCCCGCGCGAGCTCGAATTCGGTCGCCGTGCCGAGGGCGAGCACCCGAAGCGTCACCCTGCCGCCCTGTTCGGGCGTATCTTCGGCCGTCTTCACGGTGGGCGCAAAGGCATATGTGACTTCCACTTCCCCCGTGTGTTCGGGCAGGATGAGGGCGGCGTATTCCTCACGAAACGGGAGGGACCTCCCTCGTTCTTTTACGCTTCGGATGAAGATCGGCACGTGGGAGAAGCGGGAAAATACGATCCTCTCGTTCTCGGGCCGAAGGCGTTCTACGGCATGCAGGGGGAAGCAATCGGAAGAGAGGTCGCTCTCGACGAGGTTGAAGCAGCGAAGCAAAAGGGTAAGCTCCTCCTTGTATTCTTCGGACTGCTCCGAAGAAGGCTTTTCGGCCTCCGCCGCAAGGTCGCCCCGCCCGGCGAGGTCGGCGGCCGCCGAGATCACATCCCGAACGCGCATGTTATTCCTCCGTGATGCCCGAGAGCATGCCCTGCCCCGCGGGGCGGCTGCAGATGAGCTCGGCGTATTTGACGAGCGTTGCGGTATACGTCGGCTTGCCCGCCACCTGTTTGAGCACGGTGCCGTCTTCCCCCTCGAGCCACTGCCAATCGCAGAGCTGATGCAGGGCGAAGTCCTCGGTGTTGAGAAGGTACATCGTCCCATCGGGGCAGAAGCGGTCGGCGACGACGGGGATGCCGTTATACGAGATGGCGCGGAAGCCCCCTTCGAGGTCGACAGTATCGATCTTGCGGTAGGCGGAGAGCAGCGAGAAGAGCGCACGGCGCACCCCCCAAGAGCAGACGATGAAGTTGACGCGGCTTCCCGAGAGTTCCTCGATCGCATCGATGGCCTTCTGGATCTCGGCCTCGGAGAGCTTCCCTACCGAAGTCTTCATGTAGGGGACCATCCACTTGTTTTCGGCACGATCGACGCCGTAGAGGGTGCCCGTATCCTTGAAGATGGCGCCGAGGCCCGTGATCTCGAGGTCCTTGGAATGCTGCAAAAAGAGCTGATAGTCGGTGGGCGTCGGGATGGCGCTGCCCGAGAGGACGATCTTCTTGTTGAGGCGGTCGACGTTCACGATGGTGCGGGGCGTCGTGGCGACGGAACCGCCCTTGTTGTAGATATCCACCGTCATGCCCTCGGACATGTTCTTCACGGTATCGACGGTATAGAGGGTGTTCTGTCCCTCGTCGACGCCCGTGATCGTGGCGATGCGGCCGCTACCGTCGCCGTAGAGCATCCTGCCGAAGTTGAAGGTGGAGCTCTTGATGAGCCCGTCCATTTCATCGTTGAGCAGGTTGACGAAGGCGCCTTCGGCGTTTGCGGAGGCGCGGATGGCTTTATCGCTGATCTCGATGACGCCATAGAGGTTCTTGAGCGAGCTCACGAATTGGACGTAGCTGTTGCCGCCGGCCGTGGGCAGGTTCCCGATTTCGGTGCCCGCCCCCACGCCGCCGTTGACGCCGTAGCGGACGGCCTTGCGGACGTCCTTGCCCCAGACGTCGGAAGTCGTCTTGCGGATGGCCGCGAGCAAGGGATTCACCGAGCGGTCGAGCTGATCGGCAACCGCGCCGAGATAGTAAGATTTGAGTACGCTGTCTGCTGTTTCGGTCGTAACCATAAAATTCTCCTTAAATTACAGATGTTTTGCGGGCGCGGCGCGCCGCGCCCGCGATGCGGTCATCTATGCTGCCGCTTGAGATACCCGAGTGCGAGCGCACCCGCTTCGCGAATGCTCGCACACCGCACTTGCGGTGCGGCGACGCGTGCGCCTTCCGCACCCATGAGGGGCACTTTGGACTGCGGCAGGGCGCCGCCCGAAGCGCCGTCGCGCTGCTCCTCCCCGTTTGGGACCGTCTCCCCTTTCTCCTCCTGCGAAGACGGCGCATGCGCAGCTATGGGAACGGATGCTTCCTCGAGTGCCTTCAGCCGTTGACTGCGGCGGGTAAATTCGGCTTCGAGCTCTCCGTACGCACGCGCGAGGGCATCGACGCTCTTGAATTTTCCCGCAAGAAGTCCTTCGGCGGGGTTCGCGTTTTTGTTTTCCTCTTCCACTTCATTCTCCTTTGCGGCGATGGCTTGCAAGGTGTCTTTGGATCCTCTCTTTGATCGCCGCGTCTTGTTCCCCGCCCGAGAGCAGGGCGCGGAGATGTTCGGTGATATGCAGGGCATGGTCGTCGTATGCATCCGCCTCCACCTCCTCGGTCTGCAAGAGCACGTTCTCCCGCTCTGCCTTCCGGATATGCAGATAGGAGATGTCTCTCGCGTTTTCCAACGAGCCGTAGCCGAGCGCTTCGAGCACGCGGCTGCGGACTTCATCGGAAAGTTTCCCCTCTTCATCCTTCAGAAGCCCGAGGGAAAGGAGCTGCAGAATTTCCTCCTTCACTTGTTCGGGCGTGCGATCGTATCCCGTATCGAACTCGACGTCGTCCGCCGAGATATCGCTCGCATCGAAGTAGAAGAGCTCGGTATCCCCGCCCGTTCCCGTCATGCGGAGGAGCCGCCGCGTATGCGCGAACTGCTTATAAAGGTGCAATATCTGTTTTCCTGCTTCCTTTACGGCACGCGCGACGCTCTCCACCGCCTCCTGCATACGGTTGATGTCCTGGTCGATGAGCAGCTGCAGCCCCACGGCGCTCGTCACGTGCGTGGGATTCGCGGAGTTGCGGGAGATCTCGCTCATGCCCGAAACGAGAATGAATTCCCCCGAAATGCGTTCCTCTTCCTCCGCGAATTCTGCGGGGAGCTTGCCGCAATCGAGGAACTGCGGCATGTTCGCCCCCTGCCTGTAGACGAGGACCTTCCCCGGGGAGAGCCCCTCATCGGCGAGCTCATCGGTATCGAGAGAGCCGTCTTCGACTGCGATGACCCCCGCGGACAGCCGATTCAAAAACTCGTGCTTGCGGTTTCTGACGGCGTTGTATGCCCGCTGAAGGGGGATCATACGGTCGACGACGGACGTCCCGAAAAACGCCCCCGGGACGGCGATGCTCATCTGCCGTATAAAAGGCAGGATGCGTTCGCCGCGGTCCCCGTTGCAATACGGAAGGGGCCCCTCGAAGAGGAGCTTATCCCCCGCTGCGATCTCAAGCCGTCCGTTTGGATATCTTCCGCACGGACGGGTATACCGTTCTATTAGAATTTCCGCATCCCCGAGCACGGGGCGCGTCGCGCTCTCGAAGGGGCGCATCCACCCGCTCGAGGGAGCGTAGGGCAGGAGGGGAAATTCCGAGATCTCCCGCCCCGCGATCTCCACGCCGAATTTTTCGTAGATCTCCGAGACGGGCACCGCCTTGGCGTGGATGATGCTCTCCACCTCCTGCATCGTCTCCGCGACGAGGGAATCGGGGTAGATCTCGAAGGGCGAGAGCGCGATGACGTTCACGTCCCCCTCCCGTTGCGGATGCCCGTTTTCGTCGCTTCCGATCACCTTGCCGTCCTCGAAATTCCAGACGACTTTGTAGAAAGCCGTGCCGCACACCTCCGACCAATGCGTGGCCTGTGCGATCACGCCGTCGAGGTCGATGCGGCTCTTCACCGAGCGCAAAATGCCCGAGGCGAGGCGTGCCGTCTTGATATCCTGTTCGCTATCCGAAAATGCACGGACTTCGAGCGTCGGGCGCACCTTAGCGAGGCGTGCGACGCGCGTATCCACCGTGGGGGCGATGTGGTTGAAACACATGCGCGACTGCCAATAGAAGTCCGTCCCCTCCTCCACGAGCTCGCCCGCGGGATCGATATCACAGAATTGGTTGCCGTTCACGAAATTCATGTTGAGCTGCCAACTGCGCTCGAGGCTCCTGCGCATCTCTCTGCGCCGTTCGAAGTCGGCCGCGATCTCCTCCGCGAGCAGCTTCTTGCGCCGTGCTTCCCCCTGTTCCATATAAGAATTCATGCTTCCTCCTTGAGTTCTTTGAGAAGTCTCTCCTTCTCCGCTTCGAGCTCTTCGTCCGAGAGCGAAGAAAAATCCTGCTCTTCGAAGAGCATCTTCGCCGCCTTGAGATCGGGCGGCACGTCTTTGCGGGTCTCCCGCCGCTTGATGAGCCGAAGCTCACCGTCTTTCACATCATATTCCTCGGTCACCTCGCCCACGCTGTAGCCAAGGGCGACTTTGAGGATCGCTTCCTTCACTTCTTCGGTCATTTTCCTCCCCCATATATCATTTTCGCCGCCCGAGACGGCGGATGAGCCGCTCTTTGTCCCGCTCGATCGCCGTCTTTTCGCGGGGCACGCCGCTCGCCTGCGGCTTGGTCATAAGATAGTAACGAAGTTCGTCCATGGCATGGTCGTCCCGCTTTACGGGCGCCTCGTCGTTCCCCCAGAAATACCCCTTGAATTCGCGGATCATATGCACGCAATTCGAGAAGATATATAGATCCGGCATCCCGTTTTTTCGAGATAGGTACCGCTTGACTTGCGCGATCCCTGCAAAGACGTCTTTACAAACATGCGGATCGGCGAGGATGCCGCGGTCGTAGAAAAGTTCGGTGACGCTCCGCTTGGCGGCGAGGGTGCGGCTATCGGCTGCGGGGTCGATGAGGGCGGTGAGCCTTCCGCGGGCGTCCTTCTTCCAGCCGATCTTCTCGGAGACGGCGAAGATGGCATCGGCATGGCTATCGACATCGAGCCCCGCCGCATAGTGTTCGGCGACGACGTAGACGTTCCCGTCGAAGTCCACCGCATACCAATGGGCGGAGAGCGGGTTTTTGAGCCCCGGGTCGATGGAGATGGTATCCTGCCATTCGGGCGGCACCGAAAAGGGCGGGATGACGTGCACCGTCTCATCGAATTCGGGGTAGACGAGCCCCTCCCGTGTGCAAAATTTGCCGAGCTTGCGCGCTTGCAGGGTGGTCTCGTCGAGGGTCTGCTCCAAGAGCGCTATCTCCGATTTGGGAAGGTAGGGATTATCCGCCCACTCCATGAATTCGTACCAGATCTCGGGATCGTTTTTAGGATTGAGATAGATCTCCTCATAGACGAACGTCAGGCCCTTGAGGGGGGTCATCGTGCCGAAGATATCCCCCTTGCGGTCGGCGACGCGCATCCTGCACTCCTCATAGATATCCTGCGGGGGCTCTTCATCGAACCACACGAAGTCGAGCGAGCTGCCCTGAAAGCGCTCCCGCCCCATCTCGCAGCTCTTGAAGCCGATGACCGAGATGCCGCCGAAGACATTCTTCACGAGGATTTGATCGATGACGCCCGAGGCGGGAGAATCCTTCCTGCCGCTCGTCATCACGATATCTTCGATCCAATCGGGGCGGAGGTAATATAAGATCTTGCGTTGGGCGACGTCGCGCTGGACCTGTGCCGTGAGCGAGACCACCCATCCGAAGACATTTTCCCTGTTTTTGCGATAGGGGTGGATCCCGCGTGCCATGTAGACGCACTCCACGGCGCCGCACTCCGTCTTGCCCGAACGGTTGCCCCCGAAGACCCACCTGTTGCGCTGTTTTGCGCGGTGGAAGGCGAGCTGCTTCTTGTGCTTTTTTGGCCCCTTGTTGTACCGCGCGAGGTTGTCCGATCCCCGCCGCCGCGCGAGTTCCCGATCGACGGCGAGGAGTTTCCGCATGATTTCGTCCATATTCGATAATTCTTTCCTTCCCTTGCGCCTTCCGATGCGCTATGATGACGGCGATGAAACGCCTTTTCGCCCTGTTTGCGCTCCTTCTTATTTGCGCCTTGCTCGCTCCGCCCGCGGCGATCTTCGCCCGCGCGGAGACGCCGCGCTATGCCGTCGCCGCGGATACCAACGTCTGGTTCTATTCCTCGGAGGACGAAGCCGCCAAGCTCTTTCTTCTGCCCGAGACGTATTACGTGCGCGTGCTCTATAAAGACGACGTATATACCGCGGTGGAATATCTCGTCAACGACGCCCCCTACCGCAAGATCATGGGCTATTGCCGTACGGATGCCCTCACCTTCGTGGAATTTATCCCCCTACGCCCCTATCTCAAGCGGCAGATCACCGTCTCCTACACCCTCCCCGGCGCAGGCAGTCTCGACGGCGCCTTCTCAAGCATCGAACGCACGTTCGTCTACTACGGCAAGCGCTACGAGAACGGCCAACTCTATTTCTATGTGCTCGAGGGGGAGACCTTCGGCTTCATCCCCGCGGAAGAGGAGCTCGAATTCGAGCTGAACGACGACTTTCTCGATCTTCCCGCAGGGCCCGCGGAGGGCGCGGGGACGGCAGCGCAGGAGGCAGTTCCTCCCGTGCTGCAAGTCGTGCTCATCCTCGCCGTGTGCGCGGTCGCCATCGTCATCGCCGTCCTCGTATTACGCGGTAAGGCCCCCCGCAAACACGCGGGAGAGGACTTTTGAGGAAGGGGCTTCCAACCGCGCAGAAGGGCATTGTAGATGCGCTTGAAGGGCGGAAAATCCCCGAAGCGGGCGAAGTAAACTTCATCCGTCCAACCCCGCGCGAGGAGCTGCTCGCGCACACTGCGCAGGGCCGCCGCCTGCTTCCTGTAATACGAACGGCGGCACATGCCGCTCTGCTCCTGCGAGCGGCGCAGAAAATACTTCTCCGAGATGCAGCGGTATTGGCTTGCGGGAAGCGCGGAGAGGATCTCATCGAGTTCCCCCGAAAGCGCGGAGAGATCGTCGGCAAGAATGCGCTCCACGGCGACGCCCATCGCGATCTCCTCTGCGGGACGAAGACTGCGGAAGGAGAGCAGAGCGCGGTTGCGTGCACAGACGCGCGCAGCCTCCTCTAACCCACCGAGATAGGGATAGCCGTATAAAAACACTTTGACGATCTCATTTTGCATGTTGCCCCCTCTTCTGCGGCAAACTGCTGCCGCAAAACACGAACGTTTGTTTGTATTTTTATTATAGCATAGACTTCCCCGAAGGCGTATCGGCGTATGCCAAAATTTTTCGGACTTTTTTTTGACGGAAAGCATTGCGTTTCCCTCGCGCGCGTGATATAATGATTACGTATGAAATTTTCACGGACGGCAACGATCGGCATCGCAGGGCTTGCGGCATGTGCACTCGCGCTCACGGGCGGGGGTCTCTCTATGTACGCGCGGGCGGCGCAACTGACCGAAGACAACGCTTCCCTCTTTTTGCCTTCTTCCTACGAACAGTACCTCGAGCTGCAGTCGCCCAAAGACCTCGCGATCGACGACGGGCATATCGCCATTGCCGACGGCAACCATATCTATCTCTGCGACCGCGAAAAACAGGAGTGGCGGGTATATACGAACGGCACCGATAGCTCTACATTCGGCAAGATCCAACTCGTGGACGACCTGTTGTATTTCACCGACGCATCCATGCAACTACGTACTCTCGACCTCAAAGCCGAGGTGCTTACGGCAGAAGAACAATTATATAGCCTTTCGAATTTTGCGATCGTCGACGGCAAACTCTATGGCACGACGACCGTAAATACAACTGCCTCGCTCTACGCCCTATCTCTTACCAAGAAGACAGATATTACAAATACTAACCCAATCGCAAGCAGTCTTCCCGCACAGCTCCCCATGGCGTACGCGGAAGGTACATTATATTACGCCGTCAACAACTCCGTCTTCCCCGTAGATACGAAAACCAACACTTCGGGTACCTGCATTTCGCTCAGTACGAGTACCCCGATCAATCCGCAATCCATTGCCGTCCTCGGCGAATACCTCTACTATACCGATACTTCGGGGCTCTACCGTGCCACCCTCGAGCCTGAGGAGCACGTCCCCGAGGCCGTGGTGCAGGGCGAGGGATTTTCCGCGCTCACCGTGCACGGGGACAAGCTCTATGTGCTCTGCGGCAAGGCCGTGCGCGAATTCGATCCCGGGACCAAGGCCTTCACGGACTATGAGATCTCCTCGACTTCGGCCTCGGTCAATCGGCTCTGCGGGGCGGTGGATACGGCGCGTGCAGGCGGGCTGCTCGTCACCGCCGATGCGGGCAACAAACGCATCTCGGTTGCGGTACTTGACAATAGTGAGGAAGGCTACATCGTCCGCACGTGCTCTGTATTTGATTGCCTTGATGAAAATCATAGTCCATATGTACCAACCCATATCGCAACAGACGGCAATATCATTGCCGTTTCCTCAGCCGACGCTCACATCTATCTCTACCATTTTGGTGACGAAAGCTATTATTACTGCCACAACCTCTCGGGAGATTGCATATTAGATCTTGCTTGTGTCAACGGCTCTTGTTATTTTATTACTCAATCTTCTTATGGAAAGGCCGAAAAGGATTTTCAAATATTCGAGCATATGGGGAGTGCGCCAAAGGCGCTTGTTGCGGATAATCGGGGCAATTTATATGTTGTAGATTCAAATGGAACAATCATGATTTACAACGAAAGTGAATTCATTGAGCCCAACATAATCGTAAGCAGAGAAAAAGAATTTACTATTTCCGACACGTTTTCTTCCGTGCAATCGGATGACGATGGTAATATTTACTATATAAGTCAAGATGCCCTTTGGAAAAATGAAAAGAAACTCGTTGATTTTAACAACAAATCGTTCGTCTATGGCGACCAAAGCAAACCAATTGCCTTCGCGCTTGGCCATGATGAAGGAAAAGTTTTTCTACTCTATCAAAATTATATTGTCGCACTGACAATATTGAGTTTTTAAGATAAGTAGCGAAACGGATAATGTACATTTTAGGATGAAAAAGGAAACTGCGATGAAATCTATACAAAAGAATTACAGAAAATCCATTCTGTGGTTTTTCCTTGCATTCTGTTGCATCTGCGCTTGTGCAATCTTTGCGAATGTTTACATAAAGGCAAACGCGGATGTAAAAAGTTCCGAAAGTACAGCTTCAACGTTATTTTTGCCTTCTTCCTACGAACAGTACCTCGAGCTGCAGTCGCCCAAAGACCTCGCGATCGACGACGGGCATATCGCCATTGCCGACGGCAACCATATCTATCTCTGCGACCGCGAAAAACAGGAGTGGCGGATGTATACATACGGCATCGATTCTTCTTCGTTCGGCAAGATCCAATTTTCGAACGGCCTGTTGTATTTTACCGACGCCTCGATGAAGTTGCACACCCTCGACCCCAAGGCCGAGGAACTCAAGGAGGAAGATCTTTCCTACAGCCTTTCGAATTTTGCGATCGTCGGCGGCAAACTCTATGGCACGACGACCGTAAATACAACTGCCTCGCTCTACGCCCTTGATCCTGACGGCTCGACGTCTATTCCCCAGACGATCCCGCTACAAACCGATTTACCCGTACAGCTTCCCATGGCCTATGCGGAGGGCGATTTGTATTATGCCGTCAAGAACCTCATCTTCAGCGTGGATTCCGCAACGGACCAGCAGAGCGACTTCCTCACGCTGCAAAACAACAGCCTGATCTCGCCTTCCGCGATCGCCGTCCTCGGCGAGCACCTCTATTATACGGATAGCACGGGCCTGTATTGCGCCGATATCGTCGGGGCGGGGGCGCAAAGAGTCCCCGAGGCCGTGGTGCAGGGCGAGGGATTTTCCGCGCTCACCGTGCACGGGGACAAGCTCTATGTGCTCTGCGGCAAGGCCGTGCGCGAATTCGATCCCGGGACCAAGGCCTTCACGGACTATGAGATCTCCTCGACTTCGGCCTCGGTCAATCGGCTCTGCGGGGCGGTGGATACGGCGCGTGCAGGCGGGCTGCTCGTCACCGCCGATGCGGGCAACCGCCGTGTGACCGTCTACGACTTCGCGTCGGACACCTATTCCGAGATCCTGCCCCCCGATGTTGCCGCAGAATTTTCTCCCCGCTTCGTTGCGACGGACGGGAACATCATCGCCGCGGCGACCGAGCGGGCGATCTACACCTGTACCTACACGGGCGAGGCGCAAATGCAGTTCACTGCGGCGGAGACGTCGGGCGACAACACCGTGCGCGGCATCGCCTGCGTCTATGGCGCCGTCTACTATGTCACGGGCAATTCCTATGGCAAGGTGGGCGGCGAGACCGTCTTCCACGACGGCTTCGGCTCCCCCGCGGCGCTCGCTTCGGACGTCTATGGCGACCTCTATGTCGCATACGATAACCACAGCGTCGTGCGGTTCACCGAGCGGGAATTCATTTCGCAATATGGGGGCGTACAGCTTGACTTCACCCTGCCCGAAGATTATAAATCTCTGCGGGCGGATTTCGAGGGCAACCTCTATTATTTGCGGGGGGGCTCCCTCTATTGTAACGGCAACGATGAGGCGCTTGCGACCGTCCGCGGCAAGGATTTCGTCTACACGACGCCCGATCCCGATCCCCTCTCCTTTGCCCTCGGGTTCGAAGACGACGAGGTGTTCTTCCTCTATGGGAGCTATCTCGTAAAGTCCGATGCCGACGCCATCGATATCCCCACGCTCAACGAGATCCCCGCGGATGGGGTGCGTGCGGCCGTGTTTACCGTCCATGCGGCGGAGGGGCTGCTCGTGGAGATCCCCGCGGGCACGATCGGGATCCGCACCGATCTCGATGCCTTAAAGGCCGAGGACCCCGCCTATTTCCCCTATTCCTCCTACTATCGCACGTCCGAAGCCAAGCTCGGCGTGCTCCTCGGGGTCAAGGACGGCTACGCCCTCGTCGTGCTCTACGAGATCGGGGAGAGCGACCGCGTCTACACCGCGAACCTCTTCCGTTTCGACCCCGAAAGCGGCGAAGGGCTCCTTCCCACCGAACAATATTGGACGCCCGAAACAGAGCCCCCTGTGCGCTATCTTTCGAGCACCGTGGGCGCTTACGACTTCCCCTGCATGCACGAAGCATTGCGCGAGACGCCCTTCGAACGGGGCGCCAAAGTGCTCGTGGAGGGCTACGTCACCCTCGATGAAGAGCACGTCTATGCGCTCGTATGCGGAACTTCGCGCACGGAGACACGGGGGTATGTACCCGCCTCGTATCTCACCGAGGTGCCCGTATCCGAGGAGCAAGGCGCCTCGTTTGAGCCCGCCTACCTCAAAGAAAATAGGGAGGGTACCCTCTTTACGGCCGACGACGGCACCACGATCACGGTGACCGAACGCACGCGGGCGGAGTTCTACGCCAATCCCGACGGCACCTATACCGCCCGTATCGTGAAGGACGGCAAGGAGTATAGGGCGACCGTCTCGGAGAGCGCGATCGACCGCGGCGAGAGCGATGCGCTGCGCATCTCGCTCATCATCATCCTGAGCGTGCTCGCCCTCATCATCATCGGCGTCTACTTCTTCACCCTGCCCCGCAAGCGGAAAGATACGTAAAATCTCACCCCATATCATAAAAACGGCTTCTTCGGAAGCCGTTTTTCAATAAAAATCCAAGCGCTTCATATACTGATATCATGAAGCGCATTTTGTTTACGGGCGGCGGGAGCGCGGGGCACGTCGTCCCCAATCTCGCCATCATGCACGAGCTCCGCTACAGCTACGCCCTCTCCTATATGGGGACGGGCGGCATCGAAAAAAGGCTCGTAACTTCTTCCGGTTTCCCCTTTCTCGAAGTCGATTGCCCCAAGCTCGTCCGTGCCTTCACCCCGCAAAATCTCAAGATCCCCTTCCTTCTTCATCGTGCAAAACGCAAGGCCCTTGCCGCCTTGAAGGCCGCCCCGCCCGATCTCGTCTTCTCCAAGGGCGGCTTTGCGAGTTATCCCGCCGTGTGGGCCGCATCTAAGCTCGGGGTGCCCGTCATCACCCACGAGAGCGACCTCTCCCCGGGGCTATGCACCCGCCTCATCGCGAAGAAGTGCCGATACGTGCTCACTTCTTTTCCCGAGACGGCCCAAAAATTTGCGAACGGCAGATGGACGGGCTCCCCGGTGCGTCGGGAAGTCCTCTCGGGCGAACGCAGCCGTGCGCGCAAGAAATTCGGCCTTCCCAAGGAGGGGAACGTCCTGCTCGTCTTCGGCGGCGGGAGCGGCAGCCGTGCCCTCAACGAGGCCGTAGCGCATCATCTCGAAGCGCTGCTTCCCACCCTTTCCATCCTGCATCTCGCGGGGCGGGAGGCGCAGGAGATGCGCTTGGAAAAGGGAGGCGTCTACCTCAGAAAACCCTTCGAGGAAGATATGGGCAGCGCGTATGCGGCGGCGGACGCCGTGCTCTCCCGTGCGGGCAGCAACACGATCTTCGAGCTCCTCGCCCTCAAGAAGCCCGCCCTGCTCGTCCCCCTCGGCAAGAACTCCCGCGGCGACCAAGCCGAGAATGCGGCGTATTTCGAAAGACGGGGGCTGTGCCGCGTCTTGCCCGAAGACCGCCTCGAAGATCTTCCCGCTGCCCTCTCTTCCCTCCTCCTCGACCGAGCGCTTCGCGAAAATCTCGCGGCGTCCGATCACGCGAGCGGCACCGAACGTGCGATCGCGGCGATCGAAGCCGTCCTCGGCGGGGCGAGCGTGTAACCTTCGCCGAAGAGATCTGCCTGCAAAAAGCTATCCGGAACCTTGCCCACGAGCACGCTTTCGCAGATGAGAACTTCGGTGAGCGAAGCAAAGTTGCTTGTCCCCGAGGGCAGGATGATGGAGATATCGGCGACGATCTCGAGGTAGACGGAGTGCTTGGTCTGGTTGATCCCCGCCTGTTCGAAGGCGGAGACGAATTTGCAGGCGACGTTGGAGATGGGCAGGATCTTCATGCGAAGTTTTGGCCCGAAGCCCACGAGCGTCCCGATGCCCGAAAAGGCGCCGAGGGGGATCTCCACCCCGCTCTCGCTCATCGTCTGAAGGTTCTGCTGCGACATGTATGCGACGTCGCGCGCGATGCGGTTGATCTGCAAGGGATCCGAGGTGATGGCGACGATCTCCCCCGCCGCGTCCCGCTCGACGCGAATGAGCTCCTCGTAGCGCACTTCATCCGAGAGGGTGTAGTAGATGGCGTCGTTGACGGCGACCGTCGTCACCGAACGCATGTTGGCCTCCGCGACCGCCTTGACGATGCGCATGGCGTTGGCATGAAAGAGCACGACCATAAGGATCGTGAGCGCGGGAATGCAGATAAGAAGGATGCGCGTACGCATGCGGATGCGGTGCTTCACACCCTATCCTATGCCCGTCCCATCCCCCATTATTCCCCGCCGAAGCCGAGGGAAATATTCCCTTTCCCACTTGAAAATGGGTGAAACAGACCCGCGTTTTTTGTATTCCGCCCCACCGTCTCCCGTAAAATTTGAAAAACTTACGCCTTTCTCGGGAAATTTTACCCAAATGATTGCAATTTTTCCGAAGTTATGTTAGAAAAATTTTTGCGACACAATTCCATATTTTTTGATAAAAGCATGATACAACGGCATCGGTGTATCCTTTTTCCTTATGCTTTTATCAGTGGGAATTGTGTCGCAGCAATGAGGGTACTCATGCGGGCGTCCCCTCATTGGGGGCGTCCTTATTTTTTGCCCCGATTTTCCCGCAAATAACATTCGGAGGTAACAAATGAAACACCAATGTCCTGCCTGCGGCACCGAATTCGAGGGCAACTTTTGCCCCGATTGCGGCTTGAAGTGGACGGCGGAAAAGACGTGCCCGCAGTGCGGCGCAAGCGTTTCGCAAAACGCAAAATTCTGCAACAACTGCGGCTATGCCTTCCGCATGCCCCTTCCTGTATCGCAACCCGAGCCTGTGCCCGAACCCGAACCCGAGCCTGTGCCCGAACCCGAGCCCGAACCCGAGCCCGAACCTGTGCCTGAGCCCGAGCCCGAGCCCGAG
>CANQET010000007.1 GCA_947595585.1 uncultured Clostridia bacterium
GGAAGCGGGCGGCGTTGTTCTCATGCGCGGCTACAAAGATTACCTCAACGGCTACACGGATGACAAGGGAGAATATCGTAAGGGATATATCGACCTCGTTTCCGAATTGCAGGACGGCTTCCCTCTTGAAGAAGAGCGCATTACGGGAGAAGAACGGCAGAAGCAGTTCATCCGCCTCTTCGGCGCGCTACTTCGGATGCGTAACCTTCTCACCTGTTACGACGATTTCAAAGAGGATGACGTCCTTTCCGAGCGCGACCTGCAGGACTACTGCGGACGGTATCAGGACCTTCGTGACGAGCGGAAGGCAAAAGCGGCACGCGGTGAGAAAGAGGATATCAGCGACGACATTGTATTCGAGATCGAACTCATCAAACAAATTGAGATCAATATCGACTATATTCTGCTCCTCGTCACAAAGTATCACGATACTCATTGCCAAGATAAAGAGGTTCTCGTCACCATTCGCAAGGCAATCGACGCAAGTCCCGAACTTCGCAGCAAGAAGGCGCTCATCGAAAACTTTATTGCCGGCATTACCGACGTTACGGACGTGATGATCGAATGGCACGAATACGTTGCTGCCGAAAAGGAGAAGCAGCTTTCGGAAATCATTGCAGAGGAGAACTTGAAAGACGAGGAGACGAGAAAATTTATTGCAAACGCCTTCCGTGATGGAGAAGTGCGCACAACAGGGACGGATATCGACAGGATTATGCCGCCGATTTCCCGTTTCGGCGGGGGCGACCGCGCCAAGAAAAAGATGACCGTGATCGAGAAAATCAAGGCTTTCTTTGAGCGTTTCTTAGGAATCGGGTAAGGGAGTACATTGCGAGAAGCATATCGTCGGAGGAGACACCGTGTGTATGCACATCCTTCAGGCAATGAGCTCACCATGCACGGAGAATGCCCTGGTCTTCTTGCGCAAAACAGGCGCAAGGCGCAAAGGCAGGGGTTTTGTACTAATCTCCCTTTTTTCGACATAGATTAGAATATCTTTTGTCGGAAAGAGGGGGATTTTTATGTGGTCGATCGAAGAACGGGTCGTGCGGTGCGGGAAATATATCGTGGAAACGGGGTGTACCGTGCGCACATGCGCATCCGTCATGGGTACGAGTAAATCCACTGTTCATAAAGACGTCACGGAGCGGCTTTCCGTGCTCGATCCCGCCCTCGCTGCGCGCGTGAAGGCGGTGCTCGAAGTCAACCTGAGCGAGCGGCACATCCGCGGCGGGGAGTCCACGCGGAAAAAATACGCCGCCCGACGCAAATAGCGTCAGACGGGCGCCGATACTTTTGAAGCGTCTTCCGAGCAAATTTTTGCCGATTCTTATAGACGAAGTCGCCTCACTATAGTTGAAGTTCTTCCCCGATGGATGAAGTCCATGCCCCAAGTATTGAACCCCATTTATATATATTGGGTTTGTTTTTTGCGTTGAAGACAATTTACTATAGTTGAAGATTTTTCGATGGTTGAAGCACATATTCTATGCATTGAACCCCATTTATGCATATGGGGTTTTACATTGAAATCGCTTCATCATCATACTCCAAGTACTTCGTTGATGATTTGCCGCATTTGCTTGTTACCAAGCTGGGTACGGAAATTCACCTTATAACCATCCGCAGCGAGAGTATTAAAGAATACATCCGCACATTTGATTTTTACTTCTTCAATGCCGCGAAGGTCAGTTTTGCCTTCCACATCCTTCGTTTCAACGACGATATTCAGGACTTTTGTGCCGTCTTTATGCTTTACCACATACATGAAATCGGGGCTGTAAGTGCCACCAGCGATTGTTGGTATGGCGATACTGTTTCGGGGAATTTTCCCATAGACAACAACTTCGTCAATATCCGCGAGTAAATTATCTTTTTCAAGCGGCGAGTCGCAAGCATAGGCATCATAAAGATACTTTTCACTCGGCGTTCCTTCGACGAATTTGACCCCGATTCTTCCCTGCGCAATTTCAGAGAGGGGCGTGCCGTCAGCGTGAGTTAAAGCCGTTGCACCAACAGGCGTCGCGCTTGCTCGATAACTAAATCTCCCTGCAAGTTTCTTTACTTTCCATTCCGCAAATTTTCCGCAGAACGCCGCGACCGAACTTTCATTGAAAAACTTTTGCTCTATCGTCCCATGTTTTTTGGCGTATGCGCATATCGCGGAATGAAGTATTTCGATGGGAACGCCCGTTACATTGGATATTCGCTTCAAAAACACATGATAGGGAATCGGGCGGTTTACCGAATATTGTACGCCCGAGGCGGTTTCAATACTCATTTGCTTTTCGCCGCCGCGAATAACATCACGACGACTGCTCATTGTCAGTTCCACGAATACGTCCGTTTCGAGCAGTGTTTGAATCTCGTCCTGCAAATCTGCATTCAGATCGTCGTCATAGAAAAGCAAATATCGTTTATTGATCGTTTCCCAAAGTTCTTTCAATTCGGCATAGACAGCCGGACGGATTTTGATTGGATGAGCCTTTTCTTTATTGCGGTCTTTCACCTTGCCCGAAGCCAAGCCTGTCTTAAAGTCTGGGTATTCGGCAAAAAACGCATCACGATTTTCCGGTCGGATATTATAATGCCTATCAATGTAATGCTTTCCATACAGATCATCGAAAAGGTCATCGGCGGAGATACCAAGCTTTTTCGCAACGGTTTTAAGTTTTTCTTCGCTGATCATGATGGCATGAGGCGTTTCGCTGTTGATTTGTTCAACAAGTTTCTCCGCAAAATCGGCTTCCGTAAAATCAACAATATAGTTGAGCGTGAACTCCTCGTTTGCGATTCGATTTCCGTTTTCGTCTACGGGCAAACGAAGCCCGCGCCCGACTTCCTGCAACTTACTGATTTCACTACCGCTTGAACGAAGTTTTGCAATGGTAAAGACATTTGGATTATCCCAACCCTCTTTGAGCGTCCATTTAGAGAACAGAAAGCGTCTGGTATTATAACTTCCATCATCGTTTTGGAAAGAAAGCAGCTTCTTTTTGCCGTGCAAAATGTCATTGACTTCTTCTGCGATTTTTTCATCGGAGTCGTCATTGTCCTGTGCAAAGTATCCTGCATGGCAACCCGAGATGTTTGCAAGGCTTGCTTGTAGGTAAGCGCGATATTCCGCTTCATACTCGTTAAGCCCCGCAATGGTTTTCTCGATTTGTTCTCGCAAAAGCCGCTCAAAGGTCGTCAAAAGGTAGGGAGCTTTTCCATCATCTCCAATGCGGTATGAGGGAATGTCGTCTATAAAAAACAATGCCAGCGTTTTGATTTTGAAGGTGCGCCCGCAAAAATTTTCCTTTTCGGCTTCAAAATGTCTTTGCAGGGCAAGGCGCAGCATTTGTTCCTGATAGGACGTCATGTAAATATCAACGTCAAGTTCTTCTCCTGCTACCTTTACGATCCCGTTGGAAAATTCTACGGAAGTTTTGTCGATTGCGGAAATCGTGATCCCCTCGAAGGCATCACTGATGATCGATAGAGAGTCGCCCGTTTTGAGCGTATATGTTTTCGTTGGCTCGTCACGTTTTTTGAATTGGAAGTGTACACACTCTTTGCTTTCAATGGACGTGATTTTGACTTTTTCTTCCTTTTTTGAGACAGGTTCAAAATGCTCTTTGGCAACGCCCTTGATAAGCCCTTGATTAAAGGATTTACAAGCGTCGAGGTCGTAAAGAAGATTTTGATAATCTTTTACGCTGATTTTCTCTTTCCCCTTCCCGGATATCGTATCGGGGAACGTGGCTCCGAATCGTATAATGCACTGTGGCTTGATTTCTTCCGTAATGGCCGAAAAAGCCTTTTGGTCGCGTGTAAAACGATGCGGTTCGTCTATCAATACGAAAGGTTTTGTGGCGCGCAAAGCATCATAAGGACGATAAAATCCCTCTGCACCATAGTCATAGTCGGCTCTCCACAGTAGCCCTACGTCTTTCCCGTTTCTCTTTTGATTGCTCGTCAAAAGCGACATATTGACAAGCAGGACGTAGATTTTCTTTGTGCTTTGGCAAGAGCCTCTTACAAAATCGCTGACGACCGCAGGGAAATAACTTCTTTTATTCTTCTGCGCCTTTACTGCCTCCAATACGCCGAGTTCAATCTCTGTGCCATAGCCACAGGAATCGGAAAAATGACGGCGGACATAATCATCGCGCAGGAATTGTGCCGTACCCGCTTTGATGGCGAGGGAAGGTACAACAATGATAAACTTATTGATGCCATATCGTTGATTTAATTCGTAAATGACTTTTGTATAGACATATGTTTTCCCCGTGCCCGTTTCCATTTTAACATCCAAGTTCAAAAACTCGGAGGGAGAATGAAAACCGCGATACTCCGGCACAAGGTTTTTTTGTACAGTTTGTATATTTGAGGCGATTTTGACGTCGTGCAAATCGAGCCGAGGATTTTCATAAAACTGTTTAGGTGAATCGAAATAAACCCCGTCGAACACTTTGCAAACTGCGTCAACGGCGTCTTGCTGATGGGGCAAATCTTTTTGTAAGAGCAATTCCATACGACGTCTCCTTTAATAGCGCACGTCGAAGTTGATGCGAAGATTTTTTTCAGTATCCTTTAAGCGCATCAAATTTGCTTTCAATTCTTCACGCTGCGTCCAAGTAAAGCTATACCCAAAAAGAACGACGTTTTCCGGATTGAAATTCCCGTCCGTCACATATTTATCGACCAAAGCGGAAATGGCATCTCGCGTAAGGTCGTTTGTAATAAGATACAGATGCTTGTCCTTCCAAAACGCTTTATAGCCCGCAAGATCGACTTCCTCATAGGAGGAAGTCAGTCCATAACCATCTCGCAATAACCATGTCGCCAAAATGGTGGGCAGACCAAATTCTTGCAAAAAGTTATTCTCTGCAGCATCAAGCCTGTTCGGATCGAATTTTTCAAGCCTATCCAAAGTGTCGGCAGAAGGCTCTTGCAAAATATAATGACGGAAGCCGAGATCGGCGGTGGTTTGGGGATGCGTTTCCTTGATTTTCCTGGCGGCACGAATAATGCGCTCGTATCCGATATAGTCAAGCGTATGCGGCAACCCGATAGATTCTAAAAAATCTATTTCCCTTTGTATTTTGGTTTTAGATTCCCTCGGTTCTTGTAATTTCTCGTGCAAATCATCATTGATTTGCACCATGATAAATTTATTTGCATTCTGTTCATCTACATTCATGCTCATAATCGCTTCTGCTGTTGTAGCGGAGCCAGAAAAGAAATCCATTATTATACTGTTTTTTATGTCAGCGATTTTCAGAATATGAGCAATTAAATCAACGGGTTTTGGATAATCAAACACATCCGCGCCCATAAGTTTTATCAAGTGTGCTGACGCACTTTGTGTGGTACCGCAATCATTAAATATGTTTTCTGGAATAATATCGATTTCCGCAGGTCTGATTTTTTGTCTTGGAACGGCATCATATTTCGGCGAATCGCCCCAGTAAATATCTCCATTTGAAATCAAGAGGTCCATTTCATCTTTTGAAACCTGCCATTGTCTTGTCCATACAATGCCAGAAGGTGAGGTAATCGAAAAATAATTTGGATGCATAGGATTGGAGCGTTCCTCACTAAAGGAAATACTCCCCGAAAACCATTTCCCTTTGGGATCATTGTCCGGATTTTCAAAATTATATGAAGTAAATTTTATATCATTCCATTCTCCAACATTTTTTAATTGACGTCCATAGCATAACACATATTGCTCAAGAGTTCTCGAATGGGCATCCTTCTTTCCTTTCCCATGTAGCCACATAAAATTGTTAATGAAATTCTCTTCTCCAAACACATCATCACAAAGAAGCTTCAAATTTGCTTGTTCGTTATCATCAATGGAAATGAAAATAACGCCGTCATCAGAAAGCAAATCCCGCGCAAGAAGCAGGCGAGGATACATAAACATCAGCCAAGCAGAATGAGATGCCGAGCCGCGCTTTGTCAAATCAAGAATCCGTTGCGCTTGCTCAGGCTCGATACTCAACTTTACAACGAGTTCATCTGCCGTAAAATTAAAGCTGTCGTTATAGACAAATCCGTCCGAGCCGGTATTGTAGGGCGGATCGATATAAATACATTTTATGCTGTGCGCATACGACTTCAATAAATGCTTTAACCCATCAAGATTGTCGCCGCTTATATAAATATTTTGACTGTTGGCATTTTCAGGCTTGGCATTATGTTCTTCATCGGGAACGACGACGGTAGTCGTATCCACGGAGGCGAGCAAGCGAGCATAGTTCTTGCCGAGGAATTTAAGCTCGTATCCCTCGTGGCTGATGGCAACTTTATCGGTCAAATATTCTTGAAACCGCTCAATGTCAAACGTGCCGTCCGCACGGAAGCAGGACGGGAAGTTTTCACGGAGTACCGCCATTTCACGGTCGTTCGGATTTACGGCGTCATTTTTTGCAATCGTATCTTTCAGCATGATAATATCTCCTATGATGATTATAGCATAAAATCATTCATAAAGCAAGTCATCATCATAGCGCAAAAAATAAAAATGGTTTTTAGGCGTGTGCCTGTCTTGAAAACAAGCGCGCCGATCGTCGCAGAGTGATTTGCGGCAAGTAAAAACAGCGGGGAAGGGGTTCCTCACTGTTTTATAAAAGTTTTGCGCTCACCGCGTTTACAATTTCATCCAACCGCTGTCGTCTTTCATCGAACCGCGTTCACATTCACTTCAGATAGGTTTTGTAGAATTGCTCGATCTTGCCGAAGGGGATGATCTCCACCCGGTCGTAAAGATCGGTATGCACGGCGCCGGGGATGATGAGAAGCTCCTTGTTGTCGCCGCGAAGAAGCCGGAAGGCGTCGCGGGAGAAGTAGCAGGAGTGGGCCTTCTCCCCGTGGACGAGCAGCACCGCGCTCTCGATCTCGTTCGCGTAGGCGAGGATGGGCTGGTTGAGGAAGGAGAGGGCGGAAGTTGCATTCCAACCCGCATTGGAGTTGAGGCTGCGTACGTGGTATCCGCGCTTTGTCTTGTAATAATCATAGTAATCCTTTACGAAGAAGGGCGCATCCGGGGGAAGCGGATCGACGACGCCGCCCGCCCGAAGATAAGTCCCGTTGCGGAAGTCTTCCGTGCGCTGCGCGGCGAGGGTACGCCGCTTTTCCATACGGGCCTCGGCGCTGTCTTCCGCATCGAAGTAGCCCTTGGCGTTGACGCGCGTCATATCATACATCGTGGAGGCGACGGTCGCCTTGATTCTCGGATCGATCGCCGCGGCGTTGAGCGCCATCCCGCCCCAGCCGCAGATGCCGAGGATGCCGATCTTTGCGGGATCGACCCGCGGGTGCACGCTGAGGAAGTCCACGGCGGCGCAGAAGTCCTCGGTATTGATATCGGGCGAGGCGACATTGCGCACGTCCCCGCCGCTCTCTCCCGTGAAGGAGGGGTCGAAGGCGAGGGTGAAGAAGCCCCGCTCGGCGAGGATCTGGGCATAGAGCCCCGAACATTGTTCCTTTACGGCGCCGAACGGGCCGCATACGGCCACCGCGGCGAGTGCATCTCCCGACTTGGGGAGATAGAGGTCGGCGGCGAGCGGAATGCCGTAACGATTGCAAAACACCGCCTTTTCATGGAGCACTTTTTCGCTCCGTGCAAAGGTCTTATCCCACGCTTCGGTGAGCGGCAAATTGATTTTATCCATATAGGTACCCCCTGTTTTTTCGCTTTCCCGCCCTATGTGCGCCGATCCGCGCATGCGGGAGAGCAAGTTTATTGTAACGCGGCGAAGGCGGTTTGTCAACCCATTTTTGAAAAGACGGCGGAAGTTTTGGCGGGGATGGGGCGAAAAACGCTTTACAGAGCGGGGACGGGGGTGTATAATAAACAGTGCGGCGGGATGTTCCTTGCAAAACCATCCATGCCGCATTTCCGCAGCAAGCGGGAAGCGCCACGGCGCAATAAAAAACAAGGAGGCTTCGCATGAAGCAAAAACTCAAGGCCTTTTTTACGGAGTACAGGCTGCTCCTTTCCGCGGTTTCACCGTTCACGTTCGCCCTCTTCCTCATCTCTGTTTTCGCGATGAATTTGCTCGCCAACAAGAGCATCGACCTGCCCTTCGGCTGGCTCGCGCTCGATTGCGGCATCCTCGTCTCGTGGGTCGCCTTTCTGTGCATGGACATGCTCACCAAGCGCTACGGCCCCAAAGCGGCGACGATGCTCTCCCTCACCGCCATCGCGATCAACCTGCTCTTCTGCCTCGTTCTGTATCTTGCGAGCCTCATTTTGGGCACATGGGGTGCGTTTTACGACTTCGGCGAGCAGACGGTCATCAACGAAGCCCTCGATTCCACCATCGGGGGGACGTGGTACGTCGTCCTCGGCAGCACGACGGCTTTTGTCGCCTCGACGCTCGTCAATAACTTTGCGAATTACGGCATCGGGAAGCTCTTCAAGAAGAACCCAGATGGCTTTCTTGCCTACGCCTGCCGCGCGTATCTCTCCACGGCGATCGGGCAATTCGTCGATAATCTCGTTTTCGCGCTCATCGTGAGCTATTTCTTCTTCGGCTGGTCGATCGTGCAGTGCGTCACCTGTGCCGCGACGGGCATGGTCGCAGAGCTCCTCGTGGAGGCGCTCTTCTCGCCGCTCGGCTTCCGCGTCCTCAAAATGTGGGAAAAGCGGGGCATGGGGGAGGAATATCTCAAGTATCTCCGCGAAAAAAAGGAGACGGCATGAAGATCCTCATCACGGGAACGAGCAAGGGCATCGGGCAAGCGATCGCGCAAAAGTTCCTCGAAAAACAACATACGGTGGTGGGCATCGACCTGCTTCCGCCGCCGTTTTCCGTACCCCATTACACACATTTTGTCGCCGATATCGCGAAGGACCCATTGCCCGAAGTCGAGGGCGTGGAGATCCTCATCAACAACGCGGGCGTGCAGGATAGCGCGGACGACATCGAAGTCAACCTCAAGGGCACCATCCGCGTCACCGAAAAATACGCGATGCAGCCCATGCTGAAAAGCGTTCTCTTCCTCGCCTCGGCAAGTGCTTCCTCGGGCGCCGAGTTTCCCGCATACGCCGCAAGCAAGGGGGGCGTGGTGGCTTATATGAAGAACGTCGCCCTGCGCGTCGCGGCGTGGGGGGCGACCGCGAACAGCCTCTCCCCGGGCGGGGTGACGACCGAGCTCAACCGCCGCGTGATGGAAGATAAGCGCCTCTGGGATGAGATCATGGCGGAGACCCCCCTCAAAAAATGGGCGACCGCCGAGGAGATCGCCGAGTGGGCATACTTTATGACGGCGGTCAACCGTTCGATGACGGCGCAGGATGTTTTGGTGGATAACGGCGAGTTGGCCCGTGCCAAATTCGTTTGGTAGATCGCTTTGAATTTACGAA
This sequence comes from uncultured Clostridia bacterium, assembly GCA_947595585.1. Classification (GTDB taxonomy): domain Bacteria; phylum Bacillota; class Clostridia; order Christensenellales; family Borkfalkiaceae; genus Gallimonas. The sequence continues at coordinate 9,365 of CANQET010000007.1, forward strand.
CTGCAAAAACCCATGAAAAAACAGCGGAGCGCGTGCCCCGCTGTTTCCCGTATCTTTACATCCCTGTCGGATACGGAGCCAAACGCAGTATCCCTTGCCTTGGCTGCTGCGTCAGCTTGTGAATTTGTTTGCCGTTTGTCCCCAACGGCGTGTGGTTAGATGAGATTATTCACCAGTCTCAAATTTTGCGCTGGAAAGATCGGTTTGCGTAATTTTAGCCGTTACAGTGGTGCCTGAAGTAGTGGTTGTAACACCTTCTTTAGCTGTTGAATCAATCTTAAATGTAAGATTGGCAAAATTGCCATCCGTAAGCGTAGCGGTTACGACAACGTTGGCCTTCAATTTCAGCAACCCATCTGTTGTACCCTTTTCAAACACACTGCTGTACACATCGTCGTTTTTAGAAGGATCGTCTTCGACAGTAAGAAGATATACGCAGGCGGCAGCGCGAAGGCTACGAACATTAGCATCATCGGCAGCTTTCTGCGCTTTGGAAAGTCCACTCACGAAGAGCGGGACGGCGATGGCGACGAGGACGGCGATGATCGCGACGACGATCAAGAGTTCTGCAAGGGTAAAGCCTTTCTTGCTTCTTTTTTGCATTGTTTTTCTCCTTCAAAAATCATGATTTTTTATATGTGCGCCGCCGGGACGAAGCGGCGTTCATACCGTACCGAAAATCACATGGCACAGGACCATAGAATAGGTTGTTCTGCGTACATTAAATAGAAGAGGAGAAAGAAAAAAGGCGCCCAAAGGCGCCGAAGATGAGAGAAAGGATAAAAGATTTTATGAAAAATGAGGGAGATTTTCTTGACAAACGGGGAATGAGAAGATATAATGAGAAAAGAAGTACATAGAACAACCTATTCTATGTACGAAACCGTGTGAATGCTTATCGCCGCAGCCCCCCGCCGCGGTGTTTTTTTATTGAGGGGGGCGAATCATAAGCGACACCCCCTCCATCGGAGAACAGACCACCACCCCCTCCATTGGAGGGGGGTAGGGGGGTGGGCAGGAGACGACGGGGCCTATCAGTACGTCATTCCGACGACCGTAGGGAGGAGGAATCTCAAGGACGAGATTTCTCACTTCGTTCGAAATGACGTGAGGGACGGGCGTCCGATATGGCCTATTCAAAGCGCCACCCCCTCCATTGGAGGGGGGTAGGGGGGTGGGCAGGAGACGACGGGGCACATCAGTACGTCATTCCGACGACCGTAGGGAGGAGGAATCTCAAGGACGAGATTTCTCACTACGTTCGAAATGACGTGAGGGACGGGCGTCCGACATGGCCTATTCAAAGCGCCACCCCCTCCGTGGGAGGGGGTAGGCGGAGACGACGGAGCACCTCAGTACGTCATTCCGAGGGCGTAGCCCGAGGAATCTCGTTCTAATTACGTCATGTTGAGCGTAGTCGAAACATCGCCGCAGTCTTATTCTTATATGAGTGACGATATAAGGCTAAGGCTAATGCGATTCTTCACTTCGCCCTAACGGGCTCCGTTCAGAATGACGTATTTGGAATGCCTGTTCGTATGCCACGCCGAGATTTCTCACTACGTAACTTCGCCTACGGCTCGTGCCGACCTTAGTAGAACAAATAGAAGCTGCGGTCGGGGCGAAATGACGTGGGTGGTGCGGTCGGGGCGAAATGACGTGCTCCATTCCTGTGCTTCTTCGCCGCCCCACCCCCTTGATCCCCCTCCCACGGAGGGGGTCGGTTTCTGTTCTCCCGAGGTAGGCGGACTTCGTACTTGCTTTTCAAGGGGGGGTGGGGGTCGATCAAAAAAGAAGGGCGGAAAAATATAGAAAATAGCGAAAATCGGCGGTTTTGGCAGAAAAAACATGCAAAAATCGATGAAAAAGTATTATTTCGATATATTTCGAAATAACAGATACGAAAAAATTTTCCTTGGGACTTATTCAAAAACAGTTTTATTTCGGAGCGAATTATGATATACTGATATAGAAAAACAGGGGGAGGATGGATGCAGCAAGTGGAGAGCACGGAAAGATCCGGGCGCGTCGTCGCCTTTTTTGCCGATATTCTGCGCGGCGCCGCGATTGGCATTGCCTTCATCATTCCCGGGTTTTCGGGCGGATCGGTCGCGGCGATCCTCGGGATCTACGAGCGTCTTGTCGGGGCGGTCGCAGACATCTTCAAGGATTTTAAGCGCAGTTTCCTCATTCTTCTGCCCGTCGCGCTCGGCATGCTGCTCGGCGTCTGTGCGCTGATCGTGCCCATCCGCTGGGGGCTTGCGAAGTTCCCCATCCCGACGGTCTCCCTCTTTGTGGGGCTTGCGATCGGGGGGCTGCCATCCGTGAAGGCCAAGGTAAAGGGAAAGCCGACCTTCAAGAATGTGATCGCCTTGGTGCTTGCCGCGCTCTTTGCGGCCTCGCTTGCCTTCCTGCCGACCGCCTCCCGCCCCGAAGGGTTTCTCTTCCGCCTCGACGCCGTAGGATATCTCCTTCTCTTCTTCGTGGGCATGGCAGGTGCGTGTGCGCTGGTTGTCCCCGGGATCTCGGGTTCGATGCTGCTTCTCATCTTCGGGTACTACACTCCCCTCATGGAGCTTTTCACCGAATATCTGCTCCGCGGGCGGAAGGTAGGGACTTGTCTTCTCGTCGTCGGTGTGACGGGGCTCGGGATCCTCTGCGGCTTCTTCCTCGTCTCCCTGCTCATGCGGACGCTTCTGAAGCGCTATCCTCGGGCGACGTACTTCGCCATCCTCGGCTTCATCGCGGGTTCGGTGGCCGCCGTCTACGCCCCCATCTTAAAGACGCCTTCGCCGCTCTACGCCGATCCGTGGTACTGGGTCTGCGCCGTGCTTCTGCTCCTTGCGGGCATCGCGCTCTCCGTCCTCTTCTACTTCCTTGCGCGGAAGCGTTCGGAAAAGCAGACAAATTAAATCCTATAACATAGCGCGGCGCCGCCCCGATCGGGGCGGCGCCGCGCTATTCTATCCAAACTACATCACGCTCTGCAGGATCCGCACGAGCGCGGCTTCATCGAGGAGCTTGGGCACGGGGTAGGGGAAGGCCTCCTTGGCCGCCCGATGGGCAAGCATGGGAAGATCGGCTTCCGCGACGGGGAGCTTTTCTGGTATCCCGAGCGTGCGCAGGAGGGCCTCGATCGCCTCAATGAAGCGCTGCGCCGCCTCGGCCTTCGGGGTCTTCTTTGCGCAGAGTTTGCATCTTACGGCAAGCCGCGCGAGTTTTTTCTCTGCCTTTTTGCCGTACGCGCGGAGGACGTGGGGCAGGAGTACGGCACAGGCCCTTCCGTGCGCTATACAATAGGCGCCCCCGACGGCATGTGCGAGCGTGTGGACGTAGCCCACATAGGAGAGGGTGAAGGCGACCCCCGCGCTCTTCGCGGCAAGGAGCAGCCGCTTCCGCGCTTCGAGGTCTCCGCCGTCGGCATACGCCTTGGGAAGCCATGCGAAGATATCGAGGATGGCGACTTCGGCGTGCATGCGCGAAAACCCGCCCGCGACTCTTCCGATGTATGCCTCCACCGCATGCGTGAGGGCGTCCATGCCCGTATCCGCGGTGACATTTTGGGGAAGCGTGAGGGTGAGCACGGGATCGAGCACGCACAGCTTGGGCACGATCTTGAAGGAGAACACGGCGAATTTTTCGTGCGTGGGGCTCGTGAAGACGGCCGCCGCCGTCGCCTCGCTGCCCGTGCCCGCCGTCGTCGGAATGGCAAGAAGCGGGGGGACGTGGCCTTTTATTTTGCATGCGCCGCGCATTCCCTCGAGCGATCTCTTGGGGGAAGCGACCCGCCCGCACACGCCCTTCGCGCAGTCCATGGGGGAGCCGCCCCCGATTGCGATGACGCAGTCGCACCCCGTTCCGAGGTATTTCGCATAGGCCGATTCGATGCACTCCGTCGTGGGGTCGGCGGGGACGTCATCGAAAAATTCGTACCCCATGTGTGCATTTTGGAGCGCTTCGGTGAGGGACGCGGTCAAAGAGAGGGCATGCACCGTCTTTCCCGTGACGATGAGCGCCTTCTTCTTTTTTTGTGAAGAGAGCCATGCCGCGGCCTCTTCGTAGCCGACGGTCTGCGGCAGGGAATAGGGAAGGAAGGGGGATGCAAGCTTCAAAAAGAAATGCACCGTTCTCCGCGCAAAGATCGCAAAGATGTTCATGACAATATTATAACCGATACGGGCGGTTTCGTCAAGAAAAAAACTTTTCCCGCCTCAATTTACTTGCTCAAGTTTTGCCGATATGGTATAATCGCACATGAAAACGCAAATGTGAGGTCATCATGTTACAGGTCAACGGGGTCAGTCTGCAATACGGCAGCAAGAAGCTGTTCGAAGACGTCAATCTCAAATTCACCAAGGGAAATTGCTACGGCATCATCGGCGCAAACGGGGCCGGGAAGTCCACCTTTCTGAAGGTCCTCTCGGGGGAGATCGAACCCAACAAGGGGGAGGTCATCCTCGATAAAAACGAGCGCATGAGCGTGCTCGCCCAGAATCAGAACAAGTATGACTACGAGACCGTTCTCAGGACCGTCATGCTCGGGCACAGGCGGCTCGTCGAGATCATGGACGAGAAAGACGCCCTCTATGCCCATGCCGATTTCACCGAGGAAGACGGCGTGCGGGCCTCCGAACTCGAGGCCGAATTTGCCGAGCTCGGCGGATGGGAGGCCGAGAGCGAAGCGGAGACCCTTCTCAACGAACTCGATATCCCGCCCGAGGAGCATTATCTCACGATGGGCGAGCTCGACGCGAAGAAGAAAGTCAAGGTGCTTTTGGCACAGGCCCTCTTCGGAAATCCCGACGTCCTCCTTCTCGATGAGCCCACCAACAACCTCGACCTCAAGACGGCGCGATGGCTGGAAAACTACCTCCTCGACTTCGAGAATACGATCATCATCGTCTCGCACAACCGTCACTTCCTGAATAAGGTGTGTACGCACATCTGCGACGTCGACTTCGGCAAGATCGACCTCTATCTCGGCAATTACGACTTCTGGTACCAGACTTCTCAGCTCATGGCACGCCAACAGCGGGACGCCAACAAGAAGGCCGAACAGCGTGCCGCCGAACTCAAGGAATTCATCGCGCGATTCGCTGCCAACGCCTCCAAATCGCGGCAGGCGACTTCGCGCAAGAAGGAGCTCGAGAAGCTCACGATCTCGGATTTCAAGCCGTCGCTCCGCAAATATCCCTTCATCGAATTCAAGCCCGAACGGGAGATCGGCAACGATATCCTCATCGTCGAAGGCCTCACGAAGCGCGGCTACTTCGAGAACGTCTCCTTCACCGTGCAGAAGGGGGATAAGATCGGCATCCTCTCGGATAAGAGTACGTCCGTCTCCATGCTCTACGATGTGATCACGGGCAAGGAGCAATCGGATGCGGGTACCGTGAAGTGGGGGAAGACGATCGGGATGTCGTATTTCCCGCTCAACAACAACGAATATTTCGATGGCTGCGACCTCACTCTTGTGCAGTGGCTCTCGCAGTTTTCCAAAGATCACTACGAGGAATACCTCCGCGGCTGGCTCGGGCGGATGCTCTTCTCGGGCGAAGAGGCGCTCAAGCAGGCAAAAGTGCTCTCCGGGGGCGAAAAAGTGCGCTGCATGCTCTCCAAGATGATGCTCGAAGGGGGGAATTTCCTCATCTTCGATGAACCCACCAACCATCTCGACCTCGAGAGCATCACTTCCCTCAACAACGGGCTCACGGCCTTCAAGGGCTGCATGCTACTCACTTCGCACGACCAGGAGCTCATGAATACCGTCTGCAACCGCATCATGGTGATCAATGGGACCAAGACCTTTGATAAGAGCTGTACGTTCGATGAATACGTCGATCTGATCGAGGGCTGAAGCCGCCTTTGCGCCCATGCGCGAACTTTGAAACGGATGCGAGGAGCGTGGAAACATGGTACCCGAAAAAAGTTATTCCGAGATCGTAAAGATCATACAGTCGGCACGGGAGCGCGCGTATTATAAGGTAAACGAGGAGCTCATCCGCATGTATTTGCAGATCGGCAAGTATGTGTCTGAAAACTCCCGCGATGCGGCCTACGGCGACGCCTATGTGGAAGGGCTTGCCGCCTTTTTCGCGAAGAACTATCCCGAGCTCAAGGGATTCAACCGCCGCGGGCTCTATCGCATGCGGCAATTTTACGAGCTTTACGGCGCGGATGAAAAAGTGTCACCGCTGGTGACACAATTGAGCTGGACGAATCACATCAAGCTCGAACTTGCGGAAGGGAGGGAATGACATAGCGATACGCCGAAATACCCCGTCGAAAGAGGGGAACATGTGTCGATTCGACAATTTTGTACAAAATTCTCTAAATTCTGTACAAAAATTTTTGATTTTTGTACAAAAATAGCTTTACAAATCCGAAAATGTGTTTTATAATGCCTGTACATCTCGAAAAAAAGATAAAAAAGAGGTATTTTTCAATGAAACGCATTTTGATTCTCGAGAGCAACGAGGCCTTCGCAAAGGAACTCAAAGAACACTTTTTGCGCAAAGGGTACGAGATCTGTGGCGTGACGGGCGACGGCAAAGAGGGGTTGCGCCTTTTGGATGCGACTTCGCCGCAGACCGTCGTAATGAGCCTTTTTCTTACCTCATGTGACGGTTTTACCGTCCTCGAGGAGGCGCGTAAGGCCGGGAAGAAGGCGGATTTCGTCGTGATGGGGAACTTCGCCGACGACAAGATCATCGGCCGCGCGATCTCTCTCGGGGCGAGATATTATCTGATGAAGCCCGTCTCGGCCGAACTCGTCGAAGAGCGGGTCGCGGAGATCTCTTTGGAACTTCCCGTGCCCGCGGAACCCCTCGAGCGCAAGCGTGCGGGTTCCATCGATGAGCGCATCTCGGGCATCTTCATCGCCATCGGCATCCCGCCGCACATCAAGGGCTACGGCTATCTTCGGGAAGGCATCAAGATGGCCGTAAACGACCCCCATATCATCAATAATGTGACGAAGGGCCTCTATCCCATCATCGGGGAGAAGTTCCACACCTCGGCGAGCAAGGTAGAACGCGCCATCCGCCATGCGATCGAAGTCGCGTGGAACAGAGGGCGGGTCGACGCCATCAACGCCATCTTCGGCGCCCGCGTCTACATCGGGAGCGAAAAGCCGACGAACAGCGAGTTCATCGCCCTCGTCGCGGATAAACTTATCCTCGAGAGCATGGTATAAAAGGGATCGATAAAAAGGGGCCGCCGCGGGGCGGCCCCTTTGTTTTGTGCCTTATGGAAGATCAACCGTTTAACAGTTCGGATTTCTTCTTTTCGTATTCGGCTTCCGTGATGGCGCCCATGTCGTAGAGCTCTTTATATTTTCTGATCTGCTCTGCCGCATCGCCTTCGGCGCGTTTTTCCCGCTTCTGTATGGCAAAGGTCTCGGGCAAGAGCTTCCATGAGACGAGGTGCCCCGCCGTAAACAGTGCGACGAGGATGAACAGCGCATAGGAAGCCGTGGTCCCCGCGATTTCGCTCGCAGACACCGCGGCGATCCCGTCTATCATATAGAGGAACGAGAATGCGGCGGAGGCGATCATGATGGCGAGCTGTACGCGTTCCGCTGTTTTCCGCGAAAACACGGTGAGTGCCAAGACGACGAGCACGATGCCCGCGATCGTTGCGAGCAGTTGTAGCCAGACAAAGGCCATGAGCATGGCCGCCACAGATTGGACGGCAGCGGGGATGTTGCCGAATAAGACGTCGAAGCCCAACGTCGTCCTTTCCAGGCCGAATGCCTGCAGATGAAGGACGGGGAAGGCCAGCCCGACAAACATGAATAGCACGGTGAGCGCCGTGATGCCGAACAAGACCCACTGCTTTGCCGTGAAGGCCGCAAGCCGCTGTCCGATAGGCGGCTTTTTGCGTTTGACTTCTTCGGTCGCGGGTTGGGTTGACTGAGGCTCCGCGGGCGTTTCTGTGTCAAAATTGGGTTCCTGCATACATTTTTCCTCCGATATACCAATATTTTCCTGTAATTTGGATTATAACAGGAAAATCTTTCTTTGTCAAGCCGATGAAGGAAAATAATAGTAAAATTCTAATTATGGAGAAAATAATTAGTATGAACAGGATCAGAGAGTTGCGGGAAGACAGGGATCTGCGGCAAATCGACGTCGCGCAAGCGACGGGGATCGACCAGAAGACGCTCTCCAACTACGAGACGGGGCGGACCAACCCCGATAGCTATGCCATCGTCAGGCTGGCGGAGTTTTTCGGGGTGAGCTGCGACTATCTCTTGGGCGTTACCGCGCGGAGCGTCCGCGATACGGACGACGTCCTCAGAGAATTAGAGGAGATCAAAGCGCGCATCGCGACCGTCGAACGGGCCTTAAAGCGCGGCTGAAGGCCATACACAGGCGAGACGCAGGATGCGAAAAGGCGCGGCGGATACCGAGGGGTATCCGCTGTGCCTTTATATTGGGCGAAATTTCCGCGCGGGGGCGCAAGGCCACGCGTGTGCGCGGCGGAAAAAACAGATAAAATAATAAAATTACAAAATCCCGCAAAAAAATTTGCGCAATTTCGTTGAAAAATCGCGCGGGAAATGTTATACTGTAGAATGAAATCATATGCGTATTCCTTGCGCGCGGGGAAACGGAGGTAACAACGTGAACGGAGTGGGTCGCGGCGAAAAAGAAGAAAACAAGGAGAAGACGTCTGTCCTCACGCGGGAGACCGTCGGTATGACGCTGTTTCTCTTCAGCGTCATCCTCACTTTTATTTTGGTGACGGGAAGATACGTATTCGGGGAGATCGGCCTTGCGATCGCCTCCTTTTTCATCGGGGTGTTCGGCTTCTATGCCTACCCCGTCTTTGCGCTTCTCATCTACACTTCCGTCGCCCTCATCGCGAATAAGCGGTGGATCCCCATCCGTTGGCTCGTGGATCTCATGCTGCTCTGCGCCGCAGTCCTCTTGATCGTACATACCTCCACCGCCGAGCGCTTCTATCAGACGGCGGAGGGCGTGCAGAGCTTCGGCGCCTACATTGCGGGCTGCTGGGGCGCCGCGGCAGAGGGGATCGCGCACGGCACGGGCGGCGGCGTGTTCTTCGGGCTCATCGCCTATCCCATCCGTCATTTCTTTACGGCGGCGGGGGCGTATGTGCTGTATGCGCTGCTCACGCTCGTCGCACTCTTCTGCACCTTACTGCTCACCCCCCTCAGAAAGCGGATCTTCCCCTCCGTCAACGACGAAAAGAAACCCAAGGAGAAGAAAGAACCTGCCGAGAAGTCCGAGATGCCCATCCCTTCCAAGGACGACTCCGTGAATTTCTCGGGCATGCCCGCGCCCGAGCGTGCGCCCGTGCCCGATGCCGAGCCCACGGCGGCGACCCGCAGCTATGCGACCCGAAGTGAACAACCCGCCCCCGAGGCACAGCCCGTAGGCGCGGAGAGAACGGCCTACGAACTCGCCTACGAACGGGCATACGGCCGCTACGGCTACGGCGCATACGGTGCTTACGGCGCCTATCCTTACGCCCCGCAGCCCGAGCCGCCGCAAGAGCCCGCGCCCGCACCCGAACCCGAGCCGCAGCCTTCTGCCTCCGACGACATCTTTTCCGGGGCACCCGATTACCGCGGCAACCTCTTCTACGATCGGGATTCCATCTTCAACACCATCCGCAGATCCCCCGAGCCCCCGCAGAGCCCTTCGTCCGCGGCAACGGGGAGTACGCCCGCCGCATCGGCCGCTGCATCCCCGCGCGAGAACTACACGGACGCATTCTCACGGGAGGCCGAGGAGCCGCGTACGACCCTTCCCCGCAAGGTGACCCCCGCCCCGCAGCAGCCTACGCGGAGCGAAGAGATCAACTATCCCGCGCTCTCCTATCAACCGCCGTTCACGCCGTCGGAGGAAAAGCGCGATTACTACCGCAACGATGTACCGGATCCTTCCGAGCGTCCCGCTTCGCCCGAGCCGCCCGCCCGCGGTGTGACCGACGCCGAAGAGGGGGGAAGGGAGTCCATGCGCCGCATGTTCGGCGGACTGCGGGAGGACCGCGACACCGAGTCTTCGGGCCGCGACGGCTTCCTCCAAGGCCCCAAGCGCGAAGAGCTGCCCCGCAGCGATCTCCCCGAGGAGCCCAAGCGGGACGAACCGACCCGTAGCAGTTTTCTTGAGGAGCCCAAGCGGGACGAACCGACCCGTAGCAGTTTTCTCGAGGAGCCCAAGCGGGACGAACCGACCCGTAGCAGTTTTCTTGAGGAGCCCAAGCGGGACGAACCGACCCGTAGCAGTTTTCTCGAAGAACCCAAGCGCGAAGAACCTTCACGGGGGAGCTTCCTCGATGCACCGCGGCGCGAAGAGCCCACCCGCAGCAGTTTTCCCGAGGAGCCCAAGCGGGACAGCCGCGATTCCTTGCGCGACTTCTTCGGCGAGCGGCGCGATGAGCCACGCAGCAGCTTCTTTGAGGAACCCAAGCGCGACGAGCCTCGCAGCGGCTTCTTTGAGGAACCCAAGCGCGACGAGCCTCGCAGCGGCTTCTTTGAGGAACCCAAGCGCGACGAGCCTCGCAGCGGCTTCTTTGAAGAACCTAAGCGGGACGAGCCTCGCAGCAGTTTCTTCGAGGAACCGACCCGCGAGACGCCCACCCGCGATGAGACGCGCGATGTCCGCGGCCGCTCTTCGGCAAGCCTCTTCGATGAAGAGGAGGAGCTCGGCGAGGAGCCGCAAGAGGACCGTGAAGACCGCGGCCTGAGAGATCTCCGCCGCACGGCCGCCTCCCGTGCAGAGCGCCCCGCGCCCGCCGCCAAGGAGGAGAAGCCGCGCGAAAAGCACGTCTATAAACCCTACAATCCGCCGCCCATCGAGCTCTTCCAGGAGTACGATGAAACGGTACAGGTCCCCCCCGAAGAGATCAAGTGCAACAAGGAGATCATCATCGATACGCTCAAGAATTTCCGTGTCGAGACGCAGATCGAGCGGGTCACGTGCGGATCCACGGTCACCCGCTACGATATCGATATCCCCCGCAACGCCTCTATCTCCTCGGTCACCAAGCACGCCGTGGAGATCGCAATGCGCCTGCGCGCGGCACGCGGCGTGAACATGTACGCCAACAACGAGGCGGGGGCGATCTCGATCGAGGTCCCCAACGCCCGCCGTGCGACGGTGGGGCTGCGCTCCATCCTGAATTCCCGCGAATTCCGCGAGACAAAGCCCACATCTTTGACCTTTGCGATCGGCAAGGATATCGAGGGGCGGTGCGTCTGCGGAGATATCGTGGATATGACCCACATCCTCGTCGCGGGGACGACGGGCTCGGGCAAGAGCGTCTGCCTCAACTCGATGATCATCAGCCTCATCTGCAAGTATTCGCCCGAACAGCTCCGTCTCATCCTCGTCGACCCCAAGCACACCGAGTTTACGGCGTATGAAGGCATCCCGCATCTCATGATCAACGAGATCATCACCGATGCCCCCAAGACGGTCGCCGCGCTCAAGTGGGCGGTCGAAGAGATGGAACGCCGCTATGTGCTCTTTAAGGATAAGACGCATGAAGGGGGGATGCCCATCCATAAACTCGATGACTACAACTCCGCCCTCAACGAGGACGAGGAGAAACTGCCCAAGATCGTCATCGTCGTCGATGAGCTCGCCGACCTCATGTCGGTCGCAAAGCAGGATATCGAAGCCCTCATCCAGCGCATCTCCCAGAAGGCACGCGCGGCGGGCATCCACCTCGTGCTTGCCACCCAGCGCCCTTCGACCGACGTCATCACGGGCGTCATCAAGAGCAATCTTCCGACGCGTATCGCCCTCTCGGTGAGTTCGGATATCGATTCCCGCGTCATCCTCGACGCCTCGGGCGCAGAGAAGCTCCTCGGCAACGGCGACCTCATCTTCACGATCGGCGGCTCCGCCCGCGTCCGTGCGCAGGGCGCTTGGATCAGCAACAAGGAGATGAAGGCCGTCATCGACTACGTCAAGGAGAACAACGAAAATTACTACGACGAGAGCGTACTCGACTACATGAACCGCATCGAGCAATCGGACGGCGACGATGACGACGGCGAAGGCGGCAAGGCGAGCGGCGAAGTCGGCGAAAACTACATCCGTGCGCTTGCGATCGTCGTCAAGCGCGGACAGGCTTCCATCTCCCTCATCCAGCGCACTTGCTCTGTGGGCTATAGCACCGCGGGCAAGATCATCGAATGGATGGAGGCGATGAAGTACATCTCGCCCTTCGACGGCAAGGCCAAGGCGCGCGACGTCCTGCTCACCCAGCAGGAGTTCGATAACCTCTACGGGGGCTACGATTGATGCGCAAGAAGACCTTCTTCATGGCGTCGCTCGGGTGCGATAAGAACCGCGTCGACGGGGAGAGACTGCTCGGCGAGATCGTGCGGCGGGGGCATACGATCACAGACGACCCCCAAGAGGCCGAGATCGTCATCGTCAACACCTGTGCCTTTTTGAACGCGGCACGCGAGGAGAGCATCAACGCCATCCTCGATTACGATACCCTGCGCGCGGGGCGTTCGGAACGTACCCCGGGCAAGCTCGAAAAGCTCGTCGTCGCGGGGTGCCTCTCCGAAAAATTCACCTCAGATCTCAAAAAGCACCTGCCCGAGGCCGACGTCCTGCTCGGCGTGAAGGATGCCTCCGGGCTCTTTTCCGCGCTCGAGGCCTCCTATGCGGAGGGGCGGCAGATCGACGCCGTGGGTACGGGCACGGGGGAGCGCACGGAGCGCTTTGTCTCCACGGCTCCCCACATCAAATATCTCAAGATCGCCGACGGCTGCTTCAACCATTGCACCTACTGCCTCATCCCCAAGATCCGCGGAAAGTACGTCTCCTACCCCATGGAGGAGCTCGTGAAGGAGGCAAGGGGGTTGGGGCAGACCGAGGAGCTCGTGCTCGTCGCACAGGATACGACGCGCTACGGCGAGGACCTCGGCAAGAACCGCTTTCCCGAGCTCATCCGAAGGCTCTCCGACCTCGAAAACATCGGGCATATCCGCCTTTTGTATTGCTATCCCGAGGCGGTCACGGAGGCGCTCATCCGCGAATTTCAGGAGAACCCCAAACTTCTCAAATACATCGATCTTCCCATGCAGCACTCCGAGGACCGCATCCTAAAGCTCATGGGGCGGCGGGGCAGAAGAGAGGACCTCGAAGCGCTCGTAAAGACCCTTCGCCATGAAGTCCCGGGCATCGCCCTCCGCTCGACGTTCATCGCGGGCTTTCCCTCGGAGACCGAGAAAGAACACAGGGGGATGTTATCGTTTCTCGAGGAGATGAAGTTCGAAAACTGCGGATTTTTCGCCTATTCCCGTGAGCCCGAAACGCCCGCCTACGGCATGCGCGGGCAGGTGCATCCCTCCACCAAAAAGCGGTGGGTGCGCGAGCTCTACGAAAGGCAGGCGAAGATTTCCGCGGCGCTTCTTCAGGGCCGCGTGGGGGAGACGCTTCCCGTGCTCGTGGACGGGTATGACAAGATCGGCTACATCGGGCGGGCGTACTTCCAGGCGCCCGAGATCGACGGGAACGTCTCCTTCGTCTCTCCGAAGCGCAAGCTCACCCCCGGGGAGATCGTCCCCGTCAAAATCGGATCCGCCGAAACTTACGACCTTTTCGGCATCGTCGAGGAATAAGAAAATGAATCTTCCCAACAAACTCACGCTTTCGCGCATCTTCATGATCCCCGTGTTCGTCGTCGTGTTCTATCTCGGCGACCTGTGGCGGTATTGCTATCTCATCGCCGCTGGCGTGTTTGCGCTCGCCGCCTTCACCGATTTTCTCGACGGCCACATCGCGCGCAAATATCATCTCGTCACCAACATGGGCAAGTTTTTGGACCCCATTGCCGATAAAGTGCTCGTCTCGACGGCGTTCATCCTGCTCCTCACCCGTCCGCTCATCTTCGGCTACAACACGCTCGCGGGTTGGGGACCCATCGTGGCGGGCGTCTCCGTCGCGCTCATCATGGCGCGCGAGCTCATCGTCTCGGGCTTCCGCCTCATCGCGGTGGAGCGGGGGCTGGTGCTCGCCGCCGATAAACTCGGCAAGTTCAAGACGGTCGCGCAAGATGTCACGATCGCCGTCCTCCTCATCGTCATGCCCTTCTTGAGAGTGGGGGGCGACGTCGTGGGGTACGAGGAGCTCGGCGCGATCATCGGCATGGCGCTTCTGCTCCTCTCCGCCGTGCTTACGGTGGTCTCGGGCTGCAACTACATCATCAAAAACCGCCAAGTGCTCAAAGAGGACGCAAAGTGAAATACGCAGCGATCGTCCTCGTCAACCGCATGAATTCGCTCTCCGCAGTGGAGTTTACGCCCGTCACCGATGCCTTTCTTTCGGGGGGCGTCCCCCTCGATGAAGTCCTGTTTCTGCCCTACGACAGTCCGATGCAGATCTCTTCCGCGCTCGTGCGCTGCGGCAATCTTTGCGACGGCGTCTTCCTCATCGCCGAAAGCATCCTGCTTCCCACGGCGCGGCGCATCATCGAAGAGACGGTGGGGGAGAAGTTTTCCGAGGAGTACCTGCTCGAGACCGAGAAGTGCCTCTTCGGCGTGCTTCCCGCAAAAGAAGATGGCAAAAAACTCGTACTCGGGGAGACGGTCCCCCGCATCGACGCCCGCAGAAAAATGCGCTATGCCCGCCTCGTTCTTTGTACCGTGCTCGCTCCCGCAGAGATCTTGCGCCGCGCCGTCGAGAGTGCGCGCGAAGCCGCGGGGGAGGGGGTGGAGATCCATCTCTTCGAACGCTACGGCGTATGCAGGATCGAACTTCTGTACCCCGATACGGCCCCCAAGATGGCGGTGGATGAAGCCATGCGCATCCTTGCAACCGAGCTCTCGGAATTCGTCTATTCGGATCGGGATGAGAGCGTCGCGGCGCGGCTCGTCGATGCCCTCAAGCTCCGCAAGAAGAGGATCTCCGTCGCCGAAAGTTTCACGGGCGGCGGCATCGCGCGGGCGATCACCCGTATCCCCGGGGCAAGCGCCGTATATTTCGAGGGGATCAATGCCTACAACGCCCTCGCAAAGGAGGAGCGCCTCGGCGTCTCTTCGCTCACCATACGGCGGCAGGGGACGGTCTCCGACGATACGGCCTACGAGATGGCCGCGGGGCTCTTAAAGGCGGGCAACTGCGATCTCGCCGTCGCAACGACGGGCGTCGCAGGACCCGATCCCGATGAAATGGGCAACCCTGTGGGGCTTTGTTACATCGCCGTGGGCACCAAGGAGCAGATCGATGTGTTCCGCTTCCGCCTCACGGGAGATAGGGAGACGATCTCGGAGACGGCGATCAACATCGCCCTCTTTCGCGCCTTCCGCAAACTCAGATAAAAACCGAAAGGAGAAGATACATGAACGAAGAAAAACTCAAGGCGCTCGACGCCGTACTCGCCCAGATCGAAAAGGCATACGGCAAGGGCGCGATCATGAAGCTCGGGCAGGATGCGGGCAACACGGATATCGAAGTCATCCCCTCGGGGTGCCTTACGCTCGACCTCGCCCTCGGCATCGGCGGGTTCCCCCGCGGCAGGATGATCGAGATCTACGGCCCCGAATCCTCGGGCAAGACGACGGTCGCCCTTCACGCCGTCGCCGAAGCGCAGAAGATGGGCGGCGTCGCGGCCTTCGTGGACGCCGAGCACGCCCTCGATCCCGTCTATGCGCAGAAGCTCGGCGTCAACCTCGATGAGCTCTACGTCTCCCAGCCCGATACGGGCGAACAGGCGCTCGATATCGTCGATGCGCTCGTCCGTTCTTCGGCGATCGATATCATCGTCGTCGACTCCGTCGCCGCCCTCACGCCCAAGGCGGAGATCGAAGGCGATATGGGGGAGAGCCACGTGGGACTTCAGGCAAGGCTCATGTCGCAAGCGCTCCGCAAGCTCACCGCGATCGTCAATAAGTCCAAGACCTGTGTCATTTTTATCAACCAGCTCCGCGAAAAAGTGGGCGTGATGTTCGGCAATCCCGAAGTCACCCCGGGCGGCAAGGCGCTCAAGTTCTATGCCTCCATCCGCATCGACGTGAGAAAGATCGACACCTTGAAGGATGCAGAGGGCGCCGCGGGCAACCGTACGCGGGCGAAGGTTGTGAAGAACAAGCTCGCACCGCCCTTCCGTCAGGCCGAATTCGATATCATGTACGGCGAAGGCGTCTCGCAGGAGGGGTGCGTCATCGACCTCGGAACGCAGTTCGATATCATCAAAAAGAGCGGGGCGTGGTTCAGTTATAACGACAACAAGATCGCCAACGGCAGAGAGAAGATGCGGCAGTTCTTGAAGGACAACCCCGAACTGATGGCGGAGATGATCGAGAAGATCCGTGCCAAGGCGAAGGGCGCCTCGGTCGCCGAAGTCGCCGGCGCCGAAGAGTGATCTTTCGGAAAAGTAAGTCCGAAGTCCGAAAGCCCTACCCCCATGGGGTTCATTCCGAGCACTACCCCCTCCGTGGGAGGGGGACCGAGGGGGTGGGGCGGCGACGCGGCAAATACGCAGTCCGACCCTCATCCCGAACGTAGCGTAGCGGAGTGAGCGGATCTTTAAGATACACTCGCTACGCTACTTCGCCGTTAGGCGAAGTAAGAATCGCATTAGCCTTAGCCTTATATCGTCAATCATATTAAGACTTATGAAACATCAATTCTTGAAAGTTGCGACGGCGAGCCCCGAGCTCAAAGTGGCGGATCCCGCCTTCAACGCACAAAAGATTATCGAGATCATCGAGGCGCAGTACGAAAAGGGCACCGAGCTTCTCGTCTTCCCCGAACTCTGCATTTCGGGGTATACCTGCGGCGATCTTTTCCTGCAGAAGACCCTCCTCGACGGCTGTCTTGCCGCCCTCAAGCGCATCGCCGAGAGCACGAAGGGGCGTCCCATGCTCGTGTTCGTGGGGCTGCCGATCGTGTATCAGGGCAAGCTCTATAACTGCGCCGCGGGCATTGCGAACGGCAAAATTTCGGGGCTTGTGCCCAAGACCCACATCCCCAATTACGGCGAATTCTACGAGGCACGCTACTTTTCCCCCGCACCCGCCGGGGCGCTTTGGCTTCCCTTCGGCGGCGAGGCGAACGACGGCGCAACGTTTTCCACCGAGCTCGTCTTCCGCGACGAAAATCATCCCGAGATCGCCGTCGGCTGCGAGATCTGCGAGGATCTCTGGGCGCCCGAATCGCCCTCCGCGTGGCTTGCGAAGAGCGGGGCGAGCGTCATCGTCAACCTCTCTGCCTCCAACGAGACGGTGGGCAAGCGGGAATACCGCCACAAGCTCCTCGCCGCGCAGTCGGGCAAGAACCTCTGCGCCTACATCTATGCCGATGCGGGCGTGGGGGAGAGCACCTCGGATATGGTGTTTGCGGGAAACAGCATGATCTACGAAAACGGCACCTGCCTCGCCGAGGCCGAACCCTTCTCGGGGGACGTCTGCGAGGCCGAAGTGGATGTCGGCTTCCTCCTTGCCGAGCGCAGACGCAACAATACCTTCCGCGCGGGCGGCAAGACGGACGATTGGCTCGATGCCGATTTCGTGGGCGACGGCGACCTCTCTCTTCGAAAGATCGACCCCATGCCCTTCGTTCCGCATGAAGCGGGGGCGAGGAGGGAGCGCGCCGAACTCATCCTCGATATGCAGGCGCACGCGCTCGCAAGACGCATTGCCGAGATCGGGGCGAAGACGGCGCTCCTCGGCATCTCGGGCGGCCTCGACAGCACGCTCGCCCTCCTTGTCACCTGCCGCGCCTTCGACCTTCTCGATAAGGACCGCAAGGATATTTTGGCGTATACGATGCCCGGCTTCGGCACTTCGCAAAAGACCAAGGGCAATGCGGATGCGCTCATGGAAGCCCTCGGCGTCTCGGCCTTTTGCGTGCCCATTACGGACGCCGTACTCGTGCATTTCAACGATATGGGGCACGATCCCGAAGTCCGCGATGCGGCCTATGAGAATGCACAGGCACGCTATCGCACCATGCTGCTCATGGACGTCGCCAACGAGACGGGCGGGCTTGTCGTAGGGACGGGGGACCTCTCCGAACTCGCCCTCGGCTGGTGCACGTATAACGGCGACCATATGTCGATGTACGCCGTCAACAGTTCGGTGCCCAAGACGCTCGTAAAATATCTCGTCCGCGCGGAGGCAGACCGCCTCGGCGGAAGCGTGGGGGAAGTGCTCGGGGAAGTGCTCTCGACGGAGATCTCGCCCGAACTGCTCCCGCCCGATGAGGACGGGGAGATCGCACAGAAGACGGAGGACCTCATCGGTCCCTACGAGCTCACCGATTTCTATCTCTATCACTTTTTGCGCCGCGGCGACCGCCCCGCCAAGATCATGTACCTTGCACAGCGTGCCTTTCAGGGAAAGTACGACGACGAGGCGCTCAAGAAGTGGCTCATAAGCTTTTTCAGGCGCTTCTTCGCTTCGCAGTTCAAGCGCAACTGCGTGCCCGACGGCGTGAAAGTGGGCTCCGTCTCGCTCTCCCCGCGGGCCGATCTTCGGATGCCTTCGGATGCCTCCGCGGCGCTCTGGATCCGTGAGGCGGAGGAGCTGTAGATCGTCAAAATCAATACATGAGGTAAGAAAAATGGCATTTATCAAGAATTTTACATGGGGCGTCGCAACGGCGTCGTATCAGATCGAAGGGGGCGCCTACGAGGCCGATAAGGGCCTCAACGTGTGGGATATGGGCTCGAATACGCCCGGGCGCATCTTCGAAGGGCAGTCGGGGGACGTCGGCTGCGATCACTATCACAAATTCCGTGAGGACGTCGCCCTCATGAAGAAGCTCGGCATCAAGGCCTATCGCTTCTCCATCAACTGGGCACGCCTCATTCCCGAGGGATGCGGCAAGATCTCGGAGGACGGCAAGCGCTTCTACCTCGAGCTTCTGCGGGAGCTCAAGCGCGCGAAGATCGAGCCGTGGATCACTCTCTTCCATTGGGATTACCCCTATGCCCTCTATCAAAAAGGGGGCTGGCTCAACCCCGCAAGCCCCGATTGGTTCGCGAAATACGCCGAAGTCTGCGGCAAGCTCTTCGGGAAATATTGCAATCACTTCATCCTCATCAACGAACCGCAGTGCTTTGTCGGCCTCGGGCACAGCACGGGCGGGCATGCGCCGTTTTTACGGCTCCCCGATGGCGACGTCATGCGCATCGCGCACAACGTGCTTCTTGCGTGCGGCAAGGCGGAAAAGGTGCTCCGCAAGCTCCTTCCCGAGGTGAAGATCGGCACCGCGCAGGCCTTCTGGCCCTATCTTCCCACGAAGGATGAGGATTACGAGTTCGCCAAGAAGGAGACCTTCTCCTGCCACAGAGACTTCGGTTCGGTCAACTACTACACCGATCCGCTCATCTTCGGGCGGTACCCCGAGGAGTTTGCGGCTTGGCAGAAGGAGTGCGGCTTCACCTATCCCGAGAGCGACATGCAGATCATAAAGAGCAAGCTCGATTTCTATGGCGTGAACACCTATTCGGGGGACTACATCGCGCGCGACGGAGATGGCTTCCGCCGCGTGACGCCCCGCCCCTCGGATCCGCTCACCGATATGCGCTGGACGGTCCATCCCGATTCGCTCTACTACGGCGCCCGCTACGTGTGGGATCGCTATGGGCTCCCCGTCGTCTACACCGAAAACGGCGTTGCGCTCGCCGAGTGGAAGGATTTGGACGGTAAGATCCGCGATTTCTCGAGGATCGATTATCTCCGCCGCTATCTCCGTTCGCTCTCCCGCGCCGCCGACGAGGTGGAAGTGCTCGGCTACTTCTACTGGTCCTTCATCGATAATTTCGAGTGGGCAGAGGGCTTCTCCAAGAAGTTCGGCCTCGTGCACGTCGATTACGACACCTTGGAGCGCACCCCCAAGGAGAGCGCCTACTTCTACAAGAAGATCATCGAGACGAACGGCGAAAATCTCTGAATTCCATACAACAAAGAACGCGCACGGGCGACCTGCCCGTGCGCGTTTTGCATAGATGGGGTAAGATTTTATGTTTCTTCCGAAGGCTTCTCTTCCTGCGTTTCGGGCGCCTCTTCGGGCGGAACGGCGGGGGCCTCTATCGATCTTTGCGTATCTTCGGCATTTTTTGCCTTCTTCAGGTGTGCGATGAGCACCGTGAGCCCGCCGAAGCCGTAGCCGAGCGCCGTCGCCGCAAGATAGACGGGCAGGGCATACCAAAGAATGGGGGTATAGGGCTTTCCCGCGCCGCCGCGGAAGATGGGAAGCGTGAGCGCCGAGAGGATCTTCGCGGCCAAATTTCCTTCGTCGGAAGGCCCCATGAGCCAGAGGGGGCTCTGCACGAGCAGTCGCTCGTAGAGCGCGTCGCCCGTCACCCCTTCGCAGGCGATGAGGAAGACGACGTTGTTGACGAGCAGCAGGCAGAGCATCAGAAGAAACAGCAGCCCGAATTTCCACCCGTCTTTCCATCGGAAGGGGACAAACCCAAAGAGCGCGGGCAGAAGTCCGCTCAAGAAGAGCAGGGCGTGGCAGAACCAAAACCGCACGAATTCCCACGTAAGGAGACTTTTCCCGACGAACCAGACTGGGAAGAGGGAGGCGACGGCGCCCGCACAGGTCGCAACATAGGCAAAATATTGCCGAAAGAGCTTGTTCTTTCCGAAGACGGCGAAGGGGGCAAAGAGGATGAGGAAGGCACAGGCGTTATACGCGGTGTTTTCGAGCGCGAAGCCCGTCCCCCACATATGCGGCCACACGAGGAATTTGAAGAGATGCTGGAAGAGATTGAGCCCGATGATACACCCGATCGCGATCTTCTTTGCCCGCTCGGAGCGCTTTTTCAAAGGGAAATAGAGCGCAAGCGTGAGCGCTATGATCGCAAGAAGGCTCAATATGTGCCGCCAGTCGAAGTAATGCATATACCAAATTATAGTAGGCGCTTTTGCAAAAGTCAAGCCCCCGAGGGCAAATTGTCTTCCCGCCCGAAGTTTGTGAATTTTCACAGAAAATGATAATAGTTCGCAATGGCGAACTCACAGAAAAAATTTTCGGAATTTGTTTGACAACGCGAGAGGAGCGTGCTAAAATGAGTACAGTTCGCAAATGCGAACCAACACTTCCGCGGGCGGCGGAAGATTTTTCGGAGAATGAGTTCGCAAATGCGAACCAAGGAGATCGCAATGCCGTTGTTACTTGCACCCATAGGGCAGGAAGTCAAGATCGTGAGGATCGCCCTCGACGACAAGACGAAGAAGCACCTCGAGAACCTCGGCGTGCTCGTCGAAGGGAAGATCACCGTGCTTTCCGCGAGCGGCGGGAGCACCGTCTGCCGCGTGAAGGAGGGGCGCCTCGCCCTCGACCGCAACGTGGCTTCCCGCATCTATGTGGCGTAAAATTTCTTTGGAGGAATTGGTATGACAAAACTCTTGAGTGAGTTTGCCGTCGGCGAGAAGGGGATCGTGAAGACCGTCTCGGGCGAAGGCAGGCTCAGAAGAAGGCTGTTCGATATGGGGGTCACCCCGGGGGCGGACGTCCTTCTGCGCAAAAAAGCGCCCCTCGGCGATCCCATCGAGATCACGATCCGCGGCTACGAGCTCACCCTCCGCAAGACGGAAGCCGAGCTCATCACGATGGAGGTGAAAAAATGATGAAGTTCGCCTTGGCGGGCAACCCCAACTGCGGCAAGACCACGCTCTTCAACCTCCTCACGGGCTCGACGGCGTACGTCGGGAACTGGCCCGGGGTCACGGTGGATAAGCGCGAGGGCACCTACAAGCGCGGGGAGGAACCCGTGCAGATCGTCGATCTGCCCGGCATCTATTCGCTCTCGCCCTATACGCCCGAGGAAGTGATCTCCCGCAATTTCATCCTCGATGAGAAGCCCGAGTGCGTCATCAACATCGTCGACGCGACAAATCTCGAGCGCAATCTCTACCTCACGACGCAGCTCATGGAGATCGATGTGCCCGTCGTCATCGCCCTCAATATGATGGACGCCGTCGCGCGGAGCGGCGATGAGATCGACGCCAAAGAGCTCGAAGAAAAGATAGGGCTCCCCGTCGTTTCCATCTCCGCGCTCAAGGCCGAGGGCATCAAAGAGCTCATGGACCGTGCGATCTCCGTCGCCAAAAAGCCCCGTATGGGGACGACCGTGCTCCACGATAGTCCGCTTGCCCACCTCGTGCGCGACGTCAACATCGCCCTCAAGGGGGCCAAGGTCGAGGCGCCGCTCTTCCACGCGGTGAAGCTCGTCGAAATGGACGAGATCGAGGCGAAGATGCACCCCGAGCTTCTCTCCATGGTGGAGGAGTTCAAGGCGACCTTTGCCGACGACACCTTCGGCAACGACCTCGAGGCCGTCGTCGCGGATGCGAGATACAAATACATCGCCGCAAATTATTCTACGGCATACCGCAAAAAACACAGGGGGGAGAAGCTCTCGAAGAGCGATAAGGCGGATAAGATCCTCACGAATAAATGGTTGGGGATCCCCATCTTCCTCGTCATCCTCTTCGCCATCTTCCACCTCACCTTCTCGGAGGACCTCTTCTTCATCGCGGGCTGGGCCAACCTTGCAAAGACGCCCCTGCCCACGCTCGGGGACCTCGGTTTCGATACGGAAAATCCCGGTGTGACGCTCCTTGCATGCTTCTACGACGGCGCCGTCTTCTCCCCGGGCGTCATCTTCACCAATCTGTGGACGTGGCTCCTCGACTGGGTGGGGGTGCTCCTCGGGCTCATTACGGGTCATGCGCCGCTCTGGGTCGGAAGTTTTGTGGGCGACGGCATCTGGGGCGGCCTCTCGGCCGTGCTCGGCTTCCTGCCGCAGATCCTCACGCTCTTCCTCTTCTTCTCCATCTTGGAGGACTCGGGCTACATGGCGCGCGTCGCCTTCATCATGGACCGCATCTTCCGCAAATTCGGGCTCTCGGGCAGGGCGTTCATGCCCATGATCATGGGCTTCGGGTGCAGTCTTCCCGCCATGATCAACACGAGGACCCTCGCCGACGACAAGGAACGCACGGCGACCATCCGCGTCATTCCCTTCTTCTCGTGCGGGGCGAAGCTGCCCATCCTCACCGCGATCTCGGGGGGCATCGTCTCCTTCTTCCATGTGGGCAACGCCGACCTCATCACCTACGCCATGTATCTCGTCGGCATCGTGACGGCCGTCGTCTGCGTCATCCTCATGCGCAATACGTCGATGCGGGGGGAGGTGCCGCCCTTCATCATGGAGCTTCCCGCCTACCATCTGCCGCTCTTCAAGGGGCTGATGATCCACCTGTGGGATAAGACGAAGCACTTCGTGAAGAAGGCCTTCACCATCATCTTCGTCTCGACGATGGTCATCTGGTTCCTCTCCAACTTCTCGTGGGATTGGCACTTCCTGCCGCAGGAGATCGAATACGAAGGGGAGACCATCCTCGCAAATCTCCAGGCAGACCGCAGTATTTTGGGCTCGATCGGGATGCTCATCCAGCCGCTCTTCACGCCGCTCGGCTTCGGTTCGCAGCTCGGAAGAAAAGCGGGTTGGGTGTTCGCCGTCGCCGCCATCACGGGGCTTGTCGCCAAGGAAAACGTCATCGCGACGTTCGGCACCCTCGCGGCCTGCGTGGCGGGCGAGTTCATCGCGACCGAGACGGGCATCAAAGAGGCCTATACGATGATCGAAGCGACGAACATCACCATTCCCGCACTCATCTCGTTCATCGCCTTCAATATGACGACCATTCCCTGCTTTGCGGCCTGCGCTACGGCCAAGGCGGAGCTCCCCGAGGGGAAGTTCAAATGGACGCTCCTCTTCTGGATCGCGACAAGCTATCTCGTCGGCACCGCGATCTATCTCATCGGCAGTTGGTGGTGGACGTCCTTCATCTTTGCAGGGCTCATCGCGGCGGCCGTCACGGGCATCGTCCTCTGGAACAAAAAACACCCGATCGATACGGCAAATTGCATAGATGAGGTACAAAAAGAGGCCGCGGCATCGGACGAAGGAGGGGGACAATGACGTGGTGGGAAATCCTTCTCATCGTCGCCGCGGCGGGCTATGCGGTGGCCGTTGTGGTGATGTGCATCGTGCGCAAGAAGCAGGGCAAGACTTCCTGCGACTGCGGCTGTGCCTCCTGCCCTCACTGCGCCGCCTGCGGTAAGAAAAAAGAGGGGGACCCCCCTCAATAAAACGCTCACACGCGATCTCCAAGATAGATCTTCGGAAACGCCCTCCTCGAACTTGAGGAGGACGTTTTCAAAGGAGCTCGGCATTCCTTCGGAGAGGAATGCGTTTAAGAATGGGTGATGCGAGGTTCGGTGAGCAGCAGCGGATCGAGCACTTCGTCGAGCTTCTCGGCGTCCATGAGGCCTTCGCGGAGGACGATCTCCTTGATGGGCTCCCCCGTCTTCAGGGATTCCTTGGCGATCTCGGCCGCCTTGAGGTAGCCGATGTAGGGGTTGAGGGCCGTCACGATGCCCACACTGCGCTTGACCCATTCGGCACAGCGTTCGCGGTTGGCTTCGATGCCCACGATGCAGTTTTCCGAGAGGGTGCGCACCGCCCCCGTAAGCGCACGGAGTGATTCGAAGAGCTGGTAGAAGATGACGGGTTCGAAGGCGTTGAGCTCGAGCTGTCCCGCCTCGGCCGCCATGGTGACCGTGACATCGTGCCCGATGACGAGGAAGGCGACCTGGTTGACGACTTCGGGGATGACGGGGTTGATCTTCCCCGGCATGATGGAGGAGCCGTTTTGCTTGGCGGGCAGGATGATCTCGCCGAGACCCGTGCGGGGGCCGCTCGACATGAGCCGAAGGTCGCTCGACATCTTGGAGAGGTTGACGGCAAGCGCCTTGAGCGTCCCCGAGACGGCGGCAAAACAATCGACGTTCTGCGTCCCGTCGAAGAGGTCTTCGGCACGCTGCAAGTTTTCCCCCGTGAGCCGCGCGAGCTCCTCGGTGATGTGGGCGAAGTACTCCTCCCGCGCATTGATAGCCGTCCCGATGGCCGTCGCACCCATATTGATCGTGCGCATCTCGGCAAGGGACGTCTCGATGCGGTCCTTGGAGCGTGCGATCGCCGTCGCAAAGGCGCGGAAGGCCTGCCCGAGCCGCATGGGGACGGCGTCCTGCAGCTGCGTGCGGCCCATCTTGAGGATCCCGTCGAATTCTTTCGCCTTCGCAAGGAGGGCGGCGTGAAGTTTTTTGAGTTCGCAGAGAAGTTCTGCCGCAAGCGAGAGCACGGTGAGCTTGCCCGCGGTGGGGATGACGTCGTTCGTCGATTGCTCCATGTTGACGTCGTCGTTGGGGCTTATGATGGAATAATCTCCCTTTTTGCCGCCGAGCTTTTCGATGGCGATGTTGGCGATGACTTCGTTGACGTTCATGTTCGCCGAAGTCCCCGCCCCGCCTTGTACGGCGTCGACGATGAAGTCTTTTCTGTGCTTGCCGTGGAGGATCTCATCGCAGGCGGCGATGATCGCATCTGCCTTTTCGCGGGCGAGGAGGCCGTGATCTTCGTTGACCTTGGCGGCCGCCTTTTTGATGATCACCACGTTGCGCACGAAAGCAAACGTGAGTTTCGTTCCCGTAATTTCGAAATTTTCCTTGGCCCGAAGGGTCTGGATCCCGTAGTACGCGCCGCTGTCGATGGAAAGATCGCCCACGGAATCGTGCTCGGTACGGAATTCCTTTTCCATAGCGTTATGTCTCCGCATTGTTGAAAAATATTGTTACCATTATACACTTCCGCCTCGCACTCGTCAACATTTTTTCATAAATTTTACCGCAAAAGAGCAGGGTTTTTGGCAAGAAGGGGGGAGGGACGCATACAATGGAGCAAGGTATCTTCACCTTACGGAGGAAATTTATGTGTAATTGTAATAACGGCATCGGCTGTGCCCTCATGGGCGGCATCACGAATGCGATCTCCAACCTCTTCTCGACGGCCCCCTACTGCGGCAATAACAACACGGGCTGCGGGTGCAACGGAAATAACACAGGCTGCGGCTGTAACGGAAATAACAACACGGGCTGCGGGTGTATGGCATACGATCCCTACTACATGCAGCAATACGGGCTTCCCATCGGCACGGGCTGCGGCTGCGGATGCAGCGGGACCTGAATTTTTTGCGGCGCCGCGCCTGTCGCGGCGCCGCACTTTCTTTCAAACCCTATACGGCCTTCCCCAAAAAAATGCATTGAAATCTCTTGCCATTCCGCGGGGCGAATGCTATAATAGTATCCGCGCGGTCGACGCGCGCGGAGAACACTATGAAGCAAAAGAAAGAGAAAAAGCAGAGGCACCTCAAGAAGCCGACGCGGCGCCAGGTGCTGCGCTTTTTGCTCAACAGTCTCATCATCGTATTCGGGAATGCGGTCGCCGCAGCGGCCTCGGCCTTCTTCATCGGGCCCAACCACTTCGTCATGGGCGGCACGACGGGCTTCGGCATCTTCGTCGAAAACGTGCTCACGAGATACACCACCTTCAGCGAAACGGCCACCCTTTGGGCACGCAATATCGCCGTCTACGCCATCAACATCACCCTCTTTATCGTGGGTGCCATTCTGCTCGGGAAGAAACTCGTCGTCACGACGCTCGCGGGCACCTTGCTCTATCCTTCCTTTTTGAGCCTCTTTACCCTCGCCAACAACGTCTATTTAGATGCCCATGCGGGGCAGCCCGTCGCCTCGGAGGATCCCATGCTCGCCGCGTTCATGGGGGCGCTGCTCTTCGGCTTCGGCGTGGGCATCGTCATCCGCGTGGGCGCCTCGACGGGCGGCACGGATATCCCTGCCCTCATCTTTCATAAACTCTTTGCGACGCCCGTCTCCGTCACGCTCTGGATCTGCGATTTCACGATCGTCGCCCTCAACCTCATCGCGGTGGATATCGACCGCATCCTCTACGGCGTCGTCATCACGCTCATCTCTTCCGTCGTCGTGGACAAGGTCACGCCCATCGGCATGCGGAGGACGCAGGTGAAGATCGTAAGTGCGCACTATAAGGAGATCCGCGATATGATCCTCACGAAGATCAGCCGCGGCGTCACCGTGCTCTACGGGCAGACGGGCTACCTCAAAAAGGATTGCCATATGCTGCTCACCGTCATCTCCCACCGCCAGCTCGTCACGCTCAAGGCGGAGGTGCGGAAGATCGACCCCGAGGCCTTCATGACGATCTCGGTCGTCTCCGAAGTCCGCGGACGGGGCTTCCAATCGGAGGGGGTGGAATTCCTGCTCCCCCGCGAAAAAGAGGAGAACGCCCTGCCGCCCGCACCCGATACGGAGGAAGAACATGCAGAAGATCGACAGCTTCAAAATTGATCACACCCGCCTGCTCCCCGGGCTCTACGTCTCCCGCCGCGACCGCAAGCTCATGACGGCCGTCACGACCTTCGATCTCCGCTTCACGGCGCCCAACCGCGAACCGCCCATCGACGTCCCCGCCCTGCATACCATCGAGCACCTCGGCGCGACCTTCCTCCGCAATTCCAAACGCGGCGACGACATCGTCTATTTCGGGCCGATGGGGTGCAGAACGGGCTTTTATCTCGTCATGTTCGGGCGCCTCGAACCGCAGGACGTCTACCCGCTCATCGTGCAGATGTGCGCATTCATTGAAAATTACGAAGGGGAGATCCCGGGGGCAACGGAAAAGGAGTGCGGCAACTTCCGCGAACAGAACCTCGAGCTCGCCCGCTACTATGCTTCCCGCTACCACGATGCGCTCGGGGAGCGCCGTTTTACCTATCCCGATCCCAAGGAGGATGAAGAATGAACTACCGCGAAGAATCCCTCAAAAAACACGCACAGTGGCGGGGAAAGATCGAAGTCGTGCCCCGCGTCGAAGTCGATAGCCGCGAAAAGCTCTCCCTCGCCTATACCCCCGGCGTCGCAGAGCCCTGCCTCGCCATCCAAAAGGACCCCGAGAAGAGCTTCGAGCTCACCCGCCGTTGGAATACGGTACCCGTCATCACCGACGGCACCGCCGTCCTCGGCCTCGGCGACATCGGCCCCGAAGCGGGTATGCCCGTGATGGAGGGCAAGTGCGCCCTCTTCAAGGCCTTCGGCGACGTCGACGCCATCCCGCTCTGCATCAGATCGAAAGACCCCGATGAGATCGTCCGCACGATCGAACTTCTCGCGGGCTCCTTTGGCGGCATCAACCTCGAAGATATCGCGGCCCCCCGCTGTTTCGAGATCGAGGAGCGGCTCATCAACGACCTCGAGATCCCCGTCTTCCACGACGACCAGCACGGCACCGCGATCGTCACGGCGGCGGCGCTGATGAGCGCCCTCAGGATCGTCGGAAAGAAGCTCGAGACCCTGCATATCGTCATCAACGGGGCAGGGGCGGCGGGCATCGCCATCGCCAAATTCCTGCTCAAGATGCACGTGGAAGACATCATCCTCTGCGACAGGCAGGGCATCCTCTGCGAAGAAGACGGCGCGCTTACCGCGGCCAAGGCCGAGATCGCGGCGCTCACCAACCGCGAGCATAGGAAAGGCAGCCTTGCCGACGCCATGCGGGGGGCAGACGTATTTATCGGCGTCTCGGGCCCCAACTGCGTCACCAAGGAGATGGTCGCCTCCATGGCGGAGAAGGCCGTCGTCTTCGCCTGTGCCAATCCCACCCCCGAAATTTCCTATGAAGACGCCTTGGCGGCCGGGGCTGCCGTCGTCGGGACGGGCTCCTCGGAGAAGCCCAACCAGATCAACAACGTCCTCGTCTTCCCGGGGCTCTTCCGCGGCGCCTTGGATGTGCGCGCGAAGAAGATCAACTTCGATATGATGTATGCGGCCGCCAAGGCCATCGCATCCTGTATCGGCGAAGCCGCCCTTCGCCCCGATCATATCCTGCCCTATGCCTACGATCTGCGTTCGCATAAGGCCGTCGCGGAGGCCGTCTCGGAGGCCGCAAGAAAGAGCGGCGTCGCCCGCCTTTGAAAACTTCGCAAAAGCGCGGCGAAACGGTTGACGAAATCCTCGGAATAAGGTACAATAAAGAGGCAAAAAAAATTTCACATAAGGAACGCGGGCATGATCACACACGGCAACGAAATCAAGCTGTTTGCGGGCAACTCCAACCTTCCCCTCGCGCGAGCGATCGCTGCGAAGCTCAACACGAGCCTCGGGGATGTCGAAGTCACCAAGTTCTCGGATGGGGAGACCTCCGTCCATATCGCCGAAACGGTACGCGGGCGGGATCTCTTCATCATCCAGTCCACCGCCGCTCCCGTCAACGATAATTTGATGGAACTCCTCATCATGATCGATGCGGCCAAGCGGGCTTCGGCGGGAAGAGTTACGGCCGTCATGCCGTATTTCGGCTATGCGCGGCAAGATCGCAAGGCGCGTTCCCGCGATCCCATCACGGCAAAGCTCGTGGCCGATCTTCTCACCTCGGCGGGGGCCGACCGTGTGCTCACGATGGACCTCCACGCCGCCCAGATCCAGGGGTTCTTCAATATCCCCGTAGATAACTTGCTCGGGGGGCCTCTGCTCTATAATTACTACGCAGACCGCCTCGACGACGACTTCATCGTCGTCTCCCCCGATATCGGCTCGGTCAACCGCTCGCGCAAAGTTGCGGAGCGCCTCGGCTGCCCGCTCGCCATCATCGATAAGCGCCGCCCCAAGGCCAACGTAATGGAAGTCATGAATATCATCGGCAGCGTCGCGGGGAAGAAGTGTTTGCTCGTCGACGATATGATCGATACGGCGGGGACGATCGTACAGGGCGCACAGGCCCTCGTGGATGCGGGCGCCAAGGAGATCAAGGCATGCTGTACGCACGCGGTGCTCTCGGGCCCTGCCGTCGAACGGCTCGCCGCCTCCCCGATCGACGAGCTCGTGATGCTCGATACCATCCAGCTCCCGCCCGAAAAACTTCTTCCCAAGATGAAGATCCTCTCGGTCGCGGAGATCTTCGCCGCGGCGATCGAGAACGTCTATCTCGATAAGCCGATGAGCAAGATCTACGATTGAGAAAACCGTACCCCCTCCATCGGAGAACGGAAAACCGCCCCCCCCATCGGAGAACAGAAAACCGTACCCCCTCCATCGGAGAACGGAAACCGTACCCCCTCCATCGGAGAACGGAAACCGTACCCCCTCCATCGGAGGGGGGGTAGGGGGGTGGGTGGAATACGACCGAGCCCATCTTCAGCGTCCTCATCCCGACCGAGGCGTAGCCGAGGGAGCGGATCTTAAGATACACTCGCTACGCTACTTCGCGCTACGCGCTCGTGCCGTGCTTCGATAAACAATAGAAGTCTCGCACGGGGCGGTATGAGGAGGGACTGCGTACTTGCCTATCTTCCGCCCCACCCCCTTGATCCCCCTCCCACGGAGGGGGTAGAAGGACTTCGTATCCCAAAGCAGTAATTCATTCACAAGCAGTAATTCATTCACAAAAACGCATGCCGCCGCGATGAGCGGCGGTTTTTCCATCGGCAGGTAACTATGTTCTTGATCGTCGGCCTCGGCAATCCCGAGGAAAAATACGCAAAGACCTTCCACAATATGGGCTTTCTCGCCGCGGCGGACTGCGCCGCGCTGCTTCACGCAAAATTCAAAAAAAAGGAGTGCGAAGCGAGCGTCGCCGAGGCCTATCTCGCGGGCGAAAAGGTCATCATCGCCCGTCCGCTCACCTATATGAACAGCTCGGGCAGGGCGGTAAAACAGCTCATGAAAAAGTATAAGATCGAGGAGCGCGGCCTTGTCGTCATCTATGATGACTACGATCTCCCCAAGGGGCATGTACGCATCCGTCCCTCGGGCAGCGCGGGCACGCACAACGGCATGCGCTCGATCATCGCCGAGACGGGTCTTTCGGCCTTTGCGCGCATCCGCATCGGCATCCGCGACGAAGAGGCGAGCATTCCGCTCATCGATTACGTGCTCTC
Source organism: uncultured Clostridia bacterium (assembly GCA_947595585.1). Taxonomy (GTDB): domain Bacteria; phylum Bacillota; class Clostridia; order Christensenellales; family Borkfalkiaceae; genus Gallimonas. The sequence continues at coordinate 40,194 of CANQET010000007.1, forward strand.
CGAAGTGCGTAAGGAGGACTACGACCTCTTCGCATCTGCCTGCAAACGTGCGGCGGAGGCGGCGGCCGCGATCGCCTCGGGTACGCCTTTCGACCTTGTCATGACGAAATATAACGGTTGATCCATGCAGTTTTTTACCTTTCAGCGCCTCGGCGGGGACTATCCCGCGCTCGGTGCAGACTTAAATCTCGGCGTCCCCACGGCAGTCTTCGGGTTGGGCGACGCCGAAAAATATCTTGTGGCGGCGATGACGGAGCGCAGGATCGTGTATATCACGGCGGATGCGCTCTCGGCGCAGCATGCGCAAGCGGCGATCTCGGTGCTCTCGGGCAAGCGCTGCGCCCTGCTCTCCGCAAAGGATGAAGTGCTCACCTACCGCAAGGCGCTCTCGCGGGATGCGCTCTACCGCCGTCTCACCGCGCTCTACGAATGGGAGAGCGGGGCGGAAGTCCTCGTCGCCGATATCGAAGCCCTCGCACAGCTCGTCCCAAGGCGCGTCCCCGTATGCACGCTCAAAGTGGGCGGGGAGACCGAGATGCACGGCCTCATCGAAGCCCTCGTGCGGGCGGGGTATACGCGCGGCTACGACGTCGACGGCAAGGGCGCCTTCTCGGTCCGTGGCGACATCCTCGATATCTATCCCATCAACCTTGCCCATCCCGTGCGCATCGATTTCTTCGGCGACGAAGTCGAGGCGATCAAGCCCTACGACGAGACGACGGGGGAACGCTATCCCCAGATCGATCGCGTGGAGATCGTCGCGGCGACCGACGTCATCCTCGCAAAGGGGGAGGAGGAAAGCCTCTCCCGCATCTTCTCCGAGGAGCTCGCGCTCTCGCCCGACGCCAAGGCCTACGCCCGCCTTTCGGAGATCTTTTCCTCGATCGCGGCAGAGGGTTATACCTCGGATTTTTTGCTTCCCGTGCTCGAAGGTGCAGGCAGCTTTTTCGAAGGACTTTCCCCTGATACCATGCTCATCTTCGATGAGACCAAGCTCATCCGCGATAAGCTCAAGGGGCTGTATTCCGAGCACGCCGAACGGCACAAATTGCTATATGGGGGCGGAGAAACGGCAAAATTCTCCCTCGGGCAATACCTCCCCGAGGAGGCGTTTTCCGCGCTCGGCGGGCACCCCTGCCTCGCGCTGCAGACCTTCGCGGGCGACGTGGGATTTTTCTCTCCGCTCCGCATTTATAACCTGAAATCTACGCCCGTCCACCGCTATCTCAATTCCCTGCCCGATCTCATCACCGATCTTCGGGTCTGGGAAAAGACGGGGTACCGTGTCCTCATTTTTTGCGGTTCGCGGGAGCGCGTGGAGCTGCTTGCCGAGCGCCTCAACGAGGACGCCGTCCCGCACACCGCCGTGCTTCCCCCGTTTGAAGCGCTTCGGGGCAACGTTTTGCTTTCCGCCACCCTCGAGCACGGATTTTTGCTCCACGATTGCAAGATCGCCGTGATCGGCACGGGGGACCTTTACACCAAGGCCGCCCCCGCCCGCAGACTGAAGCGCCGCCGCGGCGACCTCTTCGTCGCCCCCGAAGTGGGGGATTACGCCGTCCACGAGATGTACGGCGTAGGGCGCATCACGGGGACCAAGAAGATCGAGACGCAGGACGGCACCAAGGAGTACATCGCCCTCGAATACAAAGACGGGGATACCCTGTATGTGCCCGTCGAACAGATGGATATCCTCTCCAAGTACATGGGCGGAGAGAACCCCGCGCTCTCCAAGATCGGCGGCGGGGAGTTCGAACGGGTGAAGGCCCGCGTCCGCGCTTCCCTCAGGAAGATGGCCTTCGACTTAAAACAGCTCTACGCCGAACGGCAGGAAAAGCGGGGGTACGTCTTCCCCGAATTCCGCGAGGAGATGGAGGAATTCGAGGCCGCCTTCCCCTACGAAGAGACGGCCGATCAGCTCCAATCGGTGGCCGAGATCAAGGCGGATATGTGCTCGGAAAAGGTGATGGACCGCCTTCTCTGCGGCGACGTCGGCTTCGGGAAGACGGAAGTCGCTCTGCGCGCCGCATATCTTTGCATCCTCGCGGGGCGGCAAGTCGCCCTCATGTGCCCGAGCACCGTGCTCTCGGAGCAGCACTTCCGCACGGCGACCGAGCGCATGGCCGTGTTCGGCGTACGCGTCGCGAGCCTCAACCGCTTCCGCACCGAAAAGGAAGTCTCCGAGACGCTCACCGCCCTCAAAAAGGGGGAAATAGACCTCGTCGTCGGCACCCACCGTCTGCTCTCGCAGGACGTCGTCTTCCGCGATTTGGGGCTTCTCATCCTCGATGAAGAACAGCGCTTCGGCGTCGAACATAAGGAAAAGATCAAGAACGTCAAGCGGGATGTGGACTGCCTCACGATGACGGCGACGCCCATCCCCCGCACACTGCATCTCTCGCTCTCGGGCATCCGCGACATCTCGACCATCCAGACGCCGCCCGTCGCCCGCCTCCCCGTGCAGACCTACGTCGCCGAAGAGACCGAGACGCTCATCCGCGACGCCTGCATCCGCGAACTTTCGCGAAAGGGGCAGATCTTCTTGCTCTACAACCGCGTGGAGACCATCGATACCTTCGCGCGGCACATCTCGGAGATCGTCCCCGAAGCGCGCGTCGCCGTCGCCCACGGGCGGATGGACCGTGCGACCCTCGACCGCAACGTCTTCGGCTTCTACCGCGGGGAATACGATCTGCTCGTGACGACGACGATCATCGAGAACGGCATCGACCTTCCCAATGCGAACACCCTCATCGTGATCGACGCCGACCGCCTCGGCATCTCCCAGCTCTACCAGTTGCGCGGAAGAGTGGGGCGGGGCGCACGGCTCGCACACGCATATTTTACCTACAAGCCCGAAAAAGTCATGACGGCCTCGGCCGCCGAACGTCTCAAGGCCATCATGCAGTTCACCGAACTCGGCTCGGGCTTCCGCATCGCCATGCGGGATCTCGAGATCCGCGGGGCGGGGAACGTCCTCGGCGCCGAACAGCACGGGCACATGGATAAGGTGGGCTACGAGCTCTACGCGAAGATCCTCAAGGAGGAACTCACGGGGGAGCGGCAGGAGCTCATCGATCTCGACGTCAAAGTCTCCGCCTTCCTTCCCGAAAATTACATCGAATCCCCCGCAGGGCGCATGGATTGTTACAAGCAGATCGCCGAGATCCGCAGCGCAAAGGATTATAAGCGCGTCTGCACGGCCATGGAGGAGAACTACGGTCCTCTGCCGCCGTCTGCGGAAAACCTGCTCGTCATCGCGCTCATGAAGAGCTTCGCCCAGAAGTTGCGCGTCCGCCGCATCGCCGTAGGGCAGAAGGGCGGGCTCGTCGAATTCTCCGCCCTCGCGGCACTGGGCAGCGAAGGGGTTTCGGCGGCCATCGAAAAATACGGCTCCCGCGTCAGCCTCGAGATGACGAGCGCCCCCTGCATCCGCTTCCGCCCCGAGGCGGACGGCGCCCGCACGATGATCCGCATGACCCGCTTTTTGCAGTTCGCCTGCGGCATAAAATGAGGGGATCGGGGAGAATTTGCAAAAATTCGCGAATTTTTCCCCGATATAGGCCGAGAAATATTTGCATTCGGCGGAAAAATAGGGTATAATAGATAAAGCTGTACAGCGCGTGCACGTTCGCGCGCGTGAGAAAATACGCAAATTTGTCGGAGCAACGTTATGAAGAATGGAAAGAGAGCGGCAGTGCTCGCTCTGTCGGCGGTCCTCGCCTGCGCTTCCCTCGCGGGATGCGACCGCCTCACGACCGTGAATACCGCAAAGAACTATGCGCAGATCGTCGCCGAAGTGGATCTCACCAAGAGCGAAGATTTCGCCCCGGGCGGGCAGTATGCCGAATACGCGGATCTCGTCGAGACGGGCAGCATCAGCAAGCTCGATCTCATCATGAGCTTTTTGAACTCGGGCTACAGCCTGCAGCAGCAATACGGCTTATCGTATGAAGTGGTCTTCGGCCTGCTTGCCGATAACCTCATCGATCGCCAACTGTTCGTGCAGTATGCGAAGGTCTATCTCGCCCAGAACGGCGACGCCGAGGGCAATACCTACGAAGCCGCAAAGTACAAGGCCGAGATGGCCAAGGAATATCCGAACGAAGATGCCCGTATCGCGGCAGGCCTCGCCTACTTCCTCACGGCCGATGAAAAGGCCAAGGCCGATTACGATCTGCGCGTCTCCGTCAACGGCCAGATCGATTCCTACGAAGAGGCGATCATCGACCTCGAAGAGGATCACGATCACACGGCGGACAGCGAAGTCCGTACCCTTCCCACGGGCGCAGAGACCGAAGACGAAGAGTATTTCGATCCCGACTACCGCATCTACACGGGCGTCGAGGCGCCTTCCGCGCTCGGTTCCTACGAGAAGAACGAGGGTTCCACGGCGTCGACGCGTAAGCGTGCCTATCAGAAATACCTCGCCTCGCTGCAGTCCAACAACCTCCTCGAAAAGGGAGAGGATACGAGCAACTTCGAGGGCCTTCGCTACTTTGCGGTCGAGCAGAAGTCGGCCTATGAGTCGGCGATCGTGAATAAGGTCATCGAGAAGTTCGAAAAAGAAGCCGAGATCGACTTCAAGAAAGCCTGGGCGGTGGGCGTCTTCAACGAGACCCTCGAGGCGCAGAAGACGACCTACAACAACAACAGATCGACGTTTGAGAGCGATCTCGACGCGATGTCGGATTCCAAATTCGTGCTCGCGGCGCCGCAGTCCGAAGAGAACGTCAACGATGCCTATGGCTTCGTCATCAACATCCTGCTTCCCTTCTCGGCGACGCAGTCGGCGGCTTTGGACCGCGCTTCCAACGACCTCGACGACGACAAGGGCAACGTGTTCGCGGCGCGGGCGGAGCTCCTTCGCGGCATCCGTGCGACCGATCAGCGCGGTACGTGGTTCACGGGGCACGAGGATTATTCCTTCGCGGCAGATGCGGCGGCCTACACGGGCGGCGAAGCGGGGAGGACGTATCTCTTCTTCGAGAACAGCATCACGGGCTCCGAGGGCGAGAATGCCCGCTATCAGGCCATCAAGAACTACTACGGCAAGTACACCTTCAACGGCACCGCCGAGAAGGATGAGGACGGCGACTACACCGTGACCCCCGCAAAGCTTACGATCGACGATTTCCTCACCGAGATGAAGGGCTACCTCGAATTTGCCGAGCTTCCCGCCAAGGTCACAAAGGCGACTCCCGCAGATTACTACGCTCCCGCAGGCGGCTACTACAAGACCAACGAGACGGGCGACAAAGTCGTCGATTACGATAAGTTCATCTACGAGACGGGCAAGATCGAGTATTTCGAGAGCAACCCGTATGATGCCAATCAGCTCTTCGTGAAGGGCAGCAAGGAAAACACCGCGCTCTCCGTCATAAACGAACTCTCCTTCGCGTATAATACGGATACGGCGGGGCTGAACACCTATCTCGGCTATATGATCTCGCCGTATAAGACGTCGTTCATGTCCGAATTCGAGTATGCGGCCCAGCTTGCAGTTGCGGGCGGCGCAGGCTCGTATGCCGTCATCCCCACCGATTACGGCTGGCACATCATCTACTGCACCTTCTCCTTCGCGGATGCCCAAACGCCGTTTACGTTTGTGTATGAAGACCGCGACAAGGAGGGGACGTTCTCCAACCTCTACTTCGAGCAGATGAAGTCGGAGACGCTCTCGGGCGATTCCTCCCGCCGCAGAACGGAGGCGATCGACCGCTATTCGGATGACTGTGTGACGCAGTATAAGGATCGTTGGAAGGACCTTGCGGAGATGGACAACGCGTAAGGGCGTTGCATGGAGCTTTTCAAAGCGATCTTAAAATCGATCTTTCTCGGTACGGTGCAGGGGCTCACAGAGTTCCTGCCCGTTTCATCGAGCGGACATCTTGTCCTCACAGAGCGGCTGCTCGGCGGAACATACGTCGGCGGAACGCTCTTTTTTAACCTCATGTTGCATTTTGGGACGCTGTTTGCCGTCCTCATCGCCATGCGGAAGGAGATCAAAACCGTCTTGAAAACGCCCTCCGCGCTCGGCATGCTGTGCGTTGCCACCCTCCCCGCGGGGATCGTGGGGCTGCTTATTTCGGAGAAGATCGACGGCCTCTTTGCGGGGGAGCACGGGCTCATCTTTTTATGCCTTCTCTTCGGGGCGACGGCGGTGCTCCTTCTCCTTGCCGAGCTCACGGCGGCAAGGCGCAAACGCCCGAAAAAGCTCGGATGGGGGCAGGCGGCGGCGATGGGGCTCATGCAGGCGGTCGCCGTCCTCCCCGGGATCTCGCGCAGCGGTTCTACGATCGCGGCGGGCATCTTCGCGGGCGCACGCGCGGAGGATGCCTCGCGCTTCTCTTTTTTGATGAGCATCCCCGTCATCTTGGGGGGCGTCGTCCTCGGGATCGCGGGGCTATGCACTTCTCCCGCCCCCGAAGTAGGGCTGCAGGAGGGTCTCGGCCTCTTCTTCGGCATGCTCTCTGCGGCGGGGTCGGGATATCTCGCCCTCCGCGTGATGCAACGGGCGATGGGGCGGGCCAACTACAAGTGGTTTGCGCTCTATCTGCTCCTGCTCTCCCTCACCGTGCTTTGGCTGGATCTTTTGATATAAACGCAGAGGCGCCGCAGCAAACGCTGCGGCGCCTCGCATCTTCGGTCGGTTTTCTCTGCGGGCAGCCGTAAAGGGCACCTTGGGCGCCCCTTAAGACTCCCATTCATAGTGACAGCCCGAATACTGCGTGGGGGGCATGAGCTCGCCTTCGCCGACGTAGATCGTATTCACGAGCCTTCCGTCGCGGTCGATGAGCCGATATGCGCCCGTCCGCGGACAAACATCTCCGGGATCCAATCTCATAAAATCACCTCCGATATCCGCAGTATGCCCGCATTTTTCGGGGTTATGCGCCCCCATGCACGCAATTCGCACTTTCCGCATACGATGATAAAAACCTGAAGGGGGTACGTTTTATGCGGGAGGCGTGCACGAGTACGTGCGAAAAGAGGGAGGTGCGGCTGCTTTCGCCGCTCTACGCGGGAAAATGCGGGATCCTTACGGCGACCCTGCAATATGTGTTTCAGACGGTCATCTTGGGCAGAAGCGCCCCCGAGATCGCGGAAAAGCTCGAGAAGATCGCGGCAGAGCGGCTGTGCGACCTCGAGAAGCTCGGGAGCCTGCTCGCCCGCTGCGGCGCCGATCCGCTCTTCTCGGCCTGTCCGCCCTATCCCGTCTCCTTTCATACGGCAGCCTATGTCGATTATTCGCGTACGCTCCCCCATATGCTTGCGGCAGATCTTCGCCTCGAGCGGGAGATCCTGCATTCCCTCGACGCCCTCGGAGACGCCCTCGAAGGGGAGGCCGCGGAGACCGTACGCCGCTTGCACGAGCGGACCCGCGGCTATATTTCCCGCCTGCAGGAGCTCATGATACCGTAGCTCATTTGAGGTCGCCGAGCTTTTCGGGCATGAATTTCCAATAGCGTACGGGCATGTAGCCGCGCATCTGCTTGAGCCGTTCGCGGGAGGGGATGTTCACGCTCTTATAGTACTTCTTCCAGAGCTCCTGCCACGCCGCCTCATCGGCGGAGAGAGCGACTTCGGCCCGATCGAGGGGAGCGGTGAAGGTGTGCGTACCGTCGTATACCGCCGCCCGTTTGCGCTTGACGTCGTGGATGACGAAGGGGCACTGCGCAAGCCGCGCACAGAAGTGGGGCAGGAGCAGGTCGCAGATATCATTATCGGGGGCGATGGGGGCATACAGCGCCCCGCTGGCGCTCTCGAGGAAGCGCACGAAGCCGTGGAAGCGGTGTACTTCGTACTCCACGCGGCGGATACAATCGTCCGCGGCGGCCGCGGCATCCTCGGCGAGCATCCCCCGCACGGGATGCTTGCGCGCGGCGAGGAGACGGAAGTAGTCGAAGGCCACCTTGTCGCGGTCGTCCGCCCCCGAACGCAGCAGAAGATCGAGATCTTGCATGCACTTGGGGTCGTAGGAGAGAAGCCGCTGTTCGGCCTTTTCGGCACGCTGGGGGTCGGCATGGACGAACACCGTCTTTTCACCCAAGCCGAGCTGTGCGCTGCGCGAGGAGAGGACGGCCCCGTCATCGGAATAGGCGGCGAGAAGCGCCGTGAGGAAGCTTGGTTTGGAACCGTCGTAAAAGTAGATCATAATTCACCTGTGAGCGCGGTCCTTGCCGCCTGAAGTTCGCGGAAGAAGTCGAGCTGCACCGCCCCCGCCTGTGCCTCTCCCGCCGTCAGCAGTCCGCGGAGGACGGCTTGGTTTTCCGTGCCGAAGAACTTCCCGCCCGCCGTGATGAAGTGCCGCGCCCGCTTGAGGACGACCCGCATCTTCTTCAGATCCGAAAAGCCGAGCTTTGCGTATCTCCGCGCGGAGAGGATCTTCTGTGCGCTCCTCGCTCCGATCCCGGGGACGCGGAGGAGCACTTCGAGGGGAGCGCGGTTGACTTCCACGGGGAAGAACTGCGGATTTCGAAGCGCCCAAGCGCACTTGGGGTCGAGTTCGAGGGAGAGGTTGCCGTCGTCTTCCACGATCTCCTCGGCCGAGAAGCCATAGAAGCGCAGCAGCCAATCGGCCTCGTAGAGCCTGTGCTCCCGCATGGGCTTTGCACCGACCGCAGGCAGCAAGCTATCCTGCACGACGGGCACATAGGAGGAATAATAGACCCGCTTGAGCCCGTTTGCGCGGTATAGGCTCTGGGTGAGCCGCAAGATCTGCCCGTCGGGTTCGGGCGACGCGCCGATGATCATCTGCGTCGTCTGCCCCGCGGGGAGGAAGTACCCCTTCCGCTTTTCGGCACGGAAGGCGAGCGTCTCCCGCTGCAGCTGTTTCATGGGAAGAAGTAAGCTCTCCTTGCTCTTTTGGGGAGCGAGGAGCTTGAGGCTCGTCTCGGAGGGAAGCTCGATGTTGTAACTCATGCGGTCGGCATACTTCGCCGCCTCATGCGCGAGGAGGGAATCGGCGTGGGGGATGCCCTTCACATGGATATAGCCGTGGAAGTTGTACTCCGTGCGCAGCATCTTTACTGTGCGGACGAGCTGTTCCATCGCATAGTCGGGGGACTTCACGACGGCAGAAGAGAGGAAGAGCCCCTCGATGTAATTCCGCTTGTAGAAGTCCATCACGAGCGTGCAGATCTCCTCGGGCGTGGCCGTCGCCCGCGGCACATCGGCGTCCGCGCGGGACATGCAGTATTTGCAGCGGAAGATGCAATCGTTGGAGAGCAGGATCTTGAGCAGGGAGATGCACCGCCCGTCGGGGGTGAAGGAATGGCAGCAGCCCGCGGCATAGCCGTTTCCGATGCCGCCCTCGTTTTTGCGGCGGCTCCCCGAAGAAGAACAGGAGACATCGTACTTCGCGCTCTCGGTGAGAATTTGCAGTTTTTCTTCGGAGATCATCGTCTTCCTCCCGTTTTTCTCTATTATACTCCCCACAGTACGGAAAGTCAAACGTTTGTTCCGTATTTTTCGAACTTTTGTTTGAAGTAATTTTTTTCGTATCTGTGAAAAATCTTGCATTTGTGAAAAAAATATGATATACTTATTCCGCAGACCTTTCACGGGAGTTTCACCGCAAGGGAAGAAGCTCTAATTTGGGGAAGGCCGAAGATAGGGAGGAAACGATGAAGATCCTGATCGTAGACGACGAAGAGATGATCCGTGCCGTGCTGCGCGAATACGTTGAGTTCGAGGGTGGCGAGGCGGAAGAGGCATCGGACGGCATGGAGGCCGTAAGAAAGTGCCGCGAGGGGGAATACGACGTCGTCCTCATGGACGTTATGATGCCTAAGCTCGACGGGTTTTCGGCCGTCAAGGAGATCCGAAAATTTTCCTCGGTGCCCGTCATCATGCTCTCCGCCCGCGGCGAGGAATACGATAAGCTCTTCGGGTTCGAGCTCGGCTCGGATGACTACGTCACCAAGCCCTTCTCGCCCAAGGAAGTCATGGCGCGCATCCACGCCGTCGTGCGGCGGGGGCAGCGGACTCACACGGGGGAAGTCTACGAATTCGAGGGGCTGAAGATCGACGTCACGGGGCGCAATGTCTACGTCGACGGCGAGAAGGCCGACCTCACGCCCAAGGAATATGAGCTCCTCTTCTACTTCGTGCAGAATGCGGGCGTCGCCCTCACGCGGGAACGCCTCCTGAACAAAGTTTGGGGGTATGATTTCTACGGCGACGACCGTACGGTGGATACGCATGTGAAGATGCTGCGCGGCAACCTCAAGGAATACCGCAAATTCATCATAACGCTCCGCGGGCTCGGCTATAAATTCGAGGCCTGATCGCATGCCCAAGGAGAATATCCGCAAAAAAACAAGGACGGCGCCGAGCCTCAATCTCATCTTGTGGTTTGCCTTCAGCATCTTTGCGCTCGTCATCGTCATCCTCTACATCGCCGTCCAGAGCCTTCTCATCGGCACCTTTTATCGCCGTCGGGAAGTGACGACCATGCAGACCGCCGCCATCGAGTTTATCGATTCGATCGGCGCCGACGCCACGCCCTCCGCGGCACGGCGGGCAAAGCGTTCGCTCGAGACGCGCTACGGCGTCGCCATCCGCCTCTTCGGCGTCGAAGACGGGAAGGACCTGCTCGAAGATGAAGAAGGGGAGGATTTTTCGGACCTCGCCGCGCGGCTCAGGGAGTCGTTTTCGCAGGGAAGGGGGGAGTACGTCCTCATTTCCGAGGCCAGCGATCTTGGGTATGCGCAGATGATCACCGTGCAGGAGCGTAGTTGCTTCGTCTACGTCTCGTCCTCCGTCGCCCGCCTCAATTCCATGGAACAGGAACTCAAGTGGCTCTCTCTTGCGACGGCGCTCTTCTCCGTCGTGCTCGCGATCGTGGCGAGTGGCTTCGTCGCCATGATCATCACAAAGCCGGTTGCCGAGGTCACCGAACGGGCCAAAGAGCTTGCCCGCGGGCACTATGAGATCGCCGTGCACCGCAATTACTTCTGCTCGGAGATCGCCGAGCTCTCCGAGGCGCTCGACCACGCGCGGCAAGAGGTCTCCAAGGCCGATGCCGTGCAAAAGGAGCTCATCGCCAACGTCTCGCACGACTTCAAGACCCCCCTCACCATGATCAAGGGGTACGCCTCGATGATCCTCGAGATCTCGGGGGACGATAAAGAAAAACGCGAACGCAATGCCCGCGTCATCATCGAAGAGACCGATCATCTCACGGCGCTCGTCGAAGACCTGCTCGATCTATCCAAGCTCCGTGCGGGCGTGGGAGCGCGTCCGCCCGTCACCTTCAACCTTTCGGAGACGGTCTATAAGATCGTCGGCCGCTTCGATTATCTCGTCGAGACGATGGGCTACCGCTTCGAGACGGAGATCGAGGAAGACCTCTACGCCTATGCCGATCGCGGGCGCATCGAGCAGGTCATCTACAACTTGCTCGGGAATGCCGTCAACTACACGGGGGAAGATCGGCGCGTCTTCGTCCGCCTCATGGCAAATGAGCAGGGGACCCGCCTCGAAATACAGGACACGGGCAAGGGCATTCCCCCCGAGGAGATCGATACGATCTGGGACCGCTACTACCGTGCGCAGAAGACGCATAAGCGCCCCGCACAGGGGACGGGGCTGGGGCTTGCGATCGTGAAGAGCATCCTCACCATGCAGGGGTGCCCCTTCGGTGTGACCTCAAAGGTGGGGGAGGGGAGTTGTTTTTGGGTCGAATTCCCTCTGCCGCCCGAGTGATGAGAACAAAAAACCGCACATGGGGTGCGGTTTTTTGTTTGGACTTCGTATTTGCGAACTGCGGATAAGCGGCGCAATACTGTGTCGAACTGCGCTTTCCTTGGTTGTGTACGCCCAAGTACACTCCCTTCGGAAATGCTCGTTCTCCTTGTCTTGCTTGCTTCTCCGCAGTTTAACGGTACCCGTTTTCGTTCCTCCAAAGCGACCTCATTCCGAGCCCCGTTAGGGGCGAGAGAATCTTAAGATACACTCGCTACGCTACTTCGCCGAACGGCTCGTGCCGTGCTTCGATAAACAATAGAAGCCCCGCACGGGGCGGTATGAGGGTTGGACTTCGTATTGGCCTCGCGCGTACCCCCCTCCATTGGAGAACAGACCACACACCCCCTCCATTGGAGGGGGGTAGGGGGGTGGGCAGAATACGACGGAGCCCATCCCGAGCGCCCCCTTGGCTCCCCTCGTAGGGGAGCTGTCGCGGCGCAGCCGTGACTGAGGGGTTTTGGAACCCCTTCCCTCGCTAACGCGAGTACTTCCCCTAAAGGGGCAGCAAGGGGGAGGACTGCGTAGGGGCTTTCCTGAAAACGCGGCAAGGGGTCGGACTGCGTACTTGCCTGTTTTCCGCCCCACCCCCTCGGTCCCCCTCCCACGGAGGGGGTATCGGACTGCGTACTTGCTCCCACGGAGGGGGTAGCGCGTGGAATGGACTACGGAGGGGGTAGCGTGCGGAATGGACCACGGAGAGGGCATTGCTTCTCCCATTCTCAATTCTCAATTCTTCATTCTTCATTCTTCATTCTCAATTCTTCATTTTCCCGCAAATCGCTTGCATTCCATGCGCGGCTGTGGTATAATTATCTTACCTGAACGGAAAGGCAACTGACCGCAAAGGGCAAACCGAGAACCTTGGGCGCCAAGTGCGCTTTACTCCCTTTGTCCTTTTTTGCGGCAAAGGGAGATTTTATATGGAAAAGAACATGCTAAACGAAGACGGCGCCACCTACGTTTCCCCCGCCGGGGAGACGAAGCGCCTCGCCGTGCTCTCCGTCATCGTAGAGGACTTGGCGCGTGCGGCCGAAGTCAACGCCCTGCTCTCGGCATACGGGCAATACGTCGTCGGACGGATGGGGATCCCCTACCGCACACGGGGCATCTCGGTCATCTGCGTCGTGCTCGACGCCCCGCCCGCCGCGGTCAACGCGCTCACGGGAAAACTCGGGGCGCTCGGCGGCGTTACGGCCAAAACGCTCTTCGGAAAAATCTGAAAAAAATCAAAATAATCGACTACAGGAGGTCACTTATCATGAAAAAGACACCCATCATCCTTCTCGCCGCCGTATGCGGCACCGCCATGCTCTTTGCGGGCGCTTGTGGCGACAAGACGCCTTCTCCCGCCCCCGGCGGCCCGTGTTTCGACATCGCAGGCAGCCTTCAGGAACTCTACGGGGAGGGCGGCTATCCGCAGGCCGTGCTCGTTGCGAAGACTTCCGTCATCCAAGATGATCCCGCCGCCGTCGCCGCCATGATCTCGTATATGGACGGCGCAGAGGACTATCTCGCCTCCGCCGATCCCGCCGCCGTCGTCTCGGGCCTTTCGGGCTGCTACGCGGATGGCCTCACGCCGTCGCTCAACGCCAAAAACCTCACCAAAGAGGTCATCGCGAACTGCTCCGTGAAGTTCACCGCCGCAAAGGACGCAAAGGAGACGGTAGACGCCTTCCTGCAAAAGCTCATCGCCGTGGATGCGAGCTTCACTTCGGCCGCGGATGAAGCCTTCTACTACGAGGGCGGCGCGGAAGCGGGCACGATCGCGGGCAGCTACGCGGTCTACGCGCCCGACGGCGCTCCCGCCCTTGCGCTCTCCTACGCCGTATCGCAAACGGAGGGGGATGTATTCGATTATCACGTCGTCGCGGCGAATACGATCGCGGCGCAGGTGACGGGGGAAGCGCCCAAGGCAGACTTCTGCGTCCTGCCCGTCAACGCCGCTGCGAAGCTCCTCGGCAAGGGGACGAACTACAAGATGCTCGGCGTCGTCACCAACGGCAACATGTACTTCATCCGCTCGCACAACGACCTCGGCAACATCACCAAAGAGCATCTTTCCGACCTCAAGGGGATGACGGTCGGCGTCGTCCAGCTCAACAACGTCCCCGGGCTCACCCTGCAGGCGGTCTTGCAAGAGGCGGGCGTCGCCTATCAGATCGTCGACAGCAACGCTGCGCCTTCCGCGGACAAAGTCAACCTCGTTGCCTTCGCCGACGCCTCGACCGTAGGCCCCGCCGCGGGGTGTGATTACTACCTCTGCCCCGAACCCGCTGCGACCGCCAAAGTGACGGCGTTCAAAGCCCAACAATCCAAGTGAAGAAGAACCTCATCTTTTCCGCCCTCGCGATCGTCGCGATGTGGCTCATATGGATCGCGGCGTATTTCATCGTACGCAACGATTACCTTCTGCCCTCCTTTTGGGCGACGTGCAGGGAGCTCGGTCGGCAGCTTATAAGCGCCGCCTTTTGGCGTGCTTTCGGGGGGACGCTCCTGCGCACGTTTGCGGCCTTTGCCGCCGCGCTCGTGCTCGCGGTCGCGCTCGCCTCGTGCAGCGTGCTCTCGGATGCCGTCCGCGCCTTCTTTGCGCCCATCGTCTCCGTCCTGCGCACGGTCCCTACCATGGCCGTCATCCTCATCCTGCTTTTGTGGACGTCGCATGCCGTAGCGCCCGTGCTCGTCTCCCTGCTCGTGCTCTTTCCCGCGCTCTATGCGGCCATGCTCGCGGCGCTCGACGAGGCAAAGGAGAATTACGGCGCCCTGTGCCGTGCCTTCAAAGTGGGCGTTTCGCGGAAGATCTTCAAGCTCTATCTTCCCGCCGCGGCGCCGCCCGTCCTCGCGCAGGCGGGTTCCATCCTCTCGATGGGGCTCAAGATCACCGTCTCGGGGGAAGTGCTCGCCCAGACCTTCCACAGCCTCGGCGGCGCCATGCAAGACGCCCAGCTCGGCCTCGAGATCCCGCGGCTCTTCGCGCTCACCCTGCTCGTCGTGTTGCTCGGATTTTTGCTCGAGGGGGGGTGCCTTCTGCTTTCAAAATGTATCGTGAGGTGGCGGGAATGAAGCTGTGCGGCATCAAAAAGACCTATGGCGATCGCATCACCCTCGCCCTGCCCGATCTCGAATTGGAAGCGGGGAAGATAACCGCCGTCCTCGGCGAGAGCGGCGCCGGGAAGACGACGCTGCTCAACATCGTCTCCGGGATGACTTCCCACGAAGGAACAGTCGAAGGTGCGGGCAGGACTTCTTACCTCTTTCAAGACCCCATGCTCCTGCCCCATCTCACGGTAGAGGGAAACCTGAGGTTTGTGCTCGAAAAGGGGACATGGGGTGAGATTTCTGCGATGCTCGCACGCGTCGGCCTTGCGGGAAGAGAGGCCTCCCGCCCCCGTGAACTCTCGGGGGGAGAGCGGCAGCGCGTCGCCCTCGCCCGTGCCTTTCTCTATCCGCATGATACCCTTCTCATGGATGAGCCCTTCTCCTCGCTCGGGCTCTCCCTCAAAAAGTCCCTCCTTTCCCTCACGCGGGAGCTTTGGCGGGAACGGCGGCAGACGGTGCTCTTCGTCACCCACGATGTGCGGGAAGCGCTCTGCCTCGCCCACCGTGCGATCGTACTGCGCCGCGGTACGCTCTGCGGCGACTTCAACCTCGGGGAGGGGGAGCGAGATTTCTTCGCTCCGCAGCCCATGGAGGAAGCTCTTTACCTCGCCCTCACGCAGGACGGCCCCGCCGAATGACGGAGCCGCCCTTTTTTCAAAATTCGAGGAAAGCAAAAATTTTTTTCACAACACATCTTGACAATTCTTCTTCTTACCTATATAATGGGAGAAACACGAAGGGGGAGCGCATGGAGATCATCGCAAGAAGAAATCATAAGCTCATCTATCGCGATGGCGATACGCTCGTCAAGCGCTTTGATGAGAGCTATGCCCGTTCGGAGATCCTGAACGAAGCGATCAACCAGGTCCGCATGGCCGAAGCGGGGCTCAACGTGCCGCGGATCCACGCGGTCACGGTCATCGACGGCGGATCGGCGATCGTCATGGATTTCGTCGAGGGGAAGACCTTTTGGGAGCTCTTCTGCGCTGAGCCCGAAAACCAAGCGGAGCTCATGCGCCGCTTCGTGGGCATCCAGCGGGACATCCATTCCCGCAAGCATCTGCTTCTCACCAAATACGTCGATAAGCTCAAGCGCAAGATCCTCTCCTCCGACCTCGACGCCTCCACGCGCTACGATCTCTCGATGCGGCTCGACGCCATGCGGCCGCATACGCACGTCCTCCACGGCGACTTCATCCCGAGCAACGTGCTCATCACCCCGAGCGGCGTCCCCTGCATCCTCGATTGCTCCCACGCGAGCCAAGGCAATGCGACGGCCGACGCCGTAAAGAGCTATCTGCTCTTCCGCATGGAGGGGCTCGACGACTTCGCCGAGGCCTATATCGCCGAATTCTGCCTTCAGGCCAACGTGACGCGGGCGTACGTCAACGAATGGATCCCGCTCATCGCCGCGGCACAGCTCGTCCGCACGGAAGACGGGAAGCGGCGGGAAATGCTGCTCGCATGGACGACGGAGGAGTACTGATGCATAAATTTGATACCAAGGTCCAACTGCTTAAATATAAGGTCCTCCGCGAGGTCGCCCGCCTCTCTTGGGAAGACGACCTGCTCGAGAACGTCACCGAGATCCCCAAGATCATCGTCCCCGGGAAAGTGCCGACGATGCGCTGCTGCGTCTACAAGGAACGCGCCATCCTCTCCGAGCGCGTAAAGCTCGCCATCGGCGGCAACAAACACAACAAAAAAGTCATTGAGGTCATCGATATCGCCTGTGAAGACTGCCCTGCGGGGGGATACGAGGTCACGAGCGCCTGCCGCGGATGCCTTGCGCATCGCTGCGAGGAGGCGTGCAAAAAAGGCGCCATCTCCTTCGACCGCACGCAGAAGGCCTATATCGATAAGACCAAGTGTGTCGAATGCGGCGCCTGCGCCAAGGCCTGCCCCTACAGCGCGATCTTTAACTTCAAGCGCCCCTGCGAGCAGAGCTGCAAGGTGAAGGCCATCTCCGTCGGCAAGGAGAAGGAGGCGGTCATCGATCACGAGAAGTGCACCGCATGCGGCGCCTGCGTCGATGCATGCCCGTTCGGAGCGGTCACCGACCGCAGCTATATCCTCGACGTCATCGACCTCATCCTCAAGGCGGAGCGGGGCGGCGGCAAGGTCTATGCCCTCATCGCCCCCGCCATCGCAGGGCAATTCGCCTATGCTTCGCTCGGGCAGATCGTGAGCGCCATGCGCGCCTTGGGCTTTTGCGGGGTCGTCGAAGTCGCCCGCGGCGCCGACCGCGTCGCATGGGAGGAGGCCAAGGAGCTCCAAGAAAAGGGGAAGCTCATCTCCTCCTGCTGCCCCGCCTTCGTCACCTACGTCGAGAAGAACTTCCCGCAGCTCACCACCTATATCTCCCGCAATCTCTCCCCCGCGGGGACCATCGCGCGGGAGATCAAAGCGCGGGAGCCTTCGGCAAGGACCGTCTTCATCGGCCCCTGCACGGCCAAGAAGGCCGAGTTCCAGCGCCCCGAATACAAGGGGCTTATCGACAGCGTGCTCACCTTCGAAGAGCTGCAGGCCCTCATCGACAGCCGCGGGATCGAGGTCGAGGACCTTGCCCCCACGGAGCTTGCGGATGCCTCGCCCTACGGAAGGCGGTTCGCGCGTTCGGGCGGGGTCGCCGAAGCCGTCTCGGCCGCCCTCAAGGAGCAGAAAAGCGATCTCGTGCTCGACGCCGCCGTCTGCAGCGGCATCGAGGAGTGCAGGCAGGCCCTTTTGCGCATGTCCAAGGGCGCATTGCCCCAGAATTTCATCGAGGGCATGGCGTGCGTCGGCGGATGCGTCGGCGGGGCGGGTTGTCTTCGCCACGGGGCGGCGGCGACGGCCGAAGTCGAGCGCTACGGCGCCGCGGCAGGGGGGACGATTCTTTCGCATACACAAAAATAAACGACTACAGGTGTGGACGAAATTCCACACAGGGGGTGTATCATGAAACTTACGCTCATCATCATGGCTGCCGGAATGGGCAGCCGCTACGGGGGATTGAAACAGGCCGAGCGCGTGACGCCGAACGGCCGTACCATCCTCGATTTTTCGGTGTACGATGCCCTGCGTTCGGGCTTCGATCGGGTCGTCTTCGTCGTCCGTGAAGATATGGCGGCGGAATTCCGTGCCCGCGTCGGCGACCGCATCGCCCGGAAGGCAGATGTCACTTATATTCTGCAGGATGTCTCCTGCCTTCCCGCGGGGCGCACCAAGCCCTTCGGTACCGCCCATGCGGTGCTCTGCTGCAGACCTGCGATCGATGGGCCCTTCGCCGTATGCAATGCCGATGATTACTACGGCCCAAATGCGTTTTCGGAGCTTGCAAAGCATCTTCGCACGGCGCGCGCGGGCGAATATGCGATGACGGCCTACCGCCTCGGCAACACGCTCTCGCTGCACGGCACCGTCTCGCGCGGGGTCTGTGAGATCGAGGGCGATACCCTTCGCAGGATCACCGAAGTCAAGAAGATCGCCCCCGACCTTCAGGCGGAGGGGGCGCCCTTCCCGTTGACCCGTGAGACGCCCGTCTCGATGAACCTCTGGGGCTTCACGCCCGATCTCTTCGATGAGCTCGCGCGGCAATACGAAGATTTCCTCGCGACGGCCGATCTTCTGCGGGAGGAATTCTATCTCCCGATGGCCGTGGGCAGCATGCTCGCCGCGGGAAAGTGCGGGGTACGCGTGTTCATGAGCGACGATAAATGGTATGGCGTGACGTACCGCGAAGACCTCGAAGAGGTACGCGCCGCCCTCGGAGGGCAGCTTCAGCATGGATCCTACAAAGGCATATAGCGCGATCGCGCAACAATTTGCGATCGAGGGGGACGTCCTTCGCATTTCTCCCTACGGGGAGGGGCATATCAACGTCACCTACCTGCTCGAGACGTCTTTGCGGCGCTACATCCTGCAGTGCATGAATACGCGCGTCTTCCCCGATTCCGACGCCCTCATGCACAACATCTGCATGGTGACTTCTCATCTTCGGCGCAAGGGGGTGGAGACGCTGTGCGTCGTGCCCACAAAGGCGGGGGCCCCCTACTTAAAAGAGCAATATAATTGGCGGGTATACGACTTCATCGAGCACACCGTGACCTACCAGACCTGCCCGAATTTGCGTGTCTTCGAGAACTCGGGCAAGGCGTTCGGCATGTTCCAGAATTTTCTCGCCGATTTCGACGCCGATCTTCTCTACGAAGTCATCCCGCACTTCCACGATACGCCCAAGCGCTTCCGCGATCTCTGCGCCGCAGTGGCGGCAGATCCCGTTGGAAGAGCGGCAAAATGCACACATGAGGTCGAATTTTTCCAAAAAAATGCCGATCTCTATGGGGTGATCGCCGCAGAGCTCGGAAATACGCTTCCGCTCCGCGTCACCCACAACGATACCAAACTCAACAACATCCTCATGGACGACGCTTCGGATAAGGCCCGTGCTGTCATCGATCTCGATACGGTGATGCCGGGGAGCTCGCTCTTCGATTTCGGCGATTCCATCCGCTTCGGCGCTTCGACGGCGGCGGAGGACGAGCAGGATCTTTCCAAAGTGCACTTCTCCATGGAGCGCTTTTCGGCCTATGCACGGGGGTATCTCGGCGCCGTGAAGGAGACGATCACCCCGCGTGAGGCCGAACTTCTTCCCTATTCCGCCTTCCTCATGACGGCGGAGTGCGGCATGCGCTTTCTCACCGACTATCTCTTGGGCGACGTGTACTTCACCACGAAGTACCCCGCGCACAACCTCGTGCGGGCACGGACGCAGTGCCGCCTCGCAGAGGAGATGCGCCTTGCCCTTCCGCAGACGGCGGATATCGTCTCCGCGCTCCTTCGCGCATAGCGTAAATTTGAAATAATTTAGGTAGGTACCCCATGAAACACCTCATCCGTCCCGTGCTCGACCCCAAATTTTACCCCATGATCGCCGCCCTCGAAGACTTCGATGCGGCGGTGCAGAAGGCGCCCTCCTGCGATGTGACCCTCGTCGTCGAACGCAGCGGCGGCTACAATTCCGTCTATACCTTCCGCGCGTTTCAAGACGGCGTCGACGACGCATGGAACTTTCGGATCGCCGAACGCCTCGCAAAAACCCTTCTCTGGGTGTGCGGGGGATACAAGATCGGCGTGTTCGGCAGTCCAAAGATCGCGGAGCACCTCAAAAAGACCTACTGCCTTTCGGGGGCAAGGGCCTTCGATGCAGACTTTATGAGCGGCGTCTATGAACGCCCCTTCGAAGTGGAATTATTGGATACGGTCCCCCCCGTAAAGCGCAGCAACATCAAGGTCGGAGGGCACCTCGAGGGCTGCAGGATCGGCTTCGATGCGGGCGGCAGCGATCGCAAGGTGAGCGCCGTCATCGATGGCAACGTCGTCTACAGCGAAGAGGTCGTCTGGCACCCCAAGACGGAAGAGGACCCCCATTATCACTACGAGGGCGTGCTCACCGCCATGAAGACGGCGGCCTCCAAGATGCCGCGCGTCGATTGCATCGGCGTCTCCTCGGCGGGGGTCTATATCGAGAATAAGATCATGGTCGCCTCTCTCTTTTTGAAGGTGGATAAGGAGAAATACGGGACATTCGTCCGCGATCTCTACCTCAACGTCGCAAAAGAGATGGGGGCACCCATCGAAGTCGCCAACGACGGCGACGTCACCGCGCTTGCGGGGAGCATGGAACTCGGCGAGGGCAGGGTGCTCGGCATCGCGATGGGGACAAGCGAGGCCGCGGGCTACATCAATGCCGAGGGCGGGCTCAACGGCTGGCTCTCCGAACTCGCCTTTGCGCCTGTGGACATGCAGCAGGGCGCGATGCAGGATGAATGGAGCGGGGACTACGGCGTCGGCTGCAAGTATTTTTCACAGGATGCCGTCATCAAGCTTGCCGAGATGGGGGGCTACCGCTTCGATCCCGACCTCACGCCCGCGGAAAAGCTCAAAGTCATCCAGCGCTTTGCCGAAAACAACGATCCCCTCGCGCTGCAGATTTTCGACGACATCGGCGTCTATCTCGCCTACACCCTGCCCTTCTACGCGAAGTTCTACGAGATCAAGCATGTGCTGCTCCTCGGGCGGGTGATGAGCGGCAAGGGGGGCAACCGCGTCCTCGCTTCCTGCCAAAAGACGCTTTCCGCCGTCTTCCCCGAGCTCGCCTTCGATATCTCGACGCCCGATGAAGCCAACCGCAGAGTGGGGCAGTCGATCGCGGCGGCATCCCTTCCCGAATGCGAATGAAAAAAGGAGAAATCGTATGAAGATCATCATCACCAAGGACTACGAGACCATGAGCGACGAGGCTTTCCGCGTGATGGCGGACGTCGTAAAACAAAACCCTGCCGCGGTCTTGGGGCTTGCCACGGGCACGACGCCCCTCGGCCTCTACGCCCGCATGGCAAAGGACCACAGGGAGAACGGCACTTCCTACCGCAATGTGCATACCGTCAACCTCGATGAATACGCGGGGTTGGGCGCGGAGAGCGACCAAAGCTATGTGTGGTTCATGCGGGAGAATCTCTTCCGCCACCTCGACCTTCCCCTCGGGAATACCAACCTCCCCAACGGGAAAGCCGAGGACCTTCTCGCCGAGTGCGCGCGCTACAACGCCCTGCTTTCCGAGATGCAGCAGGATATCCAGCTGCTCGGAATCGGTTCCAACGGCCACATCGCCTTCAACGAGCCCGGGACTCCCTTCGGCGCCGAGACGCACGTCGTCGAGCTTGCGGAGAGCACCATCCGCGATAACGCCCGTCTCTTTGCACGCGAGGAAGACGTGCCCCGCCGTGCGCTTTCGATGGGGCTCAAGAACATCATGCACGCCAAGAAGATCCTCATCCTCGCGAACGGCGCCAACAAGGCCAAGGCCGTCTGCGGTCTCGTGAAGGGACCCGTCACCGAACAGCTTCCCGCGAGCGTCTTGCAGCTGCACCCCGATTGCGTGCTCATCTGCGACGAAGCCGCGGCATCGCTTCTTTGAAAAAGGAGGGGGACCTATGAAGGTTTTTCGCAATGCCCTCGTCTATTTTGCGGGGGAAGGCTTAAAGCGGAGGGATCTCTTTTTTGGGGAATATCTCCGCGAAGAAGCGCAAGGGGCCGAGGAGATCGCCCTCCCCGAGGACGCTATAGTGCTTCCGGGGTTCGTCGATGAACACATCCACGGTGCGGGCGGCGCCGACGCCATGGACGGCACATGCGAGGCGCTCTCCACGATCGCCGCGACCCTTCCGCGAGAGGGGACGACGACCTTCCTCGCCACCACGATGACCCAGAGCCCCGCCGCGATCGAACGGGCGCTTTCCGCCGTAGATCGCTACATGCAGGCGCCCGCAGAGGGAGCACGGCTTGCGGGCGTCCACCTCGAAGGGCCCTTCATCGCCGAAAAATACAGGGGAGCGCAGGCGCTCGAGTACGTCGCCCCGCCCGAGATCGAAGTCTTCGACCGCTATCAAAAAGCGAGCGGGGGACATATCCGCATCTGCACGCTCGCACCCGAACGGGAGGGGGCGCAGGAATTTATTCGGCACCTCGTGCGCTCGGGCGTCCTCGTCTCCGTCGGTCACTCGGGCGCGAAGGCTTCCGACGTCATGATGGCCGTAGATGCGGGAGCCAAGCACGTCACCCACACCTTCAACGCGCAATCGCCCCTGCATCACAGGGAAGCGGGGGTGGTTGGCAGCGCCCTCCTCTGCGACGGGCTCGACTGCGAGCTCATCTGCGACTGCATCCACGTCTCGGTGCCCGCGATGCAGCTTCTCGTAAAATGTAAGACGCCCCGCCGCCTCATCCTCATCACCGACGCCATCCGCGCGAAGGGCATGGGAGACGGGGAGAGCGAGCTCGGCGGCCAAAAGGTCTTCGTGCACGGGGGCGAAGCGCGGCTTGCGGACGGGACCCTCGCAGGCAGCGTCCTCCCCATGAATATCGCCGTGAAGAACCTCACCGAGCGGGTGGGCGTGCCCTTCCTCGACGCCGTCGACTGCGCGACGATCAACCCCGCACGCGCCCTCGGGCTGGACGGCGAGATCGGCAGCATCCGCCTCGGCAAGCGCGCCGACCTCACGATCTTAGACCGTGACTTCAACGTCGTCATGACGTTCATCGGCGGCAACCCCGTCTACCGCAGATAATTTTTACAGCAAAAACATCTCCGTTCCTTCCCTCGGAACGGAGATGTTTTATATAAAATAAAGTTTTTATGCTTCCTTACAGAGGGCGATCTTGAAGATGAGGGCGTATTGCGTATCCTCGGGGTAGACAGTGCGGAAGAACTCGTATAACTTCTCCGCCGTCTCGTAGCCCTCGAAGCGGGCACAGGCGATGAGCTCTGCCGCACGTTTTGCCGCGATCCTATCTCCCTCCGTCTCGATCTTTCGTTTTCCGAAGAGCGTGGCCGTTTGCTCGCTCTCGACGCCCGTCACCCGCACGCGGCAAGTCTTCTCTCCGCAAATGAAGCGGATGAAGTCATCCTTACAGACCAGAAGGCGCTTTTCGTCGGGACGGCGGATCTCGGCCGTCTTTTTTCCCGATACGACCGCTTCGAACGCGGCGGGGACGAGGTGCATCTCAAACTCCTCCGCAAGCGCTTCCCGCGGAACGATCTTCGTTTTATCTACGCCGCGCGGCGGAAGCACGATCTCTCGCCGCGGCAGTCCGAGCAGGACCTCACGGTTGTCCATGTACCAAGCGGTGTACGCCATGCCGTCTTCATCGGGCAGTTGCAGGGCTTCGGCCATCACGCCGCCCCACACCCGCCACGAAAAACAGGCCATGGTACCGTCGTTCAAGACAGGGACCCCCGAGAGCGCCGAATCGTGACTGTTCCCGCCGAACTTGTAGCCTCCCTCGCGAACGGCCTTCACGACGGCACGGAACACGCTCTCCTCGTCCCCCTCATGGACGGGATAATCGTCTTCGTAATACGTCCAACCGATCACTTCGAATTTCATAATCGTTCAGTCTTCAGAGCACGGTGAGGACGTCGGAGAGGGGTTTGCGCTTCTTTTCGCGCACGGGGTAGTCCTGTGCGGGGTAGCCGAGGGCGACGATCTCGGGGATAAGGACGTTCTTTCCAAGCCCCAAAATTTCACGGAGCTTTTCTTCGTTCCGCCAGCCGAGGATGCAGCTGCCCACGCCTGCCGCCTCCGCCGCGAGGACGAGGTGGGCGGTGAGGATGCCGAGGTCGTTGCGTACGAATTCATTCTCCTTGAACGCCTCGCCGACCTTCATGAGGCCGCCGCTTTTTGCCGACGCCACGACGACGAGCGCCGTCGCTTTGGAGGCAAACTTGTTCATGCCGAGGCGCTGAACATTCCTGAGGACGTCCGCCTTTTTCTCGCCGACAACGGCGATGAGCTGCCACGGCTGGGCGTTCATCGCAGAGGGGGCGAGGAGGGCGACGCGGCAAATCTCTTCGATGGTCTCCCGCGCCACGGGCGTATCCGAAAACTCCCTGCAACTCTGGCGGCTCAGGTAAAATTCTTCCAATGTTTTCAGATCCATGTTTGTTCTCCTTTTTGATATTTTTTATGACATGGGGTCGGTTTTTTGCTTTTTCGGGATGGGTAGGAAGATGCGCGTATTGCGTTTGTATTGTGCAAAACCTTCCTTTTTCGCCTGTCTTCCGTCGGCAAGCGGAACACTCACACAGCAGAAGAGCAATGTGTTTGCGAGGGCGCCCGCGAGCAGATACCAACGCATCGGCATGATGCAGACGCAAGCAAGACCCACGCCCCACCACATGAGGATCTCACCGAGGTAATTGGGGTGACGGGCATATTTCCACAGCCCCGTGCGAATGAAGGGCGTCGTGCGGTGTTTGCGGTAGCGGTGCATCTGTACGTCCGCCGTACCCTGCAGAAGGACGGCGAGCACCGAGACGGCGAAAAACACGGCGCTTCCCGCGTTGAAGGCGGGCACCTCGACGAAGGTGAACACGGCAGGCAGGATACAGCCGTAGACCACGAGGGTGGGCACGAGGTGGATCCCCACGAAATTCACGAAGAAGTAGCCCTTGCCCGTCTTTTCTTTGAGCATGGTATACCGCCAATCCTGGTGGGTGAGCCCGTGGAAGGTATACGCCCAATTCGCGGTGAGCCGCACGCCCCAGAGCAGTACGGCGACGAGGGGCAAGATCATCGCCGCGGTGAGCCGTCTTCCGATCGCAAAGGCGATCAGAATGACGACGGGCTGGACGCTCCAATAGGGATCGTAGACGGAGGCATTCCGAAAGATGAGGCTGAAGAGAAAGGTCACGACGGTGGAAACGACGTCTGCGATGAGAAGGGCGAGCCAGAAGGGAAGGGGAAGCGCGAGATAGCATAGGACCCCCGCCGCTCCCGCAAGGAGATAGACGGCAAGCAGGATGACATAGCTCCACGCTCTGCTCTCTAAGATCTTCATAGGTGCTCCTTATTTTCGCAGTTTACAGCAAGACCTTGATGCGTTACTTGCTCCAGACGCGCTTTGCCGCCGCGACGACGTTTTCGACGGTAAAGCCGAATTTCTTGAAGAGCTCGGGGGCGGGAGCGCTTGCGCCGAAGCCGTTCATCGCGATGATCTCGCCGCCTTCGCCCGCGTAGCGATACCAGCTATAGGGGCTGCCCGCCTCGACGCACACCCGCGCCTTCACGGAGGAAGGGATCACGCTGCGCTTATAGCGTTCGGGCTGTTTTTCGAACTCCTCGATGCAGGGCATGGAGACGACGCGCGTCTTGATGCCTTCGTTTTCGAGGCGCTCCTTTGCCTTCACGCAGAGCTCGACTTCCGAGCCCGACGCGATGAGCAGAACTTCGGGCATCCCCTTGCAATCCTCGAGGATGTAGCCGCCTTTGAGCGCTTCGAGCCCGCTGTTTTCGTATTGCGGGAGAGCTTGGCGGGAGAGGACGAGGGCAGTGGGGGACTTGCCCGTGAGCGCGGAGATCCACGCCGCCGCCGTCTCCTTGCCGTCTGCGGGGCGGAAGACCTTCATATTGGGGATGGAACGGAGGGCGATGAGCTGTTCTACGGGCTCGTGCGTGGGTCCGTCTTCGCCGACGCCGATGGAATCGTGGGTGAGGATGTAGACGACGGGAAGCTCCATGAGTGCGGAAAGACGCATCGCATGCTTGCAGTAATCCGAGAAGATGAAGAAGGTGGAGCAGTAAGCGCGGATGCCGCCGTGGAGCTGCATGCCGTTTGCGATGGCCGCCATCGCGTGTTCGCGGATGCCGAAGTGCATGTTCCGCCCCGCATAATTTTCGGGGCCGAATTCGCCGTACGAAACGCGCTCCGTGTCCTTCATCTCCGAGAGGTTGGAGGGGGCAAGATCGGCAGAACCGCCCATGAGCGCGGGGGTGACGCATGCGATCTTCTGGAGGACTTGCGCCGAAGTCTGGCGGGTCGCCATGGGCTTTTCGAACTTGAAGAGCTCCTCCATGGCCGCATAATCGGGAAGCTCGCCCTTCACCGCCGCCTTATATTCCGCGGCGAGTTCGGGGTAGGCCTTGGCGTATTCGCCCATCATCGCCTTCCACGCCCGCTCCGCTTTGGCGCCGCGTTTGCCCGCAAGACGGGTGTGTTTCAAGACCTCTTCGGGCACCTCGAAGGGCGGGTACGTCCACCCGAGATTTTCCTTCGTCTTTTGCAGATTTTCGGCGCCGAGGGGAGCCCCGTGGCACTTTGCGCTTCCCGCAAGGGGGGAGCCGTAGCCGATCTTCGTCTTGCAGATGATGAGGGAGGGCTGATGCGTCTCGGCCTGTGCCTTGCGGATGGCATTGCTGAGCATGCGCACGTTATCGGGATTTGCGACGAGGTCTACCTTCAACACCTGCCAATTCTGTGCCTTGAAGCGGGCGGCGATATCTTCTTTGAACGTGAGATCGGTATCCCCCTCGATCGTGATATCGTTGTCGTCGTAGAAGACGATGAGCTTGCCGAGTTCATGGGTGCCCGCAAACGAGCACGCCTCGTAGGAAATGCCCTCCTCGAGGCAGCCGTCCCCGACGAGCGCATAGGTGAAGTGATCGACGACGGGAAAGCCCGGTCGGTTGAATTTCGCCGCGAGATGGGCCTCCGCGACCGCCATGCCGACGGCGTTCGCGATCCCCTGTCCGAGGGGACCTGTGGTCGTTTCTACGCCCAAAGTGTGGCCGTATTCTGGGTGGCCGGGCGTCTTGGAGCCGAGCTGGCGGAAGCTCTTGAGGTCCTCGATCTTCAGCCCGAAGCCATAGAGATAGAGCAGGGAATAGAGGAGCATGGAGCCGTGCCCCGCCGAGAGGACGAAGCGGTCGCGATCGTCCCACTTCGGGTCCTTATTGTTGAACTTCAAAAAGTTCTGCCAGAGCGTGTAGCCGATGGGGGCAGAGCCGAGGGGAAGCCCGGGGTGCCCGGAGTTTGCCTTTTGAATGGCCTCCGCGGAGAGGATGCGGATGGCGCTTATCGTGGTCGTCTGTTTCATTTCATTCCTCCAAAGACTTTTTCAGTGCTGCGGGGTCGAGCATGGGGTACCCCTGCAAAAATTCGTTGAGTTCGCGGAGCATGCGCTTGGTGCCGCCCGCGGAATTGCTCTCGAGATTGATGGGCAGGATGGGTTCGTGCAAACTCATCCGGACAAGCGCCCAGCCGTCGCCGTGCGCCGCGTCGAAGTTGATGCGTACGCCCTCGCAGTTCTCGGGCGCAAGGGTGAGATAGGGCGTATTTTCCACGAAAGCGGAGAGCGCTTCGAGGATCTTCTTTCCCTCCGCCTTGAAGTCGCACCCCGCAACAAATCGGGGACGGACCTCGATCGCTTCGAGGGGCTCCTTCAGATCTTCGATATAAGAGAGCAGGGGCCTCCCTTCTTTTTCGGCCTTCGAAAAGGCGATGATAAGCCGCGTGACGAGGTAGGCGCCGTCGTCGAGGAAGTAATTCTCACGGAAGGCGGCGTGGCCGCTCGTCTCGATGGCGAGCACGGCATTCCCGCCCTCGGCGTTGATCCGTTTGGCCTCGTTGATGACGTTCTTGTAGCCGCGCTTGAAGCGGCGGTGTACGCCCCCGTGCGCCTCGATGAAGGCGGTGAGCCCGTCGCTCGTCACGGAATCGGTGACGATCGTGCAGCCCGGCTGTTCCTCGAGCAGAAGGGCAGCGATGAGGGCGATGAGGCGGTTGCGGTTGATCTCTTTCCCGTCCGAGGAGACGATGGCGGCGCGGTCGACATCGGTATCGAAGATGATCCCGAGGTCGGCATGGTTTGCTATGACGGCCTCCGAGAGTGACTGCATCGCCGCGGCGTCCTCGGGATTGGGGATATGGTTGGGGAAGTTGCCGTCGGGCCGCAAGAACTGCGAACCCTCGATATCCGCCCCGAGCTGTGCGAGCACGAGGTCGGCATAGAAGGCGCCGACGCCGTTTCCCGCATCGACGATGATCCGCTTGCCCTCGAGAGGGAATGCGCCCGCGGCATCTTCGACGAGGCGGACGAGCCGATCCGCATAGGTCCCGATATAGGAGATCTCCGAGAGCACTTCGCCCATGGCGATATTCGTGCGCACGAAGGGGGCAGAGGCAAGTTGTAAGATCTCGGTGATCTCTTCCTCCTCGAGCCCGCCTTCCTTCAAGAAGAACTTCAGCCCGTTCATCTCCTTGGGAAGATGGCTCGCCGTGATCATGACGGAGGCATCCGCCCCGAAGTCATCCTGAAGGAGCATGAACATGGAGGGCGTCGAAGAATAGCCCGTGAAGCGGATATCCCCGCCCCATTCCATGATGCCCTTCTCTACGGCACGGGCGAGCGGCCATGCGGTGAGGCGGGAATCGCAGCCCACCGCGACGACGAGCTTCTCTTTCCCGAGTTTGCGCTTCGCCCAAAGGTAAAACGCCGAAGCGATCCGCGCTACGGCATACTCCGTAAGCTCTGCGGGGGCGCTTGTCCCGAGCGCGACCCCGCGGACATCCGTTCCGCTTTTGAGTGCAAGATAGTTTGTCATTCCGCCTCCTGCCGAGCCTTCGGGCCCGACTTCATACGATCGTCTCCATTATACTACGTTTGCGGGCATTTTCCAATCGATTTTCAAAAAAAAGTGAAAATGTTTGAGAAATTCCTCTCGAATCCTTGCAACTCGCCTTCACTTGTGCTATAATCCTATCATAAAGTTTGTGACTCGAGAGGATAAGAAAAATGGAGTACAAATTCACGCTGTCGAGCGATTCGACCTGCGATCTGTATCATGATTTCGTCGTCGAAAACGACATCAAGTTTGCGCCGCTCACGTTCATGCTCGAAAAAGACGGCAAGATGGAAGACTATCTCGACAATTTCACCGAATACAGTGAATACGTCGATTTCTATAATAAGCTTCGCGCGGGCTGGATGCCCAAGACGAGCAAACTCAACTACGAAGCGCATTACACGCACTTCCGCAAGATGGCGGAGGAGGGCGCAAAGGACGTCGTCCACTTCACGATCTCTTCGGGCCTCGCCAATACTTGGGAAAACGCAGAACAGGCGGCGGCGGACGTCAAGAAGGACTTCCCCGATTTCCGTGTGTTCGTCGTCGATCCCCTCACCGCGACGGTAGGCCAAGGGGCGCTCGTGCGCCTCGCCCTCAAGTGCCGCAACGAAGGGAAGACGGCGGAGGAAGCGGCCGAGCTGTGCAAGTCGGTCCGTCTGCACATCCAGCACTTCATCGTGGCGGACGACCTCCAATTCCTGAAGCGCGGCGGGCGGATCTCGGCGGCTTCGGCCGCGATCGGCGGGGTACTCAAGGTAAAACCCATCATCTCCTTCGATAAAGAGGGCAAGCTCGGCGTCATCGATAAGGTCATGGGCGTGAAGAAGGCGGTCTCCTTCATCAAACAGAAGCTCGAAAAGGAAGGCCCCGATCCCGAATACAATTATCTGTTCATCGTGCATACCGACAACGAACCCATCGCGAACGAACTCGCAAACTACGTGCGCGAACGCTTCGGGATCGAACCCTATCTGCAGATCATGGGGCCCGTCATCGGCTCCCACGTAGGACCGGGCGCCTTCGCCCTCGGATACATTTCGAAGAGCGAACGCAACGAATTTTAAGGCAGGCCGCCTCTCCCTCGCGGACGGGGCGGTTTTTTGTATGGAGGCAACATGGAATACACCCTCATCACGGGCGCATGCGGCGGGCTCGGGAGCGCTTTTGCAAGGATTCTCGCGCTCCGCAAGCAGCCCTTATTTCTTACGGGGCAGAGCGCGGAAAAGCTCGAAGCGTTTGCCGAAGAACTTCGAAATACCTATGGAGTTGAGGTGCATACATTTGCCTGCGATCTGAGAGACGAGGGGGGACGTAGTCGTTTATTTTGCGATGCGGATGCCCACGGGATCAAGTTTTCCCGCCTTGTCTACGTCGCGGGCGTGGATACGCAGATGGCGTTTGAAAAGTTCACCGAGGCGAAGATCGTCCTGCAGTGCCGCGTCAATTTCGAGGGGGCCGTCTCCATGATCGGGGGCGTCCTCGCCCGTGCGGGGGAGATGCCCGAGATCCTCACCGTCGGCAGCATGACTTCCACCGTCCCCATGCCCTATTTTGCCCTCTACAGCGCCACGAAGAAGGGCCTCGAGCACTTCTCTTCGGCCCTGCATGCAGAGCTGAAGGGGCGGGCGAAGGTCACCTGCGTGCTCCCCGGGGCCATCCTGACGCGGGAGGATATCCGAAAAAATATCATAGCGCACGGCGGATTTTCGAGAAGATCCGCCCTTCCGCCCGAGCGCGTCGCCCAAGCGGCCCTAAAGGCCGTCGCCCGCAACCGAAAGACGGCCGTTATCGGCGGATGGAACAAGCTCCTTCGCTTCTTCTCCGCGCTCGCGCCGATGGGGCTGAAGATGCGCATCGTGCGGCGCAAATGGCA
Source organism: uncultured Clostridia bacterium (assembly GCA_947595585.1). Lineage (GTDB taxonomy): Bacteria > Bacillota > Clostridia > Christensenellales > Borkfalkiaceae > Gallimonas. The sequence continues at coordinate 70,863 of CANQET010000007.1, forward strand.
GGCGACCGAGAAGGATTTCTACTGCGTATAAAAAAGTCCCGTTTTTCGTAAAAAACGGGACATGGGGTCGGAAAACAAAGAAATGGGGATGCTCATTTCTTTTTCTTTTTGACTTCGGCTTCCTCCTCTGCGGTGGAAAACGTGAAGGCGATGCGGTCGTTTTGCGCCTGCAGCGTGCGGATGAATGTATCATAGCTCTCGGGGCGGATGACGATGTTGAGGAAGTCCGTCTTGAGATCGTCGAAATACACGGCGAGCTTGCCCGCCCCGCGGAAGAGATGCACGGAGAGGATGCTCCCTATCTCGAATTTCTGCACGATCAGCCCGAAACGGAGGGAGAGATGGGTCGGCGTCACCTTGTATTCGCTGCGGATGAGCATCGCGACGATGAGGACGGTCAGGGTGATCGAGGCGGCGTAGAGCAAGACGTACCGCATCCAGCCGTAGATCGAAAAGGGGTCTTGCTGCAGAAAGAGCACGAACCGCCACGTGGTGAGCCCGAACGAGGCGCTGCAGAGGGCAAGCCCGAGCGTACACAGCACGATCATCAGGGGTGAAAATCTGAAGCGGAAGCGGGCGGGCGTGCTTTGGGGAGCGATTTGGGTATCCATGCCGTAAGTATAGCGGATTTCGGCATAAATTGCAATGATTTCGCGGAAAAATTTTGCATGCGGCGTATCTTTTTTTCATTTGGACTTGAATTTGCGGGAAAAAGATGATATGATGTATGCGAGCAAAAAAGGAGGGAGCATGGTCAAGATCATCCGCCAAGGCGTCTACTATATGGAAGGGCGGCTCGTCAAGGAGGCACAGGCCTTCATGACGTCCGAGAAAAAGGCGCGTGCGGTGCAAAATACGATGACGCACGCCGTCCTTTCTGCCCATGGCGGGAGCCGCATCGCACTTGCGGGGGATATCGTCGCCCTGCTGCGTGCGCTCGACGATCTCGGCATCGCATCCCTTCCTCCCGCCGTCTTCTTCTCCGGTTCCGACGATACGGCCTTTCTGCGCTCCGCCGCCGAACGCTTCCGTGCCTGCCTTGTCTCGATGGATCTTTGCGCTCCGCAGCAATATCTGCGCGAAGCATTCGCGGAAGGCGGGGAAGTGCTTCTTACCGATCTCCCGCTCCCCTGCGGCGCCCTCGGGGCCCTTGCGCTCCCCTGCGGCGAGGGGGGCATTTTGCGTTATGCGGCCTGCGGCGCCCTTCCGAAGGAGGCAGAAACAGTCGCCGTCCTCCTTCGCGGGACGCCCGCAGACGGCGTCGGCCCCACGGATATCGCGCTCGCGATCCGCAAAGAGCTCCTTTATTTCCATGATTTCGGCCGCGGCAAGATCTTCGAATTCTTCGGGACGGGCCTCAACAAGCTCTCGATGGACTTCCGCTGTGCGATCTCGGATGCCCTCAAGGGGGACTGCCTTTCCACGCTCTGGGCGACCGACGGCCGTACCCGGGAATACTTCCTTCGCCACGGGCGGGAGAGCTATGCGCCGCTCGCACCCGTAGAACCTGCCTACTACAGCGGCGGGATCACCTTAGATCTTTCCCGCATCGCGCCGATGATCGGCCTTGGAGACCATATTCTTTCGCTGCAGGCCGCCCTCGAAGATCCTTCCGCGGCCCTTGCGATGGCGGAAGCGGCCATCCGCGCAAGGGGGGGATCCCATCCCCTGCCCAAGGGAGAGAAGCTCCGCCTTGTCTACGGCGAAGTGGGGGGATATGCGGGTACTTTCGAGACGGTCGCGGAATGTGCCGAGATCCTGAAAGAACGCCGTATTTCGCCTGCAGGGGGCATGATCTCCTGCATCTCCGCACCCGTCGCACGGGCCGCCATGGAGCGCGGGTACGCCGCACAGCTCATCGATGCGGGCATGTGCTTCGAGCGCATGAGCGCTTGGCCTACACAGGGGTTCTTTGCCTTCGACGGAGACATGGAGGCCCCGATCGTCCTCGACGCCCGCACGATCGCAGCGTCTCTCGCGGAGGGCGAACTCGTCCCCGCCACGCAAGCGGAATACGCCCGTTGTCGCGAGGGAGAAACGTTTTCGGATGCCTGCTACAGGCACCGCGTCATTATCGGCAGCGGGAGCGCCGCCGCTTTGGACTACGGCACCGTGTGGCCCATCCCCGCATTTGCGCCCGTGCCCGATGAAGTCACGCTCCAAGTCTTAGAGGAGCCTTCGGGCGACGACGCCTTCGCCGTGCTCCATACGGCCGAAGCATACGCTTGGGGGGATGCCATCGCATGGCGGGAGCGGGGCGCCGTCGCGGCGATCGCCCTTTCCTATTCCGAGAAAAACCGCACCCATCTCATCGATTGGGGCATTCTTCCGCTTACAGCAAAGCGCTTGCCCGAAGCGGGAACGGTGCTCCGAATCACAAATATCCATGCCGCGCTCGCGGGGGGAGAACTTCGCGCAGTGCGCCTTACTTCCCGCAGCGAAAAGCCGTTTTCCCTTTCCCTCGAGATACGGGAGGGGGAGCGGGAAGTGCTGCTTGCGGGTTCGAAAAACGCCCTCATCAAGGCGGGGAGGAAGCAACAATGACAGAACTTTCCGAGGAGGTCCTCGACCTCTCGCCCTATCCCCGCCCCGCGCTCTTGGCCGAGGAGGAGAAGTCTGCGGCGTGCGATGAACTTCTGCGCTTTCTTCTGCGCGAACGCGGTCTCATCGCGGCCTTCAGCGCGACGTACGAAAAGAAGCGGCAGCTCGTCCGAAGATATATGAACGAGCGTGCGCCGCAGCCCGTGCCGCCCGAGATCCTCGCGCTGCAGGACCGCCTCTTCTGGACGGAGAGCGTCGCGCGGGGCATCGTCGATGTGGATACGATCGAGGCGGGCAAGTATGACATCGCACTCTTCGAGGGGGACATCACCCGCCTGCGTGCCGATGCCATCGTGAATGCGGCCAACAGATCCCTGCTTGGGTGCTTCCTCGCGGGGCATAACTGTATCGACAACGTCATCCACTCCGCGGCGGGCATGCAGCTGCGTGCCGATTGCCGGCGCATCATCTCGGCGCTCGGGCACGAGGAGGAATGCGGCAACGCCCGTATCACGCGGGGCTACAACCTCCCCGCGACCTATGTGCTCCACACCGTGGGGCCGATGGTGGGGCGGGAAGTCACCGAGCGCGAGCGCGCCGACCTTCGCTCTTCCTACGTCTCCTGCCTCGACCTTGCCGCCGAATACGGGCTGCGCTCCGTCGTCTTTTGCTGCGTCGCGACGGGGGTATTTAACTTCCCGCACGCCGAAGCCGCCGAGATCGCGGCGGGCGCCGTCGTCAATTGGAAGCTCCGCCATCCCGATATCAAGCTCAAAGTCGTGTTCGATACTTTCCTCCCGCAAGATACGGGGATCTACCGTTCCATCCTCGGCATGATGTAGGCCGCATCTCCCCAAACGCGGGGGGATGCTATCGATAAAACGCAAAATTTTGGAGGTAAACCTATGCTTTCACTTCTTCTTATCCCTACGTGGGGTGTCGTGCTCATCGTTGTAGCCGCCGTCCTCGTCGTCCTCGCCGTCGCCGTCGTCTGCTGGTACGTCCGCTGCTACAACGCCCTCAAGTCGCTCATCAATAAGTGCGACGAAGCGTGGTCGACGATCGATATCCAGCTCAAGAAGCGCTACGACCTCATCCCCAACCTCGTCGAGACGGTGAAGGGCTATGCCGCCCACGAGAGCACCACGCTCGAGAAGGTCATCGCGGCGAGAAATTCCGCGATCTCGGCAAAGGGCGATGAAAAGATCGCGGCCGAGAATGCGCTCTCGGGCACCTTAAAATCCATCTTCGCCCTCAGCGAGGCCTATCCCGACCTCAAGGCGAATACCTCGTTTTCCGAGCTTCAGCGCCAACTCGAGGGCATCGAGCAGGAACTCGCCGCGGCCAGAAGATATTATAACGGCGTGATCAAGAGCTTCAACACCAAGATCGACCTCTTCCCTTCCAACCTCGTCGCAAAGCGCATGAAGCTCGAAAAGCGCAAATACTTCGAACTCGACGACGCCGCCGAGCGCCAAAACGTGAAGGTCAGCTTCTGATATGAAACACTTAAAATTCATCGCCGCGGGGCTATGTCTGCTCGCGGCAGGCCTTCTTTTTTTGGGGATCGGGGCGCCTCGCATGCCCGCTTCGGCCTACAGCTCCGCCGATTTCAAGATCTCCGATTACGGCGTCACGATGACCGTCTTTCGGGATCGGACGGTGGAAGTCGAAGAAGTTCTCGAAGTCACCTACCTCCGCGATTGCCACGGCATCATCCGCGACCTTCCGATCGACAAGGGGGTACGCTATCAAAATATCAAGGCCCTGCGCGACGGAAAGTCCTTCTCTTCCCACAGTGAAAACGATGCGGCGAACCTTCTCTCCATCTACCTCGGGAGCCGCCTCGATCCCGTAGACCGCGGGGAGACGCATACCTATACGCTCACCTATACCATGCTCGTCCCCGCGCTCGAAGAGGAGGGGTATCTGCCGCTCGACGTCCTCGGGCAGGATTGGCAGGCGGAGATCGATGCGTTCTCGGCCACGGTGAGTTTTCCCGAAGGGCTTGCAAGCTACAAAGTCCATCGCGGCTCCTCGATCCTCGAAAAGGACTACTTCGAAGAACGCAGCGGAAATACGATCACGCTCGGCGCCGTATCGCTCGGCGCCAACGCGGGCATCACGCTCGATCTCGTGTTCGAAGCGGGGGTGCTCACGTCTGCCCCCGCCGATCTCACGCCGCTCTGGGTCGTGCTCGCGGGCCTCGGCGTCTTCGCGCTCATGATGCTCCTCAAGACCTTTGTCTGCGGAAGCGCCGTCATCACGCATACCGTCAACTTCACCGCGCCCGATGAGATGGACCCGCTCAAGATGGGGAACATCATCGATAACAAGGTGGACTCCGAAGACCTCGGCGCCCTCATCTTTTGGTTCGCGGCAGGCGGGTATCTTACGATCGACGCGAGCGAAGATAAAGACGACCCCAAGCTCATTTCGACGGGCAAGCCCCTTCCCGACGATATGCCCGCCCACCTCGTGCAATACTACCGCGGCGTGTTCGCCCTCGGGACGACGGTCCGCATGAACGATTTCATCAACACCTTCTACCGCACGGCCGACGTCGTCAAGCGGCAGGTGAAGGATGCGAGCGGGGAGCTCTATACAAGGCGCAGCCGCACGATCTCCGTGCTCTGCGGGATCCTTGCCGTCCTCCTCACGGGCGGACTTCTCACGCTCCTTGCGATGCTCTCCGTCGGGCAGTTCTACTTCTATTGGTCGCCGATCGCCTTCTGCGCCGTCTCCTGTGCGCTCTCGGCCTCTTGCTTGAGCGTCGTCACCATGCGCCGCTACAAGTGGAAGCTTGCAAAGCGCATCTTCTGCAGCTTGGGCGGCCTGCTCCTCGGGCTCGTGCCGATGTTGTTCCTGTGGTATTTCGCGGGGGAATGCGCCGCGTTCGGCAAACTTGCGATCTATCTCGGGATCGCGGTCTCCGACCTGCTCGGGGCATACGCGGGGAGCATGATCGCACGCACCGATGCTTACAGCGCGAAGCTCGGCGAGATCTTGGGCTTCAAAGATTTTCTCGTCTTCACCGAAAAAGATCGCATCGAAGCCCTGCTCGAGGAACAGCCCGAGCTCTTCTACCGCCTTCTGCCCTATGCACAGGTCTTGGGCGTCACCGAGAAGTGGACGGAGAAGTTCGAAGGCATCGACCTTGCGCCGCCCACGTATTATTCGTGCAGCGACGCCGTCTTCTCCGCCGTCGTCTGGAATTCGCTCTTCCGCAGCATGAACGTGCGCATGGGCACGGCGATGACGTCCCGCCCCAACAATCACGGAGGGGGGTACAGCGGAAGTTCGGGCGGAGGGCACGTCGGCGGCGGCTTCGGCGGCGGCGGCGGAAGAAGTTTTTAGCGAGGTACATATGAAATACATCATCGCACTCGACGCAGGTACGACGAGCATCCGCGCATTTCTCTATGACATCGCGGCGGGGAAGTTCGTCTACCGCGCACAGCAGGAGGTCGAAAGCTCCTACCCGCACCCCGGTTGGGTGGAACAGAGCGCCGAGGAGATCTACTTCAAGGCGGCCTACGTCCTCTCCGATTGCGCCCGCGTCGCCGGGGGATCGGTCGCGGGGATCGGCATCACCAATCAGCGGGAGACCGTCGTCGCGTGGAATGCGAAGACGGGGGAGCCCATCTGCCCTGCGATCGTCTGGCAATGCCGCAGGACGAGCGCCGAATGCGCCGCGATCCCCAAGGAAGACGCCCTGCGCATCAAGGCGAAGACGGGCCTTCTTCCCGACGCCTACTTCTCCGCGAGCAAGCTCCGCTGGATCCTTCAAAACGTCCCCGGGGCGCAGGCGCTTGCTGCGGCGGGAAAGCTCCGTGCGGGCACCGTCGATACCTACCTCATCTGGAAACTCACGGGCGGCACTTCCTTCGTGACCGACGTCACCAACGCCTCCCGCACCATGCTTTTTGACCTGCACACCTGCGCTTGGGATGAAGATCTCCTCGCCTATTTCGGGATCCCGCAGGGGGTCCTCCCCGAAGTACGCGCTTCCGACGCCGTGATGGGGGAAATGCAGCTCGGCGGCGGGAAAGTCCCCATCGCGGGCGTGATGGGGGATCAGCAGGCGGCGCTGTTCGGGCAGGCTTGCCGCAGCGCGGGCGACGGAAAGATCACCTACGGCACCGGGCTCTTTTTGCTCTTCCCCACGGGGGAGCAGCCCGTCTTTTCCGAACACGGCCTCCTCACGACGGTCGCGGGCGAAGTGGGCGGCAAGCGGACGTATGCGCTTGAGGGAAGCGTCTTCCATGCGGGAAGCTCGGTGAAGTGGCTGCGCGACGAGATGGGGCTCATCTCCTCGGCGGAGGAGACCGACCGCCTCGCCCGCAGCGTGGAAGATACGGGCGGCGTCTTTTTCGTCCCCGCGTTTACGGGGCTGGGCGCTCCCTTCTGGGATCCCGAAGCCCGTGCGCTCTTTTCGGGGATCACGCGGGGGACGCGGCGGGAGCACATCGTGCGCGCCGTCCTCGAGAGCATTGCCTACGGCGCCCGCGACCTCACCGATTGCATGAAGCAGGATAGCGGCATTAAGCTCTCTTCGGTGAAGTGCGACGGCGGAGCTTCTTCCAACGATTTTCTGATGCAATTTCAGGCCGACGTCTTGGGGATCCCCGTCGATCGCCCCGTCGAGCGGGAGAGCACGGCCCTCGGCGCCGCCTTCCTGTGTGCGCTCGCCCTCGGCCTTATGGGGGAAGCGGAGCTGCTTTCTTCCCGCCGCGCGGAGCGTATCTTCACGCCCACGCTTGCGAGGGACCGCTTCGACGGGCTGTATGCGGAGTACCGCCGTGCCGTCGCCCGTGCCCGCAGCGGAAATTGATCGCAAGTACAACAAACTTTCGGCCCCTTCCCATAGCGGAAGGGGCCTTTCGTCACCCGAAATCTTGTTTCCGCGTACGATGAAGTACGCCCCAAGGGGCGCAGGAGGGGAATTTTGGGCAAATATTTCGGTACGGACGGCTTCCGCGGGCGGGCAAACGAGACGCTCACGGCCATTCACGCATTTCGGGTGGGGCGCTTCCTCGGGCGGCACTTCTCCCGCGGGAAGGAGGGCCGCGCGCGCATCCTCATCGGGAAGGATACCCGCCGCTCTTCGTATATGCTCGAATACTCGCTCGCCGCGGGCGCGACGGCTTCGGGCGCCGACGTCTATCTCATGCATGTGACGACGACGCCCTCGGTCTCCTTCATCACCCGCACGGAGGGCTTCGATTGCGGCGTGATGATCTCGGCGAGCCACAATCCCTATCGCGACAACGGCATCAAGCTGTTCAACGCCGAGGGGGAGAAGCTCGAGGACCGCACGGAGAAGCTCGTCGAGGCCTTTCTCGAGGGCGGCTCTCTTCCGCTCGCGACGGGGGAGGAGATCGGGCGGACGATCGACTATGTCGCGGGGCGCAACCGCTACCTTGCCTACCTTCTCGCCCTGCCCCGCACTTCCTTCCGCGGCGTCCGCGTGGGGCTTGATGCGGCCAACGGGAGCGCCTTCATGCTCGCCAAGACGGTCTTCGACGCCTTGGGTGCGACGACGGTGACGATCGGCGCCTCGCCCGATGGATGCAACATCAATGCGGGCTGCGGTTCCACCCATCCCGAGGCGCTCTCCGCCCTCGTCAAGGCGCAGGCGCTCGACCTCGGCTTTTCCTTCGACGGCGACGCCGACCGCTGTATCCTCGTCGACGAGCGGGGCACCGTCCGCGACGGAGACGCCATGCTCTTCTTGCTCGCGAAGAGCATGAAGGCGGGCGGGGAACTCGATGAAAACGCCATCGTCGCCACGCAGATGAGCAACCTCGGCCTCGAGAAGAGCCTCGCGCGGGAGGGCGTGCGCGTCTTCCGCACCGACGTCGGCGACCGCTTCGTCTATGAAGAGATGCTCCGCCGCGGCTGTATGCTCGGCGGGGAGAACTCGGGGCACATCATCTTCCGCAAATACGCCCGCACGGGCGACGGCATCCTCACAGCCCTTCGCATCATGGAGACGGCCCTTCACCTGCAGTGTTCGGCCTCCATGCTCGCCGAGGGATATTTTTCGCTGCCGCAAGTCGTGCGAAGCGTCCCCGCACACGACCGCAAGCGCATCCTCGCCCACGAGAAGATGAAGGCGGCCATGCGGGAGGCCGAAGCTCTTCTTCGCGGCGGAAGAGTGCTCGTCCGCGCTTCGGGGACGGAGGAGGTCATCCGCATCCTCGCAGAGGGGGAAGACCCCTCGGCGTGTGAGGCGGCGGTGAGTATTGTGGAGCGTGCGGTGAGCGCCGCGGGAGAAAGCTGATGTGCGGCATCGTCGGCTACATCGGAAAACGGCAGGCGGCGCCCATCCTGCTCGAGGGACTGAAGCGGCTCGAATATCGGGGCTACGATTCGGCGGGCATCGCCGTCTTCCATGCGGGCGAGCTCTTTCTCATGAAGCGCAAGGGAAGCGTGCGGGCGCTCTCCCGTGCCAAGGGGGCAGAGGGGAGCCTCGGGATCGGCCACACCCGCTGGGCGACGCACGGCGCCCCTTCGGCAAGGAATGCGCATCCGCACGTCTACCGTAACATCGTGCTCGTCCACAACGGCATCATCGAAAACGCCGAAGATCTGCGCCGCGAATGCCTCGCGCGGGGGGAGCGCTTCGCTTCGGAGACGGACAGCGAAGTCATTGCCCATCTCATCGCCCATGTCTACCGCGGCGACCTGCTTTGCGCCGTGCGGGAGAGCTGCAGCCGCCTCGAAGGCGCATATGCGCTCGCCGTCATGTGCAAAGAGGAGGAGCGGATCGTCTGCGTACGGCAGAAAAGCCCGCTCGTCGTGGCGGAGGAAGATGGGGAGCAGTTCGTCGCGAGCGATCTTCCCGCCCTTGCGGGAAAGGCGGAAAGGGCGTACGTACTATGCGACGGAGAGTATGTTTCCCTCGGGAAGGCGCTCACGTTTTACGACAGCGCCCTGAATCCCATCGAAAAAGCCCCCGAAAAGGGGCAACAGGCGCAAGATAGTGCGGCAAAGGGGAGAGGGCACTTTATGTTGCGGGAGATGGCCGAGATCCCCGCTGCAATGGCAAAAACCGCCCAAAACTTCGAGAAAGAGTACCAAAATAGCGGGTTATGCGAAGTACTATGTCACGCAGAGTACATCGATATCATCGCCTGCGGGACGGCTTATCATGCCGGTCTGTGCGCAAAATACGCCATCGAGGCCGCCGTGCGCATCCCCGTCCGCGTGAGCGTCGCGAGCGAGTACCGCTACATGGATCCCATCGTGAAAAGGGGCACCCTCGCCGTCGCCATATCCCAGAGCGGAGAGACGGCGGATACCCTCGCCGCCGCGCAGCTCGCAAAGGCAAAGGGGGCAAACCTTCTTGCGATCGTAAACGTACAGAGCTCCTCGCTCTCCCGCATCGCGGAGCACGTCCTCATGACGTATGCGGGGCAGGAGGTCGCCGTCGCGGCGACCAAGAGCTTCAATGCCCAGCTTATGGCGCTCTATCTGCTTACGGAGAAACTCGCGCGTGCGAAGGGCCGAACGCTTTCTCTTCCGCCCCTTGCCAAGGCCGCGAAGGAGGCGCTCGTGCGCTCGGAAGCCGTGCGCGCATGGGCGGAGCGCTTCGCCGCAGCACGCGATGCGATCTTCATCGGGCGGGGCGCCGACTATTGCACCGCCCTCGAGGGAAGCCTCAAACTCAAGGAGATCACCTATCTTCCGAGCGAGGGTTACCCCGCGGGGGAACTCAAGCACGGCACGCTCGCCCTCATCGGGGAAGATACGCCCGTCGTTGCCGTCGTCACCGAGGAGGGGACGGCCCGCAAGACCATGAACGCCGTGCATGAAGTGGCGGCCCGCAGCGGGAAAGTGTTCCTTGTCACGATGTTTGCGGAGCTCTGCAAGGAGAAGGAAGTCTTTGCCTCGCTTCTCCTGCCCAAGACTTCGGGGCTGTTCTCGCCCGCCGTCGCCGTCATCCCCCTCCAGAAGCTCGCCTATCATACGGCCCTCGCCCGCGGCAACGACCCCGATAAGCCCCGCAACCTCGCAAAATCCGTCACGGTAGAATAAACGAACCCCCCTGCCGCCTTCCGCAGCAGGGGGGTCTGAAATTCGGTCAGTTTTCGCCCCATTCGGGCGGGTTTTCGGGCCGTGAGGCGGGCTTCTCTTCCCGCTTATACGACCACTTCAACAGGATCGGCGTCAGCACGGAGGAGAGCAGGATGATGAGGAAGACGAAGGGATAGATCGCGGGATCGACGAGCCCGGCCGAGACGCCGCGGTCGGTGCAGATGAGCACGACTTCGGCACGCACCATCATGCCGAGCCCCACGCGCAGACTTTCGCTCCACTTGAATTTGCAGAGTTTGGCGCCCAAGCCGCAGCCGAGGAGCTTCCCGAGCAGCGCGCAGACGACGTAGACAAGCCCAAATGCCAAGAACGGCAATGTGATCCCCTCGAAGGAGAGGTCCATGCCGATCGAGGCGAAGAAGATGGGGGAGAAGAAGAGATAGCCCATCGTATCGACTTTGCTCTCGACGTAGGGCGTCTCGGAGAGGGTGCCCCCGAGCAGGATGCCCGCGATGTATGCGCCCGTGATATCGGCGACGCCGAAGAATTTTTCGGCACAGTAGGCGTAGACGAAGCAGGCGGCGAGCGAGATGATGGGCACTCTGCGGTTATGCGGCGCCTTCCGCTCCATGAGGTCGAAGAGCTTGCGAAGCCCCACGCCGAGCGCGATCGCCACGATGAAAAAGACGACGATCTTGATCGTCACGAGCAAGGGATTGGGGCGGAACCAATCCCAGCCGCCGCCGTCCCCCGCCCCCGAGGAGAAGCCCGTGATCACGGAGAGCACGATGATGCCGATCACGTCGTCGAGCACGGCCGCGGCGACGATGGAAGTACCCACCTTGCTATCGAGCTTTCCGAGCTCCTTTAAGACGGCGACGGTGACGGAGACCGAAGTCGCCGTGAGGATGGCGCCGTAGAAGAGCAGGGAGAGGACGCTTGCATGGGGAAAGAAACAGTAGGCGGCGAGCGTTCCCAGCCCCATGGGCACCACGACGCCGAGCGAGGTGATGACGACGGAGGCGACGCCCGTTGCCTTGAGCTTCTTGAGGTCGGTGCCGAGGCCCGTCGAGAACATGATGAGCACGACGCCGATCTTGCTCATCACATCGAGGACGAGCTTCACCTCGTCGCCGAAGAACGCCTTCTGCAGGGGCGCCCACGGGATGTAGCGCAAGAGCCCCACGAGGATCCCCGCGAGCAGCATGCCGATGACGGCGGGCATCCCGCATTTATGTGCGCCCAGCCCCATGAGTTTGGAGAGCAGGAGGATGAGCGCGAGTGGAAGTAAGAGTTCGAATGCTTGCATATGCAGCCTTATACTTTTATGCCTGTATCGCTAAAGAAGCCTTCCTTATTATATACTTTTTTTCTCAAAATGCAACTTTTTTCGGGCTGTTTTTTATTGTTCGGGAAAATATTGCCGTACGCACGTTTTTTGGGAGTTTATCCCGCAACCGCTTGCAATTTTTCCGCGCTTCTGTTATAATGTAGATAATGTTGGATTTTCAGACGCCCGTCGAAAAAGAACGGGTCCGCCGAATGAATGCCGTCGTCCTCGCCTTTGTGGGCGACGCCGTCTATACGCTCTATGTGCGCAGGCAGCTTGCCCTCGAGCACGGGGAGAAGACGGGGGCGCTCAATAAGCGTGCGAGCGAACGGGTCTCCGCACACGGCCAGAGCCTTGCGCTTGAGGCCATCCTTCCCCGTCTCACGGAGGAGGAAGACGAGATCTACCGCCGCGGCAGGAACGCCAAAAAGCCCACCAAGAGCAAAAACGCCTCTGTGGCGGAATACGTCCGCTCGACGGGCTTCGAGGCACTCATCGGATATCTCTATCTCACGGGGCAGGAAGCGCGCATCGCCGAGCTCTTCTTCCCCGAAATGCGGGGCGAATAACATATGGTAGAAGGCAGAAACGCCGTTTTGGAATTGCTCAAAACCCAAAAGACGATCGAGAAGATCATGCTCGAGAAGGGGGCGCAGGGCACCCTTGCCCGCATCTTCGCCGAGGCGCGTGCGCGGGGGATCCGCGTGCAGTTCGTGCCCCGCGAAGTCCTCGACCGCGCGAGCAGCGAGAAGCGCCACCAAGGGGTCATCGCCTATACGACGGAGTTCTCGTATACCGAACTCTCCGAGATCGGCGGGGGCGAAGAGAGCCTCATCGTCCTCTGCGACGGCATCGAAGACGTCCATAACCTCGGCTCCATCTTGCGTGTTGCCGAGTGCGCGGGGGCGGACGGCGTCGTCATCCCCAAGGCGAAGGGGGCGAGCGTGACGGACGCCGTCATCCGCATCTCGGCGGGGGCGGCGGAACATATCCCCGTCGCGAAGGTCTCTTCCGTCAACGCCGCGATCGAAGAACTCAAAGGCCGCGGCTACTGGGTCTACGCCCTCGAGGCGGGGGGAGACTCCATCTATAGCGCCCCGCTCACGGGAAAAGTTGCGCTCGTCGTCGGCGGAGAGGATAGCGGCGTCCACCGTCTCACCCGCGAAAAATGCGATAAAATTCTCTCGATCCCGCTCTTCGGAAGGGTAAATTCCCTCAATGCCTCCGTGGCGCTCGGGATCGCAGTCTATGAGGTGGTCCGTGCAAGACTTCAAAAATGAGACGGATGAAGCCCTCGCCGCCCTCGTCTGCAAGGGGGATCGGGCGGCCGCCGAGGCGCTTATGCTCCGCTACAAGGATACCGTGCGCGGCATCGCGCGAAGATCTGCCTTCCGCATCCTCGCCGAGGAGGACGACCTCGCACAGGAGGGCATGATCGCGCTCTATGCGGCGATCGGCGCCTACGACCCCGCGCAGGGCTCCTTTCGCAACTTCGTCTACACCTGCATCGTACGCAGGATCTACAGCTATCTGCGCTTTGTCAACCGCAGGGAGACGGGGGAGCGTGCCGAGATCGATCCCGAAATGCTTCCGCTCGGGGAATCGCCCGAAGACAGGCTTCTCATTGACGAATCGGATGCCGAATTCCGCATGTGGCTCGCAAAGGAGCTCTCGGATTTCGAATTCCGCGTCGTGACGATGTATCTCGACGGCATGCGCTATGCGGATATTTCAGAGGCCACAGGGCGGGAGATCAAGAGCATCGACAACGCGCTCGCCCGCGCAAAACGCAAATTACAGAAGGCTTTCCGCGGCTGAAGCCGCAGCGCCCAAGGCGCAAAGGAGTTGTATGTCGCACGTTTCGCTCTATAGAAAATACCGCCCGGATACGTTCGATAAGATCGTGCGGCAGGAGCACGTCGTCCGTATCTTGCGCAACCAGATCGCACAGAATGCCGTAGGGCATGCCTACCTCTTCACGGGCCCCCGCGGCACGGGGAAGACGAGCGTCGCACGGATCTTCGCGCGGGCCGTCAACTGCGAACACCCGCAAAACGGCTCCCCCTGCGGCGTATGTCCCACCTGCCTCGCCCTCGCGGCGGGGTCCCTTGATATCAGCGAGATCGACGCCGCCTCCAACAACGGCGTCGCCGAAATGCGCGAGCTGCGCGATAAAGTGCAATATCCGCCCGTCACGGGGCGATATAAAGTCTACATCGTCGATGAAGTCCACATGCTCACGGACAGTGCCTTCAACGCCCTCTTAAAGACGCTCGAAGAGCCGCCCGCACACGTCATCTTCATCCTCGCGACGACCGAACCGCAGAAGATCCCCGCGACCATCCTCTCCCGCTGCATGCGGCTGGATTTCAAGCTCATTCCCGAGGAAGACCTCGAACAACATCTCCGTTCCATCCTCGATGAACTCGGCAAGCCCTACGAGACCGAGGCCGTCGCCGCCATCGCTCGCGCAGGGGCGGGAAGCGACCGCGATATGCTCTCCATCGCCGAGGCATGCATCGTCTACGGCGAGAAGCTCACCTATGCTTCGGTCTGTGCCGTACTCGGCGCCGCGGACTTCCACGAGACCAAAAAGCTCGTCTCCGCCATGCTCAAGGGGGATACGGCGGGGGCGATCGAAGCCCTCGAGCGCATCCTCAAAGAGGGGAAGGCGGTCGGCGTCTTGCTCAAGGATATCCTTCAGCTTCTGCACCGCGTGACCGTCGCCAAGACCTGTAAGACGGCCGAAGCTCTCCTTGCGCTCCCGCACGATCTCTTCGAGGAAGTGCGCTCCCTCGCCGAGGAGGCCGATGGAAGGGCAGTGCTCCGTGCGACCGAGATCCTCATCCGTACCGAAAACGAACTGCGCTTTGTCTCCTCGCCGCGCATCGCGCTCGAGACGGCGATCCTCAGGGTCTCCTATCCCGCGGGGGATCGCGATGTCGACGCCCTGCTCGTGCGCATGGGGCAGCTCGAGGCGCAGATCAAAGAGGCGCCGAGGGCGGCGGAACCTTCCAAGCCCGCAGCGCCCGAACCTCCGAAAGCGACGCAGGCGGCCGAAGTGCCTGCAGAGGAGCCCGATTACGACTTCCCGACGGAGGAACCCGTCTTCGCCGAAGCGTATTTTTCCGACGGCCCCGCAGAGCCCGTGCCGCCCCCCAAACCCGTCGCCCCGCCCAAACCCGCGGCGCCCAAGGCAGAACCTTCGCCCAAGGCGGAACCCGTGCCACAGGCGAGTGAGGCGCCCAAAGACGCCAAGACGGCCTTCGGGCTCTTCCTCAGGACCCTCCGCAAGACTTCGAAGAGCGGCGTCTTGTTTGCGATGTGCTACGACCTCGAGGCGTCGCTCGAAGAAAACACGCTCGTGCTCACGACGGCTTCGGAGACCATCTACACCTCGCTCGGCCGCGAGGAACACAGAAAGATCACGCAGGAAGTTGCCCGTCTCATCGGGCTCGAAGGGGTAGAGATCCGCATCGCGCGCCCCGCTTCCGCAGAGAAACGCGATGCGCTCGAACAGCTCAAGAAAGATTTCGGGGATTACCCGTTGGATATCAAATAAGGAGAATTTCGCAATGGCATACGGCAGAGGCGGAAATATGGGCGCAGGCAACATGCAAAACCTCATGAAGCAGGCGCAGAAGATGCAGGAAGAGATGCAGGCGACCGAGAAACTGCTCGATGAGTGGGAAATCGTCGGAACGTCGGGCGGCGAAGCGGTCGTCGTCTATATGAACGCAAAGAAGAAGATCGACGGGATCGAGATCGATAAAGAAGTCATCGACCCCGAGGACGCCGAGATGCTCGAGGACCTCGTCCTCGCCGCCATTCTCGATGGATATAAGAAGGCGGACGCCGTCTACGAAGAGAAGATGGCGAAGTTCGGCGGGCTCGGCGGATTGGGCGGGGGAATGCTCTGATGGACGTATTTATCGAACCCATCGGGCGGCTCATCAACGAGTTCTCCAAGCTCCCCGGCGTCGGCAAGAAGACGGCCCAGCGCTATGCCTATAAGATCGTCTCGATGTCGGAGGGGGAGGCGCGTGCCTTCGCCGAAGCCATCCTCGACGCCAAGCGCAAAGTGCGCTTCTGCAAGATCTGCGGCAACTTTTCCGAGGAGGAAGTCTGCGGCATCTGCCGTGCGCGTACCCCCGAACAGATCTGCGTCGTCAAGGAGCCCAAAGACGTCATCGCCCTCGAGAAACTGCATGAATATCGGGGCGTCTACCATGTACTGCACGGGGTCATCTCGCCCATGAACGGCGTAGGGCCCGATGATATCCGCATCAAGGAGCTCCTCGCCCGCCTCAATGAGGGGGTGCAGGAAGTTATCCTCGCGACCAATCCCGATGTCGAAGGCGAGGCGACCGCGCTCTACATCGCCAAGCTCATCAAGCCGCTCGGCGTCAAGGTGACCCGCATCGCCCACGGCATTCCCATCGGCAGCGAGCTCGAGTATACCGACGAAGTCACCCTCGCCCGCGCCCTCTCCGACCGCAAAGAACTATAACAGCGCCATAAAAATCATAAAAGAACTATAACATCCCTATAAAAAATCATAAAAGAATTATAAGATCCCCCCGCGCAAGGTCTACCCCCTCCATCGAAAAACAGACCGCATACCCCGATGTGGCTATTCAAAACGCCACCCCCTCCATCGGAGGGGGGTAGAATACGACGAGGATATTCCAAGCGATACCCCCTCCATCGGAGGGGGGTAGGGGGGTGGGCAGGAAGCGACGGGGCTTCTCAGTACGTCATTCCGACGACCGTAGGGAGGAGGAATCTCGTTCTAATAACGTCACCCTGAGCGTTAGTCGAAGGGTCGCCGCAGTCTTATTCTAATATTAGTACCAATATGAGGCTAAGGCTAATGCGATTCTTACTTCGCCTAACGGCTCGTGCCGCGCTTAGAGAATTAAGAAGTGCGCGCGGGGCGACACGCCGCAAGGGCAACGGCGGCTCAGAATGACGTATTTAGAATGCCTGTTCGTACCTCCGCAGGGGCGTATTTTCGAACCACACCAAAAAAACAGGAGACACTATGAAAATTTCCGTACTCGGCTGCGGCAGATGGGGGTCGTTCATCGCGTGGTACCTCTCCCGCAAGGGAAACGAGGTCGCGAGTTGGGGCCCCGAAGACGATTATTCCTACAAAGTCCTCAAGGAGACGGGGCGCAATGAATACGTCGCCCTCGATGAACAGATCGAACTCACCTGCGATCTGGAACATGCGGTGCGCAGAGCCGAGATCATCGTCATCTCGATCTCCTCGCAGGGCCTCCGCGGCTTCATGCAGCGGATCATAAAGTACGATGTCCGTGAGAAGATCTTCGTGCTCTGCATGAAGGGCATCGAAGTGGAGACGGGCAAGCGCCTCTCCGAGATCCTTTTGGAGAGCGGCATCTCCCCCGAGAAGATCGCCGTGTGGGTCGGCCCCGGGCACATCCAGAGCTTCGTCGCGGGCATCCCAAACTGCATGGTGATCGACTCTGCGAACGAGGAGCTCAAGCGCGGCCTCGCCAATGAATTCCGTTCCGACCTCATCCGCTTCTACTACGGCGAAGACCTCATCGGCACCGAGATCGGGGCGGCGGCGAAGAACGTCATGGGCATCGCAGCGGGCGTGCTCGACGTCATCTGTCCTCCCCTCAAAGGGCCGCTTATGTCCCGCGGGGCACGCGAAGTCGCCCGCCTCATCAAGGCGATGGGGGGCAACGAGCTCTCCGCCTACGGCCTCGCCCACCTCGGCGACTACGAGACAACCCTCTTCTCGCCCTATTCCCATAACCGTACTTACGGCGAAATGCTCGCAAAGGGGCAGCGTTTCGAAAAACTTGCCGAGGGCGTCGCGACGTCCAAGGCGATGAAATTGCTCGAACAAAAATACGGCGTCGAGCTTCCCATTACCGATGCGGTGTATCGCGTCTGCTACGGCGAAGGGGACGACGTCGCCCGCTGCCGCGAGGCGATATCGGCGTTGTTTACACGTCCTCTCACCACCGAAATGTACGACTAAATTTTCTGGACTTCGTACCAGCGAACTGCGGATAAGCGGCGCAATACTGCGTACGGCGCGCTACGCGCTTGTGCCGCCGAAATAAGCAAATCGATTTCATGTTGCTTGTTCTCGGCGTTCGAACTGCGCTTTCCTACTTCGCCTAACGGCTCGTGCCGCGCTTAGAGAATTAGAAGTGCGCGCGGGGTGGTCGTGTACGCCCAAGTACACTCCCGTCGGAAATGCTCGTTCTCCTTGTCTTGCTTGCTTCTCCGCAGTTTGACGTTTTCCGTTGTCGCGCATGATGAGCGACCTCATCCCGAACGAAGCGTAGCGGAGTGAGCGGATCTTAAGATACACTCGCTACGCTCGGTATGAGGATTGATATCCATGCAAACGTGGGGTACCTATATAGTTTATTCCGCACGCCTCTCCATTGGAGAATAGACCACTACCCTTCATTGGAGAACAGACCACATACCCCCTCCATTGGAGGGGGGTAGGGGGGTGGGCAAGAGACCGACGCGGCCTATCCCATGCGCCCCTTGGCTCCCCTCGTAGGGGAGCCAAGGGGCGCAGCCGTGACTGAGGGGTTTCAAAACCCTATCCCCTGCTACGCGGGTACTTCCCCTAAGAGGGGAAGCAAGGGGATGGACTTCGTAGGGACCCCTTCGTGTGTCACACCGAGATTTCTCCTCCCTACGGTCGTCGAAATGACGTAGGGGTGCGACGCGGAAAAATGGCGCGGCAAGCGAACTTCCTGCCCAATGCCTGTGCACAAAAAGCGCGCAGAAGGTATATGATGAACGGGGAGTATCTATGCGGATCTGTTTTGTCACGGGCGGGAGTTTTGAAGATTACGCGGGTCGGAGCGTGCGGGAGAGGGCAGACGTCGTCTGTTTTCCCTTCCATGCGCTCGAGGAAGTGAGCTACGAGCGCGAACTGAAAGGCGAGACGAGCATCTTCGAAGACGTCGCGCTCCTTTCCAAAGAGGAGAAGAACATCGTCGTCTGCGGCTGTTATACCGATGCCCGCGGGGTGAAGCGCAAGTCTGTGGTCGTATCCGATCGCGGCCGCATCCTCGGCGTATCAGACCGCGTCAACCGTCTCGACGGCGGGGAATACGGCTGTGGTGCGGGCATCAAGATCTTCGATACGGGGGCGGGGAAGCTCGGCATCGTCGTCGCCGAAGACCTCTATTTCCCGCGGGTCGCCGAGACGCTCTCCCTCTGCGGGGCCGAGCTCATCCTCTGCATCTTCGAGGAACTCGAGGGCACCCTCGAGCAAGTCCTCATGCGCGCGCACGCATTTTGTTACGGCGTCCCCGTATGCGTCTGCGCCGTCGGCTACGCACAGGCCTCGGACATCGGCGGAAAACTTCGCTTCGCCTCCCCGAAGAATTGCTGTGTCTACGACTTTGAGCGCGAACAGGAATATCACCTCGTCGAGACCCGTCGCCGCGGCTTCTACCGCCGAAAGCGCACGGGATTTTAGAAAAAATCGCCGCAAGACTGCGGCGATTTGCTGTTTCTTTACATCTATTTGATGATCCGCGTACATGCGCACGCGAGGGCCCCGGGGCCGATGTGGCAGGAGACCGAGAGAGAGAGGGGATCCGAGAAGGTCGGCGTGCACTGCGGGAAGGCCTCGGTGAGCTCCTGAAGGAAACGCTCCGCCTCCTCATAGTTTTGGGTATGGGCGACGGCGATCGTCATCTCGCCCGCTTCGGCATATGCGCGGAAGCGCCCCATAAGGTCGCTCCGCACGGCGGCGATCATGACTTCCTTCGCCTGCTTTAAGGTGTGCACCTTCTTGAAGGCATCGAGCTTCTCCCCTTGGATCTGCAATACGGGCTTGATGCGCAGCAGTGTGCCCACGAGCGCGGCGGCAGGGGTGAGCCTTCCGCCCTTTTTGAGGTATTTGAGGGTATCGAGAGAGATGTAGATGCTGCTGTCCATCTTGGTCTCGAGCAGTTTTTGCTTGATCTCCGCGGCCGTGCAGCCCCTATCTCTCAAGACGAGGGCATCGTAGACGCTCTGCTTTTGGGTGATGGAGATGCGCTGGTTGTTGACGACTTGCACTCTCCCGCCATAGGCTTCGGCGAGGCGTTCGGCCGTGTGGCAGGACTCCGAGAGCCCGCTCGACATCGGGATATGCACGACTTCGGCGCCGTCTTCGAGCAGTTTATCCCAGAGCTCGGTGACGCTGAGCGTGGAGGGTTGCGACGTCGAAACGCTCGCATTCGCCCCCAAATGTTCATAGAATTGCGGTTGGGTGAGGTCGATATCCTCGAAATACTCCTTGCCGTCGATCAAAAAGGGCATCGGGATCACGGAGACGCCGAGCTTTTCAGCCTCCGCCTGCGTAATGCCGCTGTTGGAATCGGTCACGATCTTTACGTTTGTCATGCTCCCCCCCCAAAAAACTTCATTTTGTAAACTACTTTTTATTTATTATATGAAAAAGCCGAAAAAAGTCAAGAAAATTTCCCCAAAAAATCCGCAGCGGACGGAATGTACCCTGTTGACAAAAGATGTTCTAATATTTATAATAATGAGGAAAGAATGATGTTTTTGGGAGAAAAGTGCGGTGTATCGGATCCTGAAAAAACAAAAATTGAATGCAAGCGTGGTGCGCATGGAAATCGAAGCGCCGCTCGCGGCGAAGCATGCCCGTGCGGGGCAGTTCGTCATTCTGCGTGCCGATGCGCGCGGTGAGCGCATCCCGCTGACGATCGCGGCAAGCGACAAAGCGCGGGGTACGGTCACGGTCATCTATCAGATCGTCGGCGGGGCGACGATGTCGCTCGACCGCCTCGAAGCGGGGGAGTGCGTCGCCGATCTCACGGGGCCGCTCGGAAGACCTTCCGCGATCGAAGGGTTGAAGCGGGTCGTCGTCGTGGGGGGCGGCGTCGGCTGTGCGATCGCCCTTCCGCTCGTGCGGGCGCTGCACGAACAGGGCAGCTACGTCGTCGCGATCGCGGGCTTCCGCACGGCGGAGATCGTCATCCTCGAGGAGGAGTTTTCCGCCCTCGCCGATGAATTTTATCTTACGACGGACGACGGCACCCGCGGGGAGCACGGGAACGTCTGCATGCCCCTTGCCCGCTGTATCGAAGGGGGGAAGTTCGACGCTGTCTTCACGATCGGCCCTCTCCCTATGATGAAGTTCGTCGCGAAGACGACGGAGCCCTACAAGATCCCTACCATAGCGAGCATGAATCCCATCATGATCGACGGGACAGGCATGTGCGGCTGCTGCCGCCTCACGGTGGGAGGCGAACGCAAATTCGCCTGTGTCGACGGCCCCGAATTCGACGCCCATCTCATCGATTTCGACGAAGCGATCGCGCGCTCCCGCACCTATCGGGCATTCGAAGCGGCGGCCCGCGCGCGGCATTGCAATCTATACCAAAGATCCGAAAACGAGGGGGGACGCTATGAATAATTCGCGAATTCCGATGCCCGTACAGGCGCCCGAGGAGCGCATAAAAAACTTCTCGGAAGTCGCCCTCGGCTACAACGAAGAAGCGGCAATTTCGGAGGCCGAGCGCTGCATGAATTGTAAAACGCATCCCTGCACGGCGGCTTGTCCCGTCGGCGTACGCATCCCCGAATTTATCGCCTGCATCAAGGAGGGCCGCTTCGAAGAGGCCTATTCCGTCGTCCGTGCGGACAACGCTCTCCCCGCCGTGTGCGGAAGAGTCTGCCCGCAGGAGCGGCAGTGCGAGGGGAGCTGTCTGCGCCAAAAAGCGGGGGGACCTATCGCAATAGGACGGCTCGAGCGCTTCGTCGCCGACCGCCACGCCGCACAGGGCGGCACGCCTTCGAAGGCGCCCGCATCGGGAAGAAAAGTCGCCGTCGTGGGATCGGGGCCTGCGGGTCTCGCCTGTGCGGGGGAACTCGCAGCGCGCGGGTATGCCGTCACCGTGTTCGAGGCGCTTCACCTCGCGGGCGGCGTCCTCGCCTACGGCATCCCCGAATTCCGTCTGCCCAAGCGCATCGTAAACCAAGAGATCGCGGCGCTCGAAGAGATGGGCGTCACCTTCGTGAAGAACGCCGTCATCGGGCGGTCGCTCACCGTCTCCGAGCTGCGCGCCGAGGGCTTTGCGGCCGTATTTCTCGGTACGGGGGCGGGGCTTCCCAATTTTATGAACATCCCCGGCGAGAACGCGCGCGGCGTGTTTTCCGCCAACGAATACCTCACGCGCATCAACCTCATGAAGGCCTACGAGGAGGACGCGGAGACCCCCGTCTTCCGTGCAAAGCAGGTCGCCGTCGTGGGCGGAGGCAACGTCGCGATGGACGCCGCCCGCTGTGCACGAAGGTTGGGTGCGGAAGTGACTGTCGTCTACCGCCGCTCGGAGGAGGAACTACCCGCCCGAAGAGAGGAAGTCGAACACGCGCGGGAGGAGGGCATCGGCTTTGCCTTCCTCACGAATCCCGTCGAAGTCCTCACGAGGGAGGGGGACGTCTGCGGTCTGCGCTGTGTGAAGATGCAGCTCGGCGCCCCCGATGCGAGCGGAAGGCGCCGCCCCACGGCCGTAGCGGGGAGCGAACACGATCGCGCGGCAGACTGCGTCATCATGGCCCTCGGGACTTCGCCCAACCCGCTCATCGGGCAGACGACCGAAGGGCTCGAACTCCGCGGCCGCGGAGAGATCTTCGCCGATGAAAACGGCAGGACTTCGCTTCGGGGGGTCTATGCGGGCGGGGACGCCGTCACGGGCGCCGCGACCGTCATCCTCGCCATGGGGGCGGGAAAACGCGCTGCCCGTGCGATCGACGAAGATATTCGATCGGGAATTTTGTGAATCGAGACATCTCCGCATAGCGCGGGGATGTTTTTCATAAAATACCGTATGAAATTTCTCTATCGGCACCGCGTGGTGTTGGGGCTCATATGCCTCATGCTCGTCGTCGCGGTGACCTTCGGCATCTGCTTTTTCGCCCTCGCACGCACGGCGGCCGAACCTCTTCGGATGACGGTCGTCATCGATGCGGGGCACGGCGGCATCGACGGCGGCGTGGCGGGGACGCGCACGAAGACGCAGGAGAGCGACATCAACCTCGCCATCTCCCGCATCCTGCAGCGGCATTTCGAGGAGGCGGGGTTTTGCGTCGTACAGACCCGTCCGACGGAGGCGGGGCTCTACGGCGTCGCCACGCCCGGCTACAAGCGGCGGGACATGGAAAAGCGGGCGGACATCATCCTTTCCAGCGGGGCCGCGGCCGTCATCTCCGTCCACCAGAACTTTTTCCGCGAGACGGGTCGGCGAGGCGCGCAAGTGTTCTTCCGCGAGAGCTCCTCGGGGGGAAGGGCGCTTGCGGAGCGCATCCAGAGCTCCCTCAACGAGATGCCCGAATGCGTCAAGCGGACGCAGGCGCTCGCGGGCGACTATTTTATTTTGAACTGTTCCGAGACGCCCTCCGTCATCGTCGAATGCGGCTTTTTGTCCAACGCCGAAGACGAGGCGCTCCTGCTCGACGAAGGTTACCGCGAGAAGCTGTGTGCGGCGATCCTGCAAGGTACGCTTTCCTACCTCGCCGCGGGCGCAAATTGGGCTTGAAAGGTTGACAGCGCCGTAAAATTCTGCTATACTTTCTCTTGTATGGAAGAAAGGTATGCAAATATCAAACGGTATGAGCTCCGCTACTCGGATTTCGACTGCAACGACGAGCTCAAGCTCTCGTCGCTCCTCGCGCTCGCACAGGAATCCGCGGGGCTGAGCGCCGATGAGCTCGGCTTCGGCTATGCGGATATCAAGCCCCTCGATTTGGGGTTCATCATCGTACATACCTATTGCGAGATTTGCCGCATGCCCGTGCTCGGCGACGTTCTCACCGTGGAGACGTGGCCGCTTCCGCCGCGGCACGGCATCTTCGAACGCGATTACCGCGTTACGGATGCGCGGGGCGAAGTGTGCGCCGTGCTCTCGACGCGGTGGCTGCTCGTCGACCTCAAGACCTTTTCGATGACCCGCCCCGAACGCTTGGGAGAAGTCCATGCCCGTTGCCCGTATCGCGATGAGCATACCGTCGTCCCCAAGACGTGGAAGATCCCCCGCCTCACCGCGGGAAGAGCGGTCCGCCGCGAGATCGTCGCGGGAAGCCATATGGATCACTACATGCACGCCAACAACACCCGCTACGCCGACTTCTTCCTCGATTGCTTTTCCACCGAGGAACTTTCCTCCCGCCGCGTGCGTGCCTTCCGCATCTCCTACCTCAAACAGGTGAAAGAGGGGGAGGAGATCGTCCTCTTCCGGGAAGATCTCGAGGGCTGTTCTGTGCTCGAAGCGCGGGTCGGCGGCGAAGTTTGTACCCAATTTTGTATCGAATTCGAGGAGAAAAACTTATGAAACTCGTGTTGGAACCCCATACCTGCCTTGCGCCCCTGCCTGCCGTCATCGTGACGTGCGGCGACGAAAAGGAAAACAACGCCATCACCCTCGCTTGGGTGGGGACGGTCAACTCTGCGCCGCCCATCCTCTCGATCGCGGTGCGCTACTCGCGGCATTCCCTCGGCCTCATCGCGCGGACCAAGGAATTCACCGTCAACCTCATCGACCGCTCTTTGCTTCATGCGATGGACGTATGCGGCGTCACTTCGGGAAGAGACGTCGATAAATTCGCCGCCGCGGGGATCACGCGGGCGAAGGGGGAGCGCGTCGGCTGCCCGTATGTGGCGGAGAGCCCCGTCGCGATCGAATGCAAGGTCGTCGAACGGGTGGACTTCCCCACGCACGCCGTCTTCTTCGGCGAGATCGTCGGCGTCGTCGCGGATGCGGAATACACGCACGGCGGGAAGGTCGTCTTGCCCGACGGCTTCCTCGTCACCTATGCAAACGGCAAATATCTCGCAACGGGCGATACGATCGGCACCTACGGCTACACGGCAAAAGAGGGGAAATAAAGCGCCTCGCTCTGCCTTATGCTTCGTTGCGGCGCGATCGTCGTTTCATAAATTTATTCACATAAAATGCATATTTTCATCTATATATTTATAATTTTCGGAAAAATATGCAAAAATCCATGAAAAAATATCCAAAGCGGGGGTGCAAACGCTTGACTTGCTCTCCCGCTTTCTATATAATTACGTAGGAAACTATCCAAGAGGAAAAATGTTATGAAAAAAGAGATCAAAAAAGTTGTCCTCGCCTATTCGGGCGGGCTCGATACCTCCATCATCATTCCTTGGCTCAAGGAAAACTACAACGGCTGCGAAGTCATCGCCGTCTCGGGCGACGTCGGGCAGGGGACCGAGCTCGACGGGCTCGAGGAAAAGGCCAAGAAGACGGGCGCAAGCAAGCTCTATGTGCTCGACCTCAAGCAGGATTTCGTCGAGAATTACATCTTCCCGACCGTGCAGGCGGGTGCCGTCTACGAGGATAAATATCTTCTCGGGACCTCGTTTGCACGCCCCTGCATCGCCAAGGCGCTCGTAGAGATCGCCAAGAAAGAGGGGGCCGACGCCATCTGCCACGGCTGCACGGGCAAGGGCAACGATCAGGTGCGCTTCGAACTCTCGATCAAGGCGTTCGCGCCCGAGATGCAGATCATCGCCCCTTGGCGGATCTGGGATATCAAGTCCCGCGAGGAAGAGATCGCCTACGCCGAGGCGCACAACATTCCCCTCAAGATCAACCGCGAGACCAATTACTCCAAGGATAAGAACCTGTGGCATCTCTCGCATGAGGGCCTCGACCTCGAGGAACCCGAAAACGAACCGCAGTATGAGAAAGAGGGCTTTCTGGAGCTCGGCGTCTCGCCCCTTCAGGCGCCCGATCGGCCCGAATATCTCAAGATCCACTTCGAAAAGGGCATCCCGACCGCGGTGAACGGCAAGGCGCTCGGCGCCGTCGAACTCATCGAGGCGCTCAACGAGATCGGCGGCAGGAACGGCGTCGGGCTCGCGGATATCGTCGAAAACCGCCTCGTCGGCATGAAGTCCCGCGGGGTATACGAGACGCCCGGCGGCGCCATCCTCTATGAGGCGCACCGCATCCTCGAGACGATCTGCCTCGACAAGGCGACCCAGCACTATAAGCAGCTCGTCGCGGTGAAGTTCGGCGAAATGGTCTACGACGGCCAGTGGTTCACGCCGCTGCGTGAGGCGCTCTCCGCCTTCGTCTCCAAGACGCAGGAGACGGTCACGGGCGACGTCACGCTCCGTATCTATAAGGGCAACATCATGGGGGCGGGCGTCACTTCGCCCAACTCCCTCTACAGCGAAGACATCGCGACCTTCTCCGACGACGGCGGCGCCTACTCCCAGAAGGATTCCGAGGGCTTCATCAATCTGTTCGGGCTGCCCATCAAGGTCAAGGCAATGCTCGACCAAAAGAAAGCGGGCAAAAAATGATCGAAGTCTTTATCGACGGCAGTGCCGGCACGACGGGGCTCGGCATCTACGACCGCCTGCAAAAGCGGAGCGACGTACACCTTCTGCGGCTCGACGACGCCTTGCGCAAGGACGTCTCCGCACGCAGGGAGATGATGCACGCCGCCGACGTCGTCTTTTTGTGCCTTCCCGACGACGCGGCGCGCGAGGCCGTCGCGCTGTGCCCCGAGGATACGATCCTCATCGACGCCTCTACGGCACATCGCACCGAAGCGGGGTGGGCATACGGCTTCCCCGAACTCTCCGAAGCCCACATGGCGGCGATCGCGCATTCCAAGCGGATCGCTAACCCCGGCTGCCACGCGAGCGGATTTCTCTCTATCGTCTACCCGCTCGTCGCGATGGGGATCGCCCCCCGCGACTATCCCTTCGTCTGCCATTCGGTGACGGGGTATACGGGCGGCGGCAAGAAGATGATCGCCTCCTACGAAGCCGAGGAGCGCGACCCGCTCTTTGCGGCGCCGCGGGCCTACGGGCTGGGACAAGCGCACAAACACCTGCCCGAAATGCAGAAGGTGGCGGGGCTCACGCGCACGCCCATCTTCTGCCCGATCGTCGCCGACTTCGATTGCGGAATGTGCGTCTCGGTGCCGATTTTCGCCGATCTTCTCGCGAAAAAGTGCTCTGTAGCTTCGATATATGCCATGTTTGCAGAGTACTATGCGAGACATAGGTTTATCTCTGTGACGCAGGAAAGCGAGGAAGGGTACCTCTCTGCGGCCAAATTCAAGGGGAGCAACCGCCTCGAGATCTACGTCGGCGGAAACGATGAACGCATCCTGCTCGCGGCGCGGTTCGATAACCTCGGCAAGGGCGCTTCGGGCGCCGCAGTCCAAAATATGAACTTGGCGCTTGGGCTTGACTGCGGCCTCGGTTTATGATATAATTACGTTAGGTAGTATAGATAGGTAGTATAGAATATGATAAAGAAGATCGCAGGGGGCGTATGTGCCCCCAAAGGGTTTCGTGCGGGCGGCGTGCACTGCGGGATCCGCAAAAACAAGATCAAAAAGGACCTCGCGCTCATCGTCTCGGATATGCGCTGCGTTGCGGCGGGGGTGTATACGACCAACCTCGTGAAGGGGGCGCCCGTCGTCGTGACGCGTTCCCACCTTGCCGATGGCTACGCACAGGCCGTCATCGTCAACAGCGGCAATGCCAACACCTGCAACGCGGACGGCGTGGAGATGGCCGAAAAGACCTGTCTTCTCGCATCATCCGCGCTCTCGATCCCCGCGGAGGACATCGCCGTGGGTTCCACGGGCGTCATCGGCCTAAAATTTTCGACCGATCCCATCGAAGCGGGGATGCAGGAGCTTATCTCTTCGCTCTCGGGCGACGAAGCGGGGAGCGACGCCGCGGCCGAGGCGATCATGACGACGGATACCGTCAAAAAATCCGTCTCGTATTCCTTCGAGCTCGGCGGCAAGGAGTGCAGGATCGGCGCGATCGCCAAGGGCGTCGGCATGATCTGCCCGAATATGGCGACCATGCTCGGCTTCATCACGACGGATATCGCGATCTCGCCCGCGATGCTGCAGGCGGCGCTCTCCAAGGATGTGAAGACCTCCTTCAACATGCTCTCCGTCGACCGTGATACCTCGACCAACGATACCCTTCTCATTCTCGCGAGCGGGCTTGCGGGCAATCCCGAGATCACGGCGAGGGGGAAAGATTTCACGGCGTTTTGCCGCGTCCTGCATAAGGTGACGGTGGCGCTCTGCCGCATGCTCGCCTCCGACGGCGAGGGAGCGACCAAGCTCATCGAATGCCGTGTGCGGGGGGCGAAGACGGCAAAGGATGCCCGTCTTGCGGCCAAGGCCGTCGTCTGTTCGGACCTCGTAAAGACGATGATCTTCGGAGCGGACGCCAACGGCGGAAGAGTGATGTGTGCGCTCGGATATTCGGGCGCCAAGCTCGATATCGGAAAAGTAGACGTGGATTTCCGCTCCAAGGCGGGGGTGCTTTCGGCGTACCGCGGGGGCGCCGCGCTCGAATTTTCCGAGGAACACGCCAAAAAAGTGCTCTCCGAGAAGGAGATCCGCATCGAGATCTCCCTCGGCGACGGCAAGCAGCGGGCTACGGCGTGGGGGTGCGACCTCACGTATGACTATGTAAAGATCAACGGAGATTACAGAACGTGACCGAAAAACAGGCGCAGGCGGAGTTTCTTCTCGAAGCGATGCCCTACATCAAAAAATATCAGAATAAGATCCTCGTCATCAAATACGGCGGCGCCGCGATGACTTCCGATGAGCTCAAGGAATCCGTCATGCGCGATCTCACGCTGCTGAGTTTTATCGGCATCAAAGTCGTGCTCGTGCACGGCGGCGGGCCCGAGATCACCGAGACGCTCAACCGCATGGGCATTGCTTCCCGCTTTGTGGGCGGCTTGCGCTACACCGATGCCGAGACGGCGGAAGTCGTCCGCATGGTGCTCGCGGGCAAGGTGAATAAGTCCCTCGTGCACATCCTCACGGCCTTCGGCGCGAAGTCCGTCGGGCTCTCGGGCATCGACGGCGAGATCATGACGTGCAGCAAGGAGAGCGAGGAGCTCGGCTTCGTCGGGAAGATCGAGCGGGTGAACACCGAGCTCATCCTCGACTGCCTCGGCTGCGGCTATCTGCCCGTCATCTCGACGATCGGCGGCGATCCCGCGGGCAATATCTACAACATCAACGCGGATACCGCGGCCTCTGCGATCGCAGGCGCCCTCAAGGCCGAGAGCCTCATCCTCATGACGGATACGCGCGGCCTCCTCAGGGATAAGCACGACGAGGAGAGCCTCATCCGCAAAGTATACGTATCGGATATTCCCTCCCTCGTCAACGAAGGCATCATTTCGGGGGGAATGATCCCCAAAGTGAACTGCTGCCGCGACGCCATCCGCAAGGGCGTCGGGCGGGTATTCATTACCGACGGGCGCGTCAAGCATTCCGTGCTCATGGAGCTGCTCTCCGATGAGGGCTCGGGTACAATGTTCGTAAACGGGGACTGATTTTTCCGAAAATCAGCCTTTTTTACGATATTCGGGAGATAATTATGCAATTCGAACAGATCAAAGCGCTGGATGAGACCTATCTCGCGCATACCTATGGGCGATATCCCATCGCCTTCTGCGGCGGCAAGAACGCGACGCTCGAGGGCGTCGACGGCAAGAAATACATCGACTTCGGCGCCGGCATCGCCGTCAATCTCTTCGGCGTGAACGACGAAGCATGGAAGACTGCCGTAAAGGAGCAGATCGACCGCATCCAACACGTGAGCAACTACTACTACTCCGAGCCGACCGTGCGGCTTGCCGAGCTCGTCTGCAGACGGGCGGGGGCGCAGCGGGTCTTCTTCGGAAATTCGGGCGCGGAGGCCAACGAATGTGCCTTCAAGGCGGCAAGGAAGTATTCCTTCATGAAGTACGGCGCGGGGCGGAGCGACATCATCTCCCTGCGCGGCAGCTTCCACGGCAGGACGCTCTTCACGCTCACCGCGACGGGGCAGGATGCCTTCCATAAATACTTCGATCCCTTCGCGGGCGGCGTGGTATATGCCGACGCCGACATCGCAAGCGTCGAGAAGGCCGCAGAGCACGCCTGTGCGGTCGTCATCGAATGCGTACAGGGAGAGGGGGGCGTGAAGGCCCTTCCCGAGGCCTTCGTGAAGGCGCTTGCTGCGTTCTGCGCCGCGCGGGATATCCTTCTCATCTGCGACGAAGTGCAGTGCGGCATGGGGCGGACGGGCAAGTTTTCCGCCTACGAACACTACGGCATCACGCCCGATCTTGTCACCCTCGCCAAGGGGCTTGCGGGCGGGCTTCCCATCGGCGCCTGCCTCTTCTACGAGAAGACGAAGGACGTCTTCGCCCCCGGCGACCACGGCTCGACCTTCGGCGGCAATCCCGTCGCCTGTGCGGGGGGGATCTCCGTCGTCTCCCGCATTACGGACGGCTTTTTGGAGGAAGTCGAAGAGAAGTCCCGCTATCTCCGCAAGGGGCTCAAGGAGATCTTCGGCGAAGATGCGCTCACGGGGCTTGGGCTCATGATCGGGATCCGCACGGCGCTTCCCGCCAAGGAAGTGGCGCAAAAGTGCCTCGAAAAGGGGCTTCTCGTGCTCACCGCGCACGATCTCGTCCGCCTCTTGCCGCCGCTCTCCATCACAAAACAGGAAATAGACGAGGGTCTTCGCATCCTCGGTGAGGTAATATCATGAAACATCTGTTGAAACTTGCGGATCTCTCCCGCGAAGAGATCCTCTCCGTGCTCAACCTCGCGGACCAACTCAAATACGAGCGCAAGAACGGCGTAGACCAATCATC
Source organism: uncultured Clostridia bacterium (assembly GCA_947595585.1). Classification (GTDB taxonomy): domain Bacteria; phylum Bacillota; class Clostridia; order Christensenellales; family Borkfalkiaceae; genus Gallimonas. Next base: position 101,487 of record CANQET010000007.1, read on the forward strand.
CTATCTGCGCGGCAAGAAGCTCGGCATGATCTTCCAGAAGTCCTCGACGCGCACCCGCGTCTCCTTCGAGGTAGGCATGTATGAGCTCGGCGGCTATCCGCTCTTTCTCTCGGGAAGGGACCTGCAGATCGGGCGGGGGGAACCCGTACAGGATACCGCCCGCGTGCTCTCGCGCATGCTCGACGCCATCATGATCCGTACGTTTGCGCAGAAGGAAGTCGAGGATCTTGCGGCCTACGGCTCCATCCCCGTCATCAACGGGCTCACCGACTACTGCCATCCCTGCCAGGTCCTCGCCGACCTCATGACCATCCGCGAGTGCAAGGGCTCCTTCAAGGGGCTCAAGATGTGCTTCGTAGGGGATGGGAACAACATGGCGAACTCCCTCATGGTGGGCGCCGTGAAGATGGGCATGCGCTTCTCCATCGCCTGCCCCAAGGGCTACGAGCCCGATGCCGCGCTCATGGATTGGGCGAAGCAAAACGGGAGCTTCGAGATGTATGAAGATCCCGAAGCGGCCGCAAAGGATGCCGATGTGCTCTACACCGACGTCTGGGCTTCGATGGGGCAGGAGGAGGAGCAGGCGATCCGCGCCAAGGCCTTTGCCCGCATCCATATCGACGACGCCGTGATGCGCGCCGCCAAGCCCGACGCCATGCTGCTTCACTGCCTTCCCGTCCATCGCGGGGAGGAAGTCACCGCGGAGATCTTCGAGGCACACGCAAAGGAGATCTTCGAGGAGGCGGAGAACCGTCTGCACGCACAAAAGGCGGTGCTCGTCAAGGTCTTGAAGGGCGAAAACTGATGGAGCAAGGGATGGATAGAAAGGTCTATATCACATTGCAAAACGGGAAAGTGTTCGAGGGGCGGTCCTTCGGCGCAGAGCGGGAGACCGTCGGCGAGCTTGTGTTCACCACGGGCATGACGGGCTATCTCGAGACGCTGACCGATCCGAGTTACTACGGGCAGATCGTCACGCAGACCTTTCCGCTCATCGGCAACTACGGGGTGATCCCCGCCGATTTCGAGAGTGAAAAATGTTGGGCGAGGGGGTACATCGTCCGCGAAGCGTGCGATATGCCCTCCAATTTCCGCAGCGAGGGAAAGCTCGGCGACTTTCTGAAGGCACAGGGCATCCCCGCCGTCTACGGCGTCGATACGCGCGAACTCACCCGCATCGTACGGGAGGCGGGCGTCATGAACGCCGCGATCTCCTTCCGTCCGTATCCCGACCTCGCCGCGCTCAAGGCCTACCGCGTGCAGGATGCCGTTCGCGCGGTCTCGGCAAAGGAACGCACGGTGCTCGGCGAAGGCAATGCCCTGCGCGTCGTCCTATATGATTTCGGCGCCAAGAAGAATATCGCCCGTGAACTTGCGGCAAGAGGGTGTGAAGTTTTCATCGTGCCCGCGGAGACTTCCGCACAGGCGGCGCTCGCCCTTCATCCGCACGGCATCATGTTCGCCAACGGCCCCGGCGACCCCGCAGAGAACACCGAGATCATCGCGACCATCCGCGCCCTCGCGGGCAAGAAGCCTATCTTCGGCATCTGCCTCGGGCACCAGCTCTTCGCCCTCGCCATGGGCGGGCAGACCCG
>CANQET010000008.1 GCA_947595585.1 uncultured Clostridia bacterium
CATTGTGAAAACCGAATTGTATAAAAAGCAAGTAAAAGAGAATGTTGTAACCGCTATGCTCGATTATATGTCCGAAGATGAAGATTGCGGCTATTCAAAAAAAGACGTTCAAAAGTGTGAACTTTTGCTTTTAGATTATCTTGACAAATTGGACAGTCTTACAAATCCGACCGAGAAACTCATTATGGAACATGTAAAAAAAGTAGTTCTCGCATTAAACAAGCTGAATGATAAAACGGATTGTTGTTTGATTGAAACAGATGCCCGTGAGGAAATTTGGCAAATCATTCAAGACAGTGCTGTTGAATGCGGCGTAAGCCCTACGATTGAAGATGTCACAGAAGAATGGCGTGAATGGTAAATTTCAATTCAGCGTTTTAGCATCGGCGGGGACGGTTTTGTCCCCGCTTTTAGCATAGAAAAAGACCAACCTAATTCGGTTCGAATTAGGTTGGTCGTGGTGCCGGTGGTGGGGGTCGAACCCACACGGTATCACTACCACAGGATTTTGAGTCCAGCGCGTCTGCCAATTCCACCACACCGGCGTGTGCATAGATTATAACGGAAACGCGCATAAAAATCAAGTGATTTTCATGAAGTTCTTGCAAAATTCCCAAAAGCATGGTAAAATACAAGTATGGACAAATTTGTTTTGATCGACGGCAACAGCCTTCTCAACCGCGCCTTCTATGCGATGAGCGTTTTTACAACCAAAGACGGACTTCCGACCAACGGCATCTTCGGCTTCTCTAAGCTGCTCTTCAAGATCCTCGACGACGAACAGCCCGCCTACCTTGCCGTTGCCTTCGATGTGCACGCGCCGACCTTCCGCCACAAGCTGTTTTCGGATTACAAGGGGACGAGAAAGCCCATGCCCGAGGAGCTCGTGCGCCAAGTTCCCGTACTCAAAGATCTTCTCCGTGCGATGGGGCTGTGCACGGTGGAGCTTGCGGGGTATGAAGCGGACGACCTCATCGGTACGCTCTCGCAAAAATTCCCGAATGTGCATATGCTCATCTATACGGGCGACCGCGATTCCTACCAGTTGGTTTCGGAGCGCGTCGACGTCTGCTTCACCAAGCGCGGCGTGAGCGATCTCGACCGCCTCACCGCGGCCAATTTCTATGAAAAAGTCAGCCTCACTCCCGCACAGATCATCGAGGAGAAGGCGCTCATGGGGGATAGTTCGGATAACATCCCCGGCGTGCACGGCGTAGGGCCCAAGAGCGCACTCGAACTTCTTCACACCTATTCCGACCTCGACGGCGTGTATGCGCATCTCGATGAGATCAAGCAACCTGCGCTCCGCAAGAAGCTCGAAGAGGGGCGGGAGAGCGCCTACCTTTCTCGCACGCTCGCCACAATCGATACCGCCGTTCCGCTCACGCTCACGCTCGAGGATTGCAAGGTGGAGCTTCCCTTCCCCGCGGCGGCGCGTACGGCCATCGCGAAGCTCGAATTCCGCTCGCTCGTCGATCTGCCGTATTTTTCGGCCGTGCGGACGGAAACAAGGCCCGTGGAGACGGTCGTAAGCCCCGAAGCGCTGTATTCCGCCCTCGAAGCATACGATCGATTTGCCTTCTGCATGGAGCCCGAAGGGTGCTATTTTGCGACGGAAGCGGGGGAATACTTCGTTCCTGTCAAGGAAAACTTCCTCGGCGTGGGGGTGTTCCTCACCGAGCTTGTGCCCGTCTTCGAAAAGCTCTTTTCGGGGACAAAGAGGGCAATTCTTCCCGATTATAAGGCCGTAGCGCACGCGATGGCGGCGCTCGGGGTGGAGATCGCATGCCCCGTGGAAGACGTCTCGCTGCTGCGCTATCTCGGCGATTCCAATCTGCGGCCCGTGGGGGCGAAGGAGCTTGCGAAGGACTACGACCTCGCCGAAAACAACTGTGCGGGCGCCCTGCTCCGTGCCTTTCATGAGGCCGAAGAGAAGACGGCGGGCACGGCGGAGGAAAAGCTCTACCGCGAGCTCGAACTTCCGCTCGCAAAGGTGCTCTTTTCCATGGAACGGGCGGGGGTGACGGTGGATTGCGACCGCTTTTCGGAGTTCTCGGAGAAGTTCTGCGCCGAGCTCGAGGGGCTGACGCAGCGCATCTACATGCTTGCGGGCACGCAGTTCAATCTGAATTCGCCCTCCCAGCTCTCGGAGATCCTCTTCGAGCAGCTCGGTTTTGCGCCCAAGGGCATCAAACGCACGGCTCGCGGCTACTCGACGAATGCGGACGTCCTCGAAAAGCTCGCCGAAGAGCATGAGATCGCGCAGTGCATCCTCGACTACCGTGCCGTACAGAAGCTGCAATCGACCTACATCGACGGAATCCGTCCTCTCGTCAAGGGCGGCGTCATCCACACGACCTACAACCAGACCGCGACGACGACGGGGCGTCTTTCGAGCACCAACCCCAATCTTCAGAACATTCCCATCCGCACGGATGCGGGCAGGGAGCTGCGCAAACTCTTCATCGCATCCGAGGGGAATATCCTCATCGACGCCGACTATTCGCAGATCGAACTCCGTCTTCTCGCCCATTTTTCGGGCTGTAAGGCCCTCATCGAAGCCTACGGGGCGGGGGAGGATATCCACGCCGCCACGGCAGCACGCGTCTTCGGCGTCTCCCTCGGGGAGGTCACGCCCGCTATGCGCAGGAAGGCGAAATCCGTCAACTTCGGCATCATCTACGGCATGAGCGCCTTCGGTCTCGCGAAGGACATCGGCGTCTCCACGGGCGAGGCGCAGCAATATATCGATCGCTACTTTGCGGCGCATCCCGAAGTCAAGGCCTACATGGAGGAAAACGTGCGACGAGCACGCGAAGACGGCTATGTGACGACGGTACTCGGGCGCAAGCGGTATATCCCCGAGATCAAATCGGCGAATTTCAACACGCGTTCCTTCGGGGAGCGGGCGGCGATGAACATGCCTCTTCAAGGGAGTGCGGCGGATATCATCAAGATCGCGATGCTCCGCGTCGCAAGCCGTCTCGAAACAGAGGGGCTTAGGACGAGGCTCGTCCTTCAGGTCCACGATGAACTCGTGCTCGACGCCCCCGAGGAGGAGGCCGATCGCGCCGCCAAGCTCTTAAAAGAGGAGATGGAGGGGGCCGTCGCGCTCAAAGTCCCGCTCATTGCGGAAGTCTCGCGCGGCAGGAGTTGGTACGATGCAAAGTAAACGCTATGCCGTGACCGGGGGCATCGGAAGCGGAAAATCCGCCGTCCTCGGATTTTTGAAGGAGTGGGGGTTTCCCGTCTTTTCCTGCGATGCGATCTCGCATGAACTCTGGAAGGATGAAAGCTACCTTTCGGGGCTGGAAGCGCGTTTCCCGGGCTGCGTGCGCGGCGGAACATTGGATCGTAAGGCGCTCTCCGCGCTCGTCTTCGAGGATGAGAACGCCTATTTGCGCCTCAACGCATATGCGCACCCGCGTATCATGGAAGAGCTCTTGAAGCGGACGGAGGGGATGCTCTCCTTTTCCGAAGTCCCGCTGCTCTTCGAGGGGGGCTTCGAGAAGATGTTCGACGGCGTGATCGCCGTTAGAAGGGAAAAGGAAGTTCGTGTTGCGGCGGTGATGGAGCGGGACGGGAGTACGCGCGCGGCCGTCCTTCGGAGGATGGCACGACAGATCGACCCGCAGACGCTCGACGGGCGGTGCATCGTCATCGAGAACGATTCCACGCGGGAAGTCCTTCGTGAAAAGACCAAATGCGCCCTCAAAGCGCTCGGGATCGAAATATAAATCGCAGCGATTTCTGTTTCAACTGCGCCGATATGTGGTATAGATAGTATGTCGCGGGCGCCTTATCTTGTGCGCAACGCGTTTGGAGGATACAATGATCATTGCAGTTTTGGTAGGCATTCTCTTTTTTGCGCTTCTCGTGGGCGGCATCGCCGTCTCCGTCGTCATGCGCAAAAAACACAAGCGTACATATTCGTGGATCGGAACGGGGGTCGCGATCGTCTTCGGGATCCTGTTTCTCTTCATCCCCTTCAGCATCCATACCGTCGATACGGGGGAAGTCGCCGTCGTCAAGCACCTCGGCAAGGCTTCCGTCGTCCGTACGCCCGGCACATATTTTGATTTTTGGATGACCGAGGCCTACGCCACCTACGACGCCAAGGTGCAGAACCTCGAATTGGACGCCAATACCTATTCGAAGGACGCCCAGACCATGGATATCGCCATGGTGGTGCAGTTCTCGATCAAGCAGGAGAAGGCGCTCAACATCGCCGAGCAATACGGCACCCTCAAGGCACTCGGAAACCGCATTACTTCGGTCGCCGAGGCCACGACGAAATCCACGCTCTCCGCATATTCGGCGATGGAGATCATCGAAAACCGTGCACAGATCAGCGTGGAAGTCGAATCCGAGGTGAAATCCGTCATCGACGATACCTTCTTCGTCAATATCGAGAAGGTCGTCCTCACGAATATCGATTTCTCGGACGCCTTCGAGCAGACCGTCGAAGACAAGATGATCGCAGAGCAGGAGAAACTCAAGGCAGAGTACGAAAAGGAGACGGCGCTCGTCAAGGCAGAGCAGGAGCTCGAAGTTGCCAAACTTCAAGCCGAAGCGCGGATCGCGGCCGCAGAGGGCGACGCCGAGGCGCAGTTGCTTCTCGCAAGGGCCGAAGCGAACGCCACCAAGGCGAAATCGGTGGAGATCGCGCGTGCGCTCGGGTTTACGATCAAGGAGACGCCCGTCTTCGAAGAGAACGAAGCGGGGGAGCAGGTGCAGACGGGGGTCGAATACGAGATCGACTTCACGGACAAGAGCGATGAACAGATCGCGCTCATCACCGAATACCTCAAGTATATCGCCTATCTCGAAAAGTGGGACGGGCATCTTCCCGATACCTTTGTCTCGGGCGAGGGCGGAAGCTTTATCCTGCCCTTCCCTTCCAACCCGCAAGAGGGCGCGGGGGACGTTACGCCGTAACAAATATTCCTATGGAAAAACACGCGAGGGCACTTCGCCCCCGCGTGTTTTCTCAATTTTTCTTCGACACGGATCTCCCGGTCTGCCCTTCATGCGAAATTTCACTCAAACCTCAAATACGTTGTCCCGCCCCTTGCTCCCGTTGTGCACGTAGTAGGCGGCAAAGTTCGCCGTCCAATATTTGAGATTGAGGGCGAAGGCAGAGCGCTCGGACGGGGATGCGACCAAGGGAAGAAGCCCATCGGTCGCCATGTAGAGCGGAAAATGGGGGCGGTAGACCATGAGACAGCTCGCATAGACTTCCCTGCCGTCCGTCACGGCGTCGCTCAGCCGCTTGTTGGTGAAAAACGAGCTCTCATTGCGCAAAAAGTTGCTTTCTTTTGCCCTGTAGAGCCGTTCGGCAATGCGCTTGAGTTCGAGCGGATCGCCGTCGAAATACGCGTCCGGGCTATATAAGATCACGGCAGGAACGGCGAGCATGTCGATCCGTTGGTTCTGGTAGAGGGTCTCGTTCGCCTGTACGATGTAGCCCCAAACGACTTTTCCGCCGCGGAGAACGCCGAAATCGGACACACAGGCCGAACCCGCAAACGGACGGATATAGAATTGGTTGGAAGCGGGATCCTTCTCCGCCGCAAAGGCTTCGCGCATGGCTGCGATCTCTGCCGCAAAATCGGAAATATCCGCCTTGGGAAGGGTAGAATACTTTTGAAATCTCTCTTTGAGTTCCTGATTCGGACGGGTAGAAATGAAATACCCAACGGGCAAAAGCACAACGGCGGCCACGGCCATCGGAATACCCGACCAAAGTAGGGCGGGAACATCCCGATCGTCAGAAGTTTTCAGCCCGAAATAGGCGATGAGGAGCACGGCAGCGACCGTGATCAGCGCTCCGCCGATGAGGTACAAGCAAAGACCGAGTTTTCTGTTTTTCATATTGTTCCCTCCGATATTGAATTATATCCTACATAATGTAGAAGTCAAGTAGTTTTTTCCATTTTTTAGTAAAATTATTGTCGTGGAAAATAACATTTTTGGTAAAACATTGCGGGAACTGAGGCAAGAAAAAGGGCTATCCCAAAGAGAGCTGGGGAAAATTTTCAATGTATGCAATCAGACGATCAGTTTTTGGGAAAGTGGAAGCCGTGAACCCGATCTCGACAACCTGCTTGCCATTGCACATTACTTTGAAATAAGCGTGGACGATCTGCTCAGCGGAAAAATTTGATTTCCATGGTGCGGATATCCCGCTTGTGCCGTAAAATATAGAAAGACCGAAAACGAGGGAAGATCACCCTCGTTTTCTTCATAAAAATAACGCAAGTTGAATTTGGTTCAGCTTGCGTTATTTTTGGTGCGGTCGACAGGAGTTGAACCTGCACGGTCATCCCACAAGATCCTTAGTCTTGCGCGTCTGCCAATTCCGCCACGACCGCATTTCCTTGACAGCTTTCTTATTTTAGCGCATCCGCAAAAAAAAGTCAACAAATATCAATAGAAAAATTCATAGATTTTCCGAAATTTTATGACTTTTTTCACGTAGCGCGCCGTCTCCGGGTAGGGGATACGGGTAAGTTTCACGCCGTCCGAAGAGCAAGAGGGGTCTTTGAGCCAATCCAAGACGACGCCTTCTCCCGCATTGTAGGCGGCAAGCGCCGTCTCGGGACAGGGGAAGCGCTCCATGAGGTATGCAAGATACAAACAGCCGAGGCGGAGATTATAGGCGCCGTCGAAGAGCATCGCTCCGTCGTAAGCGATCCCCGCGCGCATGCAGATGAATCGCGCCGTGGCGGGCATGAGCTGCATAAGGCCGCAGGCGCCCGCACTGCTCTTGGCCTTTTCGTCGAACCCGCTTTCCGCTCGGGCGACGGCATAGACGAGGGCGGGATCCAAGCCGCTATCCCGTACGACTTCGGCGTAAGGGCGGGGGAAGGCAAGCCGCATGCCGAAAAACCCCGCAAGCAGCAGGGCGAAGAGTATCAAACAAATGCGGAGCGCCTTCATTCTTTTATCAGTATGCCGCTCCCGCACAAATTCTTCCTATTCCTCGTCCGCTCATATTTGCGGCTTGGGCGCCATATGATAGAGCGTGCTCGAATTCTTGCCGCCGCGGATCGCCCGCTGTCTCGCCCAGATCAATCGTAATTGCCTCTATGAACTACGTGTACGGGCAGAAAAGCCGCTTTCCGTCAATTACGCGGGGGAGTTTTGCTTCCTCGGCGAACATGGGCTTTGCACGGCGGGGGAAGCGCTTCTTCCGACGCATTCCGAAGTCGAGGAGATCGTCAGCGCCGCGTGCGGATATTCGGTCTATGCGGCGGAAAACGAGTTTCGGCAGGGGTTTGTCACGGCAAAATGCGGCGAAAGGATCGGCCTTGCAGGGGATCTCGTCTACGAAGGCGGCGCCGTACACGCCGTGCGGGGCATCACTTCTGTGTGTATCCGCGTCCCGCATGAAGTCATAGGCTGTGCCATGGAGATCTACACGCACTGCCTTGCGGACAGGCTTCGCTCCGTCCTCATCCTCGCCCCGCCCGGGGAGGGCAAGACGACGATCCTGCGCGATCTCTGCAGGATGGTCTGCGCACATCGGCACAGCAATCTTCTCGTGAGCGACGAGCGCGGCGAGCTCTCTGCGGGGGATCTCGGCGAGACGGCCGACGTCATCCGCTTTGCCGACAAAATGACGGCGTTTACCTCGGGCATCCGCGCACTTCGCCCCGAGGTCATCGCGACGGACGAGCTTCTGCCCGAAGATTATCCCGCCGTGCGCCGTGCGATCGAGGCGGGGATCAAGGTCTTCGCCTCGGCGCATCTGAAAAGCGCAAAAGACGTCCCCGAGAAGATCTTCGAGCGCTACGTCGTCCTCGACGGCCTCGGGAGGATCGGAAAGATCGTAGGCACGGAGGGAGAACTTGTGGATTAAATTCTTGCTTGCGGGTGCGATCATCGCCTTCTGCGTGCTTCTCGGCTATCTTGCGGCCGAGAAATACCGCGAACGCAAGCGCTATTTTGCCCAATTCGAGGCCTTCAACGAGAAATTTCTCGGGGAGCTTGCCTTCACCCGAATGCCGCTCGGGGAATTTTTGGCGCGGGCAAGCTATACGGGGGAATTTGCAAAGACGATCGAAGCCGTATCCCGCAGGGAGGCGCCAAAGCCGCCTTCCTTTCTCACGCAGGATGAAAAAGGGGAGCTCGAAGACTATTTTTCCATGCTCGGAACGAGCGATACGCGGTCGCAGATGGGATTTTTCACCGCGAAGAAGGCCTATCTTTTGGAGAAGAAGAAAACGGCGGCGGAGGAAGCGAAGGCGCGGGGGGAGCTCTATCTCAAGCTCGGACTGCTCGCAGGGCTTGCCTTCGTGATTTTGATCATATAATGGACATCTCGATCATCTTCAAACTTGCCGCGATCGGCATCATCATCACCGTCGTCTGCCAGATCCTCAAAAAATCCGATCGGGACGACGTCGCGACTGTCGTTTCGATCGTCGGTCTCGTCATTGCGCTCACCGTCGCCGTGACGATGATCGGCGACCTCTTCGAAGTCGTGCGCGAGATCTTCGGAGTGTAGTGAATGCAAGTGCTGCAGCTTGTGGGCATCGCCTTCATCACCGCCATTGCCGCCATCCTCCTGCGCGAGACCAAGCCCGAACTCGCCTTTGCGGTGAGCATTGCGGGCGGCATCATCCTTCTTCTTTTCGTCTTTGACCTCTTCCGCGGCAGTATCTCCATTTTCGGCGACATCGCAGAGAAGACGGGGATCAACGCGAATTTCATCAAGATCCTGCTCAAGATGGTGGGGATCGGCTATCTCGTCGAATTCAGCAGCGGGATCCTCGCCGACTTCGGACAAACCTCCCTTGCGGATAAGCTCACGTTCTGCGGAAAAGTGGTGATCCTCGTGCTCGCCATTCCCATTCTCGAGAGCGTGCTCTCCCTGATTTCCGACCTTTTGGGGCTCATTTCATGAAAAAACTTGGGCAAAACGCGAAAAAACGCAAGCGGACCTGCATTGCCGCAGCTGTGCTTACGGCGGCATTTCTTCTGCTTTTCGGGGGATACGCCCGCCCGTCGGCCGCAAAGAGCGAAGAGGCCGAAGCGGGGCAGGCGGCGCTCGAGGGTACCGTCGAAGCGCTGCTCGGGGCGCTCGATACCGAGGAGCTGCAGCGCTATCTCGATTCGCTTAGCGACTTTTCGGGGATCTCGATCAAAGAGAAGCTCAGATCCCTCATTACGGGCGATCTCAAACTCGACTACGGCGATGTACTCGGCTCCGCGCTCAACTTCGTGTGGGAAGAGGGGCAGGCGATGCTTCCCGCATTTGCGGTCATCCTCGCCGTCACCCTGCTCTGCGGCATCCTGAATTCGGCGAAAAATGGATTTTTGCAAAGTACTACGTCAGACATAATACATTTCGTAAGTTATATTTCCGTGGGCGCCGTCGTGCTCGCGACGCTCATCGGGGTGCTCGAGAGTGGATTTTCCGCCGTATTTTCCATGCAAAGGCAGGCCGAGATCGTATTCCCGCTCCTCATGACGCTCATGGCGGCAAGCGGGGGAACGGTCTCCGTCGGCATCTTCCGCCCCGCCGTTGCCTTCTTGAGCGGCGCCATCTTACAGCTCTTTACGGATATCGTCCTGCCCATCGCCGTCGCCGTCATCGTGCTCGCATTCGTCGGAAATCTCTCCAAAGACGTGCGCACGGAAAAGCTCGGAGAGTTCTTCAAGAGCATTGCGAAGTGGCTTTTGGGCATGGTCCTCGGCATTTTCGGGTTTTTTCTCACCGTGCAGGGCATTTCGGCCGCCCAATACGACGGTCTCTCGCTCCGTGCGGCAAAGTATGTGATCGCGGGCAGTGTGCCGATCGTGGGAGGATTTCTTTCGGGCGGGGTGGAGCTCGTCGTGGCGGGAAGCCTTGTGATCAAGAACGCCGTGGGGTGCTTTGCGCTCTTTTTGCTCGCCGGGACGGTACTCAGGCCGCTTCTGCTCTTTCTCGCCTTCCGTCTCTTTTTACGGCTCGCGGCGGCCGTCACCGAGCCCGTCGACGGCAAGATCTCCGCGTTTTTATCCCGCCTTGCCGCCGATAGCGGGTATTTCCTCGCCGCACTGCTCTGTATCGCGTTTTTGTATTTTCTTACGATCCTGCTGCTCATCTGCAGTACGGGGGCGTTCCTATGAAGGCATATATTCTCTGTGTTGCGGGGGCCGTCCTCATCGCGGCGACTATCTCGCTCATCCTTCCCACGGGGAAGATGGGGAAATTCATCGCAGGCGCCGTGCGGCTCTTCGTCCTCGCCGTGATGGTGACGCCGCTCCTCGGCCTCGTGCGGGGGAAGATGCCTGTATTTGCGGAGCGCGCGACCGTAGAGATCGACCGCGACTACTTCGAACGCAGTGCATTGGCGCTCGAAGCGCGGGATGCAGCCGAGATCGCAGATTTCCTTCTCGAGCGCGGTTTTACGGCAAAAATCGACGTAGAACGCTCCCGCGAGCCCGCATTTCCCCGTAAAAAAATCCGCATCGAACTCATTTTCGGCGGAATAATCGGGGAGGACGAGCGTATACATATTGTGTCAGGCATCCAAGCGGAGGTCGAAGCGCGCTGGGGATGCGGGGCGGAGGTCACATGACGGTCTCTTTCAAAAAACTCAAAGGGCTCTTCGCCCGCCGCAGTGTGAAGCTCATCCTCGTGCTGCTCCTCGGGCTCCTCCTGCTCCTTGCGGCCTTTCGGGTCTTTTCCCCCAAGCGCGGACAAAGCACCTATACGGCGTCCGATCGCGAGGCAAAGCTCTCCGCCCTCCTCGAAAAGCTCGACGGCGTGAAGAGTGCCGCCGTCATGATCACCGAACAGGGGGGAGATCCCGCCTCCGCCGTCGTCATCTACGAGGGAGAAGATACCTTCCTCCTGCGCATCCACCTTGCGGAAGTCGCGGCGGGAGCGCTCGGCATCGAAGAACGCGAGATCCGCGTCTATGCCGCTTAACGCAAAAATCTATGGAAAGGAGATAAAACCATGTCGAACACCAAGAAAATCGCTCTCATGTCCACGCTCGTCCTGCTGCTTGCGGTGACGGCAATCTTCAACTTCGTCCTCGCCGGGACGCGCACTTCCCAGGGCATGAACAGCAACGCAAGCGTACAGGCGAACTACTTCACGTCCTTCCGCGACGAACGCAGCTCCAAGCGCAGCGAGGAATTCGTGCAGCTCGACAGCGTGATCTCCGCTTACAGCGCCGATTCCGCGGAATACGCCGAGGCCGTCGCCCGCAAGCAGGAACTCGTCGAGCTCATGGAAGACGAACTCGTGATGGAATCCATCATCAAGGCGCTCGGCTTTCAGGACGCCGCGGTCGTCTTCGGCGAACGGGACAACATCAACATCTTCCTCAATTCCGATGAACTTACCGCCGAAACGGTGACGAAAGTCTTCTATGCGCTCGAGGTCGAGCACAATATCCGCAACGGAAATATCATAATTATGCCCGTTTATGCGGAAAGTTGAGAAAAATTGCTGGTAAAATCCGAAAAGATGTGTTATAATAGTTCTAACAAAGGAGTTTTGATATGGCAAGCATCAAGTATAACCCCAACGGACAGAAGGGAAAGATCACCTACAACTCGGATATCGTGAGCGGGATCGTCGCTTTGAGTCTTCAGGAGACCGAGGGTATCCGCCTCATCCCTTCCAAGAGCAAGGGGATCAAGATAAGTTTCGAAAAAGAGGGGATCTTCGCGGATATCTCCGTCATCGCGGAGTACGGTTACAGCGTCCCCGAGATCGCGTACCGCATCCAGCAGACGATCAAGCAGATGGTCGAATCCATGACGAAATACAAGATCGCCAAGGTCGATGTGCATGTGCAGAGCGTCATCTTCCCGCAGGCGGCCGCGGAGACGCCCGAAGCCTCCGACGCCGAGAAGCCTTCCTCCGAAGAGAACTGAAAACATTCCGTCGGCTCCCTTTTCCGCAGTGCGGGGAAGGGAGACGCTTACGTTTTATGAAGGAGTACGTATGAGAAGCGAAGCGAGAGAAGCGGCATATAAGATAATTTTCGCGCATCTTTTGGGCGGCGACTGCACGAAGGGCGCCCGCGGTGCGCTTTATCGTGCGGCAAAATTGAAACAGGAAGAGGCCACCTACGCGGAAAAGCTCGTGAATTGCGTTCTCGAGAATGAGGAGACGCTCATGGCGAAGATCTCCGCGCACGTCGTCCGCTATGCCGACTACAGGATCTATCCCGCCGACCGTGCCGCACTGCTCGTAGCGCTTGCGGAGATCGAGTATTTCGAAGATATCCCGCCCGTCGTCTCGGTGAGTGAGGCGGCAGGGCTTGCAAGCAAGTATTCTACGGAAAACTCCGCGGATTTCGTCAACGGCGTGCTCGGGGGGATCATCAACCAATGAAACTGCTCGACGGAAAACTGTGTGCCGCGGAAGTACGCACCGAGCTCAAAGCCCGCGTCGCGCGCCTTGCGGCAGAGGGGAAGAAGGTCGTGCTCGCCGTCGTTCGCATCGGCGACGACCCCGCCTCCGAGATCTATATCCGCAACAAGGTGCGTGCATGCGACGAAGTGGGGATCGTGCCCGTCGTGCGCATTCTGCCCGCGGATACCTCGCAGGCCGAGGCCGAAGCGGTCGTCTCCGCGCTCTCTTCCGATCCCGAAATTTGCGGCATCCTCGTCCAACTCCCGCTGCCCGCGGGGCTCGATGAAGCCCGCATCATGCGGCTTATCCCGCCCGAGAAGGACGTCGACGGCTTTTCCGCCCAGAATCTCGGGCTGCTCGCATCCGACCGCCCCGCTACGGTCGCCTGCACGCCGCAGGGGGTAATGGAGCTCTTGCGGCGAAACATGATCCCGCTCGCGGGGAAGCGTGCCGTCGTCATCGGAAGAAGCAACATCGTCGGCCGCCCCATGGCCCTTCTTCTCCTCAATGCGGATGCGACGGTCACCGTCTGCCATTCCAAAACGCAAGGCCTTGCCGCCATCTGCAGGGAGGCAGATCTGCTCGTTTGTGCCGTCGGCAGGCCCAATTTCGTCACCGCGGATATGGTGAAGGAGGGGGCCGTCGTCGTCGACGTCGGCATCAACCGCACCGCGGGGAAACTGTGCGGCGACGTCGATTTCGCGGCAGTCGCACCGCATACATCGTACATTACGCCCGTCCCGGGCGGCGTGGGGCCGATGACGGTCGCCATGCTCCTCAAAAATTGCGTAGACGCAGCGGAGAGACAGCTATGAACTTTGCAGCGCGCTACGAGATCTACCGAAAGGCCGCAGAGGGCGCCATCGGAAAGGTGCTTTGCCGCCTGCCCAAGGAGCCGCCGATCCTCGCCGAGAGCATGCGCTATTCACTCCTTGCAGGGGGGAAGCGCATCCGCCCGGTGCTCTTTTTTTCGGTGCTCGACGCCTTCGGGCTTCCCTATGCGGAGGAAGCCGAACTTGCGGCGGCGATCGAATGTATTCATACTTATTCGCTCATCCACGACGATCTTCCCGCCCTCGACAACGATGCGCTTCGCCGCGGAAAGCCTTCCAACCACATGGTCTTCGGCGAGGCAAACGCCCTGCTCGCGGGCGACGCCCTGCTCTCCTTTGCCTTCGAGCTCATTCTCTCGGCGGCCGAAAAGGGGGAGCGGCACCTTGCGGCGGCGCAGGAACTTGCGCATGCGGCGGGGGCGAGCGGCATGGTCGCAGGCCAATCCGCCGATCTTCTCTACACCAAAGAGGAGGCGGGGGAAGAGGCCCTCGAATTCATCTACGACAACAAGACGGCCCGCATGATCGCGGCGCCGCTCATCATGGCGGCCCGCATTGCGGGGGCGGACGACGGGCCCTATCGCACCTTCGGCGTCCTCCTCGGGCGGCTCTTCCAACTCACGGACGACATTCTCGACGTGACGGGAGGGGAAGCGCTCGGCAAGACGGTCGGAAAGGACAGCGCGGCCTGTAAGCCCACGGCCGTGCGGCTCTTCGGGCTCGAAGAGGCACAGCGCCGTGCCCTTCTTCTGAAGGAGTACTGTATGGCACAGCTCTCTTCGCTCACGGGCGCGGAGTTTTTGCACGGGATCGTCGATCTCGTTGCGATGCGGGATCATTGAGGTTTATGAAGCACTATTCGCGCGGGGAGCTTCTATCTGCTTCCGTCTCCCAGCTCAATACCATCTCCACGGAGATCCGCCGCGAGATCCTTGTGACCGTCGCACAGCGGGGCGGACATCTCTCCTCCAACCTCGGGGCCGTAGAGCTCACCGTGGCGCTTCACCGCGTCTTCGAATTTCCCAAAGATAAGTTGATCTTCGACGTCGGCCACCAATGCTACACGCATAAATTGCTCTCCGACCGCACCGACCGCTTTTCCACGTTGCGCTGTGAGGGCGGGATCTCGGGCTTTCCCAAGCGCGAGGAGAGCGAATACGACGCATACGATACCGGTCATGCGGGGACGGCCGTCTCGGCGGCCCTCGGCTTTGCCAAGGCACGCGACCTTACGGGCGGGGACTACGAAGTCATCGCGCTCGTGGGGGACGGTTCCTTCAACAACGGCCTCATCTATGAGGCGCTGAACAGTCTTCATATCCTGAATACGCGCATCCTCATCGTACTCAACGACAACGGAATGTCCATCTCTCCCACGGTGGGCGGGGTGCACGAAGAGCTCGAGGGGCTCAAGGCAGGCATCGGCGACGCCGCGCTCTTCTCCCGCTTCGGGCTCGAATATATCGGCGTCTGCAACGGCAACGACTTTGAAGAGCTCCTTCCCGCGCTCGAACGCGCAAAGGCGGCCCTGAAGTCGCAATGTGTGCTGTTGCACGTCGTCACGCGCAAGGGGCAGGGGTTTTCCTTCAGCGAAAACGCTCCCCTTGAGACGCACGGCTACCGCGCCGCGGCGCCGCGCGTGTGTGCATACGGCGAAGCCCTCGGCGAGGAACTGAAAGAGCTCGCAGAGCGCGATCGGAGGATCGTCGCGGTGACGGCCGCCATGGCGGATAATCTCGGCCTGCGCGGCTTCTTCGAGCGCTTCCCCGATCGGGCGTTCGACGTCGGCATCTGCGAAGAACATGCCTGCGTGCTCGCCGCATCGCTCGCCGCGGCGGGGATGAAGCCCTATTATGCGATCTACTCGACCTTCCTGCAGCGTGCCTTCGATGAGATCGTCCACGATATCTGCGGGCAAGATCTTCCCGTTACCTTCTGCATCGACCATGCGGGCGTGACGGGGGAGGACGGGGAGACCCACCAGGGGATCTTCGACCTCAGCTATCTTTCCCTCATCCCAAATCTTACGATCGCGGTGCCGCGCAACATCGCAGAATTCCGTGCGATGATCCGCATGAGCGCGACCTATCCCAAGCCGCTCGCCATCCGCTATCCCGCCTGCGGCAGCGAGGGGGAGTGCGGCGATGTGACGGTGGGCACCTTCGAAGTGCTCGCACGGGGGAAAGCGCCCTTCGCCGTCCTTGCGGCGGGGGAGCGATGCGTCACGCTCGGCGAACGCCTGCTCGCACGGACAAAGGCGGAGGGGAGATCCTTCACGCTCATCAGCGCAAGATACATAAAGCCGCTCGATACGGCCTGCCTTATGGGCCTCAAAGAACAGACGCTCGTCACCCTTGAGGACAATGTACTGATCGGGGGACTCGGCGACGCCGTCGCCCGCAGTGTACACGGGAAAGAGGTGCGCTCCTTCGGCTACCGCGATGCCTTTATCCCGCACGGCAAGGCCGATGCGCTCGCCGCGGAATACGGGCTCGACGAAGATGCGATCTTTTCGGCCTTAGGAGAACTCTATGCGCGCGGATAAGTTCTTCACCCAAACATTCGGTTCGAGAAGCCGTGCGCAGAATGCCCTGAAGGCGGGGCGTATTTTGCGGGACGGCAAACCGCTTTCCCCGAGCGATGAAGTCGCCGACGGGGAAAATTTTGTTATTTCAGACGAGTTTTTTGTCTCCGAGGGGGCCAAAAAGCTGCTCGCAGGCCTCGAAGGCTTTGGGGAAAGCGTCGAAGGGGCGGTCTGTGCCGACCTCGGCGCCAGCACGGGCGGCTTTACCGACGTACTCCTGCGGCGGGGCGCGAAGAAGGTCTTCTGCATCGACGTAGGGGAATCCCAGCTCGATGCAAAGCTTTGTGCGGATGAACGCGTCACCGTCTTCGACCGCACGAACGCACGCTATCTCACCGCGGAGAGCTTCCCTTGTCCCGTCGACGTCGTCACCGCCGATCTCAGTTTCATCTCCCTACGCCTGATCCTGCCCGCGGTCGCCGCGATCCTGCAGGACGGGGGAAGGGCCTTCGTGCTCTTCAAACCGCAGTTCGAATGCGGGGGAGAGGGGCTCACCAAGCGGGGCATCCTTCCGCCCGTCTTCCACTACAAACTTCTGCATGCCTTTTATGCGGAATGTAACAAAAACGGCCTTGCGCCGTGCGGGATCCTGCCCGCGCCCGTACTTGCAAAGAAAAACGTGGAATACATCGTATTTCTGCGCAAAGGGGGGCATGCGATGGCGGCGGGGGAATTCGCTTCCGCACCCGCAAAACTTCCCCGAAAATAAAAAATATACAAAAAATACTTGCATTTATACATTTTGAGGTATATAATACTTGCATGAAGATCGCGATTTTTTCCAATGATCGGGTACCGCGGGAAGCCGCGGAGCGTCTTCGCGCACGGCTCATTGCGGGCGGTGCGGCTGCGGAGTGCGTCTGCTCCTTGGAGGCGCTTTCGGGATACGACCGCATCGCCGTGCTTGGCGGAGACGGAACGGTGCTCCGCGTCGCCAAGGCGGTGCATGCTCCGATCGTCGGCATAAACTACGGGCGGCTCGGCTTCCTCACCGAATTCGAAAAGGAGGAGGACGCCGCGGCCCTCTTGCTCGACGAAACTTGCCCGACGGTCGCGCGGACGATGCTCTCCGTACGCATCGCGGGGAAAGAACATCTCTGCCTCAACGAGCTTGCGCTTCTTCGC
The DNA here is from genome assembly GCA_947595585.1 of uncultured Clostridia bacterium. Lineage (GTDB taxonomy): Bacteria > Bacillota > Clostridia > Christensenellales > Borkfalkiaceae > Gallimonas. Next base: position 16,910 of record CANQET010000008.1, read on the forward strand.
AGGATCGCACCCGAACATCCCAACCGCGTCGAAAAGATCTCCGTCTCGATCGACGGCTGCCCTGCGGGGGACTATGCCGCAGACGGGCTGATCGTCGCCACGCCGACGGGTTCCACCGCCTACTCGCTCTCGGCGGGCGGGAGCATCGTGACCCCCGATTGCGCCGTCTTCCTGCTGACGCCCGTATGCGCCTTTTCGCTCAAGAGCAGGCCGCTCATCTACAGCGATAGGAGCGTGCTCGGCTTCACCCTCGCGGAAGCGGACGAGCTCATGGTCTACGGCGACGGCGCCTTCTTCACCGAACTCAAGGCGGGGGATGAGATCACCGTCTCCAAGGCCGAACAAAGCGCGGTCTTCCTCACGCGGGATACGCGCAACTTCTTCCCGCATCTCATGCAAAAATTAAGCTAAAGGGCATTTGCCCAAAGGAAATCATATGCTTCGGAATGCACGACACGAAAAGATCCTCGAACTCATCGAGGCAAAGGAGATCGAGACGCAAGAGGAACTCTGCGCAGATCTTGCGGCGAACAATTTCTCCGTGACACAGGCGACCGTCTCGCGCGACATCAAAGATCTGCATCTCTTCAAGATCAAGGGGACCAAGAAGCGCTTCCGCTATGCGGCCGTCACCGAAAACATCGGCGGTCTCTCCGAGAAGATGCGTTCGCTCTTTCAGGCATGCGTCGAGGAGATCCGCCCCGTCGGGAACCTCATCGTCATCAAGACGCTCAACGGCAACGGCTCCAATGCGGGAGTCGTCATCGACCGTCTCGATTACCGCGAAGTCGTCGGAACGGTCTCGGGGGACGATACCGTCCTCATCATCTGCGAGACGCCCGCGGACGCCCATGCCGTCTGCGAGAAACTGCACTCCGTATTACAGGCAAATTGATATGCTGCGCAGACTGACTTTACAAAACGTCGCGCTTGTCGAGCGCGCTGAGCTCGAATTCTCCGAGGGACTCAACGTCCTCACGGGGGAGACGGGCGCGGGCAAATCCGTCATCCTCGATTCCATCGACTTCGTGCTCGGCGCCAAGGCCGAAAAGAGCTTGGTCCGCTCGGGGGAAAGCGTTGCGAGCGTGACGGCGGAATTCTACAGCGAAGACGCCGCCGTGCGCGACGTCTTGCAAGAGCTCGACGTCGAACCCGAGGAGACCATCCTCATCACGCGGAAACTCACTGCCGATGGGCGAAGCACCCTCAAGGTGAACGGGATGCCCGTAACGAGCACCATGCTCCGTCGGCTCACCGCGTTGCTCGTGGATATCCACGGCCAAAGCGAGCACTTCTTCCTGCTCAAAGAGAGCAACCAGCTCAAACTGCTCGACAGCATCGGCGGCGCTCCCGTTGCCGAGCGGAAAAAGGAGGTGGGGCAGCTTCTTGCAAAGCGCAAGGAGATCCTCTCCGCGCTTTCCGTCATCGGCGGCGACGCGGCCTCCCGTGCCCGAAGAGCGGATATCCTCGCCTACCAGATCGCCGAGATCGAGCGCGTCGACCCCAAAGAGGGGGAGGAAGAGACGCTCCGTGCAAAACAGGAGCGCTACCGCAATCTCGAGCGTATCCTCGAGGCCCTGCGCGGCGCATCCGATTATCTCACCGCCGACGGCAGCGGGGAAGACGCCCTGCGCGGCGCACAAAGGCAGCTCAACGCCATCGCCAAATTCGATGCGAAATACGAGGCGCTCTCGGATCGGTTGGAGAGCCTGAGCTCCGAGCTTTCGGATATCGCCGAGGAGATCGATTCCGAACTCGACGCGGCCGACGATATCGGCGGCGATGCCGAAGCCGTCGAAGCGCGGCTCGACGAACTCAAGGGGCTCAAGAAAAAGTACGGCGGAGACTATGCTGCCATCCTCGCCTTCCTCGAGAAGGCAAGAGAGGAGCTCACCCTGCTTACGGATAGCGGCGCCCGCTACGAGGCGCTCACCGCGGAGCTTGAAACCACAGATTCTGCGCTGTATTCGGCCTGCGTGGCGCTGACGAAGGCGAGAAAGACGGCGGCGGAGGGCTTCACCTCCCGCGTCGTCGATGAACTTTTCGGCCTCAATATTCCCTCGGCGCGCTTCGAGATCCAATTCGACGAATATTCGCGCGAGGATGTTTCAAAGGCGACTTCGGAGGGCCTCGGCGGCGTCCGTTTCCTCTTCTCCGCCAACGCGGGAGAGCCGCTCAAGGAGCTCGGAAAGATCATCAGCGGCGGCGAAATGAGCAGATTCATGCTCGCCGTGAAGGCGCAGTCCTCGCTCGGCGGCATCGGGACCTACCTCTTCGACGAGATCGATGCGGGGATCGGCGGGAAGACAGCCCGCGCCGTCGCCGAAAAATTTGAAAAGATCTCGCGCAGCGTACAGATCATCGCCGTGACGCATCTCGCGCAGATCGCCGCCTTTGCCGACCGCGAACTGCTCATCGAAAAGCGGGAGAGCGCCGGGAAGACCTTCACGACCATCCACGCCGTCGAGGGGGAGGAACGCATCGCAGAGCTTGCAAGGCTCATCGGCGGGGAGAGCGAACACGTCACGGGCCATGCGCGTGCCCTCGCGGAGGAAGCTGCCGCTTACAAAATCTCCCACAGATAAACCCATACGGACATCCGCATAAGAACGCTTCGGCTTACGCAAATTATCTTCTGCAAACGGAGGAATGAATGCGTAAGCTGAAATTTTATATCGCCACCGTTGTCGCGCTGATCCTCACGATCTTCTTTGCGGGGACGGGCGCGGCGGTGGCGGCGCATGCCGATACTTCGCCCAAGGAGTACTATATCGGCGGCATGACGGCGGGATTTATGCTCTCGGCCGGGGGCGCCGAGGTGATCGGGCTCTCCGAGATCTCCACGGAAGACGGCATACGGCGTCCCGCAGAGGAGGCGGGCATCCGCATCGGAGATACCATCCTCGCGATCGACGGCATCAAGATCTCGACGATCTCGGATCTCAACAGCGCCCTCGAGCGCTGCGGGGGAAAGAAGATCGTCGTCACCGTCCGCCGCGGCGGGGAGACGGCCGAGACCGAGCTCATCCCCGTCCGCGATAAGAAGAACAATAAATATAAGATCGGCGTGCTCATCCGCGATACGCTCGCGGGCATCGGCACGGTGACGTATATCGACCGTGAGACCTACCGCTTCGGCGCCCTCGGGCATGCGGTCTGCGATGAAAACAAGAATCCGCTCACGATCTCGGAGCCAAGGGTGTACCTATGCTCTGTCATCGGCGTCAATCGCGGCGTACGGGGCAAGGCGGGGGAGCTGAGGGGGCTGTTCGTCAACGATACGCCCCTCGGAAAGGCTGAAAAAGTGTGCGATTCGGGGCTCTACGGCACCTTCGATAAGAAGTACGATTTCTCCCGCTGTGAGCTCGTCGAGGCGGCGCCCCTTTCGGAGGCGGAGATCGGAAAGGCCGTCATCTACTCCACCGTCGACGGAACATTTCCGCAAAAGTATGAAGTCAGCATCGTAAAAGTGGACGAATTCAGCCGCGAAAACAAGAACTTCGTCATCAAAGTGACGGATCGGCGCCTCATCGACGAAACAGGGGGAATCGTGCAAGGCATGAGCGGAAGCCCAATCCTCCAGAACGGAAAGCTCATCGGCGCCGTGACCCACGTCTTTTTGAACGATCCCACGCGCGGATACGGCATCGGCATCGAGAAAATGATCGCGGAATGATATATGCATAAAAGCTCATAGAATAATGTATGAGCTTTTCTTTTTTGCGGGAATTCTTCGGACGGGCGCTCGAGCGCCGCAGTACACTCATCATCTTTGCCATTCTGTTCGCCGCGGGAGCATTGCTCGGGCTGTGTTTCATCAACACGCCTGCGGCCTACGATTTCCATCTCGAAAACTGCGACCGCTACCTTCGCCGCGTCTGTTACTCGGATCGGAATGTTTTCACGATCTTTTCGGAGCGGACGGCGGGCTGTCTGCTGCTCGCCGCGCTTTCGGCGATCTCGGGCATACACATCGCCGCGCTCGCACTTCCATCGGCCGTTCTTTTGTATCGTGCATACACCTTCGGCGGAAGCATCCGCATCCTGTGTTCGGTCTACCGCGTTTCGGGGTCGCTTGTCGTGCTCGTGCTCTATCTTCCCATCCACCTGCTCATCGATGCCGTACTCATCGTCGGGATGGCGCTCTCCTGTGCCCGTGCGCCGCATTTTTGCTTCTGCAAGCGTGATTTTTGCGATATTTTATGTGATTTCGGCGTGCTTGCGGGGCTTATGGCGCTCATCTGTCTTTTAGAGATGCTGCTCCTGCTCGTACTCTTCCATCCGCTCGGGATGCTGCTATAAATACTTTTCACCAAACCGCACAAACTGCGGGTATGAAGAAATTATTTTGCGTATTTACGGCAGCGGCCACCTTGGCTGCCGCACTCGTCACGGCGCCTGCGCACACCTTCGCACACGCCGAACCGCTCACCGATCACTGCAAGGCGGCCTACCTCTGTGATGCGGAGGGCCGCTTTACAATGTACAAAAAAGAGGAGACGAAGCGCCTTCCTATTGCGAGCATGTGCAAGATCATGACGCTGCTTCTCTCCTTTGAAGCCGTCGACCGCGGGGAGCTCTCGTATGAAGAAGAGATCACCGTCAGCGAAAATGCGGCGGGAATGGGGGGATCGCAGGTCTTTTTGGGCGCACGGCTCAAATATCCCGTCCGCGAACTCATGAAGACGGTCGCCGTATGCTCGGCAAACGATTCCTGCGTCGCCCTGGCGGAGCGCATAGCGGGCAGCGAGGAGGAGTTCATCGAACGCATGAACACGCGTGCCCGCGAACTCGGCGCCGAAAACACGCTCTTTGCCAATTGCACCGGCCTTCCGCGGGATCCGCAATATTCTTGCGCGAAGGACGTCGCCCTCATGCTCCGCGAACTCATAAAACACGAGGACTATTTCGCCTTCTCGCGGGTCTGGCTCGAAGATTTCGCCCATCCCGACGGGCGGACGACGAGCATCACGAATACCAACAAGCTCGTGCGCTTCTACGACGGATGCGACGGCGGGAAGACGGGCTTCACCAACGAAGCGGGCTTCTGCCTCGCGGCGACGGCGGAGCGCGCAGATCTCAGGGTGATCGCAGTCGTCATCGGCGGTGAGACCTCCAAGACGCGCTTTGCGGACGTCTCGAACCTCTTCGACCATGCGTTTTCATGCTACGAGAGCTGCACGGTGCTCCGCGCGGGGGAGGCGATCGAGGAGAAGGCCGAAGTCACGGGCGGCACGCGGAGCGAAGTTGCGATCGCGGCAAAACAGGACCTCAAATACCTCAGAAAGCGGGGCGAAAAGGGGGAATACCGCATCGAGATCGCCCTAAGCTCCCTCAAGGCGCCGATAGAAATAGGGCAGACGGCGGGCAGAGCGATCCTATACGAGAAAGACGTGGAAATTGCCTCCGCAGAGCTTTCGGCGAGCGAAGCGGTGGGACGTATGCGCTGGTGGGACGCCTTCCGCCGCACGGCGCAGGCATGGCAATGACACATTTTGCGATGTACTATGTGTGACATAATACTTGTTTTCTTCCCTGACGCGCATGAATTTGCGCGTCATTTTCTTGACCGCGCGGCGAAATCGTGGTATAATCCTTGGCATGGATATCCATACGAGAGAAACACTGAAGATCAACGAAAAGGGGCACCTCGAGATCGGCGGGGCCGACTGCGTTGCGCTTGCAGAGCGCTTTTCCACGCCGCTCTACGTCTTCGATGAGGTGCACATCCGCGCCATGATGCGCGTATACCGTGAGACGATCGATCGGGAGTACGGCGGATATGGCTGCGTGCTCTACGCCTCCAAGGCATTTTCATGTATGGCGATGTACGGCATCGCACGGCAAGAGGGGCTGGGGGTCGACGTCGTCTCGGGCGGAGAGCTGTACACGGCCCGAAAAGCGGGGTTCCCTGCCGAAAAGATCTATATGCACGGCAACAACAAACTGCCTTCCGAGCTCGAAGAGGCGCTCGATGCGGGCGTGGGACATATCGTCGTCGATTCCATGCTCGAAGCCGACCGCCTCGAGGAAATGTGCAAAGCGCGGGGAAAGACCCAGCGCGTGCTCCTTCGCATCAACCCGGGCGTCGAAGCGCACACCCATCACTTCGTACAGACGGCAACGCCCGATTCCAAGTTCGGCTTCTCCATCGCAAACGGCGATGCGGCCCGCATGACGGAGCACATCCTGAGCCTTCCGCATCTCGAGCTGCGCGGCTTCCATTGCCATATCGGGTCGCAGATCTTCGAAAAGGAATCCTTCTCTCTTGCCGCCGAAAAGTGCCTTGCGTTTCTTGCGGAGCTGAAAAAGAGCGGCTATACCTGCGAAGAACTCAACATGGGGGGCGGCTTCGGCGTGTGGTATGCGGAGGACGACCGCATGATCCCGCCTTCGGGGTATGCAGAGTACCTTTCCGCACTCATCGGCACGATCAAGACGGGCTGTGCGAAGTACGGCCTCAAGGAGCCCTTCCTTCTCATCGAACCCGGGCGGTCGATCGTCGCAGAGGCGGGGATCACGCTCTACACGGTAGGCGCCATCCGTGAGATCAAAGGTCTGCGCAAATATGTAGCCGTCGACGGTGGGATGTTCGAGAATCCCCGCTACTGCCTCTATGGGTCGCGCTACACGGCCATCCTCGCCAACAAGGCAAACGAACCCGCCACGGAGCGCGTCTCTCTCGCGGGGAAGTGCTGTGAGAGCGGAGATCTTCTCGGCGTCGATATGCCGCTCGCCCACGCCGAGACGGGGGATATCATCGCCGTCCTGACGACGGGCGCCTACAACTACGCGATGGCCTCCAACTACAACCGCAATCTCATCCCGCCCGCAGTCCTCGTAAACGAGGGGGAAGCGGAGTATATCATCCGCCCGCAGACCTATGAGGATCTGACAAGAAATGACATCTTGCCCGACCGTCTTACCAAATAAAGCACAACATCTTGATATTCGGAAGCGGAATTTTTACAAAATCTCCGCTTTTTTCTTGCCTTTTTCGGAAAACTACGCTATAATGTTAGTTACATCATGGGATTGAATGCGTTGATACAGGAATTTATTGCTCTTATCGCAAGTTTGCTTGCCGTCGTCTTCGTGCTGACGCTGCATGAATATGCGCATGCGCTCGTTGCGACGCTCTGCGGCGATCCCACACCCAAGTGGAACAAGCGCCTCAGCATGAATCCCTTCCGCCACTTCGATCTCATCGGGCTCATCTCGTTTACGCTCGTCGGATTCGGATGGGCCAAGCCCGTTCCCATCAACCCGAACAATTTCAAGAAGTACCGCCTCGGGCTGGGGCTTACGGCGAGTGCAGGCATCATCGTGAATCTCCTCACGGCGCTGATCATCTACCCGATCTACTGCGTCTGCTACTTTTATTTCCCCGTATCTCTTGCGACGATCCGCCTGTTCCTATGCGACTTTACGTTTAATATCTTCGTCTACAGCCTATGCTTTGCGATCTTCAACCTGCTTCCGCTCTTTCCGCTCGACGGCTTCCGCATCGTCGACGCATTGGACCGCAAGCGGGGCGGGGTCTACCGCTTCTTGCGGGACTACGGGCAATGGATCCTGCTCGGGCTCATCGCCGAAAGTTTTCTTTGCTCGCTCTTCGTGCGGCTCGAAGTTCCGATCATGCACTACTTTGATATCTTGGGATGGCTCAGCTATGTTGCGGTCAACTATATCGGCTTCCCGATCCAAGCATTATGGGGGTTAATACCGTGGTGACAGAGGAAAAAAACACACAACTGAATGAAGACCCCGCGCTTTCGGAGACGGCCGCGGCGCTTGCGCCCGCTGCACCCATCGAGGAGCCCGAAGAGGAGCTCACGCGCGAATCGCTCGAAACGCTGAAGGATGAGGAGTTCTTTGCCGTCCTTCGGCGCAAGTTCGATTCCAAAGTCGACTATATGACGACGCTCGATAACTTCTCGGGCCCGCTCGACTTTTTGCTCTACCTCATGAACCGCGATATGATCCCGATCCGCGACGTCTACGTATCCAAGGTCACGGAGCAATTCGTGGCGTATGTGCAAAATCTCACCGACTACGATATGGGGAAGGTGACGGAGTACCTCAACCTCGCGGCGGATATCATCAAGCTCAAACTGCTCACGCTCGTGCCCAACAATCCCGTCGCCGCGGACGACGGCGATTACGACTTCCCGCCCGAGGACGACGATCCCATCGACCTCAAAAACGCGCTCTACGAGGAGTATCTCCGCATCAAGAAGCGGGAAGAGAAGCTCAAGGACCGCGAGACGACGGGCTTCTTCTATAAGCGCCCCGATCGGGACGTCGGCACCCGCCAGACCGTGTTTTCGCTCGACGGCATCACGCAGGAAGCGCTCGGCAAGGCGATGGCGCAGATCATGCTCAACCTCGAAGTCAAGCAGCATGAAGACGACTCCCGCGAGATCCCGCGCGACGAGCACACGGTGGCGCAGAAGATCGTGTTCATCCGCGAACTGTTCGAGGATCATACCCGCGAATACGACTTTGTCGGCCTGTTCACGCATGACAGCACGCGCGGCGAGGTCGTAACGACCTTCCAGGCCATCCTCGAACTGCTCAAGCACCAATTCCTGCGCGTGCGGCAGGAGGGACTGTTCGGCGACATCAAAATAAGTTTCAACCCCGATTGGGATCCGAACGCCAAATTCGAGATCGATACATACTAAAAGGAGGCTCTTGTGGAAAACCTTACGCAAGTCATCGAAGCGATCCTGTTTGCCTCGGGCAACAGTGTTTCGATCGCAGATATCGCAGAGAAGCTCGAAGTGATGCCGAGCACGGTCCAGCGCTGCATCGACGAGCTCAAAGAGCGCTACAGCGATGCGAGCGGCATCCGCCTGCTCGAATTCAACAAAAAAGTCCAGCTGGCGACCAATCCCGCCTATCAGGAGCAGGTCTCGGCCGTCCTTAATACCATCCGCGAGAAGGAACTCACCCGCGTCGCCCTCGAGTGCCTCGCGATCGTCGCCTACAAGCAGCCGATCACCCGTACCGAGATCGAGCTTATGCGCGGCTGCAACAGCGACTACGGTGTAAACGTGCTCCTCCAGAAGGAACTCATCTGCCCCTGCGGCAAGAAGAACACGATCGGGCATCCCGTCCTCTATGCGACGACGGATAACTTCCTCAAGCACTTCAACCTGAGCAGTATCGAAGATCTGCCCGATTACGAGGACTTCCTCACCGAGGGATTCGGACAAAACACCAACGACAGTTATCTCTACGCCCGCAGGGAATACGGGAACGTCACAGATGCCCCCGAGGAGGTCGCCGCGGCCGAAGACGAAGCCGAGAAGGGCGAAGAGGAGAAGCCCGCACGCAAGCAGGAGGCCGAAGAGGTGGATGAAGAGGGGTATAACCTGCCCGATTTCCTGCGCAACCTCGATAAAGACGATATCGTAAAGATCTCCTGAAAGCGCATAATTTCATCTGTTTCGCCCATGATAAGGTCATGGGCGAATTTTTTGTCTTTTCGACCTTCTTCGGCGTACTTCTGCTGCTCTTTCCCATCTTTGTAGACCTGCATCTCTACGTCGATATCCTGGAAAACAAGGCGAGTTTTGCCCTCAGTCCCTTCGGACTGCGCATGATTGGCGGCTACTGCGAACTGCGCAAAGAGGGGGCTGCCATCCACCTCACCGAAAAATTCGCGGTGCTCATCCCGTATGCGAGCATGCGCGATACGCGCAAATACTTTGAGGTCACGGCGGGATTCCAGCTCTACCGTTTTCGGCAGGTCGTCGAAACGGGGGGAGCGGCGAAGATCTCGGGCCTGCTCCTTGCGGCGGCCCTTCAGGCGGCGAGCGGTGCGACGTTTGCCGTCCTCAAGACCCGCCATCCCTTCTTGCGGCTCTTCCACGGCACGTTGCTCGCGGATCGGCCGACGCTGAAGATCACGCTCATGACGACGACCGTCTTCAACGGTCTCATCGTGGCGATCGCGATCGGAAAAAAATTATTGGAGGCATGTATAAATTGGATCCGAAAAAGAAGATCGATGCGATCATGGAAAAGACAGCCGAGCAGCTCGTAGGGCTCGTGGACGTGAACACGGTGATCGGCAAACCCGTCGTCACCGCGAGCGGCGCCCAGATCATCCCCTTCACGAAGGTCACGATGGGCTACCTTTCGGGAGGCGGGGAATACGGCGAAGTGAAGGCCATCAAGGAAGATGAGAGCTTCCCGTTTGCGGGGGCGACGGGCACCGTCGTCAACATCAAACCGGCAGGCTTTCTCATCGACGACGGCACGGAATGCCGCGTCGTGAAGATCACCGACGACCCCATCGACGGGCTCATCGAAAAGGCGAGCGAGCTCATCTCCCGCTTTGCAAAGAAGGGCGAGGATGCGTAGATCCCTGTTTTCGGCGCTACTGCTTTTCTCGGCGCTGCTGCTCTTCGGCTTCTTTCCGCCTAAGATCTCACATGCGGCGACGGAGGGCAGGGCGGAATGCGTCGTGGAGGTGACTTCGCGGCGCTTCCTCGCCGAGAAGAACGCCGATGCGCGTCTGCCCATGGCGAGCACGACCAAGATCCTCACCGCGATCATCGCCATCGAGGACCTCGACCTCGAGGAGGAGATCGTCATCCCGAAGGAGGCAGAGGGGACGGAGGGCTCGAGCGTCTACCTCCGCGCGGGGGAGACCTACACGGTACAAGATCTTCTCTACGGCCTCATGCTGCGCTCGGGGAACGATTGCGCCGTCACCCTCGCCCTGCGCCGCAGCGGGAGCATCGCCGCATTTGCCGAGGAAATGAAGGAGCGGGCGATGAAGATGGGGACCGAACACAGCGATTTTGCCAATCCGCACGGCCTGCCCGACCCCGATCACTACACGACGGCACGGGATCTGGCGCTCGTCTCGGCCTACGCCATGCAAAACGAGACCTTCCGCGAGATCGTCTCCTGCAAATACTATGCGCCGCGCGGCTGGAAGAACAAGAATAAGATGCTTTGGCAATACGATGGGGCAAACGGCATCAAGACGGGCTTCACGACGGCGGCGGGGCGATGCCTCGTCACGGCCGCGGAGAAGGACGGCATGCAGCTCGTCTGCGTACTGCTCAACTGTCCCGAGATCTACGAGCGCACGGAAGAACTTCTCGACGGCTGCTTTTCTTCCTTCCGCATGATCCCGCTTCTCGACGCCACGATGCCTTACGAAGGGTTTGCGATCAAATACGGCTTCGCCTATCCGCTCCGCAAAGAGGAGCTTTCGCTCATCCGCATCGAGGGCATCACGACCATGCCTTGCCCCGAAGTCCGCGGCGAAGTTGCGGGCCAACTCTTCATTTACCTCGAGAATCGCTTGCTTTTTTCGGAGAATTTGTATATCATGTAGATATGCGCATCAATAGATTTCTTGCCGAACAGGGCATAGCATCGAGAAGAGGGGCGGATGAGATCGTCGCCGCGGGCAGAGTGACCGTCAACGGCGCCGTCGCCGTACCCGGGACAGAAGTGGGGGCCGAGGATACCGTCATGCTCGACGGCAAGATCCTCTCCCATAAAGTCAACTACGAATATTACCTTCTCAATAAGCCGAAGGGCTACATCTGCACGGTGCAGGACGAAAAGACCGACCGCCCCCGCAAGACGGTGATGGAGCTTCTGCCCAAGGGCGCCGGGCGCGTCTTCCCCGTGGGGAGATTGGATTACGAGAGCGAGGGGCTGCTGCTTCTTACGAACGACGGCGACCTCGCCTTCCGCCTGACCACCCCGAAGAGCGAAGTCGAAAAGACCTATCACGTCCGCATCGAGGGGACGATCACGCCCGCCCAACTCAATCATATCCGCGCGGGCGTCGAGATCGAAAAGGGGGTTGTCACCAAGAAGTGCAAGGCCGTCGTCATCGAGACGGACAAGAGCTATACCAAGCTGCGCATCGTACTCACCGAGGGCAAAAACCGTGAAATTCGGCGGATGTTTGAGGCCATCGGAAAGAATGTGACCTTCTTGAAACGCACGAAGCTCGGCGATCTCACCCTCATGTGGCTCGACCGCGGCGCCTGCAGAAAGCTCACGCCCGAAGAGATCTATTATCTGAAAAACCTATAAAAAGGTTATTCCCCGCGCAAAACAGCACGGGGAATAATTTTAGGAGAATAAAAATTCGGATAGACTCAGAGGGTGCGGATAAGACCGAGGACTTTCCCGATGATCATGGCGTCGCTCTCGGCGCCGAGCACGAAATCCTGCATCGTCTCATTTTCGGGATGAAGGATGACTTTATCGCCGCGGCGGAAGAAGCGCTTCACGGTCGCGCCCTGCCCGACGCCGTCGTCGAAGAGGGCAACGACGATATCGCCGTTCTCGGCCGTCTCTTGCTTCTTGACGATGATCTTGTCGCCGTCGAAGATGCCCGCATCGATCATGCTTTCCCCCGAGACACGCAGCAAAAACAGATCTTCGCCGCGGAATTCGGAGGCGGGGAGGGGGTAGTACCCCTCGAAATTCTCGACTGCGAGAATGGGTTGGCCGGCGGTGACCGTACCGACGAGGGGAACATTGATCGTGCCGCCGCGGCGCACTGTGACCGCACGCTTCTTGTTTTCGGCCTTTTCAAGATAGCCCTTATCCCGAAGGCGGTTGATATAATCGTATGCCGTCGCGGTGGACTTGATGCCGAGATCGCGGCACATATCGCGGACGGTGGGCGCAAAACCGTTTTCCTCGATGTAGCGGTTGATATAGTCGAGGACTTCCAAGAGTTTATTTTCCTTGATCATGATTCACCTCGTAAGCCCATTATAGCACATCCGAAAAAAATTTGCAAACGTTTGTTCTAACAATTTTCATAATTTTTTTCCTTTCTCTTGCTTTTTTTGCGGAGATGGGGTATAATAGAGATATGGAAGTCAAGAAGTGTATCTTCGATGAAGAAAAGGAGTGCGACGGTTGCATGGAATGCGAGGTGTGTGACCTCGATCCCTCCAAGCCCTGCGACAACTGCGGCAAGTGCCTTGAGATCCGCGACTACGCGACGATCAAGATCGATAAGATCATCCGCAAAGACGAAACCTGAAGACCGCTCCCGAACCTCTTCGGCGGCGGTTTTTCATTGCATATATTTTCTGAATTTTTCGGCGTAGATCGCGGGAACGATCGCAAGGATGCGCGCTCCGCCGTCATCATAGACGACTTCCCGCTCGAAGAGGAGGGGGCGAAGGGGGGCGTACGCCGCCATCTCCGCATAGGGAATATATAATGTAGCGCGCGCGTATTCCGCTTTCATCGCCGCGAAGATCCGCGCTTTGAGCTCCTCGAGGCCGCGGCCTTCCTTGGCGGAAATGCGCACGGCGTCCTTGGGCAAGAGGACGTCTCCCGCCGCATCGCACTTGTTCATCACGACGAGATAGGGGGCGGAAAAGCCAAGCTCGCCGAGCGTTTTGAGTGTCGTATCGAGCTGCATTTGGAAATCCCCCGCGGCGTCGCACACGATGAGCGCGAGATCGCAATGCAACGCGCTCTCGAGGGTGGATTTGAAGGCCTCGATGAGGCCGTGGGGCAGAGCGCGGAGGAATCCCACCGTATCGACCATGAGAAAGGGGACGCCTTCGATCTCGAATGCACGGGAAGTGGGGTCGAGCGTCGCGAAGAGGGCGTCTTTCACGAAGACTTCGGCGCCCGTCATGGCGTTAAGAAGGGTAGATTTGCCCGTATTCGTATAACCGACGAGCGCGATCGTCTTGATCCGCTCTTTTTTTCTGCGCTCTACAAGGAGGCTCCGCCGCTGTTCGGTCTCCTTGAGCCGCACTTCGAGGGCGTGGATGCGTGCACGGATGTGCCTGCGGTCGGTCTCGAGCTTGCTCTCCCCGGGGCCGCGCGTGCCGATCCCGCCGCCGAGACGGGAGAGCGCCGTGCCCTTGCCGCGAAGGCGCGGATAGAGATATTTGTATTGGGCGAGCTCAACTTGCAGCTTTCCCTCGCTCGTCGTGGCGCGGAGAGCAAAGATATCGAGGATGAGGGCGGTGCGGTCGATGACTTTCCGATCGCCGAGCGCCTTGGAAAGGTTGGCCGTCTGGGCGGGGGAGAGGTCGCCGTTGAAGAGGATCGTCACCTCGCTGTCGCCGAGAAGCGCCTTGACTTCGGCAAGTTTGCCCTCGCCGAAGACGGTCGCAGGGTCGATCTCGCGGATGGTCTGGCGCGTCGTACCTGCGTACTCGGCGCCCGCGCTCTCGATGAGGGAGACGGCTTCCGCATGCAGCGCCTCGGCGTCCTGCCCGAAGACGGGCTGCAGAATGTAGACGCGTTCGCTCATTCATCGCCCTCCGTGGGATGCAATTTGACTTTTCCCGCCACCGAACGGCGGTTGTCCTCGGTGATCGCGGCGTAGTGCTTGCGGGTGGTATTGACGTCTCTGTGCCCGAGGACGTCGGCGACGATGTAGATATCGCCCGTCTCACGGTAGAGGGCGGTGCCGTAAGTCGAACGCAGCTTGTGCGGCGTGATCTTCTTGAGGGGGGTCGCGATCGAGGCGTATTTCTTGACGAGGTTCTCCACAGCGCGCACGGTGATCCGCTTATACTGCATGGAGAGGAAGAGGGGGCCGCTCTTCTCCTTGGGGATACGCGGATCGGCGTCCTTTTGGTTCATATAGGCGATGATGGCATCGGCGACTTCATCCGAATAATACAAGATCGCCTGATTTCCGCCCTTTCGGGTGACGATAAAGGAGTGGTTTGCGAAGTCAAAACTATCGTTATTGAGCCCGACAAGCTCGGAAATACGGATCCCCGTGCCCAAAAAGAGGGTGAGGATGGCGCAATCACGCACTTTCGTCTTCTCGTGGTAGCCCGACATGTGCGAAGTGAGCCCGTCGCCGAATTCCGCCGTATCGAGGAGGGTGGAGATCTCCTCGCCTTCGAGGCGGATGATCTCCTTCTCGTGGAGCTTGGGCGTTGCGACTTTCGCCGTATTGTTGACGGAGAGGAGGCCCTTGTTGAAAAAGTACTTAAAGAGGGAACGCACGGTGGAGAGCTTACGGGCCTTGGCGCGCTCGTCGCAGGAGAGGGTGCGATCGCCGAAGCGGTAGTGGGAGAGATAGGAGAGGAAGATCTCGATATCGGTATCCGTAATTTGTTCGAGATCCTCGAGGGTGATCTCCTGCACGGCCTTGCCGCGGAATTTCTTCCGCGAAAGGAAATCGAAGAAGATGCGAAGATCGTAGCAGTAGTTGAGGCGGGTGAGGGTGCTCGTGCGCGTCTCGACGCCGCGGAAAAAATCCTCGCAGAAAGAGGGAAGCGCCTCGAGGAGCTCGTCGATCTTATCGAGATTTCTGAGATTGCGGTCCTGATAGTAATTTTCGGTGGGTTTCATGGTAAGTGCATTATAGCACATCGAAGATAGACTTGTCAATTTTGCGAATAGTTAAAAATGGGATTTTCCGAAAAAATCAAAAATCACCCCCCGAAGAGGGGCGAAGAAACGCTCCGACACATCCACGTAACTATTCGCAAAACACCGCTTTTACGAATAGTTACGACAAAAAAATAGCCAAAAATAGGGGTCAATTCCTATAAAATCGCGTGATTTTCGGGTTTTACGGAAAATCACGCGATTTTTGCATTTTATGCTTTTTTGCGATTTTGTGCGGAATTTCCTACAGGCAGTTTGTTGTCTCCCGCGGAAAATTGATCGGCCGCGCGTACGGCGCATTTCGGCTTCCAAAGAACTATGTCACGCATAGCAATTATGTCTGGCATAGTATTCATTCCGAGAGGTAGATGCCATAGCTCTCCGCCGCGACCTCGAGGGAATCTTCAAACGTCTCCTCGCCGAGAAGGCTCTGCAGTTTCCCGCGGATATGCAGGCGGTACTGATCTTTCGAGCGGTTGCACACCACGACGACGGCGCGCTCTCCCTTCCTGCGCTCGAAGACGAGGCAGCCGCTGTCCGCATAGAGTTCGCGGTAATCGCCGTCCGAAAATACGTCGGGCGCGACCTCGGAGCGGATCTCGCCGAGGCGGGCGTAGAAGGCACGGAGTTTGGATGTTTCCGCGGCTTCCCACGGGAAACAGCCGCGGCAGAAGGGATCGGAATAGCCTTCCATGCCGACTTCGTCGCCATAGTAGATGCAGGGCACGCCGAAGAGCGTAAACTGCAGCACCGCGGCCATGTAGAGCCGCCGATAGGCGGTCTCCCGCTCAGATTCCGTGAGCTCGAGGCAGGCCATTTCCTCCTTATCGCTGCATTGCCGCCCCGAGAGAACGGTGAGAATGCGCGGCGTATCGTGCGTTCCGAGGATGTTCATGAGGCAATCGCGGGTCTCTTTGGGGTAGTTATCGAGCAGCATGAAGATGGCCTCCCTGAGCTCGGAGGTATTGCCTGTGAGCATGAAGTTGATGATCCCGTTCTTGAGCGGATAGTTCATCACGCTGTCGAGTTCTTCGCCGAGAAGATAGGTCCTGCGCTCGTCGTAGGCGATTTTACAGCTCGCATCCTCCCAGACTTCGCCGATGAGCAGCCCCTCGGGATCGGCACGTTTTACGGCCTTGCGCACGAGGCGGATGAAGCTATCGGGGAGCTCGTCGGCCACGTCGAGGCGGTAACCCGCGGCGCCGCGTGCCATCCACGTCGCCACAACGCCCTCCTTCCCCGTGATGAATTCGCGGTAGGATGCGGCCTGCTCATTGACCGCGGGAAGGGTCACGATGCCCCACCAACAATCATAGACGTCGGGAAATTGGCGGAAACGGTACCATTCGGCGTAGGGCGAATCATGCGATTGATAGGCACCGAGCGAATCGTAGCGCCCGTATTTGTTGAAATAGCGGCTGTCGTCGCCCGTGTGATTGAAGACGCCGTCGAGGAGGATGCGGATGCCCCGCTTTTTCGCCTCGGAAGTAAGCCGCTCAAAATCCTCTTGGGTCCCGAGCAGGCCGTCGATCTTCATATAGTCGCCCGTATCGTAGCGGTGATTGGAATATGCCTCGAAGATGGGATTTAAGTAGATCGCCCGCACATGCAATGCGGCGAGATAATCGAGTTTTTGGATGATCCCCTCGAGATTTCCCCCGAAAAAGTCGCAATTCAGCACCTTTCCGAAGGCATTCGGGCGGAAAGAAGGCATGCCGCCCCAGTCATCGCGCAGCACCTGATAGGGCTTGACTTCCCGCCGTTTGCCGCCGATACAGAAGCGATCGGGGAAGATCTGATACATCACGCCGCCCTTGAACCATTCGGGCGTGGTGTAGTTTTCATCGTAGACGGTGAGCTGCCAGCTCTCGAAGTGCCCGCGGCAGAGTTCGCCCCGCCGAAGTGCCCCGCGCGAAAGATAAAGGTCGTTTCCGAAGGAAAAATAGTAGAAATACAGCCCGACCTCATGGAATTTGAGCGAAACATAGAACCCGCGCTCACTGCGGCGCATGGGGACGACCTGCGAAAAGCCGTCGTCGCGGTAAAAATGCAGAAAACAAACGTCGGCGGAGAACGTTTCCAATTCTCCGCTTTCGCAATAGTATGTCTGAAATAGTACTTCGCACCCGCGCTTTACTGCCCCGATCGGCGCCTTGCACGCCACATCGAGCGGGTCATAAAAGATCGTCATTGGATTAGGTATTGATGGGCTTCAAGTGCCAGATGTTGTTTGCGTAGTCACGGATGCTCCGATCTGCAGAGAAGTACCCTGCCGCCGCGATATTGAGAAGAGATCTCTTGTTCCATGCCATCTTGTCTTCACGGTAGAGCGCCCCCACTCTGCTCTGCATCTGCGAGTAGGATTCGAAATCCGCAAGGCACATGTAGGGATCCGCGATCCTGCCGTAGCGGAGAAGATAATTGGCGATCTCGGCGAACGAACAGCCGTTGAAGCCGACGATGAGCGATTCGATGATCCTGCGCAGCGTCGGGTTCTGATTGTAATACTCCGTCGAATTGTACCCGCGGTTCCAGATCTCCTTCACTTCATCGGCCTTGAGCCCGAAGATGAAGATGTTCTCCTCCCCTACCCTCTCTGCCATTTCGACGTTTGCGCCGTCGAGCGTCCCGATCGTGAGTGCGCCGTTGATCATGAACTTCATGTTCCCCGTGCCGCTCGCCTCTTTCCCCGCAAGAGAGATCTGTTCGGAGATCTCGCTCGCCGGCATGAGCTTTTCCGACATCGTAACGTTGTAGTTCTCCATGTAGACGACGTTGAGCTTTTGGGAGATCTTGGGATCTTTGCGGATATCCTCGGCGAGGAAGCAGATGAGCTTCATGATCTGCTTTGCCATATCATAGCCCGCAGCGGCCTTGGCGCCGAAGATGTAGGTCTTGGGCAGTACGTCGAGCTCGGGGTTTTCGCGCAAGGCATTGTATTCCCCGATGATGTGCAAGACGTTCAGAAGCTGCCGCTTGTATTCGTGCATGCGCTTTGCCTGCACATCGAACACGGTATCAGGGTCGATGACGATCCCCTGCTGCTTCTTCGCGTACTCCGCAAACTGCTGTTTTTTGATGCGCTTGATCTCGTCGAGACGGCGAAGTACCCCCTCGTCGTCTGCAAATTTGCGCAATCCTTCGAGTTTGGAAGCATCCTTTGCGTAACCTGTGCCGATGCAGTCGTCGATGAGGGCGCAGAGCTCGGGATTGGATTGATTGAGCCAACGCCTGTGCGCGATGCCGTTCGTGACATTCGTGAATTTCTCGGGCGTGTACTCATAGAAATCGTGGAAAATGCTCTCTTTGATGATCTCGCTGTGCAATGCGGAGACGCCGTTTACCGAACTCGACCCCACGACGCACAGGTTTGCCATCCGCACTGTGTTGTGGGCGAGGATCGCCATGCGGGAGATCTTGTTCCAATCTCCGGGGAAGCGATGCCAGAGGTCGTCGCAGAATCTGCGGTTGATCTCCTTCAGAATGCCATAGATCCGCGGGAGACGGCGGGCGACGAGGTCCTCCGCCCACGTCTCGAGCGCCTCGGCGAGGACGGTATGATTGGTGTAGGCGCAAGTCGCCGTCGTGATGTTCCATGCCGTATCCCAATCGAAGTAATTTTCATCGACGAGGATGCGCATGAGCTCGGGGATCGCAAGGGCGGGATGCGTATCGTTGATATGGATCGCCGCCATCTGCGGAAGGAGCGCCAAGGAGCCGTAGCGGCGCTTATGGTCGGAGACGATGCACTGAAGGGACGCCGAGACCAAAAAGTATTGCTGTTTGAGGCGGAGAGACTTGCCCTCGTTGTGGTTATCCGAGGGATAGAGCACCTTCGAGATGAGCTGGGCATCGCTGTCGTCGCGCATCACGGCCTCGTAATTGCCCTGCGAGAAGGCCTGCATATCGAATTCCTGCACGGCACGCGAACGCCACAGGCGAAGCACGCTGACCGCCTGCGAATTTGCGCCCGAGACCATCATATCATAGGCGACCGCCTCGACTTCCTTCGCGTTGTGATACACTGTCTCCATGCCGTGATCGGTCCAACGCTCTTCGAGTTCGCCGTCAAAACGGACGATGAACGTCTTATCCGTGCGCTGCGTGAGCCATGCTTCGCCGCCCGGGAGCCATACGTCGGGCAGCTCGATCTGCCAACCGTCGACGATCTTCTGCTTGAAGAGGCCGTATTGATAGCAGATGGAAAAGCCCATGGCGGGGTAGTTCTGCGTGGCAAGTCCATCGAGGAAGCAAGCCGCAAGCCGCCCGAGCCCCCCGTTCCCGAGCCCCGCATCGGGCTCCTCTTCATAGAGATCTTCGAGGGTGAGCTTATAGGGGCGAAGCGCCTCTTCGAGGGCTTTGCCGATGCCGAGATTGTAGACGCTGTTCTTGAGCGAGCGCCCCATCAAAAATTCCATGCAGAGGTAGTATACGCGCTTTGCCCGCGCTTTCTTTACCTTTACATGGAACTGCTGCCGCTTTTCGAGCATGATATCGCGGACGCTGAAGACGACGGCGCGGTAGATCTGTTCGCGCGTTGCCTCTGCGGGCGAGACACCGAAGTAGCGGGAAAGTTTTCCCGCGATGAGCTCTTGCGCTTGCTGTGCGTTAAGTTTCTCCATACCTTTTTTATGTCCTTTTCAGTATTGCGCGGCGGCGTCGCGGCCGCCGCGCGTCAATTGCAAATTACTTGAGCATGCCGAGGTACAGTCCTTCGTAGTACTTCGCGGAGGTGGACCAAGAGAAGTCCGTCTCCATGGCCTTCTTCATGAGCCGTGCCCACTCGTCCTTCATGCGATACACGCCGAGCGCCTCGTTGATGACGTAGAGCATATCGTAAGCATCGTAGTTGCTGAACGTAAACCCGTTGCCGCCTGCGCCATAGGGCGTGATGCTGTCGCGAAGCCCCCCTGTCTCCCGCACGATCGCAACGGTGCCGTAGCGGCTGGCGATCATCTGGGAGAGCCCGCAAGGTTCGCTCTTGGAGGGCATGAGGAAGAGATCTGCCCCCGAATAGATCTTGCGCGAGAGATCGGAGTTGAAGGAGATCACCGAGATCACCTTTCCCGGATAGTTGCGCGCAAGACCCGAGAAATAGTTTTCGTATTGCGAATCGCCCGTGCCGAGCAGGACGAACTGCACATCCTGCCGAAGCACCTGCTCGATGACTTCCTTCACGAGGTCGAGCCCCTTATGGCTGACGAGGCGGGAGATCATGGCGATGATGGGCGTATCCGGCCGCACGGGAAGCCCCAACATCTTCTGGAGCTCTTCCTTGCAGACCGCCTTGGTTTCGGGATGCTCCGCATTATAATTGGCGAAGAGCGCCTTGTCCGTCGCGGGGTCGTAGTAATCGGGATCGATGCCGTTGAGGATGCCGCAGAGCTTGAATTCGTTGCGGCGTACGATCTGATCGAGCCCGTGTGCGTAGTAAGGATCCTTGATCTCCCCCGCATAGGTGGGCGAGACCGTCGTGAAGCGTTCGCAGCACTCGATCGCCCCCTTCATGAGGTTGATGCAGTGATCGAACTCGACGAGATTCTTATAGCGGTAGGAGATCCCGAAGAGATCTTCGAGGATATCGAGGGAATACTTGCCCTGATATTCGATATTGTGGATCGTAAACACCGCACGGATGAACTGATATTCGGGGCGGTAGCAGTAGATGGTCTTGAGGTAGAGCGCCGCAAGCGCCGCCTGCCAATCGTGGCAGTGCAGGATATCGGGGTAGAAATTGATGAAGCCGAGGATCTCCATGACGCTGCGGCAGAAGAAGGCGAAACGCTCGCCGTCGTCGTAGTAGCCGTAGCAGCCGGGGCGCTTGAAGTAGTACTCGTTGTCCACGAAGTAGAACTTCACGCGGTTCGCCTCGTATTCGAAGATCCCGCAATACTGGTTGCGCCACGAGAGCGGCACGAAGATGTTCCCGATGAAGCGGAAATCCTTGCGGTACTCCTTTTTGATATCCTGATAGAGCGGAAGGATGACGCGGACATCGTACCGCTCATCGGCGGCGACCGCCTTGGAGAGCGATCCGATGACTTCGGCCAGCCCGCCCGTCGCGATGAAGGGCGCCGCCTCGCTCGCGACAAAGAGGATCTTCTTCTTTGCCTCGACGGTGACGACGGGCTCTTCCTTTGCCGCCTCGGCGGGTACGGTCTCGGTGACCTCGATCGCCGCTTGCTTCGTGCGTTTTGCAGTGGTTTTCATGGTAATTCCCCCTCTTGATTTCTTGATCGCCCGCTGCGTGTTACAGCATTCTGCCTTTTGAGATGAAGTACGGGAGCTCCGCACAGCCCGAAAGCGTCCTCCGATCGCGGATGACGACGTTTTTATCGGTGACGACGCAGTCGAGCGAGACGTTTTCGCCGATCACGGAGTCCTGCATGATGATGGAATTTTTGATCACGCTCCCCTTTCCGACTTTCACGCCGCGGAAGAGGATGCAGTTCTCGACCGTCCCCTCGATGACGCAGCCGTCGGAGATGAGCGAATCGCGCACGACGGCGCCTTCGAGATACTTCGAAGGTGCGCTGTCGCGGACTTTCGTGTAGATATCGCGGCCGCCGAAGAGCTCGTCGCGGACGTCGCGCCGAAGCAGCTCCATGCTGTGCGTATAGTAGTTTTGCATGGAATTGACGCCCGCATAGTAGCCTTGGAAGCCGTAGCCATAGATCTTGAGCGTATCCACGTTCTTCGCGAGGATGTCCCTTCCGAAGCTCGAAAAGCCCCGCGTGACGGCATCCTGGATCGTATTGACGAGGAACTCGCGGCTCATCACCATCACATTGACGTAGAGCGCATATTTCTTACCCGGAACAAGGTCGCGCGGGCTGATCTTGATCCCCTTTACGCGGCCTGTCTTGGCATCGGGATCGAGGGCGATGAAGTAGTTGGATTCGCAGGGCTCGGTCTCTTCATGGTAGACCATCGTGATATCCGCCCCCTTCTCCTCGTGGAAGCGCACGATCTCGCCGAAGTTCATGTGGGAGATGCCGTCGCAGTCGGAGATCACGACGTAATCCTCCTTGCGGTGGGTCAAAAAGCCCGTGATGCTCATGAGGGCTTCAAGGCGGGTCGTGTAGGGTTTATCGGTCTCGTCGGAATAAGGCGGAAGCAGGATGATGCCGCCGTCTTTCCGCGCGAGATCCCACTCTTTGCCGCTGCCGAGGTGATCGATGAGCGATTGATAGTTGTTTTTGGTGACGATACCGACCGTCGTGATGCTCGAATTGACCATATTCGAGAGCGCGAAGTCGATGAGACGGTATCTACCCCCGAACGGGACCGAGGCCATCGTGCGATGACGGGAGAGCTCGGGGATGTTTTCGTCGTGGATATTGGAAAAGATAACGCCGACCGTGGAATGTGCCATGTTCTTATTCCCCCTTGTAATCCTTATCGAGTACGGTGCCGCCTTTGACTTTCGCACCTTGGGCGATCGTGATGTTCCTGCCGAGCACGGCGATACCCGCACCCGCGCTCTTGGGGTCGCCGACGGTGGCGCCGCAGTCGATCACGACGTTTTCATCGACGATCGAATACTCGACGGTCGCCCCCGCCTTCACGACGGTCCCCGCCATGATGACGGCGTCGCGGACGGTCGCCCCCGCTTCGACGACGACGTTGGAGGCGAGCACGGAATTCTGCACCGTCCCCTCGATCTCGCAGCCGAGCGCGATCATGGAATTTTCTACTTTGGCCGCTTCCCCGATGTATTCGGGCGGGGCGAGCGGGTTGCGGGAATGGATCTTCCATCCGCTGTCGCCGACGTCGAACGCGGGATCCTTGCCCAAGAGGTCCATATTGGATTCCCAGAGCGAGGAGATCGTGCCGACGTCCTTCCAATATCCGCGGAAACGGTAGGAATACATCTTCTCGCCCGCACGGAGCATCGCGGGAAGCACATCCTTGCCGAAATCCTTGGAGGATGCGGGGTCGGCATCGTCCATTTCGAGGTATTTGAAGAGCTTTTTCGCCGTGAAGATGTAGATCCCCATCGAGGCGAGGTTGCTCTTGGGCTGTTTGGGTTTCTCTTCGAATTGATAGATGGAACCATCCTCATTCGTGTTGAGGATCCCGAAGCGGGAAGCCTCCTTCATGGGCACTTCGATGGCTGCGATCGTACAATCCGCCCCCGTCGCCTTGTGGGCGCGGAGCATCGCGGCGTAGTCCATCTTATAGATATGATCGCCCGAGAGGATGAGGACATAATCGGGATCGTACTTCTTCATGAAGTGCATGTTCTGGAAGACGGCATTCGCCGTCCCTTCGAACCACGACTGCTTCTTCTTCGCCTGATAGGGCGAAAGAATATGCACGCCGCCGAAGGCACGGTCGAGATCCCAAGGCTGTCCGTTGCCGATGTATTCGTTGAGTTCGAGCGGCTCGTACTGCGTCAGAACGCCGACGGTGTCGATCCCCGAGTTGATGCAGTTGCTGAGCGGAAAATCGATGATGCGGTACTTCGCGCCGAACGCGACCGCGGGCTTTGCGATGTTGTTTGTGAGCGCATAGAGCCTCGAACCCTGTCCGCCCGCAAGCAGCATTGCAACGCATTCTTTTTTTCTGAGCATTCCTATGTTACCCCCTATCGGATCTTTCGATCCACTTATATCTTCGGCTTTTGCGCCGTATTTCCCTGTTTTTCGCCGTCTTCCGGACAATATACGAGGTACATCGTCGTGAACTTCGGCACATCCATCCGTAGCGAATACATCTTCCCGTGGCTGGGTGCACGGACCGCCTTCAGCGATTTGTGCGTGACGATCCCCCTGCCGCCGTACTTCTTATCATCGGAGCAGAAGACGATCTTATACTTCCCCTTGCGGTTTACGCCGAGAAGATAATTTTCGGCGTCTGCCCCCGAGAAGCAGGAGAGGCAGATGATCTCGCCCCCCGCCCTGTCGCGGCGGATGAAGGAGACGATGTTGCGGTCGGCATCGTCGGGCGCGAGCCATTCGAAGCCGTCCCAAGAATCTTCGATTTCATAGAAGGCGGGCGTCGCGGTATAGAAGTAGTTGAGCGCCTTCACGTACTCCGAGAGTTTGCCGTGGAGCTCGTAGGTATCGCGGAGGAAGAACTCCAGCCCTTCGCGGAAATTCCACTCCTTGAACTGCCCGAATTCGTACCCCATGAAGTTGAGCTTCTTCCCGGGATGGGCCATCATATAGCCGAGGAAGGCGCGTACGCCCGCAAACTTTTCGGCATATTCCCCCGGCATCTTGCCGATGAGCGAACATTTCCCGTGTACGACTTCATCGTGCGAGATCGGAAGCACATAGTTCTCCGAGAAGGCGTACATCATGGAAAAGGTGAGTTTGTTGTGGTTGTTCATGCGGAAATAGGGATCGAGGGAGAGATACGAGAGCATATCGTTCATCCAGCCCATATTCCATTTGAAGTTGAAGCCCAGCCCGCCGACGCTCCCGGGCTTGGTGACGAGCCCCCACGCCGTGGATTCCTCGGCAATCATGAGCGCGGAAGGAAAACGCTTGAAGACGGCTTCGTTGAGTCTGCGAAGAAAGGCGATCGCCTCGAGATTCTTGTTTTCGCCGTAGATGTTGGGGACCCACTCCCCGGGGCGCTTATCGTAATCGAGATAGAGCATCGAGGCGACGGCGTCCACGCGGAGACCGTCGACATGGAAGAGATCGAAGAAGAAACAGGCGCCGGAGATGAGGAAGGAGAGAACTTCGTTCCTGCCGTAGTCGAAGCGGCGGGTCCCCCAGCTCTTATGCTCCATGCGGTCCCATTGGCTGCTCTCATAGAGAGGCTGTCCGTCGAACTCGTAGAGCCCGTGGGCGTCCTTGGGGAAGTGTGCGGGCACCCAATCGACGATGACGCCGATCCCCGCACGGTGAAAGCTATCGACGAGGTACATGAAGTCGTGCGGCGTCCCGAGGCGGGAAGTGACCGCAAAATAACCCGTGACCTGATATCCCCACGAGCCGTCGAAGGGATATTCGGTGACGGGCATGAACTCGACATGCGTATAGCCCATCTCCTTGACATAGGAGACGAGCTCTGTCGCGAGATCGCGGTAGGAGAGGAAATTGCCGTCGTCGTGATGCTTCCACGAGAGCAGATTGACCTCGTAGATATTCATCGGCGAGGTAAACACATTCTTTTGATCGCGCGCACGGAGATAGGCGGAATCCCCCCACGGATAGCCCGAAAGATCGTAGACTTTCGAGGCGTTTGCGGGCGGCGTTTCGGTGTGAAAGCCGACGGGGTCGCACTTCATGAGTTTGCGGCCGTCCTGCGTCTCGATGCAGTATTTGTAGGTATCGTATTGCTTGATCCCGGGGACAAACAGCTCGAAGCACTCGTTATCGACCATGCAGTGCATGACGTTCGCGTTTTCCTGCCACCCGTTGAAATCACCCACGACGGAGACCTGCTTTGCGTGCGGTGCCCAGACGCGGAACACGTAACCCGCTTCCCCCTTCTCCGTCGCCTTATGTGCGCCGAAGATCTCATAGATGCGGTCGTTCCTGCCGTGGTGATAGAGGTGCAGCGGAAAATCCGTCTCCCGCTCCATAACGTTGTTCTTCTGTTTCTCCATGACGTTCGTCTTACGACTTCCCCCCTTGCCCGCGCGGGCGCTGCCTTCGGCGGACAATCTTATTATACTATATTTCTGCGTCGGTTTCAATACCAAATCCCAAATTTTTCCTCCGAATTGCGAATTTTTTTCGGGACAAAGCCAAGCCGCTACGAAAAAGATCCGGCAACCTGTAGTTTGGCTGCCGGACCGCAAAATTTTGCATTGCCCCCGAAATTCAATCGAGGATGGATCGCACGATCGCGTAGATATCGCCCGCCCCGAGCACGAGGATGAGATCGCTCGGCGCGAGGTCTTCCATAAGCCTGCGCTTGAGCTGCTGCGGGCTCTGCACATAGCGGGCTTCGGGGAGCTTCGCCGCGAGGCGGCAGGCGCTTCCCGCAAAATCATAGGTCTCCCGTGCGGAATAGGTCTTGTAGATGATGGGAGAAGCACATCCCCCGAGTGCTCGCACGAAATCGGGGAGCAGATCGCGGGTACGCGTGTAGGTATGCGGCTGAAAGACGACGCGCAGCTCCCCCCTGCACAGCTTGCGTGCGGTCGAGATGGTCGCCGCGATCTCCCGCGGATGATGCGCGTAATCGCAGACGACTTGGGCGCCGCCGATCGTCCCCACGGGTTCGAAGCGGCGTTTGACGCCGCGAAAGGCCTCGAGCCCCGCCTTGATCTCGGTCGGCGAAAAGCCGCAGAGCCTCGCCGCGGCATAGGCCGCAAGGGCGTTGTAGATGTGGACTTTGCCGATGACCCCGAGCGTCACGCGGACGACGGGCAAGCCCCGCTCTGCGATCGTAAACGTATACCGCTCCCCCGCCGAGACGAGCTGCTCCGCGCGGATCTCCCCCGCGAAGAGCCCGAAATCGAGGGCGTGCGGGATCTTGCGGGCATGCGGATCGTCTGCGTTCACGACGACGCGCTCCGCCTTTGCTGCGAAGGCCGAATACGCCGCGAAGATCTCCCCGTCGCTGTGATAGCAATCGGTGTGATCGCGGTCGCAGTTGAGGATGACGGCGACAGAGCTCTTCAGCGCAAGAAAACTACGGCGGAATTCACAGGCTTCGGTGACGAAATACTCTCTTCCGCGGATCGCGCAATTCCCGAAATCGAGGTCTTCGCCGCCGATATGCGCCGTAAATGCGGCTCCGCCCGCCGCGAGGACATGTGCGAGCATGCAGCTTGCCGTCGTCTTGCCGTGACAGCCTGCCACGGAGATCGTATGCGGAAATCCCTCCGCGAACTTTCCGAGAAGTTCTGCGCGCGTGACCAGACGTTTTCCCGCCATGGCTGCCCGCGCAAGCTGCGGATGCGTGAGATCGACGGCGCCCGTGTAGACGACGACAGGCTCCGTGATCTCCTCTTCTTCGCCGCGGGAGACGCGGATCCCCTGCGCGATAAGCCGCTGCGCCGTCTCCCCGATCTCCGCATCGCTCCCCCGCACCGCATAGCCGCGATCCCGCAAAAGAAGCGCCAAAGCGCTCATGCTGATGCCGCCGATCCCGACGAAATAGACCCCTTGCTCTGCATTTTCGGAAACCATGCACCATCGTATGCAAGCCCCGCATCTTTGCGTGCATCCCCCGAAAAAGCCCTTCCGTTTGTGAAATTTTTGTGAAATACGCCTTTTGTTAAAAAAATTATCGCAAAAACTATTGTAAATTAAAATATCTTGTGTTAAAATTTATTGTACACATCTGTATTGGGGGAGGAAATATATATGCAGATTGCCGATGTACGGATCAGGCTGGTCAATCGCGAAGGCATGCTTCGTGCCGTCGCCTCCATCACGATCGATGCGTGCTTTGTCGTGCACGACATCAAGATCCTCGAGCGGGACGGTGAGCTCTTCATCGGAATGCCGAGCCGCAGGACCTCTGAGGGGGAATACAAGG
The DNA here is from genome assembly GCA_947595585.1 of uncultured Clostridia bacterium. Classification (GTDB taxonomy): domain Bacteria; phylum Bacillota; class Clostridia; order Christensenellales; family Borkfalkiaceae; genus Gallimonas. Next base: position 44,741 of record CANQET010000008.1, read on the forward strand.
ATATCGCGCATCCCATCAATCAGGAGACGCGCAATCAGCTCTCCGAAGTCATCCTGCAACATTATAAAGAAGCACTTGCCGCTTCTGCCGAGCAGAGCGAACAGTGAAAGAGGCACCGCTTTATGCGGGTCGCGGTAATGGTCCTGAATTGAGCGGTTTGGCGGTTCGCCAAACCGCTTATATTGTACCGCAAATCAGCAAGCGGAAAACCCGATTGCTGTGATAAATTCATTTTTTCTTTTTCGCCAAGTTGTTCTTTTTCGCATAGTAAGCGGCAATTGCCGCTTTTTGCTTTTTCCGCGTCTCCGGAGTTTTGGCTTTTACATAGTTGCTTTTCTTTTTCTCTTTATTGAAAAACATCTCATTCGCCCTCCACGCTTATTACGGTATCAAAGTCGCATTCCTCACAATACGCTTGCAGCCGTTCTATTAGTTTTTCGCTCGGCTTAAATTTTTGCTTTATGAGATACATGTCTCGCATTTCATATAGCGGCGTTGCCATTATCTTTTGCTCGTCTATGTCATAAAAAATACAATAATTGCCCGAGTTTGTCCAATATCCGTAAAAATAATCAAAGGCAAATACTTTATGCCTTTCGTGCGTCGCCCTATTTCTAAAATATAATATCCGATGCGTATAACAAGCGTTCGAAAAAACATCCAACTCGTCGTCGAAAACCAATGTCTCTCTTTTATACAGCGGAAGCATGCAATATTCGTTCAACAGTCCACGGATATATACCGATAATTCTTGTGCGGTTATTAAAATTTCGGAAGTCTCAATTTCGTCAAAGACCGAAATATTTTCTTTTGAGGGGCGTATCCAAAGAGATTCATCCAATTCACCCAAATTTTCATCGTTGAAATACACCCTGTCGATGACGGTATTGACGGCGTTATATATGTTTTCACTATCAGACCGATTGTATTCGTCTTTTAGTATATTCTCGATTTGGTTGCGCCTTTCCTTGCGCACTTCCACAAGTATGGGAATGAGCTTATTCAAAAGCCCATTCTTATTTGACTTACCATTTTTGGTAAATTCGAAGCGTAGTGCGTCGATTTCCAAAATGTTCGCCACAAAGGACGAAACCTTCACTTTGATTTTGTCGTTCATCGGGTAACTCCTATCATATTATACAAACTGTCTACCCAAATGTCAAGGAAATCAACTGAAATAGTCAATGTTGTCTACCGTAGAACTAAGAATGCGGCCGACAGGATTTTCTTGAATAGCAGGCATTCTTTTGTTATAATAAAACTGCAAGTGAAACAAGACGCCCCTACACTTGACAAAATTTATGCGAGGTATTAAAATGAGTATAGTTGGCTTTTTGCTCAAGCCAAAAAAGAAATGGCCAAAAAAGGAACAAAGTATGTAAGGGTCGGTAAATACTATCTGACTTCCCATGCGCAGAATCGGATCGTTCAAAAGGAAAGAACTATAAAAAAGATCGATGTTTTGGACAATCTGTTTACAAAACCAAATGCCATTACGCAAGTAAAATACAATAAGAACGGTAAACCCTCATATAATCGTGTGGGTAAGAGAATTACGACAAGCATAAATCCAACAAACAACAATGTTGCGACTTGCCGACCTGTAAGCAAAAAAGAAATTAAACAATTCGGCTTGACTAATGTCGGAAAAAAGGGAGGAAAAAAGAAATATGTTAAGCAAAAGTCTGGAAAGTAAATTCACGCCGAGAGCAAAAGAAGAGGCGAAAAAACTTTTCGCCGAAATGAATATAACGGAGTTGAACGACGATAACCTCTATGCGGTTGAAGTTGAACTTGACACAAGGATAAGCGGATTGGTTACGATGGATGAATGTGAGCACAAACCGATCGACCATGAGCTTCTGAAAATTTACGATACGCTGTCGGATATTATTCTGGAGCACGAAGAAGAGATCGATTTTCTGAATAAGTTGTTTTTACAATAAAAGAAAACGGTTTTGACAAAACAGATGATCCGTTTATAGGGCGGACAAAACGAATACATTTCGTCTCAGAAACAGCGTTTGCTTCTCGCCTTCTTGCATTCTTCCACTTTATTGCACCCGTAGCAGAGTTCGTTTTCGAGCGCCTCCCCCGCAAAATATGCCTTGAGATTGCCGACCGTCGTCTCGGCGATGTTCGTGAGCGCCTCCTCGGTGAGGAAGGCCTGATGGCTCGTCACGATGACGTTGGGCATGGAGATGAGCCGCGCAAGCACGTCGTCCTCGACGATATGCCCCGAGAAATCGCGGAAGAAGAGCTCGGATTCCTCTTCATAGACGTCGAGACAGGCGGCGCCGACGATCCGCCTCTTGATGCCGTCGAGCAGGGCTTCGGCGTCGATGAGCGCCCCGCGGGAGGTATTCAGGATGACGACCCCCTTCTTGAGCTTGGGGATCGTCTCGCTCCCGATCAGGTGGTAGGTGTCTTCGGTGAGCGGGCAATGGAGAGAGATGATATCGCTTCGGCGGAAGAGTTCGTCGCGTGAGACGTACTCCGCAAGCCCCTCCGTCGGGTATTTATCGTGGGCGAGAACGTGCATACCGAAGCCGCGACAGATTTCGATGAAGATCTTGCCGATCTTGCCCGTCCCGATGACGCCCACCGTCTTCCCGTGCAGATCGAAGCCCGTGAGCCCGCTCAGGGAGAAATTGAAATCCTTGGTGCGGTTATAGGCCTTGTGGATGCGGCGGATGGACGTGAGGAGCAGCGCCATCGTGTGTTCGGCGACGGCATACGGGGAATACGCAGGCACGCGCACGACGTGTATCCTCCCGTAGCAGGAGGAAAGGTCGACGTTGTTGTACCCCGCACAGCGGAGAGCGAGGATGCCCACCCCGTAGCCCGCAAGTTTTTCGATGACGGCGCTGTCCACGACGTCGTTGACGAACACGCACACGCCATCGTACCCCTCTGCAAGCTGTACGGTATCCGCGGTGAGCTTGGTCTCGAAGAATTTGAACGCGATCCCCGTCCCCTCCGCCGCGGCCGAAAAGTGTACGATATCATATTCTTTTGCATCAAAAAACGCGATCTTCATGGTCTACCTCTCTATCTTTGCCCTTTTCTCGTCTGCAAATACAAAAAAGAACGCGCAAAACAAAGCAGCGCGTTTCTTTTTCTGTCTTTTTTCTGCCTAAGTACCGCTTAGGAAACGGGTACGACGTTGACAGCGCGAAGTTTGCCGCTGTCTTTGGGATCGGGTTCCGTCTCGAAAGTCACTTTCTGACCCTCTTTGAGCGTACGGAAGCCTTCCGTCTGGATCGCGGAGAAGTGCACAAATACGTCGTCCCCGCCTTCGTCGTTGGAAATGAAGCCATACCCCTTTCCGTCATTGAACCATTTCACAGTTCCGTTCACAATAGTTACCTCCTGTCGTGCAAGCGGACGAGCCCGAAAGCTTGCCCCCTTTTTCACACCGAATGTTATTATAGCAGTTTGCCTTGAACTTGTCAATAGCAATTTTGAAAAATTCTTACTTTTTTTCCAAATATTTCGCAAGCAGCTCTCCCGCGGCGGCGCTGAACTCTCCGTGCTCTTCGGGCGTCAGCGGACGGTAGCTCATGAGGGCGAGGAAATAGATGTATTCGACCCCCATCTTGCGTGCCGCATCCTCTGCATCCTTGAGCGCGAGGACATTCGCATTCGCCGTATTGACGACGAGCGTGAGATCTTCGGGCATCCCGTCCATGCGGTAGAAGCTGTTCATTTCGGACATTCTGCGCATGAATTCGGAGACGTTGACGATCGCGGGAACGGTGGGATCTTTGAGCTTTTCGCACTTCACGGAGACCTTGCGCTCCTTCAAGACGCTCTCGAAGAGCTCCTTCACCGCGCTATCCTCTTCGCCCTCCTCCTTGAGTGCGCCCGCCACATCGGCGTCGATGCGCAAAAAGCGGACGCGCTTGGGGTTCTTATATTCGATATAGCTGATGAAGTGCGGGTCGATGTAGGTATCGCAGACGACGGCGTCGAGCCCCGCATCCTTGAACATCTTCACATACTGCGCCTGCTTATCGAGGTCGGAGACATAGTAGACGGCTTGCGGTTCCGTCCCCTTTTCGGCCTCCTCGTTGCTGACTTCCTCGCCGAAGAAGCTCTCGAGCGGGCGGTACTCCCCCGAAAGGTTCTTGTAGATGATGATCTCCTTGACCTTCTGATAGAAGCTGTCATCCTTGATGCAGCCGAATTTGACGAACGTCGCGAGGTCTTCCCAACAGGTCTCGAAGCGGCTTCTGTCGTTTTTGAAAAGTTCGATGAGCTTATCCGCCACCTTTTTGACGATGTGCCCCGCGATCTTCTGCACCTGACGGTCGTTCTGCAGGAAGGACCGCGAGACGTTGAGCGGGATATCCGGGCAATCGATCACGCCGTTCAGAAGCATCAAAAATTCGGGGATGACTTCCTTGATGTTATCGGCGACGTACACCTGGTTGCAGTAGAGTTTGACTTGTCCGCGCTCGAGCTCGACCTGTTTTTTGACCTTCGGGAAGTACAAAATCCCCTTGAGGCGGAAGGGATAATCCATGTTGAGATGGATCCAGAAGAGCGGCTCCTGATAATCGGCGAAGGTCTCGCGGTAAAATGTGCGGTACTCTTCATCTGTGCAGTCCTTGGGCTGCTTGATATAGAGCGGGGCGGGCGTATTGACGGGCTTATCGTCTTCCCCCTTGGGGTTGAGGTAGATATCGTAGGGCATGAAGGAGCAATACTTTGCGAGCAGCTCGCGGATCCGCCCTTCGGAGAGGAACTCCTTTTCCTCCTCCGCAAGATGCATGACGACCTTGGTGCCCGCCGTCTCCTTCTCCGCATCTCCGATCGTGTAGGTACTCTCGCCGTCGGATTCCCAACGCACGGCCTTTGTATCGCCCATGCAGGATTTCGTGAAGATCTCGATATCGTCCGAGACCATGTAGGCCGAATAGAAGCCGAGCCCGAAGTGCCCGATGATGCCGTCGCCGCCCGCTTTTTCATATTTTTCCAAGAAATCGGCGGCGCCCGAGAAGGCGATCTGGGTGATGTACTTCTCCACTTCCTCTTCGGTCATGCCGACGCCGTTGTCCTCGACGGAGAGCGTTCCCGCCGCTTCGTCGGTCGTGACGACGATCTTATATTCGGCGTCCTCGGCTTCCCCCATCGTCACGAGCTTCTTGCGCTTGGTGATGGCGTCCGCCGCATTGGCGACGATCTCGCGGAGGAAGATGGTCTTCTCCGAATAGAGCCACTTCTTGATGATCGGCATCATGTTTTCGCTGGAAATGCGAATGTTTCCCTGTCTTTCCATGTTGTACCTCGAATTTTTGCTTTTCCTATATATACCCTGCTTTTTGCGCATACAAACGGCGCTGCCCAAATTTTTTGCATGAAAAATGACGGGCTGCTCTGCCCGCCATTTTCGATCATACAATTTACTTCTTCTCTTCCTCGGACTTGATGAGTTCGGAGATGGAGGCGCCGAAATCGCCGCCCTCTTTCCACTCTCTGTACTCGTCCTCTTCGGCATAGGACTGCGACGTGCGGCGGGCCTTCTTGTTGCCGCGCTCACGGCGAGGTGCGGGCGCTTCTTCCTGCTCGGGGTTCATTTCATACTCTTCGCGGGGCTGAAGGGCCTTGATGGAGAGCGTGATCTTCTTCGCGGCGGGATCAAACGCAAGGATCTGCGCATCGACTTCCTGCCCGATCGTGAGCGCCTTCGTGGGATTCTCGAGCCAAGCGTGCGTGATCTGGGAGACGTGCACGAGGCCGTCGATCCCCTTCTCAAGTTCGACGAATGCGCCGAACGGAACGATACGGACGACTTTGCCATGGACGACGTCGCCGACCGCATACTTCTCTGCGGCGAGATCCCAAGGCTGAGGCTGAAGCTGTTTGTAGCCGATGGAAACTTTCTTGGAATCGCGGTCCACCTTGAGGACCTTGAACTGATAGCGCTTCCCGAGCTCGAGCACGTCGGTCACTTCCTTGACGCCCGACCAGCTCAGATCGGAGATATGCGCAAGGCAATCGAACCCATTGACGGAGACGAAGGCGCCGAAATTCGTCGCACGCTCGACTTTGCCTTCCACGACGTCGCCGACTTGGATATTCGCAAAGAAATTGGCCTCTTTCTCGGCCTTGGCCGCCTCTTTGGCCTCTTTCTCGGCCTCGAGGACGACGCGCTGCGATGCAATGATCTCCTTTCTGCGCTCCTTGCGGATCTCGATGAGCTTGAGGCGAAGCGTCTTGCCGACGTACTTCTCGAGGTCGCTCACGTATCCGATGCGGATCTCGCGGCGGGGAACGAAGACGGGATACGTCCCGAGTTCGGCGGTGAGGCCGCCCTTATTCGTCCCGTTGCAGACGACGGAAAATTCCTTTCCGCTTTCGATATCGGCGAGCAGGGCTTCCTCCTCGCGGATCTTCTTTACGCGCTTCTCGGAGAGCTGCGTGGGCTTGACGTCGATGACCATGACTTCGATCTCTTCGCCGGCCTTTGCCTTCTCTTCGTATGCTTCGCGGTTGTACACTTCGCAATCGAGCTCCTGCGCGGGGATCTTGTTCTCGAGTTTCCCGGAGCCGGAGACGAAGATGCCGTCGTCCGTGGCAAGTGCGACGCGCACCTTGATGATTTGCCCTTTCCGATACCGCTCTTCTTTGTCGATATCGTCGAGGATCTGCGTCATCGCCGACTTCGGCGCTTCGGGCGCCGCAGCAGGAGCGGGTGCTTCGGGCGCTACTTCGGGCGCCACTGCCGTCTCGGGAACGATTTCCTCTGCCTTGGCCGTGGTCTCGGGCGCTTCGAGAGCGCCTTCGGAAACTTCGGTCTCCTGTACTTCCGCGTTGTTTTCCACCATTTTGAAAAGAACCTCCTGAATCAGCCGATCGGGAGTGCTCGCCCCCGCAATGACGCCGATTCGATTAAAAAATTTCACGTCTTCATAGTCGAGATCCGAAGAATTTGCGATGCGGATGAGCTTTACGCCCTCCCGTTCTACGATCTCGCCGAGCCGCCGCGTGTTGCTGCTCTTGAGCCCTCCGATGACAATGACCGCCTCGCACGCGCGGGCAAGTTGCACTGCCTCTTTCTGTCTCCAAACAGTAGTATAGCAAATTGTCGGGAAAATCTCAAGTGTTTTCGGGCACACTTTTTGAAGATTTTCCGCAATTTCCGAAAAAGTTTTCTCCGGAAGCGTGGTTTGTGCGACCAAAACGACCTCTTTCCCGCGCAAAACTTCGAAATCGCAGTCTCCGCGGGGGAAGACGTACGCCTCGCCCGTGCACCAACCGAGGATCCCCTCCACTTCGGGATGGGAAGCATCTCCCGCGATCGCGACGGTCTTCCCCGCCCTTCCCGCTTCGCGCACGATCTCATGCGTTCGGGCGACAAAGGGGCAGGTGCAATCGACGACTTCGATCCCCCGCTCCGCAAAAGAGTTGAAAGCCGCCTTCCCGACCCCGTGGGAACGGATGAGGACGCGTGCGCCGCGGGGCACTTCTTCGGCCGAGGAGACAGAGCGCACGCCGCGCTCTGCCAGCGCTTCGACGACGGCCTCGTTGTGGATGAGTTCGCCGAGGATGAAGGTATGTTCGGGTGAGACCGAAAAGGCCGTCTCGACGGCCCTCTTCACACCGGTGCAAAACCCGCTGCTCTTTGCGACGATAACTTTCACGCTTTCTTCTTCTTTTTCTTTTTCTTTTCCCGCGAAGCACGGAATTCCGCCCGAAGCTCATAGAGGCGGTTTTTGAGCTTTTCATCCGCCTCGGCGTAGTCTTCGGAGGTGAGTTTCCGATCGTAATATTCGCTGAGTTCCATCGGCTCCCCGAACACGACGTGCGTGATATGCCACACGCGCGGACGGTTACAGATGACGAAGGGAATGATGGGCGTCTTCGTCTTGATGGCGAGCAGCGCCACGCCGCCGTGGAAGGGCAGAAAATCGTCCCCCTCCGTCTTGTTGCGCGTTCCCTCGGGGAACATCGAGAGCTTTTCGCCGTTGCGGAGCACTTTGATGGATTCCATCACCGTACGCACATCCGAGCCGTCGCGCATGGCGCCGATGGCCCCGATCTCCACCGCCCACCAATTGAGCACGGGCGCTTCGAGCACCGATTGCTTGGCCAAGTAATGCACGCCCTCCCACGTCGTATGCGCGGGATAAAAGATGTCCCAGATGCAGTAGTGGTTGCCCATATAGATATAGGCGCCCTTGCCCACCTTCTTATGGCCGTGGAGCTTGAAGGGATAGACGAGAAAATGCACGGGATAGAAGAGGATCCGCAAGAAGTTCATGAAGTGCATCACGTGATAGCCCTTCTTGTTTGCGGGAAACAAGCGGACCTTCTTCACCTTTTCGGCACGTTTTTGGCGTATTTTCTCCTTGCGAAGGGCTTTTTTCTCCTTCCGCGTCAGTTTTTTGGGCGCTTCGGCCTCGGTTTCCGCCATCAGATCCTCTCCTGCATTTTGCTCTTGACGAAGGCGACGACCTCATCGATCGTCATGCCCGTGGTATCGACTTCGATCGCATCATCCGCCTTCTTCAAGGGGGCGAAGGCACGCGTGGAGTCCCTGTCGTCGCGGCGGACGATCTCCCGCTTGAGCTCTTCGAAATCGACGCTGTGCCCCTTTGCGACGAGTTCATCGTATCTCCGCTTTGCTCGCACTTCGGGGGTCGCCGTAAGGAAGAATTTGAAATCCGCATCGGGCAGCACGACGGTGCCGATATCCCGCCCGTCGAGCACGCAGGAATTCTTCCCCGCGATCTCCCGCTGCTTTTCCACCATATGCATGCGCACGCTCGGGTGCTTGGAGACGACGGAGGCCGCCGTAGAGATCTCGGGACGGCGGATCTCTTCGGAGACGTCCCGCCCGTCGAGCATGGTCTTCTGCACGCCGTCTTCATAGACGACGCCGAGCTGCATATCGCGGAAAATATCCATGAGCGCCGTCTCATTCTCGAGATCGGCTCTCGCCTCGAGCGCTTTTAAGGCGCAAGCGCGGTACATGGCGCCCGTATCGAGATACAAAATATGATAATCGCGAGCGACGCGCTTTGCGACCGTGGATTTTCCCGAACCCGCAGGGCCGTCGATCGCGACGTTGATGATGTCGGAAAGGTCCTTTCTGAGCACTTTTGCCCCCCGCAGATAGACGTGATGCGGCTTCATATCCTTTTCGACGAAGAGCATCACGCGGATACAGAGCACAAGCCCGCCCTCGATATCCGGCTCCTGCGCCGAAAAGAGCGAACAGCCGTCGAAACCGGCCTCGCGTGCCGCCTTGGCGGGATAGTAGGAATGGATATCAGACGTCGAGGAAAAGACGATGCTCACGATCTCATCCTTCTTGAGCGAATTGCGGTTGGCGATCTGCTCCAAGAGCTCTGCGACCGCACGGCGGATCTCCTCTTTTTCATCTTGTTCGAGCGTCGTGGCGCCGCGAATAACTACCATATAAATCTCCCGATATATCACGAATTCAGCTTTCAACCATTATACATGATTGTGCCGATGATGTCAAGAAAAAACAAAAAACACGAATTTTTCGGCGAAATCATGGCATTTGAACAGTATTATGTGTGGCATAGTACTATTCAAATTGTCCTTTTATCGCTCCTCTTCCCGCGGCAAAGCCCGTCGCGAAGGCGATCTGAAGATTGTATCCCCCCGTGAAGGCATCTACATCAAGCACTTCGCCGCAGAAATAGAGCCCCTTTACCTTTTTGGACTGCATCGTCTTGGGGTCAACCTCCGAAAGCTCCACCCCGCCCGACGTAATCACGGCCTCGTTGTAGCCGCGGAGCTTTTTGAGTGAGAGCGGAAAGGCTTTCAGGGCGCGAATGAGGCGCATCCGCTCCTCGCGCGTCACGGCGTTCGCCTGTTTTTCGGCACGGATCTGCGCCGCACGGAGGACGAGAAGGCCGAGCTCCGCAGGGAGCAATCCGCGCATGACGTTCTTCATCTGCTCGTTGGCGCGCTCCGAAAAATCACGCAGGAGCCGATCGTCGAGCTTCTTCTCGTCGAGGGCGGGCTTGAAGTCGAGCGTACAGCCGATCTGCGGGAGCGCATCCCGCGTGACGAGCGCCGAGAGCGTAAGAATGAGCGGCCCCGAGACGCCGTAATGGGTGAAGAGCAGTTCGCCCTGTTCGCAATAGATCGTCTTCCCCATCCGCTTGGCCGTAAGCGTGCAATTTTTTACGGTGATCCCCTGCGCCGATGTGACCCCCTCCGCCTCGATGCCGACGAGCGACGGCGTGCGCGGCGTGAGCGTATGCCCCGCCGTCTGTGCAAATCTGTAGCCGTCCCCCGTCGAACCCGTCGAGGGATAGGAGAGGCCGCCCGTAGCGACGATCACGGCGTCCGCGGGAAGCGTTCCCTCCTTCGTGACGACGCCGCAGACCGTATCCCCCCGCCGTGCGATCTCGATCGCTTCCGTGTTGAGGCAAATTTGTACGCCCGCCTGCCTGCAGGCATGCTCCAAGGCCTTGGTGACGTCGCTCGCCTTGTCCGAGACGGGAAACACGCGTCTGCCGCGCTCCACTTTGAGCGGAAGGGACTGCGCTTCGAAGAACTCCATCGCCCGCTGCGGCGGAAAGGCGTAGACCGCGCCGCGCAGGAACTTCTCCCCGTGCACGACGTTTTGCAGAAATTCATCGGGCGGGCAGTCGTTCGTGAGGTTGCACCGCCCCTTGCCCGTGATGTAAATCTTCTTGCCGAGCTTTTCGTTCTTCTCGATGAGGAGGACTTCCCCGCCCCCCGCAGCTGCGGCATAGGCCGCCATGAGTCCGCTCGCGCCTCCGCCGATGACGATGACTTTCATGCGCCTCGCCTCCCTTGTGCTTTTTGCAATGCGGAAGCGAGGAACAGACGTCCCTCGCTTGCAAAGACAGCTTGATTTTGCGGAAAGGCGCCCATCATTTACACGGGATAGACGCCGCTCTTGGCGAGATCGGCATCCACGCCTTGGTCCTTCGCCTTTCTCCATTTGAAGAAGTTTTCGGCGACTTCGGGGAAGGAAGCATAGGAGAGCACGTCTTCCTCCTGCGTATAATACCCCTTTGCGACGAGCTCGGCCTTGAGCTTTTCGTATTCGGGCTCGAGGTCGTCTGCGGGGCGGTAGGTGATGCGCTTCTCCCCTTTCAAGATCTTTTCGGCGATCTCCTCGTTTACGGGCATGGGCACTTTGCCGTATTTCCCGGCGAAGAGGTCGCGGGTCTCCTTGGTGACCATCTTATACCGTTCGCCCATGACGACGTTCATCACCGCCTGCGTGCCGACGATCTGCGAACTCGGGGTGACAAGGGGCGGATAGCCGCAATCCCTGCGTACATTGGGCACTTCTGCGAGCACTTCGGGAAGTTTATCCTCCTTGCCCGCCTTCTTGAGCTGATTCATGAGGTTGGAGAGCATGCCGCCCGGCACCTGGTAGATGAGCGTGTTGACGTCGACGAGGCGGACTTTCGGGTTGAGCGACCCCTCTTTTTCGAGCTCCGCGGCGACTTTTTTGAAGTGAGCGGCGATGGGAATGAGCTTCTCGAGCTCGATGCCCGTATCGTATTCCGTCCCGCGAAGAGTGGCGACGAGCGCCTCCGTCGCAGGCTGCGAAGTCCCGTTGGCGAGCGGCGAGAGCGCCGTATCGACGATATCCACGCCCGCCTGTATCGCCATGAGATTGACCATATCGCCCGTGCCCGTCGTGTTGTGGGTATGCAGGTGCAGTTTCGTCTCGGGGCGAAGCGCGGCTTTGAGGGCCGTCACGAGCTTGTAGGCATCGAAGGGCAGGAGAAGATTCGCCATATCCTTGATGCAGATGTTATCCGCCCCCATGCTCTCATAGGTCTTGGCGAGGCCGACGAAATAATCGAGATCGTAGGCAGGGCCCGTCGTATACGAGATCGCCGCCTCGCAGATGCCGCGGGTGGGATCGGTCGCATGCAGCTGTCCGCCGTACTTTTTGATCGCCTTCATCGAAGCCTCGATGTTGCGCGGATCGTTCAATGCGTCGAACACGCGGATGACGCCGATGCCGTTTTCAAAGCACTTCTCGACGAGCTTATCGACGAGGTCGTCCGCATAGTTGCGGTAGCCGAGGAGGTTCTGCCCGCGCAGAAGCATCTGGATGGGCGTCTTTTTGAGGTATTTGCGCAGGGTACGAAGCCGTTCCCACGGATCCTCGTTCAAAAAGCGCATGCAGGTATCGAAGGTCGCACCGCCCCATCCCTCGAGGGAATAGTAGCCGATGTCGTCGAGCGCGGAGAGCGCGGGGATCATCTGCTCGGTGCGCATTCTCGTTGCCGCCTGCGACTGGTGCGCATCGCGGAGGATCGTATCCATGATCATTACTTTTTTCATATCAAATCTCCGTATGGCCTAAAAGATGGCGAGCAGAATGCCCGCGGCGAGCGCTGAGCCGATGACGCCCGCAACGTTGGGTCCCATCGCGTGCATGAGCAGGTGGTTGGAAGGATCGGTCTCCCGCCCGACGTCCTCGGAGATCCGTGCCGCCATGGGCACGGCCGAGACGCCCGCCGAGCCGATGAGCGGGTTGATCTTCCCCTTCGTGATCTTGCACATGAGCTTCGCGGTGAGGATCCCGCCGATCGTGCCGCAGTAGAAGGCGAGGATGCCGATCGCCATGATGCCGAGCGTCTGGACGGAGAGGAAGATATCCCCCTTCGCCTTGCACCCGACGGCGACGCCGAGCAAGATCGTGACCGTGTTGATAAGCCCGTTTTGCGCCTGTGAGGAGAGCCGTTCGACGACCCCCGATTCGCGGAACAGATTGCCGAGCATGAGCATGCCGAGCAGCGGAATTGCGTCGGGCAGAAGCAGGCCTACGACGAGCGTGACGATGATCGGGAACATAATCTTCTCGACCTTCGAGACTCTGCGCAGGGGCTTCATGCGGATGGAACGCTCCTTCTTCGTCGTCAAGAGCCGCATGACGGGCTTCTGGATAAACGGGATGAGCGCCATGTAGGAATACGCCGCGATGGCGATCGTAGGAACGAGGTTTTCCGAGAGCATCTTGGCGACGTAGATCGCCGTGGGACCGTCTGCACCGCCGATGATGGCGATGGCCGCTGCCTCTGCGCCCGTGAAGCCGATCGCGATGGCGCCGAAGAGCGCGATGAAGATGCCGAGCTGGGCGCCCGCACCGATGAGCATGCTTTTGGGGTTGGCGATGAGCGGACCGAAGTCCGTCATGGCGCCGATTCCGAGGAAGATGAGCGGCGGGTAGATGACCTTATCCACGCCGTAGTAGAGATACCAAAGTAGCCCCCTGTTTGTGACGAGGTCGTATGTATGCGCCTCGTCGGTATATGTTCCCCAAAGGATCTTTTCCGCCCCGGGGATATTGATGAGAAACATTCCGAAGGCAATGGGAAGAAGGAGCATCGGCTCTGCCTTCTTGAAGATCGCAAGAAAGAAGAGGACGCAGGCGATGACGAGCATGATGTAGTTCTTCCACACGTCGCCGCCCTGCGAGATGCCCATCGAGCTCCAGAGCTTGGAAAAGATTTCGCCGATATTGAGCGCGATCAAACTGCTTTGCATGAGTTACTCCGAATTATCCGACGACGGCAAGCACGGCGTCCGATTCCACATTGGCGCCCTTTTGTACAAGGAGGGTGACGACGCCGTCGCAAGGCGCCGTGATGTCGTTGTCCATCTTCATGGCTTCGAGCACGAGGATGGGCTGATCCTTCTTGACGGAGGTGCCGCTCTGCACGAGCAAATTCTTGATGAGCCCGGGGAAGGGCGAGAGCACCTTCGTGCCGCCCGCGGGAGCGGCTACGGCTGCGGGCGCCGCGGGAGCGGCTGCAGGCGCCGCTGCGGGAGCGGGGGAAGCCGTCGCACCGACCTCTTCGACCCCCACTTCATACCGTTTTCCGTCGACTGTAATGATAAAGTTGCGCATAGTTCTGTCTCCTTAGATTTTTTTGATCCTGCGCACGACAAAGTCGCACGCGCTGTGTTCTTCTTCGAGCACGACGGCGAGGGCGGCGGTGATCGCCGCGACCGTCTCGGGGGAGATCCCCTCCTCGATCTCGGGAAGCGGTTCCGCGATCGGGGCAGGCGCCGCGCTCTCCTCCCGCTCTCCGCGGGCGTTGATCTTCTCCATGATCTTGCCGACCACGGTAAGGATCAGGATGAGCAGCGTGATCCCGAGAAAGACGAAGACAAATCCCAAGACGGCGTAGAGCGCCGCCATGCCGATTCCGCCTTCGAGATGAATGCCGTCGAACAGCAACAACAAACCTTCCATCTTCCCCTCACTTCAGCGTTTCGAGCGCCGCGATCAGATATTGTTTGAGGAATTGCGGTTCCACGATGTCGTCGAGATAGCCGCCCTGCGCCGCATGGACGGGGTCGGCATGGGCCTCGGCATACGCCTTGGCGAGCTTTTCCGCATCCCCCACGCCGCCGAATTCTACCTCGGCGCCGACTGCGTTATCGAAGAGCGCGATCTCGGCGGTCGCAAGCGCAAACGTATAATCGAAGCCCACCGATTTCGCCGCGAACAGGCTGTAGCCGAGGCCGACCGCCCTGCCTGTGACGACGGCGATCTTGGCCGTATCGATGGCATCGAGGATGTTGAGATATTCGCCCATCTCCCGAAGGACGGGGCTTGCAGCGACTTCCATCGTCGGCGCAACGCCAGCACAGTCCACAAAGGTGACGAAGGGCAGGGAGTAGCAGCAGGCGAGCTCCGCAAAGCTGCGGATCTTGCGCAGATGTTCCGCGGTGATCTGCATGCCGTCCATGACGACCGCCGCAACCGAAACGCCGCCCAGCCGCCCGAGCACGGTATGCACTTCGGGGCAGGCGTTCGCACCGAGCTCCACCCCGTCCTCGAGAAGTGCAAGCACGTTCTTCGCCGAGGCATCGGCATTGAGTTCGGGCGCAGGCGCATTGAGTTCGGCGTCTACCGTGGGGATGCGGAGAAGTTCGGCAATCGAGATGAGTTTCGTGCAGACTTCCTTCATATCCCGCACACGGACCGCGGGAAGATCTGCCCCCGCGAGTGCGGCATAGCCCCCCACTTCTTCGGGCTTTAAGTTCTTCCCCGCCTTGGCGGAGAGCACGAAGGGCGAGCTTATGCAGAGCGAAGCCCCTTCGGTGAAAAATACGACGTCTGCGATCGAGGCGAGGGCGGCCGAACTGCCGTAGACTTCGCCGTCGAGCACGGCAAACTGCAAGACCGTCCCCTTGAGCTGGGTCGCCTTGAGCAGGAGCTCGGCGATGCCTTCGAGCACATGCACGCCCTCCCCCGCCTTCACGCCGTGCGAATGCAGGAGATAGACGACGGGCACGCCCTGCTTTTCGGCGCCCGAGAGCGCACGGGCGATCTTCTCGCAATTTGCCTTGGAGAGACCGCCGAAGGACTGCGCATAGTTCTGTGCGACAATATAAAAAGGATAGCCGCCGATCGTCGCAAAGCCCGTGATGACGCCTTCGCCGCTCGTCTCCTCTTCGAAAAATGCCTGCTTGGAAAAGCTGAAGGCCGAGAGCTCGACGAAACTTGCCTCATCCACGAGCGCCGAGATCTTCGCGCGGATATCCTTTCCCGCCGCTTTCAGCGCCTCTTTTCTCTCTTTTAATGCTTGAATCCTATCCATTTCGACCTCATATGGCGCATAAAAACACCAAATTCTACCAAGTAACATTATATACATGTTTTTATGGAAAAGCAAGCGTTCTTCAATATTTTCCGTGAATTTTTCGATATACGCGGCAGGACCGAAGAAAGCGCCGCGCCCGCCGCAAAAATGCGGCGGGCGCGGAAGACTACTGCTTGGTCCCGGGAGGCTTATCGGGCGCTCCCTTTTTCTTGACGCCCTTAGAGACGATCGAACCGTCGGGGTCTATGACTTCGAGGGTAAAATCCCCTCTCTCCTGCCTGGCCTTCACCCGCGTCTCCCGATGGAATTTGCGCTCAAACCAGCCGAGGATCGCATCGGACTTCTTGAAGAGGACGACAAAGAGCGCGATGACCGCGGCAAACAGCACCGCCCAGATCAGGATCCCCCACCACTTGTTGAAGGGGATGAGTTCGACCGAATAGCTCGTTGCGAAGATCGCCAAGACGCGCGAGAGCACGATGACGGCGAGGAAGTACCACACGGACATCGAGGAGAGCCCCGCCACGAAGCAAAGTACATCGTCCGGAAAGACGGGGAGAAGAAACATCGCCGTAAGCAGAAGCTTATCTTTCCCCTTGATCTTCTTCAGCCATTTTTCGAGCGTCTCGCGGCCGACGAGCCATGCGACGACGCGCATCCCCGCATACCGCCCGATGAGGAAGGCGGCGAGAGAGCCGAGCATGATCCCCAAAAGGCTCAGAAGACTTCCCACGAACGCACCGAAGATCGCGGCGCCCGCGACGACGGTCACCGCGCTCGGAATGGGCAGGATCACCACCTGCAAAAACTGCAAAAGCGTGAATACGACGCCCACCCAGCTTCCCGAGCGCTCGAGATAGGCCTCCAATGCGGCTTCGTCGCGCATGATCGCAAAGAAACCCGTCTTCAGGAGCGCATATGCGCACACGGCGAAGAATGCGGCGGTCACATAACAGGTCAGGCAGAGCTTTTCGGGCGTCTCCATGCCGCGCAGACCGAAAACGAGCGCGGCGACAAAGACGGCAAGCGTAAGCGCGGCTCCGCCCGCGAGCGCGACGGCAAACCAAACTTCCCCGATCTTCCCGCGCAGGAGCACGAACGAGAGCGCATAAAACGTCATAATGACGCCGCCGAGCAGCGCCATTACGATCGTATGCACGGCAACCGCTGCCGCATTGTTCGATTTTTCCGACATTCCCTGATTATTATATACGGTTTTCCCGCAAATTATAAGTTCGGCGCCTCGGGATCGGCGGGAGCGGACTCATTTTTGGGGATCGCCTTACGGGCGAGAGCGTCGCACGCATTGTTGAGTACGTCGTCGGCATGCCCCTTTACCTTGCGGAAGGTGACTTCGTGCACGCGGGTCAGCGATAAGAGCCGCTTCCAGAGGTCATCGTTCAACACGGGTTTGCGGTCGGCCTTCTGCCAGCCGTTGGCCTCCCACGCATACACCCAGCCCTCCTCGAAGGCATTTACGGTGTAGGCGGAATCCGAATACACTTCCACTTTGCAGGGGAATTTGAGCCGTTCGAGTCCCGCGATGACCGCCATGAGCTCCATGCGGTTGTTCGTCGTCTCCTCTTCGCCGCCCGAGAGCTCAAGCCTGCGTTCGCCGTAGAGAAGGATACAGCCCCAGCCGCCTGCCCCGGGATTGCCCGAACATGCGCCGTCGGTATAGAGCGTGACGGCGTTCGGCTTGGAGGAAGGCTGCGCCTCCCCCTTCCTCCGCGCATAGTCTTCCTTCAGGATGCCGCGGTCGATGACGTCGACGCGTTCGCCCGTCGAAAGAAGGCGGAAGTACTGCCGCCGCATCCCCTCATACTTCAGTCCGCACTTTTCCATCACGCGCGCCGAGGCGAGATTTCCCGCCGCATGGCAGCCGTTCAGGCGGAAAAACCCCACTTCTTCGAAGCAGTAGCGGAGGACTTCCGTGAGCGCTTCCGTCATGTAGCCCTGTCCCCACCATGCCTTGCCGAGGCAGTAGCCGATCTCGCCGCACTCCTGATATTCGTCCACGCGCATGACGATGACGTCTCCGATGAGGGTGCCGTCCTTCAAGGCGATCGCCCAGTGATAATAACTTTGCGCCGTGCTCTCGGCTTCCCACTTTTTGAGAAGTTCCCGCGTGCGGCCGATCTCCCCGTGGGGCTTCCACGTGAGGTATTTTGTCACTTCGGGGTCGTTCATCCAGTGCGCAAACGCCGCTTCGGCGTCGCTTTCCCGCCACGGACGCAAAGTAAGGCGGGGCGTTTCGAGAACTTTTGTCCCTTTCTGCTCCATGGTTCCCTCCTCGGATGGCATTTATCAAAAAAACCTGCGCAAAGCAGGTTTTTTGGCAGGGGAGACGCGACTCGAACACGCAACAGACGGTTTTGGAGACCGTTGCTCTACCATTGAACTACTCCCCTGTACATTCATATTATACCCCATCTTGGGGCACGCGTCAAGAAGTTTTGCCCAAATTTCCGCACTTTTTTCAATCGCGATGCCCTTCGGGATGGATGATATGCCCTCCCTTCACGTCGAGATCGGAAAGGCGGTCATCTTTCAGGACGGTCGCACGCTTGATGGCGCCGTTGCCGTATTTTGCACGGATGCCCGCGATCGCCTCATCGGCACGGTCGAGCTTCTCCTCCCGCACTGAGCGGCCGAAGAGATCGAGCTGCTCTGCCTCCGCGAATTCGGAGACGGCGACGCCGAGCGCACGGATGGGCTTTCCGTGCGTCTGCAGTTCGCGGAAAAGCTGCATGGCGCAATCGGCGATCTCCTTGGCGTTGCGGGTCGTCCCGGGGAGCTGCCCCTGCTTCCCGAAGCGGGCAAGATCGCAGTCCGTCACCGAAATCTTGACGGTGTTCGCCCGCCCGAGCCCGCTCTCGAGCAGCCTCGCCGCGACGCTGTCGCTCAAAAGCAGGAAGAGCATGTAGATCTCGTCTTCCTCCACGAGGTCGCGATAGCACGTAAGGCTGTTCCCAACGCTTTTTACCGTGCGTTCGAGGCCGTTTTCCCGCACGGGAGAGCTATCTCTGCCGTTTGCGTATTCGTAGAGCACCTTGCCCCATTTGCCGAGTTCGCGGATGAGCATGCCCTCATCGGCGTTGGCGAGATCGCCGATCGAAACGATCCCCAAAAATGCGAGTTTTCTGGCTGTCGCCCGCCCGACGTAGAGAAGATCGGAGGCGGGAAGTTTCCACGCAGTATCGCGATAATTATCCTTAGAGACGACGGTGACGGCATCGGGCTTTTTCATATCCGAGGCGAGCTTCGCGAAGATCTTATTCCAGCTGACGCCGACGCTGACCGTCACGCCGAGCTCCTCTTTTACGGCTGTGCGGATGGCCTCGGCGATCTGCGGACCTTCCCCGAACAAAAATCGGCTTCCCGTCACATCCAGCCAGCATTCGTCGATGCCGAAGGCCTCGATGCGGTCGGTAAACCGCTCATAGATCCCGCGGACCGCCCGCGAAAGACGTACGTACGTCGGAAAATCGGCGGGGACATCCACGAGCCCGGGGCACTTCTTGCGCGCTTGCCAGAGCGCCTCGCCCGTCGTGACCCCCGCCATCTTCGCGCGCATGTTCTTCGCAAGCACGACGCCGTGGCGGTCCTTTATGCTCCCCGTGACCGCAAGCGGGACCTCCTTGAGGGAAGGCTGCTTGAGCATCTCCACGGAGGCATAGAAGTTATTCAGATCGCTGTGCAAAATGCAGCGTGCACCGCTCATCGCTCGATCTCCACGAACCAACGCATTTCTTCCGCCTCATAATAGAGACGGCGCTCCCGTCCCGCCACGATGCAGGTATACCGCACGGGGAGCACGCTCCCGACGTGTGCGGGCACCCGCTCGATGCTGCGCACGCGGTCGACGGGATAGCTGTGCCCGTCCTCCCATACGACCGAGGCAGGGCGCATTCCGCCGTCCCGCAAGAAGCGGGCAAAGATCTCCACGTAGACCTTCTCATAGTGCATACGAAAAGGTTGCGCAGGAAGACGATTTGGCATTCATGCGGAGTATTATGTGTGGCATAATACCTTGCAAAACTGCGAATATAGCCGAATTTTGGCGGGTTTTTCGGGCTATACGCGCACTTCTCCGTGGGCGCCAAGCAGATCTTTGTGCCTTGTGAGGATGGGAAGGATCTCCCCCTCGATGAATTCCACGGTCTGCGCGGGTGCCCGCCCGATAAACTTCTTCGCATCGACGATCTCATGAAGTCTTCCGCGGACCGCCGCAAACATCTCATCCGCTTCGATGCGGGCGAGAAGGTCGTTGTCCTTCCCCTCCCGCTTCACGGCCATGCCCGCTTCCTGTGAAAGCGTGCGGATGCGCTCGTGGAGCTTCTGGCGGTCTCCCCCCGCCTTCACGCACTCCATGAGGATGTTTTCCGTCGCCATGAAGGGAAGCTCGGCGGCCACATGCCGCGCGATCATCTTATCGTAGACGACGAGCCCTTCGGCCACATTCATATAGAGTTCGAGGATGGCGTCTACGGTGAGGAAGGCCTGCGCATTGACGATACGGCGGTTGGCGGAGTCGTCGAGCGAGCGTTCGAACCACTGCGTGCCCGCCGTGACCGCACTGTTCATAGGCAGGGAGATCATGTAGCGCGCGAGGCTTGAAATGCGCTCCGAACGCATGGGATTGCGCTTATAGGCCATCGCGGAGGACCCGATCTGCGCCGCTTCGAAGGGTTCTTCGACCTCTTTCATGCTCTGCAGAATGCGGAGATCGTTGGAGAATTTATAGGCGCTCTGGGCGATCTGGGAGAGCACGCAGAGCACATTATAGTCGAATTTGCGGGGATACGTCTGCCCCGTGACGGGATAGACTTCGCGATAGCCGAGTTTTTCGACGACCCGCCGCTCGAGCTCCTTGACCTTCTCGCCGTCGCCGTCGAAGAGGTCGAGAAAGCTCGCCTGCGTGCCCGTCGTCCCCTTTACGCCGCGCAGACGCACCTTGGAGAGCAGGCCGGTGAGGTTTTCGTAGTCGAGCATGAGGTCCTGCAGCCAAAGCGTGGCGCGCTTGCCCACCGTCGTGAGTTGGGCGGGCTGCAGATGCGTGAAGCCGAGCGTGGGCAGATCCTTATATTTCAGGGCGAAATCCTTGAGCTTGTCCATCACGTTGACGAGCTTGCGAAGGAGGATCTTGAGCCCGTCATGCAGGATCATGATCTCGGAGTTGCAGTCGACAAAGCAGCTCGTCGCACCCAAATGGATGATCCCCGCGGCAGCGGGCGCGGCATCACCGAAGGCCTTCACGTGCGCCATGACATCGTGCCGCACCTGCCGTTCGTATTCCTCCGCCCGCGCAAAATCGATGGGATCGGCATGTGCCTTGAGTTCCTCGACCTGCGCTTTCGTGATGGGCAGCCCCATCTCCATCTCACTCTCCGCAAGGGCGATCCACAGCTTCCGCCAAAGGCGGATCCGCTTCTCGTCGCCGAAGTTTTCAAGCATTTCCGCGCTCGCATAGCGAGTCGATAAGGGGTTTTCGTAATGTAGTTTGTCTGACATAGTACTTCGCAAAATCCTCAATTTATGTGGTTCAGAGCGTCTGCGGGGCCGCATATTCGACCCCGAACGTCTCCACTGTGACCCTCTTTATCCGCTGTTCCTTTATGGGGCGATCGCGGAAGTCCGTCGGCGTCGTCGCGATGCCGTCGACGGCGTCCATACCCTCCACGACTTTGCCGAAGGCCGCGTATTGCCCATCGAGGTAGAAGGCGTTTTTGTGCATGATGAAGAACTGCGAACCCGCGCTATCGGGATGCTGTGCACGCGCCATCGAGAGCACGCCGCGCTCGTGGCGCAGCGGATTGCGGACGCCGTTGCCCGAGAACTCGCCCTTGATGCGATATCCCGGGCCGCCCGTGCCCGTACCCGTGGGGTCTCCACCTTGGATCATGAAGCCCGCGATCACGCGGTGGAAGATGAGCCCGTCGTAAAAACCGCTCTTCACGAGTGCGATGAAGTTGTTCACGCTGTTTGGCGCCGTCTCGGGCAGGAGTTCGGCCTTGAAGGTCTTGCCGTCTTCCATTTCAAATGTTACGATAGGATTTGCCATGATTTCCCCCTAATTTTCGAATTTTTCGATCTTTGTGCCCGCCTCTTTGAAGAGTTCCATCGAGAACTCGTCGGGATAGCCCTCTTTGTAGACGACGCGCTTGATCCCGGCGTTGATGATCATCTTGGCACAGATGACGCAGGGCTGATGGGTACAGTAGAGCGTCGCGCCGTCGATATTCACGCCGTACTTCGCGGCTTGGATGAGCGCGTTCTGTTCGGCATGGGCGGCGTAGCAGAGTTCTGCGCGCGTTCCGCTCTCGATGTTTCGCTCGATGCGAAGGCACTTTCCCCGTTCGATACACGAGCGGATGCCCGCGGGAGCGCCGTTGTATCCCGTCGTCATGACGCGTTTATCCCGCACGATGACGGCGCCGACCTTCCTGCGGAGACAACTTGCCCAACTTCCCACCTCTTCGGTGAGCTCCATGAAGCGAATATCCCACTTATCCATATTTGCCCTCCACGCGTGATTATACCACAGCTTGCCCGAAATTGCAAGGATTTTCGCCGTCCTCCCCTCCCTCCGCGCGGCAAAGACATGCGTTGCGGCAAAATTTTCCAAAAAAATATTGATTTTGCGTTTGATACGCCCGATGCAGCGTTTATAATAGATAGGAACAAACGCGGGCAACCGCATAAAATCATCAGGAGGATCCTATGAACATCAAACCATTATTCGATAAGGTCGTCGTCGAGGCGGTCACCGTCGAAGAGAAGACGAAGAGCGGGTTCTATCTTCCCTCTTCCGCACAGGAAAAGCCGCAGACTTGCGTCGTTGTCGCCGTCGGCCCCGGCGGTACGGTCGATGGAAAAGAAGTCAAGATGCAGGTGAAGGTCGGCGATAAAGTGCTCTGCGCGAAGTACGCGGGCACGGATTTCAAGGTAGACGGCAAGGAGTTCACCATCATCAAGCAGAGTGATATCCTCGCGATCGTGGAGTGAAAAGCGCTTCCACGCAAATAAATTAAGGAAATTTCAAGGAGTCGATTATGGCAAAACAGATCAAATACGGCGATGAAGCCAGAAAAGCACTCGAAACGGGCGTCAATACGCTCGCCGATACCGTGAAAATCACCCTCGGTCCCAAGGGCCGCAACGTCGTGCTCGATAAGAAGTTCGGCGCTCCCCTCATCACCAACGACGGCGTGACGATCGCAAAAGAGATCGAACTTCCCGATCCCTTCGAGAACATGGGCGCACAGCTCGTGAAAGAAGTCTCCACGAAGACCAACGACGTCGCGGGCGACGGCACGACGACTGCCGTGCTCCTCGCACAGGCGATCATCCGCGAAGGGCTCAAGAACCTCGCCGCAGGGGCAAATCCCATCATCTTGAAGAAGGGCATCGATAAGGCCGTCGAGACGGCGGTCGCCCACCTCAAGTCCATCTCCAAGGCCGTCGACGGCAAGAAGGCGATCTCGCAGGTCGCTTCCATCTCCGCGGGCGACGAGACCGTCGGCGAACTCATCGCAAAGGCGATGGAGACAGTCGGCAAAGACGGCGTCATCACCGTCGAGGAAGGCAAGTCCATGACGACCGAACTCACCACCGTCGAGGGCATGCAGTTCGACCGCGGCTACGCTTCCGCCTACATGGTCACCAACACCGATAAGATGGAAGCCGTGCTCGATTCCCCCTACATCCTCATCACGGATAAGAAGATCTCCAATCTTCAGGAGATCCTGCCCATCGTCGAGCCCCTTGCACAGCAGGGTCAGCGCCTTCTCATCATTGCCGAAGACGTCGAGGGCGACGCGCTTGCCGCACTCATCGTCAACAAGCTCAAGGGCGTTTTCAACTGCGTCGCAGTCAAGGCCCCCGGCTTCGGCGACAGAAGAAAGGCCATGCTCGAAGACATCGCGACCCTCACGGGCGGCACCGTCATCACCTCCGATCTCGGCTACGAGCTCAAGGATGCGACGCTCGACATGCTCGGCAGAGCCAATCAGGTGAAGGTCGATAAAGACAATACGACCATCATCGACGGCGCAGGCGACAAGGAAGCCATCAAGGCGCGCGTTGCCTCCATCAAGGCACAGATCGAAGTCACGACCTCCGATTACGACAAGGAGAAGCTGCAGGAGCGCCTTGCCAAGCTCGCGGGCGGCGTGGCCGTCATCAACGTCGGCGCGGCGACCGAAGTCGAGATGAAGGAAAAGAAGCTCCGCATCGACGACGCGCTCGCAGCGACCCGCGCGGCCGTGGAAGAGGGCTTCGTACCCGGCGGCGGCGTAGCGCTTCTCTCCTGTATTCCCGACCTTCAGAAGCTCGTAGACGGCCTTACGGGCGACGAGAAGACGGGCGCGCAGATCATTCTGAAGGCCTGCGAGGAACCCGTGCGCCAGATTGCAAAGAACGCGGGCGTAGACGGTTCCGTCGTCGTAGACAAGATCCTCACCGCGAACAAGGCGAACTACGGCTTCGACGCCCTCAGGAACGTCTATGCGGATATGGTCGAGAGCGGCATCATCGACCCGACAAAGGTCACCCGTTCGGTCCTGCAGAATGCGGCTTCCGTCGCTTCCACCCTGCTTACGACCGAGTCCGTCGTGACGGATATCCCCACCCCTCCCGCTGCCCCCGCGGCACCCGCCGGCGGCATGGACGGAATGTACTAAATCTAAGGCATCAAAAAATCGGAGCCCCTCGGCTCCGATTTTTTGATGCTAAAAACAACGAGGCGATCGGCTTTTCGTCCCCCATTATGCGTTTTTATATTTTTCGTACGTCGCACGAAGGCCTTCCGAGACCGTATAACGCGGAACATATCCGAGCGATTTTAGTTTTTCGAAGTCCAATACGGCATAGCTCGCTTTGGAGACGCCGCGATTGTTTTCGGGGTCGAGGTCAAACACGACTTTCTTCCCCGCAAACGAGGCAATGAGACGGGCGTAATCGCCCAAATTCAGTCCTTCGAACTCCTCGGAAATGTTGTAGGCTTCGCCGTCTTTTCCCTTCAGAAGCACATAAAAGAGCCCCGCGACGGCATCGGCGACATAACAATATGAAAATGCTTGCTTGCCTTCGCTCCGCAGCACGATATCTTCGCCCGCGACCGCCTTTTCGAGGAACTGCGCGATCGCCTTGCTATCCTTCTTTTTGTCGTAACCGAAACAACGGGAGAAGCGTGCGATCACGCAATCCAAGCCGTATTGTGCCCGATAAGATTGGCAAAGGCTTTCGGAAAGACGCTTGGATTCATTGTACCCCGCACGCGAGGTATTGCAATCGATCTTCCCGCAGTAATCTTCACGCATGGGCGTGCCGTCGCCTTCGCCGTAGATCTCCACACTCGAGGCAAGCAAAAACCGCTCTGCGCCCCATGCACGCGCGGCCTCGAGGAGATTTCGGCAACCGAAAATGTTGGTCGCGATCGTCCCGACGGGATCCGCGCTATACTGCTTCGGATGGGTATTGGAGGCAAGGTGGATGACAAAATCCGCACGCCGCTCCATGTTGAGCGGCTGTGTTACATCATGCGCGAGGTATTCGACCCCCTCTTCGCTTTCATGGGCGGTGCGCGACAGGCTAATGACGGAAATATTATCTCCGAGAAGGTTCCTCTGCCGCAAAACAGAGATGAATAGGCTTCCGATCAGCCCCGTTCCGCCGCTGACAAGCACGGTTTTCTCTTTCAGCTTTCCCCAAGGAAGATCGAGCGCGGCGATCGCCGCCGCTTCTGCTTCATACATCTCTTTCATTTCAACAAATTCTCCTTTGGATATGAATTTACAAGGAGCAGTATTTTACAGAAATATTATCCGCGAACGGCAAGCAGGGCGCGAAAAATCTCAAGATCTTCCGACGTTGTTATTTTAATATTTTTCTCGGAGCCGAGTGAATAATATACAATACCCCCAAGCTCTATCAACAAAGTGCATGTTGCAATAGAAGAAGTGATCCCCATTTTCAGCGCCTTTTCGTGAGCATCAAGAAGGGTCTTAATGGAAGTTGTATGCGGCGTTTGTGTCCGTCTTGCCTCACTCCGCGGCACTTGTTCACACGATTCAATACCGTCATGTGTGATCAAAATTGCCTCTGTGCAAGGGATCGCCGCTACAGCGTTTCCACACTTTTGAGCAACACGTATACTATCCGAAATAATATCATGGGAAACCAATGGACGATTACCGTCATGCACAAGAATCAGGTCTTGCGGGTCGTGGCGGGAAGCGATGTCTCTTACGCCATTATATATGGACTCCTGACCCGTTTTTCCGCCAACGACGATGTTTTCCAGTTTGGTAATGTGATATTGACGACAATACGCCGACAAAATGCATTCCCAGCCTTCCAAGCAAGCAATAACAATTCCATCAATGTTAGGGTGTGTTTGAAACGCCTCTAAAGCATACATGATGACGGGTTTATCGTTAATGTTGAGAAATTGCTTGGGGATCTCATTATGCATTCGTTGTCCTGTTCCCCCCGCTGTTAGCAATGCAATATTCATCTTTTACTCCTTTTTACTCTCTTTCGTTTTTCACCGGAACATATTGCGTCTTGAGATGATGAGTTTGTCTCTTGCGCAAAGGCGGTAACTTCATATAATCGCCATAGCGGATAGTTAGAAATTTATCGTAATCCGCAAACACAAGGAATTTGTGTCCCTCAAAATCCAAATCAATGAGATTATCATAATAGGTCTTGGGAACATCGTCTATTGTTTGTCCCCATGAACAGTTATCTGACATCTCACACTCATCAAAGGGATATTTCAGCAGGATCTTACGGAGCCTTGCAATCGCACGGCGCTTTCCGTAGCAGATCCAGATGAGATAGAACCAGAACAGGAACGGACGGAGCACATATCCCCACCAGCGGTCGGCGAAGATATACCAGAGGTTCATGGAGACGATAAAGTTGCAAAAGAGTTCCTTGTGATAGAGCTTCTTCCGCTCTTTGGGGGTGCAATCGGGCACGCCGTCCGCGGGGAAGATATCCAAAAAGAGGTACGCAACTTCCACATGCGAGGTGCTCTTGATGCGGAAACGGTCGTCCAAGAGCTTCATGAAGGGATAGAAGGCCTTCTTGCCGCGGTCTTCCGAGACGAGAAAATGTTCGCTGAGCGCACCCTCGCGGTGCACGATCTCGTAGAACTTTTCATAATCGGGGCGGGGCATGATGACGTCCGCATCGTCGTCCCACGGGATGAAGCCCTTATGGCGTACGGCGCCGAGCAAAGTCCCGTAGGCGAGCGAATAGCGCAGTCCGTTTTCCCTGCAGATGCGGTCGAACTCCACAAGGAGACCGAGCAGGGCATCGTGGATCCCGTCGATGGTAAGATATTGCATGGCTCTCTCCGGTAAAAGCGATATCGGCGTGACAATCGCACGCCGATAAAATGAACTTATTGCTTCTTTTTACGGCGCATCACGCGGACAAAGAGCGGCTCGTCGTCGCTGCCTTCGTCGCCATACCCCTCATCGGGCGCGGGCGCAGGTGCGGCGGGATCCCGCACGGGCGGCTGTTGGGCACGCGGATCGGGATAGACGGGCGCAGCGGGCTGCTGAGGTTGCATGGGCTGTTGCGGCGCCTGCGGTGCAGGCTGAGCGTAGCGCGGATCGTGATACATCGGCGCTGCGGGCTGCTGGGGCTGCATGGGCTGCTGCGGATGAGGCATGCCGTAAAGCGGAGCCTGCGGAGCCTGCGGTGCGGGCGCGGTGTAAGGCGTCTGCGGATAGGCCGCATACGGGCTTGCGGGATAGGGCGCCTGCTCGCGGGGATAGCCTGCCGCGGGGAAAATCTGTTCGTTTTTGACGGGTTTTGCCTCTTTCTCGGGCACTTCGGGCTGTGTTGCGTCGTCGAAGCCCGTCGCGATCACGGTGATCTCGATCTCCTCGCGGATACGGGGGTCGATGCACACGCCGTGGATGATCGTAGCGTTGTAATCGACGACTTTATAGAGCGAATCCATGGCATCGTTGATCTCGGCGAGCGAGAGGTCGTTACCGCCGACGATGTTGACGATGATCCCGTGTGCGCCCTGAATGGTCGTATCGAGGAGCGGACTGTGCACGGCAAAGCGGAGCGCTTCGCGGATGCGGTCCTTCCCCTTTGCGACGCCGACGCCCATGTGTGCGAGGCCCTTCCCGCGCAAAATGGTGCAGACGTCGGCAAAGTCGCAGTTGATGAGACCGGGTGTCACGATGAGATCGGCGATCCCGCGGATGCCCTGCCGAAGCACGCTGTCGGCGATGGCAAACGCCTCTTTCGCAGGCATATCGCGGTCGACGACCGTGAGGATCTTCTGATTGGGAATGACGATGAGCGTATCGACATAGCGGCGCAGGTTCGCGATCCCCTTGAGGGCACAATCCATCTTCTTCCTGCCCTCAAAGGCAAAGGGCTCGGTGACGATGGCGACCGTGAGGATATTCTTATCCTTCGCGAGCTTTGCGATGACAGGCGCGGCGCCCGTGCCCGTCCCCCCGCCCATACCGGCGGCGATGAAGAGCAGGTCGGTCCCCTCGATGGCACGCATGAGCGCATCCTTGCTCTCTTCGGCGGCTTCGCGACCCACTTCGGGATCTGCGCCCGCGCCGAGGCCCTTGGTCCGTTTGATACCGATCTGGATCTTTTTGGGCGCAAGATTGCGATACAGGATCTGGGCATCGGTATTCACCGCGATATATTCCGCGGTGCCGATGTGCGCTTCGATCATGCTGTTGACGGCATTGTTGCCCGCGCCGCCCACGCCGATGACGCGGATCTTTGGGATGCCCGCGGTCACCGATCTATCGGTCTCGGCTTCCGCCGCTTCGGGCTGTGCGGTCTCCTCTCCGCCCTCGGTAAAGTGATCGTGTTTGAAGTAGTCGCCGGAATAGCGGCTTTCGTTTTCGTCGTTATACATAAAATCCTCCGATCGATTGAAGATGTGTCAGTTGAAGATATGGCGGAAGAATCCGTCTTTTTCCCGATCCTCGCAGGCCATGTCGACGAGCGAGATCCGCGAACTCATCGCGGGCTTATTGTAGTAAGGAAGATTGGGCGCAACGATCTCGCAGGTGCGGTTGAGCCGCCTTGCGATGTGCTCGGTCGCGCCGCGGATCTGGGGAACGCCTTCCCCCGTGATGTAGAGCGGCTTGCAATCGAGCTCCTTGCCCGAATCGTATTCGAGGAAGGTCCCGATGCTCTCGCAGAGGTCGTCGAGCCCGCTGCGGATGGCCTCGTTGAGGTCCTTCGTCGCGATCTCGTAGGCCGTCCCGCGGTAGAGGTATTCCCGCGTATCGCTGCCCTCTTTGGCATAGAGGTTTGCCCTTGAAAGCAAGCTCTTTGCGAGACCGAACGGGACCCCGAAGGCATCGGAGAGAGAAAGAGCGATCTGTGCCGTACCCGTCCAATAGCTCTCCTGATCCATGATCCCGCCCCCGAGGACGACGCCGATGGTCGACGTCAAGAAATCGGAATCGAGCAGGATCGCATGCTCGTCGCGTGTTTCGCTCGGGATGAGATAGGTCGCCATCGCGAGCTGTGTGGGAAGATAGCAGACATCGAGCTTATACTTCGCGAGGACGGGTTCGAGCATGGCCGCGAACGCCTCTTTGCAGTAGTTGTAGGAAAGCTGGGCATCAAGCGAGGTCGTCGCAAGGCCGAGAGGATCCACCGTTCTGCGCTTATCGGCCGTAATGTAGATCATGCTCGAAGCACGGACGAAGCGATACCCTTCGACGGCGTTCTGCCCGCGCTTGAAGAGTTCGTCGATCTCCCGTTCGGAGATCTTGCGCCGCTTCGGAAAACTTGTCCTCTGCCCCACGGGCAGGGCAAGCGCATAATATCCCGGCACCCCGATATAGAGCTTCTTGATGCGTTCGTTCGTCATCCGTTGGACGGAATCGATACACCGATCGATCGCTTCCCCGAATTTTGCGGCGTCGAAAAGTACGCCGCCGTCGTCGAACCCGTCGTAAGACTCGGTGTGGCTTGCGTTGAATACGATCGTGTGGTTGACCCCTCTCTCGCCGACGATCACGGAGACCTCGGAAGAACGGACGTCGAGCACCGTTACGCTTTTGCGTCCCATTGGCATTCCTCTTTTGCCGCGCATTGCGCGTATGTGTACCTCATTATAGCAAAAACGCATCACGGCTGTCAAGGAAATGAAATAAATTTTTGTAGGAGAAACGAAAAAAAGCACCCCGTGGGGTGCTTTTTCCCAAAAAGACTCAGCTCAGACTGCTTTCCCGGGAATAATCGGGCGGAAGGATCTCTCCCGTCTCGGGGCTATCCACGACGGTGATGAATCCGAAGATGCGGTCTTCATCGGAAAGGGCAAGATACCGCTCGAGGGCAAGCGCCGTCTTTTCGGCGGGGCGGTCGGCGGGATTGAGGATATCGAGGATGACCCCCTCCCGCATCCCGATGCGGAAATAATCGTAGCGCGGGTTGGCCGTATTTTGCACGAGACGGATATAGACGACGTTGGCACGGAAGGCCCCGAGCGCCGCCTTCATCGCCCCCGAGACGGCGAGGACTTCGGGGAAATATTCGCCCGCAATGCCGCCCTCGGTCGTGAAGGAAAAGTCTTCGAGCAGGATGTTTTCCCCCGCCACGCGGTTGACGTTTTCGGGCTTATCGTAGAGGTAGTTCCCCTCGTCGTCGACGATCGCGTAGCCGCCGTTTTCGCGGGCGAAAGCATACATCTCGTTGCGCTCGGAGACGGTGAGGCAGACGGTCGTCGGATATTTTTTCTCGATGGAATCGAGGCGGAAGCCGGGATATTCCTCGACGACTTCACGGATGTCGTCGAGATCGAGGAATGCCGAGCTCTTCCCGAGGAAGGCATCGAGCTTTTCACGCAGCGCATGGGCCTCTTCCATCCCCTCTTCGGAGACGGCGTTGAAGTCGGCACGGACGTGCGTCACCGTAAAGATCGCGTTGAGCCCCGCCACGATCGCGGCAAAGAGCAACAGGATCGCGGCAACGGTGGAAATCAGCACTCTCGTTTTCATGGGTATCTCCTTTGGGGCCGATCACATGCGCACGCGCCGGATCTTCGCCCCGAGCTTTTGCAGTTTTTCTTCCAGACGGGCATAGCCCCTGTCGACGTGGGAAAGGTCGAGCACTTCGCTCGTCCCCTCCGCGCCGAGCGCCGCGAGCACGAGCGCCGCGCCGCCGCGAAGATCTCCGCAAGTCACGCGCGCCCCGTGCAGGCGCTTCACGCCGCGCACGAAGGCGGTCCTCCCCTTCACTTCGATATCCGCCCCCATCTTCATGAGCTCGGGGACGTATTTATATCTCGTCTCGAAGAGGTTTTCGACGATGAGCGCCCCGCCCTCGCAGGTGGAGTTGAGCGCGACCGCCTGTGCCTGCAGGTCGGTGGGGAAGCCCGGGAAGGGCAGCGTCTCGATCCTGCGGTTGGCTTTCAGGCGCCCCTCACTGACAATTCTTATTTTATCATTTTTTGTATGGATTTTGCAACCGTTTTCGCGCAATTTATGTAAAAGTAATCCGATCATCTCCGCGCGGACGCCCGAAACCTCGAGTTCGCCGCCGCAAATGGCGCATCCGATGAGGAAACTCCCCGCTTCGATGCGGTCGCGGATGGGCGTATATTCGGTGCCGTGCAACGCCTTTACCCCCGCGATCTCGATGACATCCGTCCCTGCGCCGCGGACGTCGGCGCCCATGGCGTTGAGGAAGTTCTGCAGATCGACGATCTCGGGTTCCTTCGCCGCCCCCTCGATCACCGTCTTCCCGTTTGCCGTGACCGCCGCGAGCAGGATGTTTTCGGTCGCGCCGACGCTCGGAAAGTCGAGCACGAGTTCGGCGCCGCGCAGCTTTTCGCAGGTGCAGAAGATCATGCCGTCCCGCTCGACGATCTCCACGCCCAACCGTTTTAAGGCATTGAGGTGCAGATCGATGGGACGAAGCCCGATATCGCATCCCCCGGGATAGGCGCAGACCGCCCTGCCGAAGCGGGATAGGAGCGCGCCGAGCATAAAGACCGAGGAGCGAAGTTCCTTCGTGAGCGAAGAAGAGATGCGGTGATTGCTCGCATGTGCGCTCTCGATGGAGATATCCTCGCCCGCAAACCGCACTTCCGCCCCGAGTTCGCATAAGATCTGCCCCATGCAGGCGACGTCGGTGATACGCGGTACGTTTTTGAGGGTGACGCGCTCTTCCGTAAGGATCGAGGCGGCGAGAAGCGGCAAGACGGAATTCTTCGCCGACTGCACGGCGACGCTTCCATAGAGCCGCTCCCCTCCCTCGATGATGAATTTGTCCATATGTAACTCCTCTCGTATTTCAAAAATGCGCAGAGCGCTCCGCGGGAGACTCTGCGCTATTTGTATATCTTATGTTTTTTGTGCCCGCCCGTGTGCCTTGAGACGCCCAAGACGAGCCCCATGCCCGCCATCGTGACGATGAGCGAAGTATTGCCCGCCGAGATGAGCGGGAGCGGCAGGCCCGTCGGCGGGATACATCCCGAGACGACGAGCGCATTGAGCGCACTCTGCACGGCAAATGCGAGCGTGATGCCCGCGGAGAGCATGTAGCCGAAGAGGTCTTCGCAGCGGTTGGCGATGCGCATGCCCCGCCAGACGACGACGCCGATCGCACAAAACAGCACGAGGACGCCGAAAAAGCCCGTCTCCTCCGCGATGACGGCGAGGATGAAGTCGCTCTCCGCAAAGGGCAGAAAGCGGAACTTCTGCCGCGAATGAAAGAGCCCCGTCCCGAAGAATCCCCCGTTTGCGAGGGCGTAGAGGGATTGGATGAGCTGGTACCCCTCCTCTTGCGGCGAAGCCCACGGATCGACGAATGCCGAGAGCCGCTGCAGTCGGTAGGGCTCCATCGCGATGAGGACGGGCACGAGAAGCAGGGCGGGCACGAGGAGAAGGGCGAGCGTCCGCTTCTTGATGCCGCCGAGGAAGAGCATCCCCACCATGATCGCCCCCACGCACATCGTGACCGACATATTGGGCTCGAGCATGATGAGCACGCACATCGCGATCCCCGCCCCGAGTACGGGCAAGATGCCCCGAAAGGTGCGAAGCCGCGCGGGGTCCTTCGCGAAATATCCCGCCGTGAAGAGCACAAAGCCGAGTTTTGCGATCTCCGAGGGCTGGACGGTAAACCCGCCGAAGCCGATCCAGCGCGTTGCGCCGTAGTTGCTCTTCCCGAGCCCCGGGACGAAGACGAGCGCGAGCAGGACGAGGGAAAGGATGAGGGCGGGAAGGCCGAGATTTCGGAGTTTCCTGTAGTCGAGAAAGGAGAGCCCGAGCATCGCCGCCAGCCCGAGCACGAAGCCCAAAAGCTGTTTCTTGAAGTAGAAGGCGCTGTCGCCGTACTGCACCTCGGCATTGTAATAGCTTGCGGAGTAGACCGCGACGACGCCGTATGCGGCGAGCAAGACGACGGCGATGAGGAAGACGAGGTCCCCCCTTTCGTGCGCTTTACTCGCTTTCAAGCTCTCCTCCCGCCGTCTGCGGCGCGGATTCCGTGCGCTCGCTCTCCGCGCGCAGGATGCCGAGCATCTCGATGAAGCGGTCCCCCCGCTCTTCATAGCTGCGGAAGGCATCGAAGCTCGCCGAGGCGGGAGAGAGCAGCACGTTTTGCCCGGGCCGTGCCGTAAGATAGGCGACGCGCACCGCCAGATCGAAGGGGCGGCAGAGCGTGACGTTCAAAAATCCGCGCTTTAAGGCCGCATTCAGGATGCGAAAGGCGTTTTCCCCGTAGATGACGGCATGGACGACGCCCGAATCCTTGATCGCATCGAAGAGCGGCTCATAGGAATAGCCCTTATCCTTGCCGCCGAGCAGGATGACGGTCTCCCCCTTCACGCTGCCGATCGCCTTGACCGCCGAATCGACGTTGGTCGCCTTGGAGTCGTCGAGGAAGGTGACGCCGCCGAGCGTCCCCACGTTCTGGAGGCGGTGCTTCACGCCGCGGAAATTCTTGAGGGCCGTAGCGATCGCCCCGTTCTCTATGCCGAACAGCTTGGCGGCGCAGATCGCGGCGAGGGCGTTCATGCGGTTATGGTCCCCCTCGAGGCTGAGTTCGCTCTCCGCGCACACTCTCTCACCGCAGAAGCAGAAATACCCGTCTGCCATGTAGCCGCCCGCGACCTTCTCCTTCATGGAGAACCACACCGCCTTGGCCTTGGTCTTCTCGGCGAACGCCCGCACGACGGGATCATCGAAGTTCAGCACGGCATATTCGCTTTCCGCGCTGTTTTTGAGGATCCTCGCCTTGAGAAATACGTAGTTATCGAAGGTATAATGGCGGTTGAGATGATCTTCGGTCACGTTGAGGACGACGGCTACATGCGGACGGAGGGAGTAGAGCGTCTCGAGTTGGAAGGAAGAGATCTCCGCGACGGCGATCCCGTCCTCCCCGAGCTCCTCGATGCAGGAAGTAATGGGCCTCCCCACATTCCCGCACGCGACCGCATTCTTGCCGCCTGCCTTGAAGATGCCCTCGAGCATGGAGACGGTCGTCGTCTTGCCGTTGGTCCCCGTGACGGCGACGATGGGACAGCGCAGTGCGAGCGCCCCGAGTTCGCTCTCCCCCACGATACGCTTGCCCGCCCGCTTGAAGGAGACGGGAAGCGGGTGATCGACGGGGATCCCCGGGCTCAAGACGAGGATATCGCACTTCTCCGCCCTCTCTTCGAGCTCGTTGGGGCCGACGGGCACACAGCCGATCGCGGCGAGTTTGGCCTTCGCCGCACGGACGTTCTCGTCGTCGAGGTCGTCGTAGAGATATACGCCGCCCGCATGCCGTGCGACAAGGTACTCCGCCGCCGAGATCCCCGAACGGGACAAGCCCGCGACGAGGAAATTCTGCCGTTCAAATAACATACTTGCTCCTTTTCCCCCGCGCGGGGGATCAGACGAGCGGCAGGATCAGCGTTGCGCCCACGACCGCGGTCAGCACGGCATAGGTATAGGAGATCTTGCTCTCCGCGTACCCCTTCTGCTGAAAATGGTGGTGGATGGGCGCCATCCGAAAGATCCGCTTGCCCGTTTTTTTATAGTATATTACCTGAAGAATGACGGATATGCTTGAAAGTACAAAAGCAAACCCCGCAAGCGGAAGAATGAGGGCGTTGCCCGAAAAGAGCGCAAGGCTTGCGGAAAAGCCCCCGAGGGAGAGCGAGCCCGTATCGCCCATAAAGATGCTTGCCCGCGCCGTATTGAAGATGAGATAGGCCGCAAGCGCCCCCGAAAGTGCGATCGCAAGCAGCGAAGAACTTCCCCCATCCTGCAAAAAGATGAGGGCGCCGAGCGTCGAGAAGAAGCACATCGAGACCGAGCCCGCAAGGCCGTCGAGCCCGTCGGTCAGGTTGACGGAGTTGACGGTCGCCAGGAAGACGAAGAGGCCGAGCGGGAACATCCACCAGCCGATATCGAAGGAGATCTGCGTATACGGGATACGCAGCAGCGTGTAGCCCTGCGTGCAACAGGCAACGCCCGCGATCAAGGCGACCGCGAGCTGGAAGAAGATCTTCTGATAGGGGCGAAGCCCGAGATTAGTGCCGCGGAGCTTCTTTAGTAGGTCGTCGAGAAAGCCGACGAGAAGATATCCAAGCCCCACCGCGAGGGAGATCCAAAAGGGCTTGTCCGCCCCGCGCGCAAAGGCCGCCGCGGCAATGCATGCCGCAGGCAGAAAGGCGAGCCCGCCCATCGTAGGCGTCCCGCTCTTATCTTTGTGCTCCTTCACATAGGAGAGGATGTTCTGCCCCGCTTTGAGGCGGCGAAGCAGCGGGATCGCCGCCATGCAGAAGACGAGGGAAAGCGCAAACGCAACGAGAAATACGACAAAGAGCCGACGCATCATCTGTTCTCCAAGATCCGTTTTACGACAGCTTTGTCGTTATAGGAATACTTTATTCCCATGATCTCCTGTTCGGTCTCTCCCCCCTTGCCCGCGAGGAGCAAGACGTCCCCCTTTCCGAGCAGTCCGATCGCGAGCGCAGTCGCCTTCTCCCGCTCTTCGATGGCGATATATTCGCGCGTTACGCCCTTGAGCCCCCCTTCGATCTCGGAGATGATCTCCGCGGGGTCCTCGTAGCGCGGATTATCCGAGGTGAGCACGATAAAATCGGCGAGTTTGCCCGCGATCTCCCCCATAAGCGGCCGCTTTTCACGGTCGCGGTTGCCTCCGCAGCCGAAGAGCAGGATGAGCCGCCCCTCGCAGTACGGCCGCAGGGAGAGAAGCGCCTTTTGGATGCCGTCGGGCGTGTGGGCAAAGTCCACGAAGATCTCCGCCCCGCGGAAGCTCGCGATATGCTCCAACCTTCCCTCGACGCGCGTCCGTTCGAGTCCCGCGGCAATCGCGCGCATCTCCGCCCCGAGCTTTCTTGCTGCCGTCGCCGCCGCAAGCGCATTGGCGATGTTGTGCCGCCCCGTCATGGGAAGATCGACTTCGACGAGATCGTCTTCGAGGTTCAGAAGAAAGCGTGCGCCCGTGATCTCTTCGCTCTCCACCATGGCGAAGCAATCCGCGGGCGAATCCAGCCCGTAAGTCGTGGCGGGAAGATCTTCGGGCAGCGTGCGGCTGAAAGGGTCGTCCGCATTGAGCACGGCGAAGCGGCAGGCCTCCTTGGTGAAGAGACGGCGCTTGGCGTCGCCGTACGCCTGCATATCCCCGAAAAAGTCGAGATGATCTTGCGTAAAATTGGTGAAGATCGCGATCTCGTAGCAGATGGGCACCGTCTTACGGAGTGCGAGCGCATGCGCCGAGACCTCCATCACGACCGTCGTCACCCCGCTCTTCTGCATGTCCGCGAGCAGGGAAAAGAGCGAGACGGGGTCGGGCGTCGTGAGGACGGGCGGCACGACGGTCCCCGAGAAGCGGGCGCCGAGCGTTCCGATGAGCCCCGCGCATTCCCCGTTTGCCGAGAGGATCTCGAAGAGCATGTGGGAGACCGTCGTCTTGCCGTTGGTCCCCGTGACGCCGACAAGGCGCATCTTCCGCTCGGGATGGCCGTAGAAAGCGGCCGAGATCTGTGCCATGGCGGCACGGGCATCGGGCACGATGAGCCGCGGGATTTGCACTTCGGGGGAATATTCGCATACGACTGCGGCCGCCCCCCGCGCTTCGGCCTCTGCGGCGAGCAGATGAGAATCGGTCTCCGTGCCCTTCAGACAGAAGAAGAGATCCCCCTCTCCCGCGACGCGGCTGTCCGTACACAGCGAAAGGATCTGTGCGTCTCCTCCGACAAGTTCGGCATTGGTGAGTTCCATAGCAAGTTCGCTGAGTTTCATATCACGCCTCCCGCGGCGATAGGTCCATGATTTTGATGATGCCTTCGAAGATCTCCTTTGCAAGCGGCGCGGCGACGGTCGAGCCGTAATATCCCCCCTGCGGTTCGTCGACGATGACGAGCGCAAGGTATGCGGGACGGTCGGCGGGAAAGTAGCCGAGGAAGGAAGAGACGTATTTCCCCTGTGCAATCGCACCGTTTTCGTACTTTTGGGCGGTCCCCGTCTTCCCCGCGACGCGGTATCCCTCGATGTATGCCTTCTTTCCGCTCCCGTCGCGGACGACCCCCTCGAGCATCCCCGAGAGCATGGCCGAAGCCTCGGGGCTCACCGTGTGCCCGACGAGCGTAGCGTTCAGCTTTTCACGTACGGCGCCGTCCGCGGAGCAAATCTCGGAGACGAGGCGGGGTGCATAGTAGTTTCCGCCGTTGATGGCGGAGGCCGCCGCACAGGCGAGCTGCAGCGGGGTGACGGCGATCGTCTGCCCGAAGCCGATGCGCGCGAGGTCGCAATCGCGGATGGTCGAACCGGGGAGGAGCATGCCGATGGCTTCCCCCGAGAAATCCAGCCCCGTCGCCCGCCCGAAGCGGAAGGCGGAGAGGTAATCATAGAAACATTGCTTCCCGAGGGCGAGTGCGATATCGACGAAGCAGGGATTGCAGCTGTTGTTGAGCGCTTCGGCGAGGGTCTGGTTGGCGTGTTTGCCGTTCTTGTGGTCGCTCCAGCACTTGATCGTCGTCCCGTCCACCGTGCGCGTCCTTGCGCTCGAGAAGATGCGGTTCGGCGGGATCGCATCGGGATTGCCCTTCAGATATTCGTTGATGGTGGCGGCCGCGGTCACGATCTTGAAGGTCGAGCCCGGCTCATAGATATCCGAAACGAGGCAGTTCCGCGAGAGGGCGTTGAGCGTATCGAGATCGTCGCGCGGGACGTCGTTTAAGTCATATGAGGGAAGATTTACCATGGCACGGACCGAAAAATCCATGGGATCGAGGACGATCGCACGCGCCGCCTTTGCCGAATGCTCCTCGAGCGCACGCGCCATCACGTCTTCGGCGAGCGCCTGGATGCGGGAATCGATCGTGAGGCGGAGATCCAGCCCGTCGGTCGCGGGGAGATAGGCCGCCGCGGCGCCTTCGAGGTCGACGCCCACGAGATCGGTCTCGAAGAGGATCTCCCCGCTCTCCCCCGCGAGGTATTCGTTGTAAAAACGCTCCAAGCCCGTCGTCCCCGAGCGGTCGAAGGCGGTGAATCCGATCACCTGCGCGGCGAGACTTCCGTAGGGATAGAAACGGGCGTCGTTGCGGGCGTAATATACCCCCTTGATCTCATGCGCCGCGAGCTGTTCCACCGTCTCCTTTTCGGTGCGGCGGACGATGGAGATCTCCGAGCGCGTGCGGTCGGTCAGTTTTTTGAGGACGTCTTCATAGGGCTGCCCGATGAGCGAAGAAAGGAGCTCGGCGCTCGATTCGGCGTCCTCTACGGCGTTCGCACGCGCAAAGATGCCGTATTGCGCCACATTCCCCGCGAGAAGCACGCCGTTGCGGTCGAGGATACGGCCGCGGCCCGCGTGTACGGGGATCTCGCGCGTCCATTGGTCGAGGGCGCGGTAGTGCAGTTCATCCTCCCAAATGAGCTGGATATAGAAGAAACGGCCCAAAAAAATGCAAAAAAGAAAGGTTATCGCTGCAAGCACAGCCAATAACCTCTTTTGTAAGACAGAGAAAGAAAATTCCGTCTTTTTGATGTTGTTGTCCCCCTACTTCAGTTTCCCGTCACGAGGCCGTGATCGGAAGCCCATTGGTCGACGTTATCGGGATCGGTGATATCTTCGATCTGCTGTTCCACTCTGCGGGTATTGCGGACGATCTCACCGAGGCGGTTCTCCTTGGCGGCGATGTCGCGGTTGAGCGATCCGAGGACCGCATTGTTCACGCAGATGATGACGAGCGACACGATAAATGCGGAGATGAGTGCGAAAAGTACGAGTTTGGTGCGCGTCGAGAGCGCGGCGAAGAAGCCGACTTTCTCGTTGACGACGTATTCCGCCGAAGGCGCGGGCGCATGATTGATGGTGCCCATCGTGCGGGGCGTGGGAAGCGCGTCTTCATCGCTCGACTCGGCCGTAGGCGCCATGACGGGCTGCATCTCGATGGGTGCGGAATAGGATGCCTCGGGCTCCGACGCTTCACGGGCGCCCCAATACATCGCCGCACGCGTATCGGTATACATCGCATAGCGGTTATGCTCGGCGATGCGCTCGACGTTCTCCATTCCGGGGTCGATCGTATAGTGCGCGGGGCGCTCTTCCTTGGGCGCATATGCAGGCGCGGGAGCAGGCGCGGGCGCCGCCGTATAGCTGCCGGCGACGGGCGCTTCGGCCTCCTCGACTTCCGCCGTGGGAGAAGCGAGGTCAAGCAGACGGCGATAATTATCCGAGATCTGTTTTTTATGCTCTTGTTCTTCTATTGTGACTTCCCGTTCTAACAAAGCTTCCGCCATGACCCTTTCTCCTTATAAATGTATTCTCACGGATGCGCATTCATTCGATTTTTTCCGCGATCCTGAGTTTTGCGCTTTTGCTGCGCGTATTTTCTTCTTTTTCCCGCTCCGAAGCCACGATGGGCTTCTTCGTGAGGATCTCGATCTGCTGCCGCTTTCCGCACACGCAGACGGGAAAACTCTTGGGGCACTCACAGCCGCATGCAAGCTCCTTGAATGCCTGTTTTACGATCCTATCCTCCAGCGAATGGAAGGTGAGGATGCAAGCGCGGCCGCCCTTTTTGAGGATGCCCATTAGGCCGAGGATACATTCGTATAACCCGTCGAGCTCTCCGTTGACTTCGATCCTGATCGCTTGGAACACCTTCCGCGCACAGGCGGGAGAGCGGTACTTCGGCGGGATCGCAGCTTCGGTCAGCCGTTCGAGCTCGCCCGTCGTTGCGATGCGCTGTTTTTCCCGCGCTCTTACGATATTTCTTGCGACGGCCCCCGCAAACGTCTCTTCCCCGTATTCGCGGAAGATGCGCCGAAGGGCCTCCTCGGAGTAGGTGTTCACGACCTCCTCCGCCGTGAGTTTTGCGCGTGTATCCATGCGCATGTCGAGCGGAGCCTGCTGCATCCTATAGCCAAAGCCGCGGGATTCCGTATTGACCTGATGCGAGCTCAGGCCCAAATCGAGGAGGAACCCGTCGAGCTGCGTGACCCCCGCTTCCTGCAGGACCTCTCTATAGCATTTGAAGTCCGTCCGAAAGAGAGAAAATCTTCCCGCATAGGGCGCGAGTGCCCGCTCGGCTTCGGCGATCGCATCGCCGTCTTTATCCGTCGCGATCAGCCGCACCGTAGGGTCTGCGGCAAGGATGGCGCCCGAATGCCCCGATCCGCCCAATGTCCCGTCGAAGTAGACCCCGCCGCGGCGAATGTTCAGCCCCGCGAGGACCTCATCGACCATGATCGGACGGTGGTACTCACTCATCTTGTGCGGGAGCGCTCTCCTCCGCCTTCGCCGCAAGGGCGGCACGGCGCTTCTTGTAATACGCCGCATTCGCCTGCTTGACGGTCATAGAGGTGCGCTTGACTTCGTAGCGGTCGCGGTCCCAGACTTCGACGAAATCCATGAAGCCCACGGAGACGACGTCCTTCTTGAGCCCCGCGATCTCGCGGTAGTGCTTGGGAATGACGATGCGCCCCTGCGCGTCTTGCTCTACGGGCATGACCGAGGCAAAGATCACGCGCATAGCGTCCATGAATTCTTCGTCGTCGGGATCGAAATCTTCTTCGCTGCCGATCCTGCGGTTCTTGACCGATTCGGGCATGATGGAGATGCAGCCGGGCGCGTATTCGACAAAATACAACTTCTCCCCCTTCGGAAATTCCGAAAGGAAAGCGTTCGGTATTCTGATCCGAAACTTGTCGTCGATCTGGTGATCGACTCTTCCGCCGAGCATCTTCTTTCTCCCTCTTCGGTGCTCTCGGGCACCGCACGATCTGAACTTGTCCCCATTATAGCACGGCCGATTTGGCTTGTCAACCACAAATGCCCACTTTTTTTCGCAAAACAGAAAAAAATTTCGAACTTATTGAAAACAAATGTTCGTAAAATAGGTAACTTCGTTCAATTTTGCAGAATTTCCAAGGAATACGACACGTTTTTTGTGATATCCAAACAAATTTTCGCGGGGTCGTTCGTGGTTACAAAGTGTTCTCAAATGGTTTTCATTCCCCATTCCGAGCACATCGGCGAGGCGCTCCGCCGTCCCCTCTGCGCCGTCGAACACCTCCTGTCCGTAAAATGCGGCGATCTCACGGCGGAGAAGGGCGTAGTGCGTGCAGCCAAGCACGATGCAATCGCCGCGGGCGGGAGGCAGTTCTTTTTGCAGATCTACGCGCTTCCCGTAGGGAAGCGCTTCCTCGATCGCGGCGGCAAGATGCGGAAGCGGCGTCACGATGAACTCCCGCTCGGGGAAACGGGAGATGAGGCGGGCAAGGCGGGCGCTTCGTGCGGTCAGAGGCGTTGCGAGGACCTGCACCCGCAGGTAGCGCAAAGCGGCGGGCTTTACGGCGGGTTCCACACCGACGACGGGGACTTGAAACGTGCGGCGGACCTCCTCGATGCAGACGACCGTCGCCGTGTTGCAGGCGAGGACGACGGCATCCGCCCCGTATTCGGTGAGCCGCTTCACGCCGCGCAGCACGAGGGAGCGCACCGCATGTTCGGGCAAAGCGCCGTAGGGCGCATGTTCGTTGTCGCCCAAATAGCAGAACTTCGCATCGGGCAGACGCCGCATACACGCCGCAAGGACGGAGAGCCCGCCCAGCCCGCTATCGAACACTCCGACCGTAAAATTCCCCTTTTCCATACAATTCCCCCCTCTTTTTCTGTTTTTTCGGAAATTTTTTCTATAATAGTAGGGAAAAACAGTTTACATCGCCGCAAATTTATGCTAAAATTACGTAGTTAAGAAAGAAGCAACCAAAGGAGTAAATACCGTGCCCAACATCAAATCCGCAAAAAAACGCGTTCTTGTGACCAAAAAGAAGACGATGGAAAATAAGTCGTTGAAGTCCGAACTCAAGACCACGATCAAGAAGTTCCTCGCAGCCGTCGCCGCGGGCGACAAGGCGCTTGCCGAGAAGCTCTATCCCGAGACCGTCTCCATGATCGATACGGCTGCCGGGAAAGGGATCATCCACAAGAACAACGCAGATAACAAGAAGGCGAAGCTCGCGAAGAAGCTCAACTCCCTCGCCTCCTGATCTTTTGGCCTG
Organism: uncultured Clostridia bacterium; assembly: GCA_947595585.1. Classification (GTDB taxonomy): domain Bacteria; phylum Bacillota; class Clostridia; order Christensenellales; family Borkfalkiaceae; genus Gallimonas. Next base: position 86,889 of record CANQET010000008.1, read on the forward strand.
TAAGATCCGCGGCGTCCCGCATTTCGGGGCGCTTTTTTGCGTAGTGCACCCTCTTTCCATGTTATAATATGTCATATTGTGCGCGTATGCGCGCATGTAGCTCATTTTTTGTTCCGCACGATCATGTGCGGATTTTTTTCTATAGAAATACGTGAAACGGTTGACAAAGCGCTGCGTTCGTACTATACTGCAATCATTGAAGTTTATTTTTATTAAACTTTTGGTTTAATTTTGCGAAAGTCTCGCAAAACATGACCAAAAGTTTAGAAATACCAAACTTCGGCAGCGGAGATAATATGGAGCTTGGCGCAAAACTGAGAGATATGCGGCAGAGCAAGAACCTCACACAGGAGGAGCTTGCAGATCGCTGCGAACTGACGAAAGGGTATATTTCCCAACTTGAAAACGACCTCACGAGCCCCTCGATCGCCACGCTGTGCGACCTGCTTAACGCCCTCGGGAGCAACCTCTCGGATTTCTTCCACGAGGAGAGCGAGGAGAAGATCGTCTTCGGCGAGGAGGAGTACATCGAGAAGCAATCCGAAGGGATGCTGTTTTCGTGGGTCATCCCCAACGCACAGAAGAACATGATGGAGCCCGTGCTCGTCGAACTTGCACCGGGCGCCTCCACGCAGGCGGACTTCCCCCACGAGGGGGAAGAATTCGGCTATGTGCTCGAGGGAAAGATCGCGGTGGTGCATGCGGGAAGATCCTCTCCCGCCAAGAAGGGCGAGAGCTTCTATTTTACGGCAAATAAAGAGCACTACATCGTAAACAAAGGCAAAAAGCGGGCGAAGTTCCTCTGGATCTCGACGCCCCCCAACTTCTGAGAATAAAGTAAAACAGGCGGAGGAAATGTATGGCTGAGCACATCATCGAGCTTCAGGACGTCACCAAGTACTACGACGACAACCTCGTCATCGACCATGTGAGCTTCTATGTAAACAAGGGCGAATTCATCACCTTTCTCGGTCCCTCGGGCTGCGGAAAGACGACGACGCTCCGCATGATCGCGGGTTTCGATCTTCCCACGAGCGGGAAGATCCTCTTGAACGGAGAAGATATCTCTCTTCTCCCCCCCAACCGCCGCCCCGTGAATACGGTGTTCCAGCGGTATGCGCTCTTCCCCCACCTCAACGTGTTTGAGAACATCGCGTTCGGCCTGAAGTGTAAGCGCGTACAAAATACCTATGAAAACGCCGAGGGCAAGCGCTATACGAAAAAAGAGCGGCTCTCCAAGAAGGAGATCGCCGAAAAGGTGAAAAAGGCGCTCGCGCTCGTCGACCTCGAGGGCTTCGAGAAGCGCTCCATCTCCACCCTTTCGGGCGGCCAGCAGCAGCGCGTCGCCATCGCCCGTGCCATCGTGAACGAGCCCGAGATCCTGCTCCTCGACGAGCCCCTCGGCGCCCTCGACCTCAAGATGCGCAAGGAGATGCAGCTCGAACTCAAGGCCATGCACAAGCGCCTCGGCATCACCTTCATCTATGTGACGCACGACCAGGAAGAGGCGCTCACGATGTCGGATACCATCGTCGTCATGGCCGACGGCGTCGTCCAGCAGATCGGCACGCCCACGGGCATCTACAATGAACCCGCGAACACCTTCGTCGCCGACTTCATCGGGGAGAGCAACATCTTCAACGGCACCGTCGTAGGAGACCGCCTCGTGCGCTTCTGCGGGAAGACCTTCGAATGCGTCGACGATTTCGAGAAAAACGAGCTCGTCGACGTCGTCGTCCGCCCCGAAGATATCCACATGTGCGCCCCCGAGGAGGGAAAGCTGCGCGGCAAGGTCATCTCCGTCGTCTTCAAAGGCATCCACTATGAGATCACGGTGCAGGTCGGGAAGTTCGAAGTCGTCATCCAGAGCACCGCACGGCGGGAGGAAGGCGAAGAGATCGGCATGAACATCCCCGCCGAGGAGATCCACCTCATGAAGCCCACCTATACGACCAACGTATACGACGGCGTCATCACCAAGCGCAACACGGTGAAGTTCGCCGAGGGCGAGTTCGATTGCGACGTCACCCAGCTCTATCCCGGAAGCCACATCGACGAGGAGGACTACCTCATCACGGCGACGGGAGAGAAGATCGACCTCACCGATGTCGAAGTGCGCGTCGAAGTCGGCCTGAACGATATCGAGATCTCCGACGACCAAGAGGCGGGCGGCACGATGGGGCGCATCATCTCCATCATCTATAAGGGCGACCACTACCGCCTGATCGTCCGCACCGAGGAGGAAGAGGAAGATTTCGTGCTCTCCACCGAAGATCTCTGGAATGAAAACGACCTCGTCTCGGTCATCATTCCCAAGGAGAAGATCAAACTTTCTCTCAAGCATACGGAGGAAAAATCGATATGAAGCTCCCCCGTTTCTCCCGCAAGACGCTGTGCATCCCCTATGCCGTCTTTCTCGTCTTCTTCGTGGTCCTGCCCATGCTCGTGATCTTCTTCTATGCCTTCACGGACGAGAATCTTCACCCCTCTTTCGGGGCGTTCATCAAGTTTTTCTCGGATCCCACGAAGCTCTCGACGATCGTCTATTCCCTCGTCATTGCGCTCATCACGACGATCTTGTGCCTTTTGATCGCCTATCCCGTGGCCTACATCCTCGCAAGGAGCAAGATGAAGAAGAAGTTCATCATCCTGATGCTCTTCGTGCTCCCCATGTGGATCAACTTCGTGCTGCGCGTGAACGCCATCCGCGAGCTCTTCAACCTGCTCGCCTCCCTGAAGGGGATGGGCTGGCTTGCGAGCGCGAACTACTTCAAGACGGTATTCGGCATGGTCTACGACTTCTTGCCCTTCATGATCCTGCCCCTCTACACGACGATGCTCAAGATCGACAATTCGCTCTATGAGGCGAGCGCAGACCTCGGGGCAAGCGCCGCTACGACCTTCTTCCGCGTCACCGTTCCCCTCTCGATGCCCGGCATCATGAGCGGCGTGACGATGGTCTTCCTGCCCTCGATGACGAATTACGTCGTCTCGGACATGCTCGGGAATGCGAAAGTCACGATCATCGGGAAATTCATCTCCGATTATTTCGGCAACGATTGGCACATGGGGTCGATGATCGCCCTCGTGCTGCTCGTCGTCGTGTTCCTCTCCACCTGGCTCTCGGGCGGCTTTAAGTCCGAAGAAAATGTAAGGGGGACCTCGCTGTGAACAAACATACGCTGCGCAACAAGTGCCTCAAGGCATTCTTTATCGGGCTCGTCCTCGTCATCCTCTATCTCCCCATTTTGCTGCTTGCGATCTACAGTTTCGATAAGACGAACATGATCGGAAAGTTCGAGGGCTTCTCGCTCACCCACTACAGGGCCCTCTTTACGGACAGCAAGGTGCTCGGTATGATCGGGAATACCTTCCTGCTCGCCTTCCTCGCCGCCGTGCTCTCCACGGTGCTCGGTACGGTGGGCGCGATCGGTATGTTCTACTGCAAAAAACGCATGAAGGCGGTCATCCACGGCGTCTCGCAGATCCCCGTCATCAATGCGGAGATCGTCACGGCGCTCGCGCTTGCCGTCACCTTCGTGCTCATCGGGCTCAAGACCTCCTATTTCACCTTGCTGATCGGCCATATGGTCATATGCACGCCCTTTGTCGTGCTCTCGGTCATGCCCAAGCTCAAGCAGATGGATAACTCCCTCTACGAGGCGGCGCTCGATCTCGGGGCAAGCCCCTTCAAGGCGATCATGAAAGTCGTGTTGCCGCAGATCATCCCCGGCGTCATCTCTGGCTTCATGCTCGCCGTCACCCTCTCGCTCGACGATTATATCGTGACGATGTACACCCGCCCTGCAGGATTCGAGACCATCTCGACCTACGTCTACAACGCGACGACCAAGGGCAACGCGCACACGGCGGTCACCCTCTCCTCGTTCTGGGCGCTCACGACGATCATCTTCGTCGTCATCGTCCTCTTCGTCCTTATCTCCAACCTTTCTGGGCTGAAAAAACGGAGGGAAGACAGATGAAACACAGGATCTTCAGCATCGGGCTTGCCGCTCTTATCCTGTTTCCCACCGTCTCCATGCTCGGCGGATGCGGGAAAGCAAGCGAGATCGTCTTGCGCGTCTATAATTGGGAAGAATACATCGATGAAGGCGGCGAAGGCACCTTCATTTACGACGAACTGCACGAGCTCGATGAAGACGGAGAGCCCGTCCTCGAGAACGGCAAGCATGTGCATATCGAATCGGATATCGTCGACGACGCCTACAAGGCATGGTACGCGCGTGAGATGGGCAAGGAGCTCTCTCCCGAGGGGCCGCGAGTGCTCGACGACTTCTGCCTCTGGTATGAACGCACACACGGGCAGAAGATCCGCGTCGAATACTCCACCTTCGGCACCAACGAAGATATGTACAACGAGATCAAGCTCGGCAACGAATACGATCTTCTCTGCCCCTCGGACTACATGATCATGAAGCTCGCGGCGGAGGGGCGGCTCGAAAAGTACGACGACGGCCGCGACGAGAACGGCGACCCCGACGGAAGCTATAATTTCTTCGACCCCGAAGTTCCCGAGAACTACTATGTGCGCAACGTCTCTCCCTTCATCGCCGAGAAGTTCGAAAACAATGCGGGGCTTGAGATCAGCAACGACGAAGCGGGCCATCCCATCCTCTGGAAGGACTATGCGGCGGGCTACATGTGGGGCACGACGGGGTTTGTTTATAATCCCGAAGCGAAGGATGCGCAGGGAGAGCCCGTAGACGTAGAAGGTCTCCTCGAGGAGCTCGGCTGGAAGGTCTTCACGGACAACACCTTCCGCAACAAAATCACGGCAAAAGACAACGTACGCGATACCTATTTCGCAGGACTCGGGCTGAGATATCAAGACGACCTTCTTGCGCTGCGCGACGAACTTTCCGCAAACGCGATCACGCAGGAAGAATACACCCGCAGCATCACGGAGATCTTCAACGCGACCGACGACGAGACAATCACCGAAGTCGAGCCGGTTCTTCGCGACATCAAGAAGAATATCCACAGTTTCGAGACGGATACGGGCAAATCAGACATGGTGAAGGGCACGATCTGGCTCAACTATGCTTGGAGCGGCGACGCCGTCTATGCCCTCGACCTCGCCGAGAGCGGAGAGACGGAGGACGGCGAAGAGGAAGAGGCAATGCTGCTCAATTACTACGTCCCCAAGGCGGGCACCAACCTCTGGTTCGACGGTTGGGTCATGCCGAAGGGCGTCTCCGCACGGGGCACCAAGGAGGCCGCCGAGGCCTTCGTCAACTTCCTCTCTATGCCGCAAAACGCCATGCGCAACAGCTATTATATCGGCTACACCTCGGTCATCTCGGGCGAGGAGCAGGAGATGCTCGGCTACGCCGACTATCTCTATGGCGAGGAAGAAGGCACGGAAGATACGATGGAATACGACCTTTCCTACTTCTTCGGCGGCGAGGCCTCCATCCTTGCGGACATCGAACAGGCGACCTGCCGCCAGCTCTATGCGCAATTCCCCACGCCCGACGTCATCTCTCACTGCGCCGTGATGGATTACTTCAAAAAAGATGAGAGCGAGCGCATCAACGAGCTTTGGTCACGCATCAAGGCCGAGACGCTCGATGCATGGGCGATCATCGTCATCGTCGTCGCCGTCCTCGCGATCGCGCTCTCCGTCGTATTCGTGAAATTCGGCGACAAGATCGACCTCTTCCGTGCAAAGCCCAAGAAGGGCTATCGGCTCATAAAACAGGAAGATCCCAACAGGCTTTAAGCTTTGATAAAAGCGGCGCCGCGCCCGACAAGTTTGTCGGGCGCGGCGTTTTCCGATAGAGCGCTTATTTCCGTTCGATGACGTTTGCCCCTTTGCTTCCGAGAAGGGGCGCGATGCATTCGAACTCGTAGGGCGGGATGAGAAACTCGAAGAGCTCGCTTCCCCGTACGGAGACGGCGTAATAGGGTTTTACGGTAAATTGACCGCCGTCGGCGGCACGGATCTTATACTTCTTGTAGGGCTCCTTGCCGCAGGGGACTTCTTTGTTCCAGAAGTGGAATACGATCCTGCGTTTGACGCATGCGACCTCTTCGATGCGCTCATACGGGATGCGCACCACGTACCCCAGCGTCGCGATGCACAGCGCGTCTTGGTCCGTATAGTAGCGCACGGGCTTGTTGGCAATGGCCGACATATGGAACTTTCCGCGCACGGGGACGAAGAGATCGGCCGCGATCGCGGTATCGGGCACGGAGAGGTTTTCCGCGATCTCCCGTTCGAGGCGCGTACAGCGGTCGTTGAGATCGGCGATCGCGGGGCTTGCCATCACGCGCCGCTTCCGGATAATATTGAAAATAAAAAGGATCCCTGCAACGATCAGCATCCCCGCCCCGAAGCCGATAAAATACCAAAATCCGTTTTTGACCATCTCGGAAAAGGGAACTTCGGCGTCTGCAAGGCTCTCTACCGCACCGGCGAGAAAGGATGCGCCGAAGAGCGCGAAGATAAGCTCCACGATGCGAAGCACAAGCGGAAGATTGGCCGCCTTCTGTGCGGAATCGGCCTCGGCCCCCATCGCCTCGAGCTTGGCCGCGAGCGCGGGGTCTGCACGGCGGACGACAAATTCCGCGCCGTCGATCGTAAGCCCCATTCGCGAAGTCGTCTCGTCGTAGGAAAAGATGTTTTTTACCTTGCGCTTTGCCATTCTGTCTCTCCGTTTGGTCTCTCCGTTTGGTCTCTCCGTCTTGTCTCATCGCATGACCTGCAAACCGCAGGTCTTTGCGCACTCCCTTTCGGGAAAATTATTTGACTACGCGCGTCAGGGCCACCTCGCGGCCGCCGAGCGTTGCCTCGATTCGGATACGGTAAAAGCTCCCGACGGACACGTGCGCCTTGAACTCCTCGCCGTCCACGGTCGCATGGAGCGTCACACGACGCAAAGAACGCCCCGAGAGCTGTTCCTCGAGTACGCCGTCTACATACAAAAGCATCCCCGTCGCCATGATCTTCACGGCCGCCTCATGGCTGTGGACCGCAAAGACATACGTCCGCCTGAAGCGTAGCTGCACAACAAGCGCGACCGCGACCGCGACGAAGATCACGCCGCTAAAGACCAAAGAAACGATCAACGGTTCCATTCCGTCCATATCTCTCCTCTGCGCCCTGCCCTTTGGGAAGGCGCACGTTCTTTCCAAAAAGCCCTCTGTGGCGCCCAAAGACGCCATTGAAAGGCAGATTTATGCCAACATGAGTAGTATTATGCCACGCATAATACTTCATAAAACGCGCTTAAGTAGGCGTATCGTCCTCCCGATCGCCCCCTTTCTTGCCCTTCCGCTTCCGCACCGCTTCCGTGAGCAGATACTCGATCTGCCCGTTGAGCGAGCGGAAATCTTCCTCCGCCCAGCGCATGAGTTCCGCGTAGAGCGAGGGAGAAAGCCGAAGCGGCACTTG
>CANQET010000009.1 GCA_947595585.1 uncultured Clostridia bacterium
GCAGATATGCCATAACTATACCATAAAACCGACGGTAAATCAAGTCCGTGCGGAACGAAAAAACAAAAATGGCATTTAGGCGTGAGCTTGTCCGCGCCGCGTAGCGGCGCGCTTGTCATAGACAAGCTCACGCCTAAATGCCACAGGGGATAAACAAGGGATAAAGTAGGGATAATTGGGGGATAAAAAAGGCGGGAAATTTTTCTACCCGCCCATACTGTGAAATATATTGCAAGAGGAGGTGAACCGCGGTGCCGCTCGGGACCCTTATATCGCTACATCAAAGCCTTAAAAATGGCTTTCATGTGCTTCACCTCCTACCACAATATGCTCTATATGATGAATAGCACCTGTCACATAGACGATTTAATCAATTCCAATAAACCACACCCTTTCCGCCGTAGTTTGGCGCACTAATAGAAAATTTGATTTTGTCCGATTCAAACAGTACCCTGTCATTCTTTCCGAATTGCTTCAAAATATATTCATAGGTTCCATAAGCAAGACCGCCAATCGATTTGAAATACGCGCCGTCCTCGACTTTGTATTTCGCAAGCATTTGACCGTCATGGTATAAAGAAATTTCCGTCCGTTCGTATTCGTCGCAACACGGTTGAAAATAGATGTTAACCAAATCATTTCCCGTTGAATGCTTGATTGCCGCAGCCTTAATAAGATTTTCACGGGCTGTTTTTGCCTGTTCCGCATAGTATGCTTCTTTATCGGCTTCGACATATTGCAATTTCAAGATATAGTCGTCCGCTAAATCGCCTTTGAAGTGGAAGCGAATTTTGTCCGCTCTGTCGTTAAAATCAACGATAATTCGGTAAGACAATACGGGGTAATTCGGAAACTGATAATTTTCCGGAATGATTTCTTGCCATACTCCGTTTTTCTCAACAAAAACTTTCTCAAATGGGACTTCTTTCTTTGCAATATATAGAGCATATTCTACCAGGTTGATATTCTTATCCTGCGTAATCGTGAACGTGTCCGTTTCCCCGTCATACTTTCCATAGAAGTTGCCGCTTTTTTCTTCGCCCAAGGGACAGCAACTGAAAAAAGCAAAACGAGATGGATTGAAACTTCCCTTTAAGAGATATTCTTGATATTTATTCATAGTTTTCTCTCCTTATTTCAGATTGCAGATATAATCGATACAATATTGAATTTCTTCAAGGGTAAGCATATCTTTCTTCTTTTCGGCGTGGACAATACTGTTGCGGCACATCCGAAGTTTTTGAAGATATTTTACAAATTTGGCTTCTTGATTATATCCCCAACCGTCGTCCTCTTGTCCGTGTTGCGAGCAATACTTATCGAGCATTTCCGAAAAGTCGCCTTCGTAATGGTACGAGGAACGAAGGATCGCTTCCAACCGAACACACAGCTTGATGATGACAATTTCCGTGTTGCCTTTTTTGAGTTCGGATTCAAAATATTCTTGCGTCAATTCGTTGACGGCTTTGATTTTTTCCTCTTCAAAGGAGCAATCGGAAATGACCTGTTGCCGATACTTTGCAAAATAATCAATGATATATGCGATATTCACAAAGTCTGTATTGGTGTACGAATAAATCGGCGTCGCGCTTCGCAAAATCAACTTTTTATCATTTGTAGAAGAGGCAAATGGATGAGGATATCCACCATATGCGGATTTTACATAAATGGAAGCAATTTCTTTTTCAATCAAGCGTTCGTCATACTTCATAACGGCTCTTGCAAGGCTATCGTTTTTGCTATCTACGGCATATTCAAACAGCGCTCGCCATTGCTTATTTTGGAACATTCTGCAAAGCGGCTCAATCGGATGGATATCATGCGTTGCGAGCGCTTTCTTGATGAGTTGCAAATTATTTGTAGCAAGCAGTTCGTCAATGTTGATGATCCCGTCGTGAACGGTAGATTGAATGGTCAATTCATCCTGCGTTACCGACTTGTCCGCCTTTAATTTTGCCATGCGGATCTCATATTCCGAAGCAATATACGGCTTAAAATCGTAATATGCTTGAATCGCTCTGTTAATATCGTCGAACTCCTTAAAAAGAGCGAAATCGCCTTTTTCAAGCGCGAGCTTAATGGTTTCTTCCAAAATTCGGACTAATCCATGCCCCTTGTTACCGCCCGCCGCCATAAAGAAGAAATTCGGGGCATAATTTAATTCGCCATTATATCTGTCACGCACCAATTTCATATTATCATAGGCATATTGATTATTCTCTACGGAGAGAGCCAAAAGTCTGCGTAACATTTTTTCATTGTTGTGAAGATAACTTTGATGAATCAAATACGGAAAAACATGATACCAAACACATTGACGGTTGGGTTGCTTCCCCAAAAGGACACCGAAAGTATCTTCATTGATACGCTTGTCACAGACGATCGTTTCAAAAATATCGTCTGTCAAAAGACAGGAAAGTTTTGCCGAATACTCGCCTTCACGGTTGAATTTTTCCGCAATCGCTTGCGGTGCAAGCATTAAAAGTTGTGTTTCGGTTTCAAACTTCCACCGTGCAGAATAGCTTCTTCCGAGGCTAAATTCCGCTCCGCACAGTAAATCGAGGCGGTTCGTCAAAATCGATAGCTTAATTGCATCGAGAATTGGAAATTTGGCGATACTTCCCTTTTGGGATTCGCAGAGTTTTACAAAGACATTAAAACTCTGATATTGCAGAATGTAATCCACAAGCGACTTTCCTTGCTCGTCTTTATGATTGATATCGATACCGTCGAGCATGGCTGGATTGTCATTCTTGGCGCAAAGCTCGGCTTTGGAAATCGTAATGACTTCCCTTTCTGGTTCTTTCCCCGTCATGATGTAATCGATACTCACACCGAAAAGTTCTGCAATCGCGGGGAAAAATTCAATGCTTGGCGCGCCGTTATCCTTTTCCCATTTACTGACCGCTTTATCACTGACCTGCAACTTTTCTGCAAGCTCCGCCTGCGTCCAACCTTTTGATTTGCGAAGCTCGGCAATCGTTTTTCCGATACTGTGCTTTTTACTAAAAATACCCATAAATGTCCTCCTGTGTAGGCTCATTATAGCTTTTTGTGCCGAAAAAGTAAACCTACTTCTTTTTGAGTGGGCTTGTCCGTTTTCCGTGCGCCACACAATAAAACTCTACGATTAGTAGAATTATAGCACAAAGCGATATGCTTGTCAATATCTATGGCGGAAGGAATCTTTAAGCTACCAAAAGATGCTTTAAGCGGCTGTTGCTGTTTTTGCAGTTACGTTGGAAATGAAAACAGCGGGGCGGGAAAATGCCCTCACTGTCTTTTACAATAAAAATGGGGCGCAAGTTTAGTTCAACTTACGTCCCACTTGGCGCGCCATGGAAAGGCACCCGCGAAGGGGTGCCTTTCTTCATGGCGCAGAAGACGAGCAGAAAGAAATCGCGTACGAGTTCGCCCCGACCGAGGCTTCTATTTGTGCTACTAAGGTCGGCACAAGCGTTCCGAATAAGATTCTCTGAAGCGCTTCCGCTCATAACGCGAAGTAATCTCGTCTTCTGAGATTTCTCGCTACGCTCGAAATGACGGGGCACAGCATGGAAAGGCACCCGCGAAGGGGTGCCTTTCTTCATGGCGCAGAAGACGAGAAAACTATGCGGCGGAGCTTGACTTTTCGCGGGGAGCTCGATATAATAGAAATCAAGCGCGGGCGGCAAAAGCCAAGAGCGCTTCGGGGGGATACGTATGAAAGTCGTTTGTAAGCAAAGAAACAGCAAGATGTGTGCGATCTGCGGGCTCGATAATACCTTCGGCGTCCGTGCGCCCTTCTATTCCATGGAGGACGGTAGCGTGGCCTCCCTCTTCCGCTTCCGCGAAGAGCATCAGAGCTATCCCGGCAGGGTGCACGGCGGGCTCATCACCGCCATGCTCGACGAAATGGGGCTACGTGCCCTCTGGGCGATGGAAGGCGGCGAATTCACCTACGGCGTGACGCTCTCGCTCGAGACGAAGTACCGCAAACCCGTGCCCTACGGGGAGCCGCTCATCGGGCAGGGGAAGATCGTGAAAGAGACGGGGAACTTCCTCACCGCGGAGTGCTGTATCATGAATGAAGCGCATACCGTGCTCGCCAATGCGACGATCAAATACCTCAAACTCACACCGCAGCAGATCCAAAGCGGGGTGAACGAACACGAGGAGATGTGTTACCTCATCGAAGACGGCGTATTTGAGATCGATTTGCCCGCCTGAGTGCGCGTTTTTCTTACCCCATGTATCACTTTTATACTTTCAGCACCCTCCTCGGGTGCTTTTTTGGTATTCTGAATACGTCATGCGGGTGAGGGAAATACGAAGTCCGCTACCCCCTCCGCGGTTTATCCCAAGCAATACCCCCCTCCATTGGAGGGGGTGGCGCTTGGGATGAACCGTATCGGGAGTACGCGCGAGGCCAATACGAAGTCCAACCCTCATACCGAGCGTAGCGAGTGTATCTTAAGATCCGCTCACTTCGCTACGCTTCGTTCGGGATGAGGTCGCTCATCCTGTGCAACAACAGTAACCGTCAAACTGCGGAGAAGCAAGCAAGACAAGGAGAACGAGCATTTCCGACGGGAGTGTACTTTGTCGTACACGACCACCCCGCGCGCACTTCTAATTCTCTAAGCGCGGCACGAGCCCCCAAGGGCGAAGTAGGAAAGCGCAGTTCGACACAGTATTGCGCCGCTTATCCGCAGTTCGAGGGTACGAAGTCCAACAAAGCAAAAAGGTATAAATTGGGGGAGAGGGGCAATAATTTCCCCATGAAAAAATTCGCAATTATCAGTTTACTTCTTCTCACTGCCTTCGGCATCTCCCTGTTTGCGGGCGCCACCAAGCCTACCGAGGCGGCCTCTTCGTATCTTCGCATACATATCCGTGCCGATTCCAACGACCCCGCCGCGCAATCGGTGAAGCTTCGCGTGCGCGACGCCGTCGTCGAATACCTCACCCCCATCGTTGCGAATTGTGCGACGAAGCAGGCTTCCCTCGATGCGATCGGCGCAAGGCTGAGCGATATCGAGGGCGTTGCGGAGGGCGTACTTCGCCAAAACGGCTATACGTACGGAGCCCGTGCGCGCCTCAAGAAAGAGGAGTTCCCCACCCGTGTTTACGACGGCGTCACCCTCGATGCAGGCGTATACGACGCCCTCATCCTCGAACTCGGCACGGGCAAGGGGGATAATTGGTGGTGCGTCGTCTATCCTCCCCTCTGCTTTACGGGCGGGCATGCGAATATCGTCTACCGCAGCAAGATCGCCGAGATCGTGGCAAGATTCTTCGGAAAATGAAAAATGAAGAATGAAGAATGTGGTACGTCATTTCGACGACCATAGGGAGGAGAAATCTCGGTATGGCATCCGAACAGGCATTCGAAATACGTCATTCTGAGCGAAGCCCGTTAGGGCGAAGTCGAAGAATCGCAATAGTCTTAGCCTCATATTGTAGCTCATATATAAGATTAAGACTGCGGCGACCCTTCAACTACGTTCAGGGTGACGTGATTAGAAGCACCGCCCCCCACCACCGCTACGCGGAGCCTCCCCCCGAAGGGGGTAGGCCTTGCGCTCTGAATGAACCCCGTCGTTTCCCGCCCACCCCCCTACCCCCCTCCAATGGAGGGGGTATCGCTTGGGATTGGCCGTGACGGATGGGGGGCAAAGGGAATGGAGTGGAGCACGTCATTTCGAACGTAGTGAGAAATCTCAAGTAGAATTAAGACTAAGGCGATTCTTACTTCGCCTAACGGCTCGTGCCGCGCTTAGAGAATTAGAAATGCGCGCGGGGCGGCAAGCTCAGAATGACGTAATTAGAACAAGATTCCTCCTCCCTACGGTCGTCGGAATGACGTATTGATGTGCCCCTACGCAGTCCATCCCCTTGCTTCCCCTTTTAGGGGAAGTACCCGCATCGCGGGGGAAGGGGTTTCAAAACCCCTCAGCCGCGTCTCACGCCGCGACAGCTCCCCTACGAGGGGAGCCAAGGGGCGCGTGTGATACGCGCGCACGTCATTTCGAACGTAGTGAGAAATCTCACCCTTGAGATTCCTCACCCCCCCTGGGGGTTCGGAATGACGTACTGAGGGGCTCCGTCGTATTCCGCCCACCCCCCTACCCCCCTCCATTGGAGGGGGTATCGCTTGGAATAGGCTCCTACGCAGTCCGTCCCTCATCCCGAACGAAGCGTAGCGGAGTGAGCGGATCTTAAGATTCACTCGCCCCTAACGGGGCTCGGAATGAGGTCGCTCATGATGTGCCCCGTCGTCTTCCTTGCCTCCCCCACCACCGCCTACGGCGGAGCCTCCCCCCGAAGGGGGTAGGCCTTGCGTTTTTGATGGGGGTGGAAGATTTTTGAAGAACTTTTTCAAAATTAAATATTATGTGACAAATTACGTCACAAATTTCTTGAATGGGCAGTGGAGATATAAGATAATAAGGTGAAATAATAAAAATTTTTTCCAAAAGAGATTGACAATCTATTGTTTTTCCCGTACAATGGGAATGCAATGAAACGTTTTTGCAAAGCAAATCATAGATCCAAAGGAGGACCGATGCACAAATTGCGGCAACAACGGGGAGTCTCTATCCTGATCGCACTCCTCATCTTTTTGCTCGTCGCGCTGACGGGCACGGCGGTTCTCACGATGTCTGCCTCCAACGCGGGGCGCTTCGTCCATGCGCGGGAAGACCAGCAGCGCTATCTCTCCGTCGCCTCCGCCGTCCGTCTTCTGAAGGATGAGCTGCGTCCGCACGCCGTCACCGTGACGATCGACCCCGCCGCCCCCATGGCATTCGGGGAAGACGACGGCATCGAAGTCGTACACCGCGGAAGCGCGCTCTTCGGCAAGATGGACGCCCTCTCCGCACACTGCAAAGAAAAGGCGCTCTCGGATATGACGGGCGCCCAAACGGTCGCAAGTCCCTTTTCCGCACACGTCACCGAATTTTCGCTCACCGTTCTCCCCGACGGTGAGGATAGCGGCCTCTCCGAGCGGATCGGCAAAGTGGACGTGCGGCTCGAGATCGACAACGAGACCTCCAATATGGTCTTCACCCTTTGGCACAGCGGGACGGCGGGCAACAACTACCGCACGCGCATGACCGTACGCCATATCGGCTATGTCGGGGGGGGGGGGGGGGACGACCTCTACCTATGAAAAAGTCTTCCGCTGGGACGCAGATCATGCCGTCGTCGAACTTCTTCAGGGAGGTACGGCAGCATGAAACGCATCCGCAGAAAACTTTCCTCCCGCAGGGGCGAGACGCTCATTGAGCTCCTCGTCAGCATCATGATCATCGCCCTCTCGGCCTTTCTTCTCGTGATGATGTATGAGGCCTCGGGCAAGATCAACCTCGCAGCGCGGAAGATGGACGACGACCTCTACCAATCGGTGACCGAGATCGGCAACCACACGGGCGAGGCCCAAAAGGGCAAAGTACAATACGAGATCCAAGACGATTTCGAAGCAAGACCGGGCGAGATCGAAGTGGAGATCTTCTCCGACGACACCGTCGTCACCTATTCAAAACCGACTACGCCGTGAGCGCAAGGAGCATTCTTATGAAACCAAACCGTTGGAAGAAGCTCCGAGCGGGCTTCACGCTTGCGGAGACGCTGATCGCCGTCGCGATCCTTGCCCTCGTCTCCTCTGCCTGCGTCACACTCTCCGCGACGATCCTCGGCACCAAGGCCGAGATGATCGAAGTCGGCAAGTGCCAATCGCTGGCCTCCACCGCCGTCATGACGATCGCCGATGAGATCCGCTATGGGCAGAACATCCGCTGCGACGGCGATAAGATCGTGATCGACAGCATGAACTTCGGCGCGGGAACGCATTTCGCGGCCGAAGGCGGAAAGATCGTGGCAAAGAACAACGGGAAGGAGCCCTATGCCCTCCTCCCCGAAAAATATTACGGCACACTGACCGTCTCGAAGCTGACCCTCGAGCGGGTGAACCTCGCCGCCGCCCCCGAAGAAGGGGCGGAAGCCGAAGCGGACGAGGCGGCTTCCGTCGCAGTGCAGTATGCCGTAAAAATCTCCATCACCGTAAACGGCAGCGGCGGGAGCCTCTACTCCACCGAGATGACGGTCCCCGCGCTCAACGGGATCCAATGAGGCGGAGGGAGGAGACCATGAAACATAGCATAAGGCATAGGCACATACACCGCACGCGGGGCTTCACATTGATGGAGGCCCTTATCGTCGTTGCGATCATTTCCATTTTGTTGGGGCTTGCGGTCCCCAATGTCATCTCGTATTCCCGCAGTCTGAAGCTCACTTCGCTCGACGACAGCGCCCACAGCATCTTCATGGCGGCACAGAACAACCTCATGGCGATGAAGAATGCGGGCGAGGACCTCATGGACGTTTTCGGGCTCGACGAAGAGACCGACAAGGTCCCCCTTGCCAAGACGAAGACGGCGGCCATCGGGGAATATTACGCCATCGATAAGAGCAACGGCCTCGAGAAACTTCTGCCGAACCTTTCGATCGATGCAGAACTGAAGGCCCAAAACTGCGTCGTGGAGATCGATCCGCACACGGGCGCCGTGTATGCCGTTTGGTTCTGGGAAAGCCACCCCTTCCTCTACAGGACGCAGGCCTACAACACGGCACGGCCCGAGCGCAGCGACCGCCTGCGCAACCATGTGATGGTGGGCTACTACGGCGGCACGCAGATCTTCCGCCCCGAGATCCGCCAGACCCCGCTTCCCACCGTGGAGATCGTCAACGCCGAAGAGCTGCTCGTCAATGTCACCGTCTCCGTGGAAGAAGACACGGAAATTTTGCTTACGACCCCCATCCTTCTCACCGTCACCCTGACTTCGGAAGGCAAAGACCATGAGATCGTCGCCGATGCTCCCCTCAACTATAGGAATGAAGGCGGGAAGGGCAAGTATTGCGCCACCCTCGTCCTCGATACGCTGAAAGAAGGGGCGTACCCCACCTTTTTCAATACCTTTATGGGGAAAGACTACGAAAAGCAGGGGATGCGCCTTCGGGATTGGAAGGACACCTTCGGGGAGCCCATCGTCACGCCCGGCAAGGACTTCGACCTCACGGTGAAAGTCTGCGTGGAAGAGGACGGCTATCTTCCCCAATATGTGTACCATTACGGCGAAAACAGCTTGTTCGCTTCGGTCGAAAAGAGCACGGCGAGGATCGCCTACGGGCGGCATCTGCAGAATTTGGATCCCGCGGTCTCGGGGGTGAGCTTCATCACCGCCGCAGAGCAGATCGCCTCCGTCGATTTCGACGCCCCGTCCAACGATACAAACCCCGTAAGATCGTGGAAAGATACATATGGGGTGCGAAAATTCCTCCCCATCGTCAATTCTTCTCTCACCCATTACGACGGGAAAAAGCATGAGATCGTTCACCTCTCGATCCAAAAAGAGGAGGGCGCCGCGGGGCTCTTCAAGACCGTGCAAAGCGGCACTCGCCTCGAGAATATCTACCTCAAAGACGCCGAGATCCACGCCCCGATCGTGGGCGGGCTCGTAGGAAAAGCGGACGATCTTTCGATCGCGGGCTGCCGCGTCTATCTGACCGAAGAGAGCTCCAAGGCGGAAGGCGCCGCGGCACGGCTCTTTGTGGGTGAGACGGTCGGCGGGCTCATCGGAACGAGCGGAGAAGGCGGGCGCGGCGAGCTCAAGATCCATGGAAGCCTTGCGAGCACCAACGAGTTCGGCGATACGGTCGGCGGGCTCATCGGAATGTGTGAAAATCCCGTCGAGATCGAGAACAGCTATGCCGCAGGCTACCTTACGGGCGCCAAGGCGGGCGGGCTCATCGGCATCGCGAACGAAACAACTTCCCACGTGACCCTCAAGACGAGCTATGCCGCGGGCGTCATCGCCAAAGGCGAAAAGACGGCGCTCGCGGGCGGGCTCATCGCACAGGGCAAGCCGCATTCCGCCGAAGATTGCTATGCCGCAGTGCGCTACGATCGGGCGATCATCGAAGCCGTAAAGAACGGAAATAAAATAGAGGTCTACGGCACCTTCCGCGGCGACACGGAACACACGGCCGAGTACGTCTCCCAGATGGGGCTCGAATATCGGGACGGCGGGACGCCTATCACCTCGTTTGAGCTCTACGTTTGGGGCGGCTATCAGCATTTCGACGACCTCCGCGAGGCCAATCCCTACAAACTTCTGCCCGAGACGGAGCATAGATACGGCCTCTCCGAGAAGTACCCCTACCGCATGATCCGAGAGGACGGCAAAGACGTGCCGCACTACGGCGATTGGCTCGAAGAGACCGAGGCCTATCTCGTCTACTATGAGCAGTACGACGACAAAACCTATGGCATCTACGCCGATTACGAACGCTTCAAGACCAACACCCTCCGTGCGAGCGCCTTCGAAGATGAATTGGACGATCGCTCCTACGTGATCGACGACGGCTACTCCCTCTTCGTCCTCTCGACGCCCGATAACGACGACGCGCTCAGCTTGGACGTCAGCATCGGCGATAAACCGTATAAATTCGAATTGGAGACCTTCCAAGACGTCGACTTCCGCGGCACGAAGGTCAACTGCTCCATGCTCGTCATCAAAGAGCCCGATATCTCCATCAAGAGCAGCTGGACGGAATACGACAGCAAGATAGATCCCCTCAACCAGCCCATCCGAACGTATTATACGACGCTCGTCTACAAGATCGTCTACACGGATATCTTCGGCACGACGTATGTGAACCCGTATACGACAAAGACCTACTACTTCAACCCCCACTTCGCGTGCGACGTCTTCGAAGATACGCCCACACTCCGTTCGGATGCGAGCGGCGTCTACATTCCCAAGGCCAAGACGGGGGCGGAGGGCACCCTTTCCGAGAGCGCAGAGCTTCCCGATACGGCACACTACACGGCCGCGGAGGGCGACGTCGTCATCCGCTCTGCCCGCCACCTCTCCAACCTGCACTGCTACACCAACACGGAATCGGGGATAAGTGGCGTTCATGGCATCGCGGGCGTGAAATCGGCAAACTTCCACCAGCTCTTCGATATCGACTTTTTGCTGTACGTACAGACGAGGCTTGCGGGCGGCGGAAATTATAACGACAGGATCTACCCCGCGATCACCTACAACGGGCTCTACGACGGGCATGAACACGTCATCCGCAACATCTTCTTGAGCAGACAGGCGATCAAAGACGGCATCGGGCTCTTCGCAAAATCCGTGGGAACGGATCTGAAAAATATCTTTATTGTCAACCCCGTTGGGTTTGTGAGCGAAAACGACTTCGGCAACTATATGGGCGGGCTCGTCGGCCATATCACGGGCGGCTCCGTCGAGAACTGCGGCATCTACACCGAGGCGAAGGAAGAAGAGAACGCCTTTGTGACCTACAAGCCCTATTACCGCCACAAGGCCGTCAACAGCAACGATCATACCGTCGTCCTCGGAGGCCTCATCGGGTATGCCCAAAACTGCAAGATCACGGGCAGCTTTGCCGCGGTGAAGATCTTCGGGCATACGGCGGGCGGCTTCATCGGGGAGATGGCAAGCGGCACCGTCGTAAAGGACTGCTACGCGGGCGGCTATACGAAATACAACTCGTATTACAGCGAGAAATGGCCGCAAGTGAAGGGGCTTGATAACGTCGGGGGGTACCCCTCCTATTCCGAGCAAAGCGGCACGGATAGCATCAACGTGGGCGGCGGCGGAACATCTATCATCGACGGAAAGCAATATGAAGGCTATATCGGCGGCTTTGTCGGGATCGTAGATGAGGGTGCGAGCTTTGAAGGCATCTGCTATTCGACCTGCTCGGTACGCGGTTCCTTCACCGAGCGGATCGGCCTCTTTGCGGGAAAGACGCCAAGCGGGTATACCACCCGCGCTACGCTCTACTCCGTGGGCGTGATCATCACGGAGGGCGCAACGCCTCAGACTCTGACTTTGAACGGGAACAAATATTCGTTCTATCAAAAAGGGAAGGCGCGGAACGAATCGTATTTGAAGGCAAAGGCGAACGTCAAGGCCACAGCGCCCACGGCCAAGGCCTATCCCTACAACGATGCGCTCAATGGCACGCCCTACCCCTACCTCACCAATCTCCAAAAGCACTACGGCGACTGGGTCTGACCCGAAAAAACGGCCAAGGCCCTGCCCCTTTTGCAAGGGACAGGGCCTTTTGCTATGTAGAGATTTGGGAATGGAGCACGTCATTTCGCCCCGACCGCAGCGCCCACGTCATTTCGAACGTAGTGAGAAATCTCAAGGTCGAGATTCCTCACCCCCCTTGGGGGTTCGGAATGACGTACTGAGGGGCCCCATCGTATTCCGCCCACCCCCCTACCCCCCTCCGATGGAGGGGGTATCGCTTGGGATTGGCCGTGGCGGGTGCACGACGAAGCCCCTACGAAGTCCGCATGCCCCCTCCGTGGGAGGGGGATCAAGGGGGTGGGGCGGCAGATAAGCAAGTACGCAGTCCGACCCTCATCCCGAACGTAGCGTAGCGGAGTGAGCGGATCTTGAAGATACGCTCGCTACGCTACTTCGCCGAACGGCTCGTGCCGTGCTTCGATAAACAATAGAAGCCTCGCTACGTTCGGTATGAGGTCGCTCAGGATCAGCCCCTACGAAGTCCGTCCCCTTGCTTCCCCTTTTAGGGGGACCGCATCGCGGGGGAAGGGGTTTCCAAAACCCCTCAGCCGCGTCTTACGCCGCGACAGCTCCCCTACGAGGGGAGCCAAGGGGCGCTCATGATTAGCCTCGTCGTATTCTGCCCACCCCCCTACCCCCCTCCAATGGAGGGGGTATCACTTGAAATAAACTATATAGGTATCCCGTCTACGTCATTTCGAACGTAGTGAGAAATCTCACCCTTGAGATTCCTCACCCCCCTTGGGGGTTCGGAATGACGTACTGAGGGGCCTCGTCGTATTCTGCCCACCCCCCTACCCCCCTCCAATGGAGGGGGTATCGCTTGAAATAAGCCGCGGAGGGGGTAGGGGGTCTGTTCTCCAATGGAGGGTTATGTGTTTTGTTCTCCGATGTGGGGCGTCACGCGAAATAAACGATATAGGTACCCCGTCTGCTTTTACCGCAGGTGGGCGCCGAGGGTGTGCTCAAGGCTCCCCACGATCTTCTTGAAAAACCCATCGACGGTCTCGGGCGAGAGCCCTTTCTCGGCCGCGGGGTCGGGCGTAAACGTGATGCGGACGGCCATGCTCTTCTTCTCCGCCCCAAGCCGTGCATCGCGATAGACGTCGAAGAGCTCTGCCTTCGTCGCCGCCTTGCAGGCACGGAGAATACACGCCTCCACTTCGGCGCAGGTGACCTTTTCCTCGACGACGACGGCGAGATCCCGCTCCACGGCGGGGAACTTGGGCACGGGACGGTATACGATCCCCTTGCGCGCCTTGCGCATGAGCGTGGGGTAATCGAGTTCGGCGAAGAAGGCCTTGCGCTCGAGGGCAAGCGCCTCTGCGATCTCGGGGTGCAGCTCGCCTAACCAGCCGACCGACTTTTCGCCGAGCAGGACTTCGGCCGCAGCTCCGGGGTGCAGGAAGGGCTTCTCGCAGCGGCAATAGGTAAATTTGAGCCCGAAGGCCTCGCCGATCGCCTCCACGGCGCCCTTGAGGTCGAAGAAGTCCCCCTCGCCCCACAGCCCGATCGAAAGGTGCTTGCGCTCCTCGGGAAGGGAAACAAGCGGCAGATCTTCGGCGAGATAGACGTTTGCAAGCTCGAAGAGCCGCCCCGCTTCGTTGCCGCGGCGGACGTTGCGGACGACGTTCCAGATCATCGTAGGCGCCAAGATGGTACGCATCACCGAGAGGTCCTCGCCGAGGGGGTTCTTCACGGTGACGGCGTGGCGCTCGGGCGCATCCTCCGGCAGACGGAGAAGATCGAAGTCCTTGGGCGAATAGAAGGAATAGCCGTAGGCCTCGAAATACCCCTCGCCCGCAAGCACCTCTTTGAAGCGGAGCTCCTCCTTCTGCGCGGAGGTGAGCCCGCCGTGCGTCACGGTGGCGTTTTCGAGGAAGGTGGGCGTGATGTGCTCGTAGCCATACATCCGGATGACCTCTTCGGCGAGGTCGGGGAAGCCGTCGATATCCTCCCTCCAATGGGGCACCATTGCAACAAAATCCGACCCCATGTCTTCAATCAAGAAGCCGAGGCGCGCCAAAATGGCGTTCACTTCCTCCTTGGGCACGTGGATGCCGAGAAGGGCGTCGATGGCCGAATAGGAAGTCTTTATCTGCTTTCTCGGGGGCTCCTCAAGCGTGCAAAAGTGCGGAAGATACCAATTCTTCGTGGGTTTTCCGCAGCCGAGCGCATCGACGAGCGAAAGCGCACGCAGCATACCGAAGTGCGGGAAGACGGGGTACACCCCCTTCTCAAATCGGGCGGAAGAGTCGCTCCGCTGCCCGAGGGCACGGGAAGTCTTTCTCACGCTGTCGCGGGCAAAACTCGCCGCCTCGAAGAAGACCTCCCTCGTATCTTCGCGGATCTCGCTGTTGAGGCCGCCCATGACCCCTGCGAGGGCGACGGGGCGATCGGCGTCGCAGATGAGAAGATTCTCGGGCGTGAGCGTGAACTCCTTTTCGTCGAGGGTCGTGATCTTCTCCCCCGCCTTCGCTCTCCGCACGACGACGGTATCCCCATGCAAAAATCTTCGGTCGAAGGCGTGCATGGGCTGCCCCACTTCGAGGAGCACATAATTCGTGATATCGACGATGTTGTTCACCGAGCGCATCCCGCAGAGCGCAAGCCGCCGCCTGAGCCATTGGGGGGACTTGCCGATCCCGACGTCTTTCACATAGCTGCCGATGTACCGCGGGCAGAGCGCGGGCTCCTGCACTTCTACGGTAAACTTCACGTCCGAGGGCGCCGCTTCATAGGGGCAGGGCGGGAGGAAGCTCCCGTGCGGGACTTTGAGCACCGCCGCGACTTCGTAGGCAATGCCGAGTACGCTCTGGCAATCGGGGCGGTTGGCGGTGACGGCGATATCGAAGATATAGTCGTCGATGCCCACGATCGGGCGGATATCCACGCCGAGCGGGGTATCCTTTTGCAGAATGAGGATGCCGTCCACTTCGGCGCCTTCATAGAAATCATCGCCGATGCCGAGCTCTTCGCCCGAACAGAACATACCCTCAGAGGTCACGCCGCGGAGCTTGCCCGTCTTGATCTTCTGCACCCCGCCCTCATGCTTTACGGTGGCGCCGTCGAGGGCGATGGGGACGATCGCGCCCGCAAACACGTTGGTCGCCGCGGTGACGATCTGCTTTTCGCCCATATTCCCGCAATCCACTTTGCAGACGGTGAGCCTGTCTGCATCGGGATGCTTCTCGCAACTTACGATCTTCCCCGTGACGACACCCTCGACGTCCTTCCCGAGGTAGATGAGCTCCTCCACTTCGAAGCCGCAGGAGAAGAGCTTCTCCTCGAGTTCTTCGGCGGAGACGGTGATATCGACGTACTCTTTTAACCAAGAAAAAGGAACTTTCATCTTCTCACCTCAATCCTTGAACTGTTCCAAAAACCGCACGTCGTTCTCGGTGAACGAACGGATGTGGCCGATGCCGTATTTGAGCATGGCGATGCGCTCGATGCCCATGCCGAAGGCAAAGCCCGTGTACACGTCGGGATCGACGCCGCAGTTCTCGAGCACGCGCCTGTTGACCATGCCCGCGCCGAGGACCTCAATCCACCCCGTTCCCTTACAGAGGGGGCACCCCTTTCCGCCGCACGCGGCACAGGAGACGTCCACCTCCACCGAGGGCTCCGTAAACGGGAAGTACGAGGGGCGAAGGCGGGTCTTGGACAAGGAGGAGAACATCGTGCGGGCGAATTCGTCGAGCATGCCCTGAAGATCGCACAGCGTGATGCCTTTATCCACCACAAGCCCCTCCATCTGGTGGAACATCGGGGAATGGGTGGCATCGTCGTCCGAACGGAAGACCCGCCCCGGGGAGAGCATCTTGATGGGCGGCTTCTTCTGCTCCATGAGGCGGATCTGCCCCGCGCTCGTCTGGGTGCGGAGAAGGAAGCCCTCCGTGATGTAGAAGGTATCCTGCATGTCGCGGGCAGGATGGTCCGCGGGCGTGTTGAGGGCGGTGAAGTTGTAGTATTCGCTCTCGATCTCGGGCCCTTCGAAGACTTCGAAGCCCATGCCCGCGAAGATATCGATGAGCTCCTGCCGCGTCCGCGTGATGGGATGCAGCCCCCCTTTCTTCGCCTTGCGCCCGGGCATCGTCACATCGATCTGCTCCCGCGCGAGCTTGCTTTTCAGCTCCTTCTCCTTCATACGCGCCTCATGCGCCGCGAAGAGCTCCTCGAGCTTTTCCCGAAGCGCATTGACCTTCTTCCCGAAGGCGGGACGGTTTTCCGCGGCGATCTCGCGCATCCCCTTGAGAAGCGCCGTGATCTTGCCCGTACGCCCCAAGAATTTCATCTTAGTCTCGTAGAGGGCACGGGAAGAGGAGGCCTGCTCCGCCTCCTGCTGTGCCTCGGCAACGATATCGCCCTGATCGGGCCCGAGTTGGATGTTTTCGTCTTCCATACCTGCTCCTTATAAAAAATAAAACGCCCCGTCTTCTCCGACAGGGCGCGGTCATCCGCGCGGTACCACCTGCGTTCGCGCCGCATACAGCGGCAGCCTCATTTCTCCCTTTACGCGGGGAACGCCCTCCCTTAAAGTTCTGTTCGGGGCGGGGGCTCACGGGGGAATACCGCACCGCCGCCGCAAGGACCTTTCAGCCGAGGAGCCCTCTCTCTGTGGGAGCGAATTGGTGCGTCTCTTCCGTTTCAACGCCTTTCTATCCCTATTATAGCCGCTTTTGCGGGGAATGTCAAAGGATTTTCGGGCGGGAAATGTATTTTGAAAAATTTCCGCAGCGGCCTACGATCGCGCGGAGATGAGGTCGGCAAGGCGGGCAAACATGGCGGGGGAGAGCGTTTCCCCCCGAACGTTTGCGGGAAACCCCGCCTCCTCGAGGAGGGCATGCGCCGCGGCGCGGTCCCACAAAAAGGCCGTCATGAGGTTGTTCTCGAGGGTCTTCCTTCGGCTCGAGAAGGCCGCCCGTACGACAGCGCGATACATCTTCTCGCTCTGCACCGCGACGCCGCCCGTAAAACGGATGCGGACGACGGCCGAATCGACGTTGGGGCGGGGATAGAAGAGGGTACGTGGTACTTTTCTCGTGATCTCGCACGTCCCGCGGAGGGCGATCGCGGCGGTGATGGCGCCGTATTCGGGCGTCCCCTCACGGGCGGAAAAGCGGGCGGCGACCTCCTCCTGCACCATCACGGTGATGCCGCGGCACAGCGCGGCTTCCTCGAGAAAGCGCAAGACGACGGGCGTCGTGATGTAGTAGGGAAGATTGGCGACGACGACGTACTCTTTGAGCTCTTTTTCGAGGGCGGGAAGGTCCTCCCGCATAAAATCGCGGAAGACGACTTCCGCATTCTCACACCCTCTCAGCGTCTCGGCGAGCACGGGCTTTAGGTCGGGGTCGATCTCATAGGCGACGACCCGCCTTGCACAGCCCGCAAGGATGCGCGTGAGCGCCCCCGCACCCGCCCCGATCTCGAGGACTGTGGTCGTTTTTTCGACGCCCGCATCCTCCGCGATCGCACGGAGCAGGTTTTGATCGGAGAGAAAATTCTGCCCGAACTTCTTCTTGAACCCGAAGCCGTTCCGCTTCAGGATCTCCCCCTCGCCGCTCATGAGATCATCGGGCGGACGCGCAGCGGAATTCCCACCCCATCCGCAACTTTTCGGCATGCGGCGACCTTCTCTTCCCCGATGCAGTCGACGACGGAAAACCACACATTCAGCCCCGCCGCCTTGGCGCGTCTTGCAAAATCGAGCAAAATGGAGAACCCCTCTTCCTTATAGATCGAGCGGCAGACTTCGTTGTAGCCCTGCGCGTCGGGCATGTTCAGCGAGACGTTGATGCCGTCGAGCCTGCCCGCAAGGTCGGGCACGATGTCCCTTCCGCAGATGGCGCTGCCGTGGCCGTTGGTGTTGAGGCGGGTCTTCCCGCCCTGTGCGTGGACGGCGTCTGAAATCTTGCAAAGCGCGTCGAGACGGTAGGTAGGCTCCCCGTAGCCGCAAAATACGATCTCGCGGAAGCGCTTGGGGTCTCCGATCTCGGAGAGCACCTCTTCCGCCGTCGGTTCGCCGCCGCGTAGCCAAAGCGCGTAACCCTCGTAGGTCTCCTTCCCGCGTACGCAGAACGTGCAGCGGTTGGAGCACCGGTTGGTGAGGTTCAGATACAGGCTTTCGCCGATTTTATAGGTATAGGTGTCCTTCATTTTTGCTGTAATTTGGGGAAGAGGCGCATGGCGTTTTCGCGGACGGCGGATGTAAATTCCTCCACGGAAAGGCCCTTGAGCGCCGCCAGCCGCGCTGCGATATGGGGGATATTCGCGGGCGTGTTCTTCTCCCCGCGGAAGGGGGACAGGTAGGGGCTGTCCGTCTCGGTGAGGATGCGGTCTATGGGGCAGCGGAGGGCGCTCTCTAAGGCCTTTCGCGCATTTTTGAAGCACACCACCCCGCCGAAGGAGACGTAGCCACCGAGCGCGAGAAAATCTTCGAGGACTTCGGCGCCGTAGCTGTAGCAGTGCATGAGGAAGCCGTGCCGCAATAGCTGCTTGGAGGCGCGGAGCAGTTCGAGCGTCTCGGAGCAGGCGTCGCGGGAATGGATCTCGAGGGGCAGGCCGAGCGCATCCGCAAGGGCGATCTGGCGAAGAAAACAAGCACGTTGTGCCGCTTTTTGGTCGGTCCCGTAGTGGAAGTCCAGCCCGATCTCGCCGACGGAGACGCACTTTTCCTCACTTGCGAGCGAGAGAAATTCCGCCTCGTCGAAGGGCTCGGCCGCAAATTCGGGATGGACGCCCACCGTAAAATAGCACCCTTGGAGCGATCTTGCGATCTCGAGATGCATGCGGGCGTGTTTGAGCGTATCGGCGGCGAGGATCACGGTGTGCACCCCCACGCTTTGGATCTTCTCCCATTCGGCGGGAATTTCGTACCCCTCCTCCGCAAAATGGGCGTGGACGTCGATCATCGTACCGTCGCTCCGCTCGCCACGAGCCGCTCGGGCGAGACAAGGGAGAGGTTGCCCTCGCCGTCTTCGGCGCAGAGGATCATGCCCTCCGAGAGGACGCCGCACAGCTTCACGGGCTTCAAATTGGTGACGACGACGACCTTCTTCCCCACCATTTCCTCGGGGGTGTAGTATTTTGCGATGCCCGAGACGACCGAACGAAGCGCATCGCCGATCTTCACCGTCTCATGCAGCAGTTTTTCGCTCTTTTTAACCTTTTCGCAGGCGACGACTTCGCCCACCTTCAGCTCGAGTTTTTGGAAGTCTTCAAAGGCGATCTCGGGCTTCTTTTCGGGCGCATTTTGGGGAGCAGGGGTGGATTTTTCGGGGGCAGGTACGGCTTTTTGGGCGTTTTTGCAGAGCGCTTCGACCTCAAGAAGTTCCTTCTTTACGTCGATCCGCGGGAAGACGGGCGGAAGTTTTTCGACGGGGGTCCCCTCTTTGCTTACGCCGAAGACGGGCTCCGTCGGCGCGGTGCAGCCGAAACTTTTCAGGATCTTCTCCGTCGCCGCGGGAAGGAAGGGGCGGAGCAGTTCGCAGCAGATGCGCACCGCCTCGGCGAGGTTGTAGAGCACGGCGCCGAGACGCGCCCGCTTTTGCGGGTCCTTGGCGAGCAGCCACGGCGTCGTTTCGTCGATATATTTGTTGGCACGGTCGATGACGGCAAAGATCTCCGCAAGCGCGTCGGGCGCATTCAGGGCGCCCATGGCGGCGTCGACACGGGCATAGAGCCCTTCACACATCGCGATAAGATCTCCGTCCGGGCCCTCTTCCGCACCACGGGGGGGAAGGGCGCCGAAGTTTTGCACGATCATCGCCTGCGTCCGCGAGACGAGGTTGCCGAGGTCGTTGGAGAGATCCGCATTGATGCGCAGAAGGAAGCGCTCCGTCGTGTATTCCCCGTCGCTGCCGAAGGGGATCTCGCGGAGAAGATAGTATCTTACGGCATCGGCGCCGTACCGCTTGACGAGGGCATAGGGATCGGTGAGCTCGGGGCGGGCGTTCTCCTTGGATTTGGAGAGCTTCTCACCGCCGATGAGCAGCCACCCATGCCCGTAGATGTGTTCGGGAAGCGGTTCGCCGAGCGCCATAAGAATGGCAGGCCAGATGATGGCGTGGAAGCGCACGATCTCCTTGCCCACCATGTGCAGATCTGCGGGATAGAATTTTCGATACAGGCTGTCGTCCTTCGTGCCGTAGCCGAGGGCGGAGACGTAGTTGGAGAGGGCGTCGATCCAGACGTAAGCCGTATGCTTGGGATCGAAGGGAAGGGGGATGCCCCACTTCACCGTCGTGCGGGAGACGGAGAGATCGGAAAGCCCCGCTTTCAGGAAATTATTCACCATCTCGTTGACGCGGGAACGGGGACGCAGGAAGTCCGGCTTCTCCTCGTAGAGCCGCAAAAGACGGGGGGCGTACTTCGATAAACGGAAGAAATAGCTCTCCTCTTTTTGCAGCGTGACCTCTCTTCCGCAGTCGGGGCACTTGCCCTCTTTGAGCTGGGTCTCCGTCCAGAACGCTTCGCACGGGGTGCAGTAGTACCCCTCGTACTCGGCCTTGTAGATATCGCCGCTCTCATAGAGTTTTTGATAGATGTGCTGCACACAGGCGACGTGATCGGGATCGGTCGTGCGGAGGAAACGATCGTACTCCACATCGAGAAGCCGCCACATATCCTTGAGCTCGGCGACCAAGGGGTCGATGAACGCACGGGGGGTGATGCCCCGCTTCGCCGCCTCTTTTTCTACCTTTTGGCCGTGTTCGTCCGTCCCGGTGAGGAAGAAGACCTCTTCTCCCTTCATCTTGTGAAAACGGGCGAGGGCGTCGCAGATGACCGTCGTATAGCAGTGCCCGATGTGCCAATTGCCGCTCGGATAATAGATGGGTGTGGTGATGTAGTATTTCTTTGCCATAAGTTACCTCACGACCATTATACCGCAATCTTTACGAAAAGTAAAATTATTTGCGTCCCCCTCTTGCAAATTTCCGTCTCCCCCTGCAGATTTCCATATCTCTCTGCAAATCTCCCCGGCAGATAGACCACGCACCCCCAAATTGGAGGGGGTGCGCAGGCGATAGGCAATTCAGCTGATCTTGCGGAGGGCTTTGGGGAGGTGGTTCTTGATGACGCCGCGGACGCATTTGCCCCAGCCGAGGGGAAATTCTTCCACGCAGACGACGCACCAGCCGTCCGAAAGTTCCCCTTCGAGCGTCTCGCCGCGGAGATACTTCTCCGCCGCCGCGCGGGAGAGCGAAACTTTCCGCTTCGCCCCTTTCCCGTAGGCCATGGCGAGGGCGTGGGCGGGTTTGAAAAATTTTCCGTCCCATTCCCCGAGCTCCACACCGAGGCGAAGGAGCGTCGCGCCCGTAAGGTCGGGCATGCCCATGGGGACGCGGTACATCCTGCCGTCTGCAAGGGTATGGATGGCCCCTTCGAAGGGGGAAGAAAAGCAGGCCTCCCAAAAGGCGGAAAACGCCCGCTCCGCCTGCGGATCCCGCAGCACAGGGAAGGGTTTTTTGTACCCCATATCCTCATTTTGCTTCTCGAGCAGGGCGCAGTAGTGCCCTTCGCCGCGGACGAGATGGGGATAGAGCTTCTTCTCCTCGAGAAGGGAAAAGGCGGGGTGCCTATGTAGAAATCCGGCGATCTGCAGCTCGTCCTCTTCCTCGGCGAAGGTACAGGTGGAATAGATGATCCTTCCGCCGCCCGAGAGCATGCTTGCGGCGTGCTCCAAGATCTCCCTCTGCCTTGCGGCGCAGCGGGCGACGTTTTCCTCGCTCCATTCGGGAATGGCGTTCTCCTCCTTCTTGAACATGCCCTCCCCCGAACAGGGGGCGTCGAGCAGGATAAGATCGAAATATGCGGGAAAACGGGCGGCAAGGGTATCGGGGGAAGCGCTCATCACGGCACAATTTGCGATGCCCATGCGCTCGACGTTCTGCGCCAGGATCTTCGCACGCGTATAGTTGATTTCATTGGAAAGAAGTACTCCGTCCCCCGCCATTTGTGCCGCGATCTGGGTAGTCTTCCCGCCGGGTGCGGCGCAGAGATCGAGGACGCGCGTCTTCCTGCAGCGCTTTGCAAGCTCGCCCACCGCCATCGCAGAGGGCTCCTGCAGATAATACAGCCCCGCAAAGTGGTAGACATCGGCCCCCGGTTTTTCTTCGCGGATGTAGAAGGCATTCTGCTCCCAAGGCACGCCCTCCCCGAGGGGGAAGGGCGTACGCGCGGCAAACTCCTCCGCGGAGAGCTTGCCCGTGTTGACGCGCAGCCCCTTTTCGGGCGGTTTTTCGTAAGATGCCAAAAAGGCGGGGAAGTCCGCCCCCAGCCTTTTTTGCATGCGTTCTATGAATTTTTCGGGCAAATTCACGAAAGCTCCTCCTTGAGCGTATCGAGCGGAATGAACGCGGCGCCCTGCCGCATGGCGCTCTCATAGCGCATGCCCCCCTCGCTCCGTGCGATATACACGTTGCAATCGGAGGGATGGGAGGTATATTTCCCTCCCGAATTGAAGATCGAGGCCACGAGCTTGACCGACATCGGTACATCGATCTCGACGTCTTTGGCGAAGCAGAACACCTTGCCCTCGAGCGCGCCGCCCTTCTTGCGCCTGTGCATATATTTATTGACGTAGCGATAGAATTCCTCGTGCGCACGGTGGTATTCTTCCCGCTCCCGCGCACGGTCGGCAAGGTACTGCTTGAGCCCGGCCGAGTTCTCCTTCACGATCCTATAGTCTGCGATCTTCCCGCCGCGGATCTTATAGCGGGCGATGAGGCCCTGCACATCGACGCCCTCCCGCTTGCAGAGCGCCTCGCAGACGCGCATGGTGGCATAGGCGTCGTCGACCGCCCGATGGGGCGTGAAGTCGACGGAGAGCGCCTCGGCCATCACGCCGAGCCCCACCTGCCGCGAAAAATCGTGCTCGGTGTTCATCCAGAAGAACTGCGTATCGTGGAATTCGAAGCGGAAGGAAGGGAGCTTGTAGCGCTTGGTCTCGAGGTTCAGATAGTTGACGTCGTTCATCGTCGCATGGCCGAGGACGATGGCGTCGCCGTCCTCGAGCAGGGCTTTGATCCGCCTGTATTCGGCGGGAAAGACGGGGTACTTCTTGAAGTCCTCGTATTCATAGGGAAGCACAAGCCCCTCGCCGCCCTTGCGGCCCGTGAGGTGGAACTTCCCCTTGGGGTTGAGCAATATATCCTCGCGGGCGAGGACGTTGAACTTTTCATCGGTAACGACATATCCGAATGCGCACATCTTTGCCACGTTCCGATAGACGCAGGCGCACTCGATGTCAAAAAAGACGTACTTCACTGCTTGGGCACGATCTCCTTGCAACCTCCCATGTAGGGACGTAAGACTTCGGGAATATCCACGCTCCCGTCGGCGTGCAGGTGGTTTTCGACAAACGCGATGAGCATGCGCGGCGGCGCGACCACCGTATTGTTGAGGGTATGGGCGAATTTATTGCCCCCCTCGCTCTTATAGCGGATGCCCAGCCTTCTCGCCTGTGCATCGGTGAGGTTGGAGCAGGAGCCCACCTCGAAATACTTCTTCTGGCGGGGCGACCAAGCCTCGACGTCGCAACTTCTGTATTTGAGATCGGCGAGATCCCCCGAGCAGCACTCGAGCTGGCGGCAGGGGATGCCCATCGAGACGAAGAGCTCCACCGTGTAGCGCCACATCTTCTCGTACCACGCCTCGCTCTCTTCGGGCTTACAGATGACGATCATCTCCTGCTTCTCGAATTGATGGATGCGGTAGATG
This sequence comes from uncultured Clostridia bacterium, assembly GCA_947595585.1. Classification (GTDB taxonomy): domain Bacteria; phylum Bacillota; class Clostridia; order Christensenellales; family Borkfalkiaceae; genus Gallimonas. The sequence continues at coordinate 23,841 of CANQET010000009.1, forward strand.
CCCCGCTCCTCGATGCCGTGCGCCCCCTTCTCCTTGCGGAAGCAGGGCGAATAGCTCGTGAGCGTCAAGGGAAGGTCCTTCTCCTCGAGGGTTGTATTCATGAATCTTCCGATCATGGAGTGTTCGCTCGTGCCGATGAGGTACAAGTCCTCCCCCTCGATCTTATACATCATGCCGTCCATCTCCTCGAAGGACATCACGCCCGAGACGACGTCCGAACGGATCATAAACGGGGGGATGCAGTAGGTAAAACCCTTCCCGATCATGAAATCCCGCGCGTAGGCGAGCACGGCGGAGTGCAGGCGGGCGATATCCCCCGTGAGGTAGTAGAAACCCTGCCCGCTCGTACGCCTTGCGCTGTCGATATCGATGCCCGCAAGTTTTTGGAGGATATCGAGATGATAGGGCACCTCGAAATCATAGGCCGTGGGCGCGAGGAAGCGCTGCCGCTCGACGTTCTCGCTGTCGTCTTTTCCGAGGGGAGTATCGGGGGAAATGATGTTGGGGATGCGCATCATCACGGCTTTGAGACGGGCCTCGACTTCGGGCGTCTCCGCCTCGATCTCTGCAAGACGGGCGGCGTTTTGCGCGACCTGCTTTTTGACCGCTTCGGCCTCCTCCGTCTTCTTCTCGCGCATGAGGCTCCCGATCTGCTTGGAGAGGGCATTTCGGGAAGCGCGGAGGGCGTCCCCCTCCGTCTGGAGCGCACGGCGCTTTTCATCGAGGGCGAGGGCCTCATCGACGAGGGGCAGTTTTTGCTCCTGGAATTTTTTGCGGATGTTTTCCCGCACGAGTTCGGGCTGCGTACGCAACAGTGCGATATCGATCATCTTCTACCTCGGAGTATCGTTTTTCTTATATTATACAGCATTTTCTCGAGAAAGGCAAGCCGCAACGCCCCCTCAATCGCCGTTCCCGCAAAAAAATCCGAAACTTGCCCCCGTTTTTTGGGCTTCTCCTTTGACTTCTCCCGAAAACCGTGCTATAATAAAGACGAAAAAACCGTAAGGAGGAAAGATTTTGTCGCAGCAAAGACCTATGCAGGATGAGACGCCGAGCGCGGCACAGCCCGAAACGGCACAGACGGATGCAACGCAGCCCGAGCAAAGTTTTTCTTCCCGCGTCCTCGCCAACAATTCCCCCAAGAAGGAGAGCCCGCGCAAAGAGCGCAAAGAGCTCATGAAGCGCTTCAAACGCGCCAAGAACATCCCCTCCTCGAGCGAGGTGGAGCGCTTCACACCCTCCCTCGATACGGGCCTTACCGCCGACCAAGTGGAGACGAGATTTTCGCAGTTCCTCTTCAACGACGTCAACCGAAAATATACGAAGTCGTATGCGAGCATCTTCTTCGGCAACATCTGCACCTTCTTCAACCTGCTCTGCGTGCTCGTCGCCGTCGCCCTCGCCTATGCGGGCGCCGAGATCTCGCAGTTCCTCTTCGTGGCGATCTTCGCCGCCAACCTCTTCATCGGCATCCTGCAAGAACTCCTCGCCAAGCGCCAGATCGATAAGCTCTCCGTGCTCATCTCCTCGACGGCCAAGGTGATCCGAAGCGGCATCAAGGTGGAGATCCCCGTAAAAGAGATCGTCCTCGACGACGTGCTCCTGCTCGAAGCGGGGCAGCAGATCCCCGCCGATTGCATCCTCGCAGACGGCAACGCCGAAGTCAATGAATCCCTGCTCACGGGGGAATCCGTTCCCATCAAAAAGCAGGTCGGGGAGACCCTCTATGCGGGTTCCTTCGTCTCGAGCGGTTCCTGCCGCGTCCGTGTGGAGAAGGTCGGCAGTGCGACGTATCTCAACTCCCTCACCTCCAAGGCGAAGAAGTATTCCAAGCCCAAATCCGAGATCATGAACTCCATCCGCCTCTTCATCCGCGTCATCGGCGTGCTCATCATCGTCGTCTCCGTGCTCATGTTCTGGCGGAATTGGCAGGCGATCACGGACTCCATGCTCGCCGCGGGCGGCGTCGATACCTACGGCCGCATCTCCAAGACCATACAGGCGACGGGCGCCGTCATCATCGGCATGATCCCCTCGGGGCTGTTGCTCCTCACGTCCTTTGCGATGGCGATGGGGGCATGGCGGCTGGCCAAGAAGCGTACCCTCGTGCAGGATATGAATTCCCTCGAGATGCTCGCACGCGTCAACGTGCTCTGCCTCGATAAGACGGGTACGATCACCGACGGCCGCATGACCGTGAACGATTGCATGATCCTCAACACCTTCGTCGATTATTCGCTCGACGACATCATGGGAAGCATGCTCTCCGCCCTCGACGACAACAACCAGACTTCCATCGCCCTCTACAACCGCTTCGGGCACAGGAACACCCTCTCGCCGACGGCGACCATCCCCTTCTCTTCCAAGCGCAAACTCTCCGCGGTGACGTTTGAAGACGTCGGGACCTTCGTGATGGGGGCTCCCGAATTCGTCCTCCGCCCCATGCCGCCCAAGATCGAGAAGATCGTAAAACAATATGCACAGGCGGGGCTGCGCGTGCTCGTCGTCGCCTATTCGCCCAACTCCATCAACGGGGAGCGGATCCCCGCGATCCTGCGCCCCGCCGCCATCATCACCCTTGCCGACAACATCCGTTCCGACGCCATCGAGACCATCAAGTGGTTCCGCGAAAACGACGTGGATATCCGCATCATCTCGGGCGATAACCCCGTGACCGTAGCCGAAGTCGCACGGCGGGTGGGCGTGAAGGATGCGGGAAAATACATCTCCCTCGACGGCCTCACCGATCTCGAAGTGGAGAACGTCGCCTCGCAGTATACCGTATTCGGCCGCGTGACGCCCGAACAGAAGGCCATCCTCGTGAAGACCCTCAAAAAGCAGGGCAGTACCGTCGCAATGACGGGGGACGGCGTCAACGATATCCTCGCCCTGAAGGAAGCAGACTGCGCGATCTCGGTCGCCTCGGGCGCCGAAGCCGCACGCAACGTGAGCCACCTTGTCCTCATGGACAACAACTTTTTGAGCCTTCCCGGCGTCGTCTATGAGGGGCGGCGGGTCATCAACAACATCAAGTCCTCGGCCTCCCTCTACATCATGAAGACGCTCTTCATCACGATCCTCGCGTGCATCTGCATCTTTCTCGGCAGGGAGTACTTCTTCAAGACCAACAACATGTTGCTCTTCGAGATGTTCGTGGCCGCCCTTCCCTCCGCGATCGTCACGATCTTCCAACCCAATACGGCACGCGTCAAAGGGCGATTTATCCCATACGTCCTATCCCGAAGTTTCCCGGGCGCCTTCACCCTGACGCTGTGTATCATGGCGGTCTATATCGCCCAGCTATACCTTCCCGAAGCCTATGGCTTCTCGGGCGACACGCTCGGGGCGATGTATCTTTTGGCGCTGACCTTCGGCGGGCTCGTGATGCTCTTCCGCATCCTGCAGCCCTTCAACCTGCTCCGCTTTGCCGTGTACGCGGTCTCCGCGGGCGTCTGTATCATCGTGCTCTCCTTCCCCGTGCTCGGGAATTTCGTGTATACGGGGTGGTCTGAGATCACGTTTACCTTCCCGCAGATCCTATATATCGCCTGCGTCCTGCTCGCGGCGTTCCCCGTATCGGGGGCGCTGGTACGCGCTTGCGACCTGCTCAACCGAACAGGAGAATAGCAAAAAACCGCACCCATGTATAAAAAACCGCACATGGAGTGCGGTTTTTTTCATGCTTTTCTGGACTTCGTACTTACAAACTGCGGATAAGCGGCAAGGCCCATTAGCACGTCATTCCGAGGGCATAGCCCGAGGAATCTCGACTTTGAGATTTCTCACCCCTAACGGGGTTCGAAATGACGTAGACGGGGCCCCATATCGCTTATCATGCGCGCCACCCCCTCCATCGGGGGGGTAGGGGGGTGGGCAGGAGACCGACGGGGCGTATCATGAGCGTCCCTTGGCTCCCCTCGTAGGGGAGCTGGCACGGCATAGCCGTGACTGAGGGGTTTTGGAACCCTATCCCCTGCTACGCAGGTACTTCCCCTAAAGGGGAAGCGAGGGGACGAACTACGTAGGGGCACATCAGTACGTCATTCCGCCCCGTGCGAGGCTTCTATTGTTTATCGAAGCACGGCACAAGCCGTTAGGCGAAGTAGGGCGTAGCCCGAGGAATCTCGACTTTGAGATTTCTCACCCCTAACGGGGTTCGAAATGACGTACCCCATTCTCAATTCTCAATTCCCCATTCTTCATTCTTCATTTTCCTTTCCCCCTTCCGTGTGCACGGTGACGTACTCCTCGGCATGAATGCACGCCTTGAGCCGCGCGAGCTCCTCTTCGGAGGCGTGCCCGCTCGTATGCAGGGTATGCTCCTCGAGCCCCAATTCCCGCGCTTCGGCCAAAAATCGTGCGACATCCTCCTTCTCGCGGTACCCGCTCCACATCGAATAGATGAGCATCCCCCCGCCAAGGTCCATCTTCCCGGCGAGTTTTTTGAGGTAGCCGAGCATCGAGGGGCGGACGAGCATCACGAACTTCCCCCCTCTTGCGATCTGCGCCATGCCGCGCTTAGCTTGAAATTCGAAGAAGAGGTCCTTCCGCCTTCCCCGCACGGGGCGGGGCGTGAAGGCGAAGACGTCGGAAAACACATCGGGGCGGGGGATCTTTCCGCCTGCAGCCGCGGCGAGAAGGGCGGTGTAGACGTCTTCATAGAAGATCCGCCCGCAGCGCTTTGCGGCGCGGTAGAAGCTCACGAGGCGATCGAAATTTGCGGCCGACTGTAGGATAAAGATCGGCCTTTCCGTGCGCCCGAAGAGCTCCGCCGCACGGGCCTCGAGCATCTGCTCCGAAATGCAGGGCTTCCCGCTCCCGAGGTTGGTCCCCTCCGCGATGAGCACGTCCACCGCATGCGGAAGCCGCCGCAGCAGCGCTTCTTCCGACTTTCTGCCGTGGAAGCGGAAGTCCCCCGTATAGAGGATACGCTTCCCTCCCGCCTCGAAGAGCAGCATGTAGCTATCGAACGCCGAATGATCGCACAGGTAGGGCGTGACGAAGATCTGCCCGCAGCGGAAGGTCCTGCCGCTGCGGTATGCGGCGATGTTGGGGGGAAGCGCCCTCCCGCGGTATTCGTCCATCGCCTCGAGAATGCGCTTCGCCCCCGCCCCGATGTAGATGGGGCAATCTCTCTTTTGCTCGATGCGCCCCGCATGGTCGGCATGATAATGGGAGATGAGGACGGCGTCGTACTTCTTTTTCAGCACCGCTTCCTCGATCTCGGCAGAAGCCGCGCTCTCCTCGAGCGCCTTCCCGAGTTCCACGAGAAGTTTGGTCTTATCATAGGTGATCTCGATGAGGTTCTCCCCGATCTTCTCCCTCCCTCGCAAGATCTGATAGTTCAGGACGGGCCGCGGCTTCGGGCGTCCGCGCTTTGTATAGGCGCTCACATAGTGCTCGTCGCGGCAGAGGACGTAGTCCTCGATATCGTAGTACTCGAGGATCTCATCGAGGTCGCCCACATCGAGGCATGCATCCGCAAAGATGCGGTGCCTATGTCGTTTTACATCATAGAGGATCCTGCCGCGCGGATAAAAATAGCAATCCTCGGGCTCGCTTTCCTTTCGGGCCTCTTCCCAATCGCCGTAATGCGAATAGGGGGGATCGATGATCCCCACGGAGTTTGCAAGCTCCTTTTCCGACGAAGACGGATACGATCTCTGCAGGACGCGGAACTCCCATCCCCCCTCCTCCCTGTTCGGGATCGCCCAAAAGATGCCCACGCGGATAAATTTTTCCTCTCCCATACATTCCTCCTTTTCTTGCGGCGTGTGCCGCGTAAGCAATACAAAAAGCACGTTTCTCTTTGTTTGTCAAGCGTTTTTTCACGCGTTCGGATATTTTTATGCTTTCAATCCGTAAATATCCATATTCAAATCCCAAACGATAGGGCGGGTTTCCCCGCCCTTGCTCGGGTCATACGAGTTTTCCGTCTGCAAAATAGGCCTTTTCGATCCGAGGATCGGAGGGCTTGTAGGCCTTGCCGATGCGTATCACGTCGTCGGAGAAGACGAATTGCGCCTTGACGCTCGTGATATTCTCCGGGGTGAGCTGTTCGGGGTAGGGCGCCGCAAAGAGCTTCGTGAAAAGAAGGACCGTCTCGCAGGCCTCCTTCTTGCGGGCGGGAAGAAGATCGCTCTCGAGGTAGCGGAGATAATCTGCCTCATGCGCCGCAAGTCCCGATTTACCGCCGATCGCCGCATACGTCGATTTGAGCTCGGAAAGCAGCAGGGTGTAGCCGTTTTCCTCGCGGCGCAGACCCAAAAGATCGAACCTTCCGGGGACGTTCTTTTCCTTACTGTCGTGTTCGGTGTACTCCAAATCGTAATACATGAGGCTGTCCTGCATAAAATAGGCGGCATAGAGCTGTTGCTGGCGGTCTTTTTCGAAATTCTTGGGCTTTCTGCACACACTCTTGCGGTCGAAACAGTGCTCGTGCTTCTCGGGATCGACATAGTCGTCGATGAGCGCCCGATAGATATCCAAGACGCGCCCGAGGTTCTCTTCGCCGAAGCCGCGGAGCGCAAACTTCACATACCTGCGGCTATCTTCCCCCGGGGCATCGGAAAAGTGCGAAATATCCACCCCCATGCCCGAGAGCGTGCTTAAGATCTCCGCATATTCTTCCGTGAAGCGGGCGTGGCGGAAGTCGAATTCTCCGACAAGCCCCCTCCTTGCTTTATAGATGCGCAGAAGCTGCCTGCAGCGGTAGTACAAAGTCGCATAGTTGCCGCGGAAGCAGAGCGCAACGCTCCTCGCTCCGCCCTGCAGATTTTCTTGCACATAGCGAACGATAACATCCCGTTCGGGAGAAGGTTCCTCGAAAAAATTACATACGTCCCCCGTCAAAATACGATCGTATTGCATTATCTTTTCTCCTTTTTATAAAAATAACTCGCAGTTTTGATGCCCGTCTTTTCGTCGTTGAACCAGCACTGTTCGGAGTCGTACCCGCCGTAGAGGAACTTGTAGAGATACCCGAAACACGCCCCAAGTCCGCGTTTTGCGGTCTTCGACATCTTCTCACGGAAGACGTCTTTCCCCAAGACGTCGCGTTGGTAGAGCACGAACGTCTTGAGCGGCGGAACGCACAACACGTCGTTGGCAAAGCGAATATGTTCCAAAAGCTCCTCGTCCTCCAAGAGATCCAAAAAGAGCTCGTAGGAGGCGCGTTCCTCGTTGACGAAGGTCTCCGTGCCGCGATAGGTCTTCAAAAATTCTTCTTCGATCCAAGTCATAATTTTACTTCAATATTGAAATTTACATATATAATACCACATTTTCATCGATTTGTCAAGGGGTTTGGGAAAAAAAGTACAAAAAAAGAAGGGGGTGCCCCCTCTTTTTTATGAATTTTGGGAAAATTACTCCTCTGCGGTGAGGTGGAAAGTCCACGTCGCGAAGTCGCCGAGGGAGGGAAGCGGGAGGCCCGCATACATGAGCGCCCCGCCGCTGCAGCAGATCCCGAGCTCCTCCACACGGTACTTCTTGTTTGCATCGAGCCCCGCGAGGCGGATCCTGCGGGGAAAATCGGCGGGGACGGCGTGCACCGTCATCCCGACGAAATAGGCCGACGTCTTCTCCTTCGCGACGAGCATCTCGGCAAAATAGTTGCCCGCGAAGGGATCGGATAATCGGTATAGGTCCCCCGTGAGGACGAGATCTTCGATGCGCTTATAGGCCGCGATCTGCTCTTTTACGGCGCTACGCTCTTCCTCGGTGAGCTTTCCGAGGTCGAGCTCATAGCCCGTTGCGCCGAGCGAGGCGATGTGCCCGCGGGAAGAAAAGGGCGTGATGCGGCCCGTTTGGTGGTTGGGGCAGGCGGAAACGTGGCAGCTCATCGCCGAAACGGGATAGGCGTAGGAGGTCCCCCATTGGATGCCCGCGCGGGAGAGGCTATCGGTGTTGTCGCTCGTCCAGATCTGCGGGAAATAGGCGAGCATGCCCGCATCGAACCTTCCTCCGCCCCCCGAACAGCCTTCGAAGAAGACATCGGGGAAGGCCTCGGTAAGGCGCCTTGCAAGGGCGTAGACGCCGAGCATGTAGCGATGCTGCATCTCCCCCTGCCGTGCGGCGGGAAGTCCTTCCGAGAAGAACTCCGTCATGTGGCGGTTCATATCCCACTTCACATAGGAGATCTCGTGTGCAGAAAGAAGGGCCTGCATCTGCAAATAGACGCATTCCACGACTTCCTCGCGGGAAAAATCGAGGATGTATTGATTGCGCCCCGTGCAGCGCGGAGCCCGCCCGATCGCATAACCCGGGTGGGCGCGGAAGAGATCGGAATCCTCGGAGACCATCTCGGGCTCAAACCAGAGGCCGAAGCGCATCCCGTGCGCCTTGCAGCGGGCAATGATGGGGTCGAGGCCGCCTTCGAGCTTTTTGGTGTTGACGTACCAATCCCCGAGGCCCGTCGTATCGCTGTCCCGCTTGCCGAACCAGCCGTCGTCGAGCACAAAGGTGTCGATGCCGAGCGCGGCTGCTTCGTCGATGAGGGCAAATAACTTTTCGCGGTCGAAATCAAAATACGTCGCTTCCCAGTTATTTGCGACGATGGGGCGGGACATGTGGAGATATTTCTCGGGGATGAGCCGTGTGCGGAGAAGATCGGAAAGGGCACGGGACATGCCGCCGAAGCCCGTATGTGAGTAACAAAGGGCGACCTGTGGTGTATAAAACGCCTCGCCCGCATCGAGCTGCCACGAAAAATTCGTATCCTCGATGCCGCCCGTGATGCGGACGGTCTCGGTCTGGGACTTCTCCGCGGTGAGCACGAAGGAGCCGCTGTAGATGAGTTCGAAGCCGTAAACCTCCCCCATCTCCTCATTTGCTCCCTCCGAGAACAGGGCGAGGAAGGGGTTCATCTGATGGGAAGAGGCCCCCCTTCTCGAGCATACGGAAAACGCCCCATGCCCGAGCTTGCGCTTCTCGGGGGTACGCTCGGCGGCATGCCGCCCATGGAGCGTGAGCGTGGAATAGTCCCCCGCGGGAAGGTCGAGAGAAAAGGAATAGGCCCGTTTTATCGATATAGGCTCCCCCGCTTCGATCTTCGCCCAGCGCACGAGCGCTTCCTCGAAGACGGCGTAGAAGAGCGCGATTCGGGTCTTGGAGCAGGCGTCTTCCAAATAGATCGTGAGAAGTTCGCCGCCCCGCACCGCGGGAAGCCCTTCTAAAAGCTCTGCCCCCATCTTGTAGCCCGCATAGCGGAATCTGCTCGCGATCTCGCCGTTTTGGCGGGTAAAAAGCACAGATGGGGTACGAAAATCGCCCTGTCCGTAGCTCGCATACTCCTGCGATGCGGTATCAAGCGAGAAGATCTTCGCATCGGGGGGGACGGGCGCAAAGCTCAGCTCCCGCACTTGAGCAAGGTAGGCGAAATCGTCTTCGACGGGGGATCCGAAGTGCATCTGCTCGAGATATCCCCACGCATTGACCCGCAAGATGTAGCTATACGTCTTGCCCTGCAAGAAAAAGGCGTTGTTCCTTACTTCAATCATTCCGCATCCCCGCTTTGATAGTAGATTTTTTGCTCGAAATGCGCACTCTCGCCCCGCTTCAAAAGGACGACTTCCTTCTCATAAAATTCCTTCATTTCCCCTACATGGTCGGGCAAATTCAGCCACGGCTCGATGCAGATCATGTTTGCACCCTCGGGCCGCCACAGAAGGAGATGCGAAAATCCCGCAAACTCGATCTCCGCGAGGACGCCCCGCCGTGCCGAACACAGCGAGACACTCTGCGAACGCAGCCCGCCGAGGATGACCGTCTTGCCCTCCGAGAGCCCGCGCTCGGGGAAGGGGAACACTTGCCCGCAGCCGTAACGGATGCGCTCCCCCGTGAGCCGCCCTTGGCTATCGTGTGCGTACGCGGAAAACTCCTCCTCCTTCGGGAAGACGAGCATGTGGTCGAAGACGCTCCCCAAGAGGCGGTAGGAAGTATGCATACCGCAGGAGAAGGGCAGCTCCTCGCCGCGGCAGACGACTTCATAGCGCGTCGAGAGCATTCCCCCCTCGATCGTATACGTCACATAGAGGGAAAACGGGAAGGGGAAGAGCTTCATCGTCTCCCCGCTCTCCCGCAGAAGGAAGCGCAGAAAGTTCTCCCCGCGTCCGTCGAGCACGAACTGCATCCGCCGTGCAAAGCCGTGACGGGGCATGGCATAGTCTACGCCGCCGATCCGCACGGCACAGTTGCCGCAGACGGGGAAGAGCACGGGGGCATGCCCCGCCCAAGCGCCGTTTTCGTTTTGCCAGAGCTGCTCTCTTCCGAAGAGCTTCACGCTGCAAAGTTCGGCGCCGAGCGTATCCGCTTCCGCCTTCAGGATGTCGTTTCCGATCGTATATCGCATATATCCTCCCAAAAAACACACCCGAGGAGCGCTCGGGTGCAAAAAGCCGATCCGAAGATCTGTTTAATTGCCGTGGACGGAGATACACGCCCCGCCCATCTTGCGGGAGTCTTCCGCCGCGAACGCCATGAGATGGCTCTCGATGGACGCCGCAAGCGAAGTCCCCTCCGTTCCGCCGCCCGAGAGCACCTCGTAGAGCATGTTACAAAGCCCCGCGTCGCCGCCGCCGTGGCCGCTGTCTACGGCCCCCAGCGCGGAGATGGAATACACCTCCTCTTTGCCGCCGAAGGGCAGAAGGCGCACGGTATCCCCGAGTTCATCGAGGACGATCTCCCCGAGCGTGCCGTGGAAGCGCATGATCCTTCCGCAGCCCGCGGTGAAGCCCATCATCGTGAGCGTCGCCTTCACGCCGTTTTCAAAGGCGATCTCGACGAGCTGATGATCGACGACGTCGTTATCGCAGGCGTAGACGCACCGCCCATACGGCCCCGTTTCGAGGGCCTCGTAGAGCGCCTTCTCGGTGAGCGGATAGGCCGAAGTGATCTGGATATGCGGCCAGATGGAAGGCTTGCAGCCCCCCTCCTTCCACGTATCGATGTAGATGCGCTTGGCGCTGTAGGGGCAGGTCTCGACGAAGGGGCAGGTAAGGCAGCGCTTTTGCGCCCCCAAGGGTGCATTTTCGGGTTTGAAATACGCAAGGTCCCCCACCGAAGATACGGTCTTGGCGCGGGAGCCCGCATAGAATTGCAGAAGATCGAGATCGTGGCAGCACTTCGCGAGGATCATGGGCGCCGTCTCATCGCGGCGGCGCCAATTCCCGCGGACGAAGCTGTGCGCCATGTGCCAATAGGCGACTTGCTCGAGTGCCTGTATCTCGACGAGCTGCCCGATTTTCCCCGCACGGAGAAGTTTCTCCACGAGGACGAAGGCGGGCGCATAGCGAAGGACGTGGCAGACGAGCACCTTTCCGCCGCTCCGCTTCTGTGCCGCAAGAAGGGCCTCGCACTCCTCTTTGGAATCCGAGATGGGCTTCTCGAGCAGAAGATCGTATCCGAGCTCGAGCCCGCGGATCCCCTGCCGCACGTGATCGCGGTCCATCGTCGCGACGACGAGCACATCCGCACGTTTTTTGGCGAAGAATTCCTCTTCGTCGGAGAACATCTCTCCGCCGAAGCGGGCGCCGTAGTAGGCAAGGCGCGCCTTGTCGCGGTCGCACAGGGCCGCCACGGTGAATTTTCCGCTCTCGGTGAGAAGATTTCCGTAGGTATCCCCGCCGCGGTTGCCGCAGCCGAGGATCGCCACCGTAAACTTTTTCATTTCTTTGCCTCTTTCTCCGCCGCGAAGCCTTCGTGGCTCTCCAAGACGCCGACGAACATCCGCGTGATATTCTGTGGACGGGTGATCGCGCCGCCGATGATGACATGCCTTGCTCCCGCATCGAGCACATCCTTGAGCGCCGCAAAGCTCGTGATGCCGCCTTCGGCGACGACCACGGAGTTTTTGATGTTCTCTACGAGCAGGCGGCAGAACGCGGCATCGGGGATCTGAATATCCTTGGTCTCCTCGGTGTAGCTGCGAAGCGTCGTCGAGATATAGTCGAAGCCGAGCGCTTCGGCGTTCTTCGCCTCCTCGAACGTGGCGATATCCGCCATGATCTCCTTATTGCAGTGACCCCGTACGTATTGCACGAGCATCTCGAGAGAATTCCCCGCAGGGCGCTTTCTGAGCGTGGCGTCCATGGCGATGACGTCGCACTTGGAATCGATGAGCGCCTTGACTTCCTTGAGCGTGGGGGTGATGTAGACAGGAGAATCCGCATAATCGCGCTTGATGAGCCCGATGATGGGAAGCGAGCCGTCGAGATGGCGGTAGATGCCGTTGATATCGCGCACGGTGTTCGCACGGATGCCGACGGCCCCGCCGACTTTCGCCGCGACGGCCATCTTCGGGATGGTATCGCCGCCGTAGAGCGGTTCATCCTTCAATGCCTGGCAAGATACGACCAATCCTCTCGGTAAAACGTTCTTCATAGACCAAAACCTTCCTTGTCTTTTTCCGTGAGCAGCCCCGCTTGGGGTACAGCGTATACATTCAGCCTTAGTTTTTTCTCTTCGCCTCTTCCGCAAAGCCCTTGCGGAATTCTGCCCAGGTCTGCCCGAGATCGGAATAATCCTCGCCTTTATCGCCCGTACCCGCATCGGTGAAGCGGAAGCGGTTGGATACGAGATCGCCGACGTAATCGTTGCAGTTGAACCAGATGAGCCCCTTGATCTGCCGTACGTACGGGGCGGGATCGGGCGCATTGAGCTCCTCGAACATCCCCTTCACCCATTCCGCCTGTGCGGCGGCGTTACGGCCGATCTTGCCTGAAGTCGCCCCGCCGGAGCCGCAGGCGAACTCGCCGACGATCATGCTCCATTCGCCGAAATACGGGCGGTTTTTCTCATACAGGGCGGCATAATGCTGTTTGAACGGGACGAGCTGAAGCATCGCATCGCCCGTGTAGTTGTTGGCCTCGTAGCTCGTGCCCCCGAGCAGCTGCACATAGTCCACGCCGGGGAAATAGCAGAGGTCCTCCCCCCAACCCGAGAACGGGCAGGAACGCGCGATGGGGTTCCACACCCAGATCACGTTATCGACGCCGTTTGCAATGAAGATATCGTAGAGCCTGCGCCACGTCATCGTGAAGATATCGGGGTCGAGAAGGGTCATGATGCCCGAGTAACTCGTCCAGTCCGAATTCATCTCGTTGTTGAGGCGGAACATCACGGGCTTACCATAGGCCTTGATGTCGCGCGCGAGGCGGGCAAAGTAGTCGTCGTACTTGCCGCGCATGATATCGAACATGGGCGTGAGCTCCTCATCGACGAGGTTGTTGTTCGTCGTATATTGGAAACTGAACTCCAAGGTGGGCTTCTCATCGAAGCCGCTTCCGTGGGCGAGCGCGATGCTCATATCCACGGGGTAGTAGTGCGGGGTACGGTCTTTTTCGCCCAATGCCCCCTTGCCGAGATGGGTATACGTCATGTACACATCGTACTTTTTCCCACCCCATATCTCATTTTCGATGAATTTCTGCATCGCGACGCTATTGCGATAAAAGAAGTCGTAATTGCCGCCGCCCGCATGCAGGCTCTCCTCGTCGCCCGGCATCGAATAGCTGAAGACGCCCCAACTCTTCTTGGACTGCGTGGTGAACTTGCGGAAATACTTTAAGGTCTCCTCGCTCCAATGCGGATCTTCCTTTGCGGCGCCCGGGGCGAAGTAATTCTTTCCCGTCCCCGTCCCCGCAAACTGCGTGAAGCTCATCACGATCGTATCCATCACCGCGGCGCGGTTCTCCTTGGACTTCATCACGAACATCCCGAAGAAGGCGAGCTCGCCCGCTCTTCGGATGATGCCGATGTTGTAATACGGGCGCTCGATGCCCTCCGCGTCGTCGATACGGATATCGAAACGGAAGATCTCGTAGCCCTCCCGCATCGCCGTGTTGCCCTCCTTCACGGTAGGATATGCACGGGTGCCGTCGGATGTGCCGTCTTCGCCCACGGGGGTGATCGCAAAGCCGAGGGTGTCCTTATTGAGAAGGGTAAGCCCTTGGTTCTTGTAATACGCGGGATTCACGAGGTGGCGGATCGTCCATTCGTTGATGTGGATGAACCAACCGTTCTCGAGATCGGTGTAGGGATTCTTGGTCTCCGCCGAAGCCGTAAGGATGCTGTCGCCGAAGAAATACTGCGTGCGGTATGCCGCGATCGTGTAATCGACGGTGACCTCTTCGGCGGGGATCGTAAAGGCCATGCCCGCGGCAAGGTCGACGAATCGCGCCGCCCCGCCCTTATAGAATTCAAGCTTGGTGTCCTTTCCCGCCTGCGCCGTATAGGCGCCGTCCGAGAAGCACTTTGCGCCCTCGGGAGCCCCTATAAAGCCGTTTTCCTTGTCTTCCGCCGCACAGCCCGCGAGCGCCCAAAGGCGCCCGAGGGCCGTAGGATCGGTGATGCGGTCTTGCTGTCTCATATTCTGTCCCTCCCCGTATGAAAGGCAAAAGTTCAGTCGCGTGCCGCCTCTGCCGCGAAGCCGTCGCGGAAGGCCTGCCACGTCTCGGCGAGATCGCTGTAATCCTCGCCCGGACGGACGAGCGGATCGTTGGGCGCGTTGGCGAACTTCAGGCGGTTGGTGATGCCCGCAGGGCCCGTGCCGCCGTAGTCGTTGCAGTTGAACCAGATGAGGCCCTTGATCTGCTTGACGTAGTCGGCGGGGTTCTCTGCGTTGAGCTCATCGAACATGCCCCTCACCCATGCAGCCTGCTCGGCACGGTTCCTGCCGAGTTCGCCCGTGGCGTCGCCGCCCGAGCCGCATGCGAATTCGCCGATGATCATGCTCCATTCGGAGAAGAAGGGCTTATTCTTGGCATAGAGGCTGCTGTAGTACGTCTTGAAGGACTTGATCTGCGAAGCGACGTCGCCGTTGTAGTTGTTGAACTCATAGCACGTGCCGCCGAGCAGCTGCACATAGTCCACGCCGGGGAAGTAGGCGAGATCTTCGCCCCAGCCCGAATACGGCGCCGAGTCCGCGATGGGGTTCCACACCCAGATCACGTTGTCGCATCCCTGTTCGATGAAGATGTTGTAGAGCCTGCGCCACGTGGCGGTGAAGATATCGGGATCGAGCAGGTTCATGATGCCCGAGTAGCTCGTCCAGTCGGTGTTCATCTCGTTGTTGAGGCGGAACATCACGGGCTTGCCGTAGGTCTTGATATCTCTTCCGAGACGGGCGAAATACTCATCGTATTTGCCGCGCATGATATCGAAGAGCGGCGTGATCTCCTCATCGACGAGGTTGTTGTTGGAGGTGAATTGGTAGGTGAATTCGAGCACGGGCTTCCCGTCGAATCCGTTGCCGTGGGCGAGCGCGATGCTCATATCCACGGGGTAGTAGTGGTGATTGCCCGAGACGGCCGCATAGTTGGGGCCCCAGCCGAGGTGGGTGTACGTCATGTAGATATCGTACTTCTTGCCGCCCCAGACTTCATCTTCGATATACTGCTGGACCAAACGGCTGCTCTTCAGATATTTGTCGTAGTCTTCCTGCCCGGGATGCAGTTTGGAGGCTTCGCCGGGCATCGAATAACTGAAGACGCCCCAGCTCTTCTTGGACTGCGTCGTGAACTTACGGAAGAACTTCAAGGTCTCTTCGTTCCAGTGCGGGTCCTCTTTCGCCGCGCCCGGTTTGAAGTAGTTGCGCTGCAGGCCCTTCGCGGAGATGGGCTTCCAGCTCATCATGATCTTATCCATCATCTCGGCCTTGTTCGTCTCGGACTTCAAGACGAAGAGGCTGAAGAATCTCGCATCGCTCTTCTGATGGATGAGGCCGATGTGATAGAAGGGATGGGTGATATCGCCGGGATCGTTGATCTCGATATCGAAGCGGTAGATCTCATAGCCCGGGCGCATCGTGACGTTGCCTTCCTTCACGGTAGGATATGCACGGGTGCCGTCCGAAGTTTTGGTGACGGGATCGACGGGCGTGATTTCGAATCCGAGGTCGTCCGCGTTGAGAAGGGTGAGGTTCTGGTTGTCGTAGTACTTCATGTTGACGAGGTGGCGGATCGCCCACTCGTTGACATAGACATACCAACCATCGGAGATCGATGTGTAGGGGTTCTTGGATTCCGCGGAGGCGGTGAGGATGCTGTCGCCGAACGTATATTGGATGCGATAATCGGCGATGGTGTAATCCACATCGATCTTCTCGCTCGTGGGGATGGTGAATTCCATGCCCGCCGAGACGCTGACGATCCTTGCCGCGGTGTCGTTATAGAGCTCGAGGCGGATATCCTGCCGCGATCCGATCTTCGTGAACGACTTCACATAGTTGCCGTTGATGAAAAATCTTCCGCCCTTGATATCCGAAGCCGTCTCGAAGCCGTTTTCCTTATCGACGAGCGTGTTCGGATTGTAGAGATCGTTGAAGATGTACTCGAAAGAGGCGTTGTCGTTTTGGATCTCGTCTCCCGTGACTTCGAGCGTGGTGTCGCCGCCCGGAGTGGGATCGGGACCGGGACCGTCCTCATTGTTGCACCCGGCAAGGCACATCGCGCCGAGCATACAGATGCCGAGGATCGCTGCGAGAAATTTCTTCATGTTTTTACTCCTTGATTTTTTTATCGTCTGCCTTGCGGCAAAGTTCCATGAGTCAGGCTACGGTGACGTCGCAAAGTTCGCTGTAGAGCCCGAACTTCGTGCCGTCCTTTGCCTTCTGCTGGAGGAAGTAGAGCACTTTCGCGCTGTTCCCGTTTTCGGAGACGACGATGATCTCGCACTCCTCTTCGAGCTTCCAACCGTTGTACGTCGTGCAAGGAACGGTCGCCTTGCCCGCCTCGAGTTCGGCCTTGGTGAGCTGCGTCTTGCCCTCGATGTTCTTTACGAGCATCGCGCATTGCTCGGCGGCGTTGGTCGTGGCGACGTTTGCCTTATAGGTGAAGTGCGACGTATCTTCGAACGTCCACGTGTTCTGCGTGTAGCCGCGGGCGAGGAAGTTCTGCGCCGTCGTATTGGTGGCGGAGCCCATCATCTCGTCGAGCCCGACGTTGAAGCTGCGAATGTGCTTGATCTTTCCGCCGATGTTCGTCATGGCGACGTCCGTCCCGTGCCAGCCCTTTTGGTTGAGCGCGCTCTCCTTCCCCGAGGCCGCGGCACCGAGGGTGGCGCAAGGGATCTCGGGAAGCACGCGGCGCATCTCCTCCGCGAAGGGGCCGTAGAAGGTGATCGTGAACCAATGCCCCTTGATCTCGGGATATTTATCCATGGTCTCCTTCAAGACTTCGATGGCCTTGAGCTCATCGACGGCCTTTGCCGAGCATGCATCGAGCTTGAGCTCGACGATGATGATGACGTCCGTGCGCGCCATCGCCTTGACGATCTCATCGAGCGAGGCGAAGGTATCGCCGTATTTCTGCGAATAATTGTTGAGCTGCATCTTCCTGAGCTGGGCGTAGGTGGCGTTGATGAACTGCCCCGCCGCCCCCGTCACGCGGTGGACATCCGAATCGTGTCCGCTGACGAGGCGCTTATCCGCCGTGATCTGGATATCGATCTCGACGTGCGTCGCGCCCTCGCTCGCGGAGGCCATGATGCCCGTGAGGGACTGTTCGTTGGCATAGCTCGTGATGCCGCGGTGCGCCGCGATATACTGTGCCCGCGCGAAGCCGTCCTTTTGGAAGGGCTCCACGGCGCCGAGCAGAACATCTTTATCTTCGGCGACGATGCCGTAGCACCCCGCCGCGATCGCGGCGACCCCCTCTTCGGTGTTCTCGACGTATGCCCAGCAGACCTTGGTGAGCGCTTCGACATACTCCGCCGCCACGGGAAGATTTTCATCCGACCCGTCGTACATGAGGATGTTGCAGCCCGCCTTGTTCGCCGCGCCCACGTGATCCCATTCGGCATAGCGGTCCGCGGAGAGCTTTACGTCCGTGAGGTCGTAGACGGTGTTCACGAGATAGCCCGCTTCATCGGCATAGATCTTTTCGATGACCGCGATATCGTCGGAGACGGCCATCATATCCGAGACGGCATACGTCGTATTGAGCCAGGTGAGGAAGGGATCGACCGTCGTGCTGTCGAGGCGGACGATGGGGATGAACCTGCCCTTGAGGTAGGTATCGAAGAAGGAGGCGAGCGTGGAAGTCTTTCCGCCCACCGTCACGTTCATCTTGCTGTCGGGGGTGACGATCGCCGATGCGGGGCGGGGCGTCGTGGCCTCCAAGGCGCCCGTATCTTGCGGCTCGACGACGAGCGTGGGCTCGATCTTGAGCTTGCTCCCCGGGGAGGTGACGTTAAAGTAGCTCGTGTAGCTGCTTCCCGCCGCCGTGGCGGCGGGCTTGTAGGCGGGCATCGCCGCGAATGCCGCGGCAAAAAGGACCGCCGCGCTTGCGATACATAAGAATTTCTTCATCGTCTTTCCCTCCTTATTGCACGCCGACCGTGAGCCTGAAGCTCGCCGAGTAGCCGTCGACCGAGACGGTGATCACGCATTCCCCTCTATCGACCGCCGTCACGCGGGCGAGAAGGCCCTGTGCCTCGACGGTGCCGATCGAGGGATCCGAGGTGGTCCACACGGGTTCGCCCTGCATCTCGCCGTCGAAGAAGGCGAGGACGGAGGCGGTGACGTTTTTCTTGATGATGAGCTTTCCGAGCGGCAGATTGATCTCGAGCGGGGAAGGCTCCACCGTGACGTCGCAATGGCCGATCTCGTCGTCGCCCTTGTAGAGGGTGATCGTCGCCGTGCCCACGCTCTTTGCCGTCAGCGTGACGGAGGCGCCCTCTTTCTTGATCGAGACGACCGACTTATCCGAGGTCTCCCAGTCGATGTCGTCGGCGTCGCTTTCCTTGACGTTGGCCTCGAGCACGTAGATCTGCCCGACGGTGAGCGTGAGCTCCTTATCCTTGAGGGGCGAGGTACACGCCGCCGCAAACAGGATGCAGACGAAGCAGACGACGGACGTCAAGAGCAGTGTGATCCGTTTCTTCATGATTCCCTCCTTTCCGTCTCTTTGGGGACGGTGCCGAAAAGTTTATCTTGTTCGATGCGAAGTACGTTGAACGTCGTATTCAACTTGTTCTTGCGGGTGAAGCAATCCCGCTGGTTCCAACCGAGCGTGATGGAATTTCCGAAGTCGTCCGAGAAATCCCAAGTGCCTTCGCCCGCCACGAGGAAGGTGAGCTCTTCGTATTTCGAGAAGTCGTTGCCGACGTCCGAACACAGCTTCCCGCCCTTGAGGTTGAGCGCCACGCAGGTGTTGTCGCGCATGAACACGGGGATGTGTTCGCGCTTTAAGGGGATCTCGTGCCAGCCGCCGCCGATGGCGTTGCCCGTGTAGAGATCGTACCATCTCCCGCGGGGGAGGTAGACCTTGCGGGTCGCGGCGAAGTCCTTGAGGACGGGGGCGATGAGGAGGGAAGAGCCGAGCATGAACTCGTCTTCCACCCCGTAGGCGCCTTCGTCTTCGGGGAACTCCATGACGAGATGCCGCATCATGGGGACGCCCGTCTTGGCGGAATCCCGCATCAAGCTGTAGAAATACGGGTTGAGATTGTAGTGCAGGAAGAATTGATCGCGGAGAAGATCCAAGAGCTTCTCGTTCTTATGGAAGGCGGCGATGTTCCACGGGCTGCGGTCGTTGATGGGCCATGCGCCCGTAAAATCGCATCTGCCGTTGGAGACGGGATCGCTGTGCCACTGCATCACGGGCACGAAGGCCGCGGCTTGCACGGCACGCAGGTAGAGTTCTTCGGTGGGAAGATATCCCGAGAAGCCCGCGATATCGAAGCCCCAGCAGTTGACGCCGCAGATGCTCGCCGAGAGCCCTGCCTTGATCACGGCCGCGAATTCCGCCCACGTGGACTCCTGATCGCCCGCCCAGAGCACCGAGCTCGAGGGAAGCCGCGCGCCGCCCGCACGGGAGAACACGATCCCCTCTTCGCCGATGAAATCCGCAAAGGCCTTCACGTAGAGCTCGCTGTATCTACTCTGCCCTTCGAGGCCCGTCGTGCCGTCCGCAAATTTTACGGTGGGCTCGTGGATGAATTCGCCGCCGTCGGTCTTGAAGCCGTCGATGCCGATCTCCTTGAGATATTCGAAGCGCCCGAACCAGAACTTCGTGGCCTCCTCGCTCGTGAAATCGGGCACCATGCTGCCGATACACCACGTGTGCGGGATCTCGTAGGGCGTGCCGTCCGCATTCATCACGCAGTAGCCCTTCTCTTTGACGTATTCGTCTTCCTTGAGGCAGAGCTCGGCGTTGCACTTCGTCTGAAGATCTTCCCGCTGCGCATAGATGGGGACGACCCAAAGCAGCACTTTGATGCCGTCGGCATGGAGATCGGAGACGAGCTTTTTGGGATCGCTCCACGGCTCGGAGAAGGTCATCTCGCAGTAGGGCACCGAGAAGTCCTCCTTCTCGGGCACCGAACAGCCGTTGAAGAGGTAGTGCGTCGTGAGGTCGCTCCACGGCTCGATGACGAGCACGTTATGCGGGAAGTTGTGCTTCTTCGTGAGAAGCCGCTGTTCTTCGACCTCCGCCTGCGTCCGCCAACGGTTGCCGCTCATCCAAGCGCCGAGCGTCCACTTGGGGAAGATGCGCGGCCTTCCCACGAGTTTGCGGAATTCGCCGAGGATCTGCTTGGGCGTGCCCTCGAAGTACCACACGTCCGCCTGTTCTCCGCGGCTGCCCGCGGGGAAGGTGATGGTCATCTCGCCGCGGGTGCGGAAGTCGAAGTCCACCTCGGCATAGGTATCCACAAAGATGCCGAAGCCGTCGGGCGTCAGAAAGAAGGGAACGGAGTAGTAGGTGTACTCCCCTTGGCGGAAGCACTTCTCCCGCACGCACGCGCGTACGAAATTCCCCTTTTGGTTGACGCAGTCGAACTTCTCCCCGAAGCCGAACACCGCGCGGTACTCGCGGGACAGCGTGACGATAAACCCGCCGTCTTCGTTGCGCCTGATGTGTTTCGTGTTGATTTTTTTCATACAATTCACCGTTTGAGCTTGAGGACGAAGTCCATCTCGAAGGTCCTGTTCCAAGGGCTCGAGACGTCGATATCCTCAACGAGCGCCGCAAGCGAGGGATAATTCTCCTCCATGTAGCGCATGAGTTCCCGCTTTGCCGCCGCAACGCACTTTCCGCGCTCGCCGTCGAGCTCGAACACCGTGCATCCGTTCGCGGGAACGGCATGGATATCGATCCATGTGCGGGCGTGGGAACAATAGCCGACGTCGTCGTAATAGCGGTGCAGAAGGAAGTAGCGGTTGCCTTCTTCATCGTGTCCTGCAAGATAGAGGCAGGATTCGCAGATGACCGTTCCGAGCGTGTTGGAAGAAGTGTTCCAACCCGCATACGCATGGATCGCAAGCAGGAGGCCTCTGTCGCGCAGAAGCTCCGCAAGCTCGAGATCGTTGTGGGTGGGATAGGCGACGTCCGCCACCGCCACCACTTTGCCGAGGGAGAGCGCATACTCGATCTCGTCGATATATTCGGCGAGACTGCGCTCGATGTCGTAGGCGACGATCCTCTCCTCGAAGGTGCCCTCGTAGAACATCTCGGATCCGATGTTCACGGCGAGCAGGATATCCGCCTCGGGAAGGCTGTAGACCCTCCTGCACCCCGCCGCGCGGATCTGGCATTTTACGGTCGCATCGATGGAGCGGTCCTCGAAGGACGGGGTGACGAACTGCCCCTGCGCCGAAGCATAGTAGACGTAAACTTTCGGGGTCTCCCCGCGCATCTCGTTCACGGCACGGGCGAGCATCGTCATGCCCGTATCGTCGGCCGCGGGATAGATGGGGATCTCGAGCTGCAGCCCGTGTTCCTTCAGATAGCGGACGACGCGCTGCCGATCGAGCGAGGTGAAGCCGTAGGGGGCGCTGTCGTCCTGCGGGACGATAAACCCCTCGAAGATCCCCTCTTCCGCGAGCGCAAGGGTGTGGAAGAGCACGTTTAAGTTGATCTCCCGCCGCCCCGTATAATCCGCGAGCGCCTCGGGCGGGATCAGCTTCTTTACGGCCGCATAGTCTTCCCGCTCCTCCTCGGTGAGGATGCCGAGCTGCTCCTTGTGGAGGTACCGCCCGTAGCGGTGGATCTCGGCGCCGCAGACGCCGTAGTACGACGGCTCCTCATCGGCATTGGTGAAGCGGGGGCAGCGCATCACGGTCTGGAAGCCGTAGATGCGAAGATCGGGATGTGCCTTTTTGAGCGTCTTGAGAAGGTCCGCACGCGCGCAGAGCGCCGCTTCCGTCTCGAAATGCAGGCGGGAAGGGATGAGGCCGCCGTAGATGAGCGTATCCATCGAGACGATGAGGATATCCGCGCTTTCGGCATTTTCCTCGAGCCATGCGGCGAGTTTATCCCGGTCCGCAGGCGTCTTTTTTCGCCCCATGTACGCAAAAGGCGGCATAGTAAGCTCGAAATCCGCGCGGGGCATGATCGCGGGGAAGCGATAGTTGCACGGGCGCTCGTCGAGCGGGAGCATGAGGATCTTCTTCATATCAACCTTTCACGGAACCGATCTGCAGCCCGCCCTTGATGTACCGCACGATGTAAGGATACATGCAGAGGATGGGCACGATGCTGAGGAGCATCATCGCGGCCTGTACGTTCTCGATATTGTATTGGAGCCAAGGTTCGTTCTTGGATTCCGCCTGACTGCTGTTCATGAAGTAGTAGATGTAGTAGGCAAGGGGCATCTGCGAGACGGCCGACTTGGAATCGTGGATGAAGAGCAAGGCCGAGCCGTAGCCGTTCCATGTGCCGACGATCGTGAAGAAGCAGCAGCTGCCGATGATGGGCAGGGACATCGGGACGATGATGCGGAAGAAGAGCTGCCATTCGCTCGCGCCGTCGAGCCGCGCCGCCTCTTCGATATCCTGCGAGATGCCCTCGAAGAAGGTCTTGAAGTAGAGCAGGTGCGTGACGTTGCTGATCGAGATGAGGACGACCGACCACAGCGAATCGATGAGGTGCAGGGCGTTCATGAGGAGGTAGATCGGCATGATGCCCGCCGAGAAGAGCATCGTGATGATGAAAAACATCATGATGCCGCTGCGGAAGGGACAATCGGCCTTGGAGAGCGGATAAGCCGCCATCGCCTCGACGAGGTTGGAGCCGATCGTGATGACGACCGTGATGAGCACGGAGTTGCCGAATGCCCGCCAGAAGTCCGCAGCAAACTTTCCGAGGAGCACATATTTGAATGCCTCGAGGGAGAACACGCGCGGCACGAGCACGATGTTCAGGTTGAACACGCCGTTGTTGAAGGCGAGCGAGAAGTACTGCAGAAGGGGCAATACGATGATGACGACGCCCGCGAGCAGCAGCACGACGTTGAGCACGGAGAGCGACGTATCGAGCAAGCTCTCATGAATGTGGTTGGGGTTGCGTTGGAAGAGCCCCTTGCGCTTTTCGGGCTCCGCTTTTCCCGCATCCATGCGTACCCAGATGGAGTTTCGGATGGGGAAATACAGCCAAAGCACGAGCGCCGCGCCGCCGAACAGTAGCACGCCCAAATACCAGATCTTGCCGAACATCGCAAAGATGATGATCGAGACGGCGATGAGGAGCGCCGCGAGCAGCGGGATCACGATGCGGAACAGGAGCAGGAGTACGGAAAGCGTATTATTCTTTTTCTTCGTCATGGCACTTCCCTCCTTACCAAAGCCCGCGCTTGAGCGTCTTCGTCGTGATCTTGTTGCCGACGAGCATCAGGATGAGCGCGATCGCACCGTTGACAACGCCGACGGCCGTCGCAAACGGGATATCGTCTGCGCCGTGGGCGATCGAGATATTATAGATGTAGGTATCGAGCGTCATCTGCGAATTGATGAGGTCGGTATTGCCCTTCATCATCGTCCAGACCTGCTCGAAGCCGACCGCCATCATGCCCGAGATGTTGAGCACGAGCGTGAGCGCGATCGTGGGAAGGATGGAGGGAATGGTGAGGTACCACATCTTCTGCAGGCGGTTGGCCCCCTCGAGCGTGGCGGATTCATAATACGTCTTATCGATCGCCATGATCGCCGAGTAGTAGAGGATGCACCCCCACCCTGCGCCCTTCCACGCCGAGAGGAAGATGACGAGCGGCTTGAACCAAGCGTTGTCCGTCATGAGGTTGCCCGTAAATCTTCCGATGAGCCCGAAGCCCGAGGCGAACATGCCCGACCAAATACCGATGACGATCGCCCACGAGAGGAAGTTCGGGATGGTGATGATGATGAGGATCACCTTGGCGAGCGTCTGCGATTTGAGCTCGGAGAGCATCACGGCGATCACGATCGAGAGCGGGAAGCAGATCCCGAGACGGATGACGTTGATGATGAGCGTATTGACGACGGCATGCCCGATCTCGGCGTTGCGGAAGATCTCGGCGAATTTCATGACCGTCCATGGCTGGTTGATGACGTTCCACATGAGGTCGCCGACCGACGAATATTCCTTTTTGAACGCAAACAGGATGCCGAGCATGGGAACATAAGAAAAGAACAGCGAGAAAAAGGCAGCAGGGATGATGAACCACAACACATAACGATATTTCTTTATGCGTTTCCACTGGTCTGCCCAAAATCCGCCGTCCTTTTGTTGCTTTGCCGTAGCCGTGACGGGTTCGGAAAGCGCCTCCTGAGGAGGGGAGAGCTCCCCTGCCGAGATCTCGGCAGGGTCGCTCAGTTGTTGCATTTCATTCATTTTGCACCTCGCAAGTCCTTTCGGGACGTAGAACGCAAAAGCTTATGGGACGAATACCTACTTTAGTTCGTTCAGACGCGCTGTCCGAGCTTGACTTCCTTATACCAATCGGTGAGCTCTTTCTTGATGGCGTCGCTCCAATACTTCTGCTGGATCGCGCCTTGGCGGGCGTTCTCGAGTGCGGTGAGGCAGCCGCCGTCCTTGGCGTCGATGGCCGAGCAGATGCCGTTCTTGAGCTGGGTACGGCAGTCGATGGAGTGCTTGGCCCAGAGCTTCAGAGGAGGCGCCATCGCCATCGGGTTCTGGATGAGCGTTTCATCGGTGGGGATGACGACGCGCCATGCGTTGAAGCCCGTCTCGCGGAGGTGGAAGAGGATGCGCGCCGAGACGGCGTTGGTGCCGTTGCAATACTGCGAGTTATCGGCGAGGACCTCTTCGTATCTCTTGGTGAGCTGCACCCACATCCCGGGTTTGGAATAGGTGACGACTTCCTGTGCGATATCCGATTCGTCTTCCGTGAACTCCGCCTTCGCCTTGCCGCACTGCGGGCAGACGTAGGTCTCGGGGAGCTGCGACCATTCCTCGTTGCCGTCGTATTGATAGCCGCACGGGCAGACGTGCCCGATGTGGAGCATGTTGCCGTAGGAAGGATCCTTATTGGTGTATTTGATGTAGGAGAAGCTGTAGGGGCGGAGGAAGATCTTCTTCGCGCCGAGGTCCTCCCACCGGTTGTAGACCTCGCTCTCGATGAGCTCGCCGATCACGCTCTCATCCGTGTAGCCCTTGGCCTTGTACTGTTCGACGTACGTCTCGTAGTCTTCCTTGGTGGGAGCACCGTCGGGGGCGTCGATCTCATACCAGTGCGTATCTTCGGGAAGCTTTGAAGGATCGCCGTTAAATTCTGCGTCGATCTGCTCCTTGGAGTAGCCGTTGCCGCCGTAGAAGTCGCCGAAGAATTCCATCTTCTTGGCGAGGAAATCGATGACGTAGAGCGCCTTATCCTGCATGTAGGCGGGGATACAGGTATAATACGAGACGCCCGCGGGGCCGCCCTCGATACGGGCCTTCTCCTGATCTTTGCAGGTGTGTGTCTGCCCGTCGTCGCCCACGAAGCTGTAGCCGTCGCCGCGGACGCGGAGCTGCCAGCCGATCAGATTCTCCTTGATCCATTCGCGGCGTTCGCTTTCGGTCTCGCCGATCGCCGTAGGGTCTGCGCCGAAGTGGGAGATCATGCCGTCCTTGGTCTCGGAGTCGGTCGTGAAGATCGCATCGAGCAGACCGTTGACGTTCCAATAGGGCTGGAAAACGCACGAATACTTCTCCTGCGCGAACTTCGAATAGAGGCTTCCTGCGCTGCTCTCTTTCTGCCAATCTTCATAGAGGATGCCCTTCTTGCGGAGCATGTTCATATACATCGCGTAGTCCGTCGTGTTGTCGCTGTAGACATACTGCATGATGTCGCCGTTGTCATCCACATAGAAGAATAGCGGCACTTCGAAGGCGCCCTTGAGCTGGGTGACTTCGACGGAGTTGCTGCCGTTGAGGCCGAAGGCGTGATATTTTTTGTCTGCGCCGAATCTCTCCTGGCACTTCTCGAAGGCCCACGTGACTTCGGTGAGCGTTTCGGGAAGCCCGCTCACATTGTCGGGGAATTGGTTCTTGAACCCGATGAGCTCGAGATGGCGGGTATTCCAGATCATCGCCGAGTCGGTCATGGAGACGTAGCCGAAATCGGGAATGCCGTAGATGTGCTTCTGCCCCGCGTCGTCGACGTACGTCACCGCATCCCAGCCGTAGTCCATGAGGTCGATGAGCTGATAGAGCGTTCTGCCCGCCGTCGTGTTGTGGAGAAGATCGGTAAGGTCGCACAGCTCCGCCTTCTCGAGGTGGGCGTGATATTCAGCCTCGGTGAGCTTCATGAAGTGGAATTGCGCATGCGTATTCAGATAGTTGGTGACGTCGGCATCCGCATTCGACCCGAGTTCGGTATATTCGATCGTATACCCCGTGGTGTTCTTGATGATCTTGGCCGTATCGTCTTTGCCGAAGGCGCCGATGCCCGTCTCGGGGTAGAGGCCCTTGAGGGTGATCGGCTGGGAAAGATCGACATCCCAGTTGACATCGACGGTATATAATTTGCCGCACCCGGCAAATGCTGCCATACCCGAAAGCAGCATGACGCTTGCAACCGCTACGGATACGAACTTTTTCATAGTCTTGTTTCCTCCCTGTAAATTGTATCCCCCGCTTCCCGTCTCCCCTTCTCGCGAAGGGGAGTGGGAGGTATCGGTCCTGCCCCGCGGGGGGAGCGAAGCAGGCGTCTTTGGTATTTCTTTGGTAACGGACTCGCTTGATTTTCAGTACCCCCTCCCCCACCGTACCCTCCCCCGAGCGGGGGAAGGGTAGGGTAAAGGTATGGAGGAATGGAACCTTCCTTGGGGGGAAGGAAATCGGCAATAGAATGCGGTGTTTCCCTTCCCGCGGCTTGCGGGAAGGGAATGCGTTTTGGGTTATGCGTTTACGGGAGCGGAGATCGCTGCCTCAATGCCCATCATGTTGTCTTCGGGCGCGGAATCCGAATTATATCTCAGGTTCGTTGCGCCATATTTCTCAACGAGATAGGTGATGACCTGCTTTTGGAAATCTACGAATTTGCCAGAAATGCCGAAGTATACCTGATAGCCCTTTCCGTGCCATGCGGTGACGTCGTTAATAAAGGCACCATCGCTGGTATACGCCCACGCAAATCCGCCGTTCTTGAATACGTTCTTCCCGACAAGATTGCTGTTGACCATCTTTACTTCTTCAGCGGTCAGAACATGGTTGGGATCGGCTGCGAGCGCCTTTGCGACCGTCATGATGGTTACGATGTAGCGCACATCTTCCTTGATCGTATCGTCGTTCAGCTCTGCGAGCTTCGCGGAGATAGCGGTGGGAACGGTGACGCCCATCATTTCAAGCTGATAGAGGAAGTAGTATGCACGGAAGGACGTATGAGCCGCAATGCCTTTATCGAAATCAAAGATAATCCCTGCTGCTTTCACCGTGTTTGCAACGACAATGAGCTCGCCGAGCACTTCGCCTACGGTGTAGGTTTGAGCGGTCGCCTCTGTCCTGTCGGTGGCCTTGACGGTAAGTTCGAGCTTATCGCCAATCGCGTCAAACTCCTCCGTGAACGTCTTCCAAGCCGTCCAATTCGCGCTGCTGGCTACAGTCGCTTTCGCCTGCTCGCCTGCGTCGAGCTTGTTGTAGGCCTCGAAGATCGTCTTAAAGAGCGTGATTTCGCTGAAGAGGTAGCCCTTCTTGTCTGCACCGAGTGTCGTCCAACCCTTGTAGGTAAATTTCGACATGTTGTCGGTGACATCGGAAAGCCTGGCAAACTGCGTGTTGACGTCCTCTGCGGTCTCGATGGGATCTTCCACGACGGGAACTTCGATGGTGGCATCGGTGACGCCCCAACCGTTTGCGTTGATCGTGTAACCGTTGTTCTTAAGAAGTTCGGCAACGATCTCGAAGTACTGATATGCCTTGTAAGGTTCGGGCTTCTCGGCTTCGGTCATGATCGTGCCGCCCGCATATTCCGTCATCACAGCGGCAACTCCGCCGATCCAAGCCTCGAACTTATTGCCGTTGCCGTTCCATTGTGCATCGAGGAACGAGGAGGAATAGCTGTTGGTCCAATACTTGTTGAGGTACTTAAGGTCGGCTTCGGAGAGCTCGGAGATCTTGGTGAAGTTGCCATCGTGAATGTGCATTGCGACCTTCACGGTGCCGACGATGGGAAGCCATGCGTCATCGTAGAAGCTCTGGAACTTGATGTTCGTGAGCAAGGTCTCTACGAAGGCAGGAAGCACAAAGCCTTCCGCATTTTCCTTGAGTGCATCATAGAGCAAGCAGAGGTAAGGAGCCGGGTACATCGCACCGCTGAAATCCACAATGCCGGTACCGGTACGGTTGGGATCGTTGTATTCGCCGAAGCTGCCGCCCGTCTGGATCCTGTAGGCCCAATAGAGGAAGTGATCGAAGAGTTCTTGGCCGTTGTAGGTCTTCTTCGTTTCCATATCCTTCGGGTTCGCATAGAGCTCGACGGAGACGCTGTTGAGCGCCGCGTAGGTTTCGGTGATATCCTTTGCTTCGGTGAGCGCCATCCAAGCCTCGAAGGAGGTCTTGTTCACGATGCGGAGCACTTCTTCCTGCTTGGTTTCATCGAGGGCGTCGTACTTCGCCTTGACGTCTTCCTTGAACTTCTGAAGTTCGGAATAGAGATAACCCTTCACATCCGAGCTATCCTGTGTGGCCCAACCCTTGTACTCATACTTGGGCATGATCGAGAAAGGCTTGAAGGCATTCATGACGGCCTTCGCCTCGGCGGAAGCGCTCTCTCTCGGGTCGGCCGCAGCCTCGACTTGCGAGGTGTAGCCGTAGCCGAGTTCATCGAGCTTCGCTTCGGGCGCATACAGCGCTACGATATCCGTGATGTATGCCAAGTTAGCCTTGAGGTTGGCTGCATCCGGGAGACCGAAGTAAATCTCGTAGTAGGTGTTGCCGTTACGAAGGTCATAGGGCGACTGCTTGGTGTTCCAGTTGAAGCCGCCTTCACGGAACGTGAAGTTCTGCATGTTGGTGTTGATGACGTTTGCAAGCTCTTCGTCAAGCCAAACGAGCTCACCTTGCTGTTGCAAATTGTAGATCCTCGCGACCTGCGTCATCACGGGATAGATGTATTCGTCGAAGTCCAAAACAAAGTTCTTGGAGCGTTCGGTCGAAGTGATCGCAGCGAAGAACACGTCGGTGAAGATCTCGGGGATCTCGACATTCCCTTCTTCCATCTTCTTCATGAGGAAGAGGAGATGGAAGCTGTCTTGATAGCACGCCGTGCTGTCCGAGTCGATGGTGCCCTTCCCGTCCGAGTGACCGACGTACGTCGTCGTGTGGATCTTGTTCGCGAGCTCGAAGAGCTTCACGAGCGCGTCGGTGCCATTATAGGTCACCGTGCCGTTCATCGCGATGTTGCCGAGGGTATAGCTCTTTTCGGTGTAGGTCGCGTTGTCGAGATACGCCTTGATGCCGTTGTAGGCCTTCGACCAGCGATCGAACTCCGTCTGCCCGCCGCTCCAACGGCGGATGACGTTGGTCTTATCGAGGGGATCGGTGAGGGCGTTGTACTCTTTGAGAACTTCACCGAATGCCTGGGCTTCGCTCCAGAGATAGCCCTTGGGATCGGCAGTGCCATCGGGCACCGTCCAGCCCTTGTAGCCGTAATTCTCGAAGAGGGAGAACTTCGTAAGTTTCTCAAGGACGGCTTCCCCTGCGGGGGTCAGCTTGATGGACGACTCATAGACCTGCTTCGCGGAGAGATAGTTCGTCCAATCGAGGAGAAGACGATACTGCTGAAGGATCCCCGTGCTGCCGGTGTGGGCTTCGTCTTTGCCGTACCAAGCCGTGACTTCGTCGTAGGCCGCCTGATACTGCGGGACGGTGTCGACGGTCATCTTGGCGAGGCTGTCGACTTTATCCTGGTACTCCTTGAGCTTGCCGCCGATCTCGTTGTCGGAGACGGGGCTTGCGTCGAAGCGGAAGTTGAAGACGTCGGTGCCGTCCACGGCCTCGTACGACGTGCACGCGTAATTCATAAGGTACGTGTAGTCGACGAGTGCGCTGGCGCCCTTGTCGTTGAGCGTGACTTCGTCGTTCGCCATGAGGGCGTCGTGCAACTGGCCGCGGTATTCATCGTCGATGGTCGCGATCGAATAGTCGAGGTTGCTGCACTCTTCCTCGGTGGGAACATAGAACTCAGCCTTCGTGACCGTGAAGCCTTCGAACTTGGCGCCGTTGAAGTAGTCGACGTTCTCGACGGCCGGCTTGCTCACGACCTTATTCTTGATATCGAGACCGGCGATGAAGACGATCGCGTTCTCGGCCTTGACCTGATAGCCGGGGAAGAGCCCTTCGACGGTCTCGTCGTTGATGACGATCCTGTGGGTCTTCTTGGCGTTGCCGTCGAACGTGAAATCGATGTAGTCTTCCCAATACTCTTCATCGGCCTGCTCATCGTAGCAGCGAACGGTACGGGCCTGCATATCCACCGTCTTTACGTTGGGGGTGAAGTAGCCGCCGTCCTTATCGTTGTGCCACTTGGAAGTCATCACGGGCTTCTCTTTGCGGTCGACATGATAGACGATATCGGAGAAGGAGTCGTCGCGCGAGGTGCCGCGGAAGGTGTACCAATCGCCGGTACGCGTATCGCAAGCAAGGCCCGTCGCGATAACATAGTAATCCTGCCAAGCGTAGACGCCGAAGTAGGCATAGACGCCTTCGTCGACTTCTTCATCCTCGCCGATGATGTACTTGCCGTCGTACATGCCCTTATAGGGAGGAGTGATCTTGACGTTGGAGAGGTCGATCGTGTAGTTGAGCCCGTTGACGCCGGCCTTTCTCGTGGGGAAGGTGATGACGCCTGCATCCATGGGCTTGGAGAATTCCCATGTGGGAGGCAGGGTCGTCGATGCGGGGATCTCTTCGCCATAGACGTCGAGAAGACCATAGCCGTTCCACGTCTGCATCGGCACGGCGCCCATCGAACCCGTCTGGTGTGCGATGATCTTCTGATTCTGAAGGATCTTTACGCCTTCGGTGGCATCCCAGCAGTTGAATGCCGTGAGTTCGGTGCCGTTTTCATAGTACCAGAAGCAGTCGGAGTTGCCCGCTCCGAATCCCTTGCGGTTTTCGAAGAGGTGCTTCGTGCCGCCCTTCTTCGTCACGTAGCCACCTACGGCACCGGCCGCCGTGGCTTCGTCTTCCGTAAACTCGAGGTCCGCGTTTACGGTAGCATTGATGGCGTCTGCGATCGTCTTGTAGGCGCCGACAAAATTCTTATTATAGTCGTACGCCTCATAGGCATCCGCAGCCCGAGGGTCGTCGCGGCGCGTTGCCTTGCCGCCTCCGCACGCCACCAGACCCGCAACCGATGTTGCCACCATCGCGGAGCCGAGTAATAGCGCTGCCAGCTTTTTCATAACTTTCCTCCTACTATCCCCCGTTCATAATGACAGAAGATAATTTTTATAGTCTCATTGTACGCTTCCTTTTATATTTTGTCAATACCTTTTGAAAAAAATTTTTATTTTTAGCGAAATTTTTTTCTTTTTTCTTTTCACCGCCGCGAAAGCAATTCGCAAACGTTGAAAAAAATTTCAATCGACACAAAAAATATGTTGAGTTTTCTCCCCTCTCGCGCGGAAGCTCCGTCCCCGCTTGGATCGAAGCTCCCTCTCTCTCCCCTTTTGAAAGATTTTTTTCTTTTCTCCACCCCATGCGGTTTTGTCCATAAATAAGGATGTGTTTTGATATAGAAGGATACGCTTGGGGATAGAAAAATCCGCTTGGGATGAGGTCGCTCATGATACGCCCCGTCGTCTCCCGCCCACCCCCCTACCCCCCTCCAATGGAGGGGGTGTGTGGTCTGTTCTCCGATAGAGGGGCGCAGAATAAGCGATATGGGTACCACGCCTACGTCATTTCGAACGTAGTGAGAAATCTCAAAGTCGAGATTCCTCGGGCTACGTCCTCGGAATGACGTACTGATTGGCTCCCTCGTACTCTGCCCACCCCCCTACCCCCACCGTGGCAGAGCAAAAACCACCACACCGTGGGAAAACAAAAAATACCCCCGCCGTGGGAGAACAATAAACTACCCCCTCCGTGGGAGGGGGATCAAGGGGGTGGGGCGGCAAAAAAGCAACTACGAAGTCCGTCCCCTTGCTTCCCCTCTCAGGGGAAGTACCCGCGTGAGCGAGGGATGGGGTTTCCAAAACCCCTCAGTCACGGCTGCGCCGCGACAGCTCCCCTACGAGGGGAGCCAAGGGACGCATGGGATGGACCGCGTCGTACTCTGCCCACCCCCCTACCCCCCCCCGCGGGAGGGGGTATCGTTTTAATAAACGATACGGGTACCCCGCCTGCGTCATTTCGCCCCGACCGCAGCTTCTATTTGTTCTACTAAGGTCGGCACGAGCCGTTCGGCGAAGTAACGTAGTGAGAAATCTCAAAGTCGAGATTCCTCACCCCTAAAGGGGTTACTTCGCGCTACGCGCTCGTGCCGTGCTTCGATAAACAATAGAAGCCTCGCACGGGGCGGAATGACGTACTGATGAACCCCGTTGGTTACCATGCATGCCCATCATGAGCGACAACGGGTACCGTCAAACTGCAAAGTTGCAAGTAAGACAAGCAATAGCGAGGCTTTTCGCAGGGAGCGTACTTAAGACGTACGTGACCAAGAAAAACGTAGCATGACGCAGTATTACGCAGCAAATTTGCAGTTCGTAAGTTCGAAGCGAGTAGTATTGCGTAGCTTATCCGCAGTTCGTAAATACGAAGTTCAAACAAAAAACCGCACATGGGGTGCGGTTTTTTGTATATATTGTTGTAAAAACTTATTTCTTCATGGCTTCGACTTGCTTCGCCACTTCCTCGGAGAGATCCTCGGATTTCTTCTCGATGCCCTCGCCCATGACGTAGAACATAAACGCCTTGAGCGTGACGGGCACACCCGCCTCTTTGGCGCCCTGCGCGATGAGCTGCCCCACCGTCACGCTGTCGTCTTTGACGAACTTCTGCGCGAGCAGGCAGTTATCTTCGTAGAACTTCTTGAGCTTGCCTTCGACGATGCGGGCCGCGATCGCTTCGGGCTTGCCCTCGTTCATGACTTCCTGCAAGAGGATGGCGCGCTCCTTCGCAAGCGTCTCTGCGGGGACGTCCCCCGCTTCTTTATAGGTGGGCTTGGAGAAGGCCGTATGCAGTGCGACGTTGTGCGCAAGCGCCTTGGTCACAGGGGTCTCGGGGCAATCGAAGTCGAGCATGACGCCCATCGTGCCGCCCATGTGGATATAGGTCTCGATGAAGCCCTCGGTATCGTATACGGTGAAGCGGCGCACGGAAATCTTCTCCCCGATGACGCCCGTCTGCTCGGAGATGAACGTCTCCACCGTCTTGCCGCCCATATCCGAAGCGAGGAGTGCGGCGACGTCTGCAGGCGCAACTTTTGCGATCTGTTTTGCGATGGCGCCCACGACCTCGTGGAACTTCTCCCCTTTGGCGACGAAATCGCTCTCGCAGTTGACTTCGACGAGCACGCCGCGCTTGCCTTCGACGTAGGCATACACGATGCCCTCGGCCGCGACTTTGCCCTGACGCTTCTGCGCTTTGGCGATGCCGCGCTCGCGGAGGAGTTCGCCCGCCTTCTCGAAGTCGCCGTCCGCATCGACGAGCGCCTTCTTGCAATCCAACATACCCGCCCCCGTCTGTTCGCGGAGACGCATGACGTCCTTTGCCGTAAACTCAGCCATTATTCTTCCTCCTTGTTTTCGACCTCGGTCTCTTCTGCGGCGGGAGCCTCGTCCTGTTCGGGAACGGGCGTCACGCCTTCCGTCGCCTCGATGACGGCATTCGCCATGACGGACGAGATGAGCTTGATCGCGCGGATCGCGTCGTCGTTGCCCGGGATCACATAGTCGATGAGATCGGGATCGCAGTTGGTATCGGTGATGGCGACGATCGGCACGTGCATCTTACGCGCTTCGGCGACGGCGATATCTTCGTTGTGCGGGTCGACGACGAACATCACGCCCGGCATACCGCGCATCTGCTTGATGCCGCCGAGGTTTTCCTGAAGTTTCGCCATCTCCTTCTTGAGCCCCAAAACTTCCTTCTTGGGGAGAAGATCGAACTCGCCGCTCTGCTCCATGCGCTCGAGTTTTTCGAGATAATCGATACGGGAGCGGATCGTCTTGAAGTTGGTGAGCGTGCCGCCCAGCCAACGGGAATTGACGTAGAATTGTCCGCAGCGCTCCGCCTCTTCCTTGATGGCGTCCTGCGCCTGCTTCTTCGTCCCGACGAAGAGCACGCTCTTGCCCTGCTTCACCGATTCGACGACGAAGGTATACGCATCTTCGATGAGCTTTGCCGTCTGCTCGAGGTCGATGATGTGGATATCATGACGGGCGGCGAAGATGTACTTCTTCATCTTGGGGTTCCACTTTCTCGTCTGGTGCCCGAAATGGACGCCGGCTTCGAGAAGCTGCTTCATGGTAATAACTGCCATAGGTCCTCCGTTTCTCCTCTTTCCGCTGCCTTTTTTCCGCTCCTAACGCCGCATGAGAAAAATTTACGGAGCACGGAGAGCGGGACAAGCGAAAATGTGGATTTGCCTGCGATGGCCGCAGACTTGAATATTATAGCACGCGTACGCGCAAAAAGCAACTCGTTTTGCCGCCCCTTTCCGAAATTTTTTCCGCGAAAGGGAAAAGAATGAAAAATGAAGAATGGAGAATGAAGAATTGAGAATTGAGAATTGAGAATTGGAGAAGCAATACCCCCTCCGTGGTTTATCCCAAGCACTACCCCCTCCGTGGTTTATCCCAAGCACTACCCCCTCCGTCGTCCATTCCGAACAATACCCCCTCCGTGGGAGGGGGACTAAGGGGGTGGGGCGGCAAAAAAGCAACTACGAAGTCCGTCCTCATCCCGAACGAAGCGGAGCGGAGTGAGCGGATCTTAAAGATACACTCGCTACGCTACTTCGCCGAACGGCTCGTGCCGTGCTTCGATAAACAATAGAAACCTCGCACGGGGCGGTATGAGGTCGCTTTGAATAAGCCCCTACGACGTCCGACCTCTTGCTGCCCCTTTCAGGGGAAGTACCTGCGTCAGCAGGGGAAGGGGTTTTTGAAACCCCTCAGCCGCGTCTTACGCCGCGACAGCTCCCCTGCGAGGGGAGCCAAGGGGTCGCTCTGAATACGCCCCCGCCGTCTCCTGCCCACCCCCCTACCCCCCTCCGATGGAGGGGGTATGTGGTCTGTTCTCCAATGGAGGGGGTACATACGTCATTTCGAACGTAGTGAGAAATCTCAAGTAAGATTAAGACTAAGGCGATGTTTCGACTACGCTCAACATGACGTTATTAGAATGAGATTCCTCGGCTATGCCTCGGAATGACGTAGTCGGGTACCGTCAAACTGCGGAGAAGCAAGCAAGACAAGCAATAGCGAGGCTTTTCGCAGGGAGTGTACTAAATCGTACACGACCACCCCGCGCGCATTTCTAATTCTCTAAGCGCGGCACGAGCCCCCGAGGGCGAAGTAGTAAAACGCAGCATGACGAAGTATTACGCAGCAAATTTGCAGTTCGTAAGTTCGAAGCGAGTAGTGTTGCGCAGCTTATCCGCAGTTCGCAAGTACGAAGTCCAAACAAGCATGAAAAAACCGCACTTGGGGTGCGGTTTTTTAGATCAAATCAACTTACTTACGGTTGCGCGGCTGCTCTTCGCGTAGTACGCATCGAACCGCGTCTGGTCCACGCGGTGAAGCCCCGTACAGAGCGCATCCACCATAAAGAGCTGCATGACTTTGCCCGTCATGGCGCCGGGCTGCATGGGCGAATCCATGGGCGCCGCAGAGAGCACGAGGTCGGCAAACTTTGAAAGCGGCGATTTCTCGTAGCAGGTGATGACGAGCACCTTCATGCCGCGCGAACGGGCGATCTCCGCCGCCTCAACCGTATCCTTGGAGGACCCCGAGACGGAGAAGATGATCATGAGGTCGTCTTCTCCGCGGGAAGAGAGCAGCACGTTCTGCAGGTGCGTATCGCGTTCGCAGAAGGTCACCATACCCATCATCATGAAACGGTTATGGAGTTCAAGCGCGGCGAGGTAGGAATGCCCCACGCCGAAGCAGCAGATCGTCTTCGCCGAGAGGACGAGGTCGAATGCCGCCCGAAGCTGTTCTTCGGAGAGCCCCCGCCTGCAGTTCTCCATCGCGATGCGGTAGTTGTTCGCGATCTCCGTGATGTAGCTCGTACCGCGGCCGTCGGTGGGTTCCTCGTCGGCAAGGACCGTCGAGCCCTGTGCGAGGTTCAGGCGGAATTCCTGATATCCGTTGTAACCGAGCGAACGGCAGAAGCGAAGCACGGTGGCTTCGGCGACGTCCGTCGCGGCGGCAAGGTCGGTGATAGACATATAGATGACGCGGCGAAGGTCGACGTTGTCAAAATAGTCTATAAGTTTCTTCTGGCTCTTCGTGAGCTTTCCCTCGCGAAGTTGTGCGATCTTATTGCGGATCGTGCTCGGCATGGTTTTGTTCTCCCCTCTTCGTTATTTTTGCCCCGGTATTGCGCTGCCGCCCTTTGAATGCGGACTGCACGGAAAGGAGCTTATCCCCGTCTT
Organism: uncultured Clostridia bacterium; assembly: GCA_947595585.1. Taxonomy (GTDB): domain Bacteria; phylum Bacillota; class Clostridia; order Christensenellales; family Borkfalkiaceae; genus Gallimonas. Next base: position 60,651 of record CANQET010000009.1, read on the forward strand.
GCGCAGGGAATATGCTTTTATTTTATCCAATTCTATATATAGTGTCAATAGTTTTGGACATATGAGGAGAAAAAATTTTTCTTATGTTAAGTTTTTTACATTTTTTTACAATATTTTACGAAATCCCTCAATTTATTGCAGAAAATCGTTTCCAAATAACATTCCTCGCGCCGTTCCGAAGCGCCCTCCGCGCAGAAGATGTGCCTTCAGCGCACGCTGCAAAGAGGTGGTCTCGGGCAGTTCTTCCAAAGGAAGACCCTTCTTCCGGAAGATGAAGCCGAGGCCGTCTGCGTCTTCGTAGCGGGCGAGGAGACGGAAGCGGGCGGCGAAGGCGAGGATGCGCGAATCCTCGGGGAGCAGCTCCTTGAGGGTGGGCTCGAGCATCCACGAAGTACAGGTCATGGGCGCAGCGGAAAAGGCGGGATAGAACTCGGAAAAGAACGCACGTGCCGCCGCCATGGAGGCATCCACCGAGGGCGCCGAAAGATCGGCCCGCAGCGGGATATGCACGGAGAGCTCGGGCCCCGTCTCCTCGATGCACATCTCGTATTCGAGGGCGCCGATGCGGAAGAGGGAGAGCGAGGTCTGCCGCCCCGCCCAGCTCCACGTCTCGAAGCCGTATTCCCCGTGCGCGAGAAAATATTCCTCCACGAAGCGGGAAAACGCCCCCATGGTATCAAAATATACGCCATCGGGGATGCCGCGGCGCATATACTTTGCATGGGCGAGCACGGCGGCATCGAGCATGGCGGAGAGGATCTTCCTCCCGTCGGGATCGGGCGCCAGCCCCGCGTAGAGGACCTTGGCCGCGGCGTCGTAACTTTCGCGTTCGCACAAAAGGGCAATCTCCCGCGTAAAACCCGCGACCTGTGGTAGTTTATTCACCATTTCCGCGGGCATGCCGATGCGGGAGAGCAGGGTATTTTTCTCCATGTCAGGGTGCTACGATGATCGTCTCGAAGGTGCCGAGCGAGGACTTCGTCTCGCCGTCGTCGCGGGCGACTTCGTATTCGGTGGGGCGGTCGATGAAGCGCAGGAAGTAGAGGTGCTGTTCATCGAGCAAGGAGACGTTCATGGCGGGCTTGGCGAGCGGGACGACCTTCCCTTCCCGCAGGAAGAAGACGACTTCGTTGAGCGGGATCTCGATGTAATAATCCCCCTTTTCGTAGATGCCTTCCTCGAGATAGACCCCCTCCTTCATGCGGATGAGCTTCATGCGGGCGGGGAAATATACATAGCGTCCCCTCGCGTTTTGCTCGACGACGGGGGCGATCATGATGCTATCGCCGATGAAGAGCTGATCTTCGACACCGCGCGCACGCTTATCTTCGGGGTAATCGAATGCGAGCGGGCGGGAGAGCATCTTCCCGCGGAGGGCGCATTTTACGAATTCGCTGTAGAGGTAGGGGATCATGGCGTAGCGCATGCTGAGGATGTTGTGGAAGGCGGCCTTATCCTTGAAGACGTAGCACTCCTGATCCCGTGTGCCGAGCGAGGCGTGGTTGCGCATGAGGGGCGTAAAGATGCCGAAGGCCAGCCAGCGGAGCATGAGCTCCTCCGTCGTATCGTGGCCGTGGCCGCCGAGGTCGGCGCCCGCGTACAGGAAGCCGCACATGTCGAGCCCGGGCATCATCGCAAGGTTGAGCTTCAGGTGCGACCACCACGAGCAGTTGTCCCCCGTCCAGATGCCGCCGTAGCGGTGGTGCCCGATGTAGGAGGAACGCGAGAAGAGCAGGAAACGGCGGTCGGGATCGTATTGCTCGAAATACTCGGACGCGCCGCGCGTCATGTTGTAGCCATAGAGGTTGTGCACCTTCTTGTGGACGTGCCGCCCGTCGGGGGCGTTGTGGTAGAAGGAAGCGTAGTCATCGGGGTTGTTCGCGAGCTCGTGGAACTTGCCCGTGACGTCGTAGAAGGCCTCGAGATCGAGATTCTTGCCCTGTGCCGCGGCGACGTAGGAGATCGCATCCGAGAGCCGCCCCTTGCTGTAGAAGATGCCCGGCTCGTTCATATCGTTCCAGAAGCCCTCGATGCCCTGATCGAGGAGGGCCTTATACTGCGAACCGAACCACAGGCGTGCTTCGGGATTCAAGACGTCGGGCAGGACGCTGTCGCCCGGCCAAACGCCGACGATGAAGGGCTTGCCTTCGGCGTCCGTACAGAAGTACCCCTTCTCGAGGCCTTCCTCATAGACGGAATACCCAGCTTCGACCTTGACGGCCGCATCGATGATGGGCACGAGATGCACCCCGCTCCGCTTCATGCTCTTGGCGAGCTTGGTGAGATCGGGATAGCGCTCGGGATCGACCGTGAAGTCCTTATAGTCCTTCATGTAGTCGATATCCATGTAGATCATATCGAGGGGAAGCTCGGCCTTGCGGTAGCCGTCGTACACGGCACGGATATCCGCCTCGCACTTATAGCCCCATTTGGACTGCGCGAAGCCGAACGCCCACTTGGGTGGGATATAGCTCGGGCCGATGAGGGCACGGAACTCTTCGACGATCTTCAATACGCTCTCCCCTTCGAGGATGTAGACGTCGGCGTCCTCGCTCGTCACGGTGAGCATGTCGCGGTCGGAATAGCCGATGTCGAAGACGACCTCCCCGGGGCAATCGAAGAAGGCGCCGAAGGTCTTCTCGCCGAAGACGACGATGAAATTATGTGCACCGTATAGCGACTTTCTTCCCTCGTGGATGATGGGGTCGTCGTAATTCCAGCTCTTGTAGATCCAGCCGCGCTTGTTGATGCCGCGGATCTGCTCGCCGAGGCCGTAGACGCAATCCTCTGCGCCGAGGGCGTAGGAGAAGATGTACTTCCCCTCCTCTTCCCGGAGCGTGAACGGGGCGATCTCGCCCTCCGCCGCGGGGACTTCTTGCACCGTCGCATCCGTCTTGACGGGGACGCCGTAGGTATACTTTTTGATCATAGGTATGGCTCCTTTTTGTTTATTCGTTGACGTTGACCGACGTCATGCGGCGCCAGCGCCATTCGCACTGGTCGTAGTCTTTTTCGAATTCCTCGTTGTGGCCCATGAAGTCGAGGAGCTTCTCCCCGAGTTCGGGCACCGAGGGCGCTTCGCCGTCGAGATAGGCGCTCACCTTGCGGATGGCCGTCTGCACCCGCTGTTTGAGGGCGCCGATGCGAAGATCCTGCACGTCGAAGCCGTTGGGGCGGTTCTCCCTCTCCCACTGCGCGCGGAGGGCCTCGTAAAATGCTTCAATGAGGGCGGGAAGCCGCTTGAGACGGGCAAGTTCGCATGCAAGCGCCTTCTTGTCTCCCGATGCATATGCGCGGCGCAGGGTGACGCCGATCTCGGATTTGATCGCGAGAAGTTCGGCGAGCGTGCGCTGCGTCGTGAAAAGATATGCCCACGCCCCCCCTCGTTTTTCCGCCGCGGCGAGTTTTTCGGCGTGTTCGCCGTAGAGGCCGCCCAGCCCGTCGTCGATCGTCGTATCGAGAGTGCCGAGCAGGATGTCGTTGAACAAAAGGTACTTGTTGGCGCTGTTCTTCTCCTCGACGTCGTCGTTCCGCGTGACGCGGTTGCATAGGTCGATCGCCATGAAATCGCAAAGCGCTATGCCCGTGAGGGTGAAAAACGCCTTGGCGAAATCCTCGTCCTGTTCGAATTCGCCGAAGTTCATGCGGCCGCAGGCGAGGAGGGCGGGAAGGGTCGCGAAGGGCGAACAGTCGGCGCCGTTATCCCCCCAACCCGTGACGATAAACCGCCCGATGCCCTCTTTGATGCAGGCGCGCGCGGCCTCCCCGTTGCTCACGAAGGAATAGCGGTTATCGGGGGTATACCCCAGCCATTTCCACGCCCCGCCCGCAAAACCGATGCGGTTTTCGAAGCGCTTGTGCTTTCGGATCATCTCGGTGTAGTGCGCTTCGCTCGTGGAGCAGTAGTCCCAATAGATGAGTTCGACGTCTTGGGGGATGCGTGCGGCGAGCTCGGCGGGGATGCCCGCTTCGTATTGCGCATTGAGGGCAAGCGAGAAGAACATATCCGACCACATCATGGGGTGCTCGTAGCCGTATTTCCTGCAGATGGCAAGGACCTTTGTAAGGTGCTCTTCCATGATGTCAAACCGGGAACGGGCGCCGTGTTTATCCATATAGGCCCCCCGCCCAAGCATATAGGCTTCGTCCATACCGATGTTGATCTCTTTGGAATGGAAGAGCTTGGAGCAGGTCGAGATGAGGGCCTCGATAAAGCGGTACGTCTCCTCTTCGCCGACGAGGAGGATATCCCCCGTATCGAAGAGATGCCCCATCGCGTAGTGCCGAAGGAGGGTGCCGAAGTGCGCAAGCGTCTGGATGTAGGGCACGAGCTCCATGCCGAAGCGCTCACATGCGGCCTGCATGCGTGCGATATCCTCGGGGGAGTACCCGTTGCGCAGGTATCCGAAGTAGGGATACGCGGGCACGAGGAAGGTATCCTCCATGTAGAGGCCCAAAGAATCGTAGCCGAGCACGGCGAGATGACGGATGAGCTCCTCGACCGTCTCGGGTTTTGCTACGGCGTTGCGCGAGCAATCGAGCATGTAGGTGAGGTCGGAAAAATGCTCCTCGAGCTTCTCCTCATAGGGCGCCGCGGGCGCACGGTCGGAAAAGCGCTTGAGCATCGCAAAGACGAGCACCTTCTTCTGCGCCTCGATGCAAAGTTTTGCGCCGTCGTATAAAATACGGTTTTGCTTGCCGAGGCAGATCTCCACGGGAAGGCCGCCTTCTTCGAGAGTAAAGCCGAACTTCCCCGAAATTTCTTCGGCCGCAGCGCGAAACGCGGGGTCCTGTATGCAATATTTCATAAAATTCCCTCCGTAATGGCGCCATAGACGCCTGCGAACCCGCCGAGACGGGCAAATGCGATATCGCTGTCGTCATCGAGCAGTTTTCTTACGACGTCCTCCGACTGCATGAGCCCCCCGCCGAGGATGATGCACTCGGGGGCGAGCGCCGTGCGGATGTTCGTCAAGAGGACGTTGAGCCGCTCTCCGAAGAGGGAGAGCACGTCGTCCGCATTGGGATCTCCCGCCGCATAGCGCGTGAAGAGCTCCTTGCAATCGGCAAGCGGATAGATGCGCCGCCGCCCGCTCTTTAGAAGGGCCGTCGCCGAGAGGTAGGCCTCGGCACATCCGCGTCTTCCGCAGTTGCACTTTGTCCCGCCGGGCACGAGGATGACGTGCCCCCAGCGCGCCGCATCGAAGCGCGCCCCGCGCACGATGGAGCCCTCGACGAGGCTTGCGCCGCCCACGCCCGTCCCGAAGGTGAGCATGGTGACGTTCTTGCACCCCGGGTGGAAGCGTAGCTCGGCTTTGAGGGCGCAGACGGCGTCGTTATCCGCCAGAAGACGGACCCCCGGGTACCGTTTTTTGAGAGCGCCGAAGATATCCGCCCCCGACCAGCCGATGAGGTTGTTCGTCGCATAGACGACCTTCCCCGCATATGGATCGATGTCCCCCGCCGAAGAGATGCCGATAAGGTCTACGTCGTCGGCTTCGAAGGCGTCGATCGCCGCATAGAGGGCGCCGAAGAGCGCCGCTCTGCCCTCACGGGCGGGGGTCCGCTGTACGTTGCGGGCAAGGAGTGTGCCGTCCTCGGCAAAGAGGCCGCTCTTTATGCCTGTCCCGCCGAGGTCTATCCCGATTTTTTTCATAGAAGTCTCACCCTGTTATAGTTTTTTCACGGATAGTTTTACGTCTGCTTCGAACATTCTACGCCACGGCATCTCGATGTGAACATCTTCGACGAGCGCAGAAAGTTCGGGAAATTCCGCCCCCATGTATGCAATGAGGCCTTCGCGGACGCGGGCGGCCACCTTGCCGCACTTGCCGTCCGCATGGAAGTAGTCGAGCCCGAGCGGGGGCAGAAAATGCTCGGTGACGTCCCCCTTCACAAAGCCCATGTAGCCCATGTCTTCGTAGTAGCGATGCAATAAAAACGAGATACGCCCCCCCTCGTCTTTGCCGATGAGCGCAAGGACGGCCTGGCAGATGCAGGTGCCGAGCGTATTCGAGGAAGTGTTCCATCCCGCATAGGCATGGAGCTTGAGGAGAAGCCCTTCATCCCGCAAGATGCGGAGAAGCTCCCCGTCGCTCCCGTTGCAAGTCGCCACGTCCCCCACCGCCACGGTCTTCCCGCAGGCGAGGGCGTATTTTATGAATTGCACGAACTCGGCGAGGTTGCGCTCGATGTCGTATGCCGTCACATAGCCGCTCTGCCCCGCATGCCACATGCCCGAGCCCATGTTCACGGCGAGCACGATATCGGCCTCGGGGAGGGAATAGACCTGCTGCCCGTGCACCGCGAGGATGTGGTACTTCACCGTCTCCCCGAGCGGGCGGTCTTCGAACCACGGGATGCACCCTTCCGCCTTGGTGGAGGCGTAGTGGACGAAGATCTTCGGACGCACCCCCTCGTGCTCCGCGACGGCCCTCCCGAGCAGGATGAGCCCCGTGTCGTCGGCCGAGGGATACATCGCCGTGCGCATGTGCAGCGTATGTTCCTTGAGATAGCTCCGCACGGTGATCTGATCCATCGAGGTGAAGCCGTAGACGGCGGCGTCGTCCTGCGGGACGATGAAAAAGTCGGCCGTGCCGTCACGGATCATCTCGAGGCTGTATAAGAGCAGGTTTAAGTTGGTCTCCCGCCGCCCGAGATAGTCGCAAAGCGCCTCTTGCGGGATCGCCGCCTTCACGCGGGCGAAGTCCTTTGTCTCTTCCTCGGTGAGGATGCCGAGCTTCTCCTTGTGGGTGTATCTGCCATAGAGATGCAGTTCGGCGCCGCAGAGGTCGTAGTAATCGGGCTCCTCGTCGGAAAGCGAATAATCGGGGCAGCGCAGGATGAGCTGAAAGAGATAGAGCTTCATGTGCGGGTTCCGCGCACGCAGCCTGCGCACGAGGTCCACCCGCGCTTTGAGCGTTTCGAGGGGGATATGATGCAGGCGCGAGGGCACGATCCCACCATAGGCGAGCGTATCGAGGGAGAGGATGCAAGCATCCGCCCCTTCGATGTTTTCTTCCAGCCACTGCGCGAGGCGTGCGGTGTCTGCAGGCGCTTTTTTGTCCCCCATGTATGCTTTTGGGGGAAGAACGAGCGCGTAGTCCGCCGCGGGCATCATCTTGGGATAATCGAAATTACAGGGCCGCTCATCGAGCGGCAACATCACGATCTTCATTGAAATTTATCTCCGAAAAGACGGGAAAGCTCCCGCCCGTAGGCATTCGTGAGCGCCTGCATCCCCACGTCGTTGGGATGGACGCCGTCTAACGTGTACTCGGTGAAGTTGCCGCGGAAGAGCTTGAAGCCGTCGGCAAAGATCATGCGGTGCCCCCGCCTTGTGTATTTTCTTGCGAGGGCGCGAAGAAAACCGCGGTAGTAATCGGCCATGCGGGCGCGGTAGTCATCGTAGAGATCGAGCGCAAAGGGTACGCGGGAAAACAGCACGACGGGCACCTCCCCATGCACGAAAAAGGCATCGAAGAAGGGCTCTGCGTTGTCGCGCAGGCGGGCGTCCACCCCCGCATTGGGCTCGGTATCGACGATGAGGGCATCGAGCTTGAGGCTCCCCAAGATATCGCCTACGACGGGCTCCATCATCGCACAGCCCGAAAAGCCGAAGTTCATCACCTCGCAATCGAAGCGGCGGGAGAGGACGTTGGAGGGCGCAAGCCCGGGGCGGGAGGCCCCGCAGCCGTGGACGATGCTCGTGCCGTAGATCCCGATCTTCTCGGGCATGGAAAAGGCGACGGGCCGCACCGCAGCATCCGCATCCAGCCCGATCTCGAGCTGTTTCACGGCGATGTAGAGGGGCAGGTGCAGGATGTAGCGCCGCATCTGTTTGGGCGCCCCCACGAAGTGCGAGAGCGGGACCTCGTAATACGAGGCATCGAGATCGTACCGTGCGACCTCGTGGAGGGCATACCCCCCGACCCGCGCATCATAGACGTAGAGATCCAGCCCGCACTGCCCGATCTCGGTCATGTTGGTCATGTTGAACTTGCCGTCGAGGGTCACCCGAACGCGGAGATCGGCGGAATCCGTCTCGAACTTCAGGCGGATGCCCGAGGAATGCTCGGCGCACCACGCCTCCCCATCGTTTACGGCACGGATGCGCTCCCTCTCCTTTGCGGAAAGGCGGTGCCACTCCGCTTCCTCGAGGGCGCTCGCGCCGCATTTTCCGAAGCACGGGTCCTTCGCATCACGCCATACAAGGGGACGGTCGCCGCCCCCCTGCTGTTGCATATTCGTATCGAAATCAAAGATGGTTTTTGCCATATGGGTGCAGATTTACCGCTTCACGACGAGGATGGAGTTCATCACCGAACGGGTCTCGAGAAGCTCGGTGCTTGCGGTGTCCGAAGAACGGATCAAAACGCGCGCCGTCTTATCCGCATCGCCCTTCACGGCGAGCTGGGTGGAGCCGCCGCCGTCGAAGTTGGCAGCCTCCTTGCAGCCGTAGAAGTAGACAAACTCGGCGAGCTCGGGCAGGTTCATGCCGTGCGTATCGCTTTTCGCTGCGGGCTTATCCTTTCTCCCCGGTTGCGTGGTCCCGTAATACAGCGACTCCACGGCGAAGATGACGACGGTGTGGTCGTCCTTGAGGCCGACGGCGGAGCGGGGGATGTCCCGATTCTGGGCGCCGTTGGTGTTTTCTTTGGTGACGGTGGAGGCGATCGCATCCCCGATGACAAGCGCCTGCCTGCAGCCGAGGATGGTCTCATAGCCGTTCCAAGCGCCGTCGGGCGAGGTGACGGTAAGCTCCACTTTATCGCCCACATTGAGCGCCTTGAGTGCCTTTTCGGCATCGGTGAGGCTGGTCTCCGCCACGAGGTATTGGTACCCCGCACCCGCCGTGAACGTATCGCCGAGAGCGGCATCGACCTTCTCGAGGACCTTCATCTCCCCCGTGGAGACGTCCACCTTGACGGCGGTGCCCTTCTTGTTTTCGAATTTCACGCTGCCCTTGGTGACGAGCGTCGCGTATTTGGAGGAGAGGGCGGCGTCTTTGCGCACTTCATAGCTCTTTGTCCCGCCCTTCAGCGTGTAGGTGAGCTTGGCCTGCACGTATTGCTTCTTGACGGCGGCCGTCTCGGGATCGCCGCTGACCGTAATGATGGGGGCGATCTGCGCCGTATCGCCCTTCACGCCGAAGAGCATGGGGGCGGAAGCGGGGACGTCGGAAGCACCTTGCTTATAGTCGTAGTTGCCGTTGTCGTTGTGGCTGTCCTTTACGATGACGCCGTCCTTCACGAAGGCGTTCACGCAGTAGTCGCCGAAGAAGTCGGCGTTGAGCGAAGAATAGACGTGCCCGCCCGTGGCCTTCTCCCAATCGAGCGCCGTCTGGTAGGGCTTGGACAAGGCAAAATTGAACTCATGAGTCGCGTTCCCCTTGGTCCCCGCGACGATGTTCGCCTTCCTGAGGTCGACTTCGATCGTATAGACGACGGAGGTGAGCTCGCCCGTGGTCAGCGTCAGGGTGTTCTTCACGAGGTGGACGCCCTTTCCGAGCTCGGTGACTTCGCTCTGCACATCCTTGGAGAACTTCTCGGGGGTGTAGCCGCTGCGGTAGACGACGGAGAACTCCTCGGGCTCCTCATCCTGCGGCATCTCGGTGCCGCATACATCGCACTTGCCGTCTTTGGGGGATACGTCGACGTGCGACGTACATACGGGCGGCGTGGGATCGGGCTCGGGATCTCCCCCGCAGGCGGCGAGCAGCGACCCCGTAAGGAGCATCGTCCCCGAGACGAGAACGGCCAGCATGCGCTTTGTGAATTGACTCATAAACTTTCTCCCTATCATATGGTTTTCGAAAGAAGGATCCTTTCGCTATAAATTGTACTAAAAGAGAAGGAGTTTGTCAACGGGTTATGAAAACTTTTTTCGTTCGATTTCCCGAATTTATGGGGAATTTTTCGGCGTTCTGTATGCAACACGCAAGTTTTGCAAAATTTTTTCAAGTAAATGCACAAACATTTCGCCCGCGGCACCCCGCTCCCGTGAAAACACTTGCATTCCGCGCGAAAATGCGGTATAGTAACAGGGAACTTTCTCCCCAAGGAGGCCGCATGCAACCCCTCATCCGCCCCGATTTTACGCGCAGCGTCCTCAATGTCTCCGCGACGCTCGCCGAGTTTTTGGGCTGCCCCAACACAAAACCCACCCTCCCCGTCTTGAAAAGAGAACTTGAAAAGGGCTATCGCAACGTCGTGTTTCTGATCGCGGACGGCCTCGGCATGCATCCCATCGAGAAAAATCTTCCGAAGACTTCCTTTCTGCAAAAAAACCTCGCCATGGAGCTCACTTCGGTGTTCCCTTCCACGACGACCTGTGCCACCACGTCAATGCTTACCAACCTCTATCCCATGGAGCACGGTTGGTTCGGATGGAGCCTGTATTTCGAAGAACTCGGGCGGGCGGTGGAGCTCTTCCCCGAGACCGACCACTATACGGGGGAGGAATGCAAGGGCTTCGTGCGGAGCCGTCTTCCCGTCGTCCCCTTCTATCAAAGCGCGAAAAACGACTACAGGGTGGCGGTAATTGCCCATTCATACTGCGATTACGCGGCCAAGGAGCGCTATCTTGCAGAGGACTTCGATACGGCCTTCGCCAAGATCCGTACCCTCTGCAACGGCCAAGGAAAGCACTTTCTCTACGTCTACTGCCCCGAGCCCGACGCCACGATGCACCGCTTCGGCGTCACTTCCCAAGAGGCGAAACGCGTCATCGGCGGCCTCGACGCCCGCCTCAAGGCGCTCTGCGGGGAGCTTGAAGATACCCTCTTTGTCATCACGGCCGATCACGGGCAGATCAATGTAGAGGAATGCATCCCCCTCTATGCCGATGAAACGCTCGGAAAACTTCTGCGCTGCCCGCCCTATCTCGAAGCGCGGGCTGCGGCCTTCAAAGTGAACATGGGGTGCGAAAAAGCCTTCGTCGACCGCTTCAACGCCGCCTACGGCGCCGACTTTTTGCTCCTCGATACGGCAACGCTCATCCGGGAAAATTACTTCGGCGAAGGCGGCGCTTCGGCCCCCGATCACGCGGCGCTGCTCGGGGACTACATCGCCGTCGGCATCACGAATAAGATCTTCCGCCTCTCCCCCCGCGGGCATGACTTCCGCGGCCACCACACCTCCCTCACCGAGGAGATGCGCGTCCCCCTCATCCTCGTCCCCTGACCCCGTACGTCACACACCCGCTCGCCTTCTTGATATCGTGAGCAGATGTTCCCACAGATCCTTCCAATAAAATACTACAGATTCTTCCGACCGTCATCCCCATCGGCTGCCTGAAAGACTGAACCTGCGGACGAGCACCGCCGCCCCAAGCCCCTGAAGATTTTCCTGCCCGCGCAGAAAATTGCATTTTTGTGTTGCAATTTGCGATACAATGTGCTATACTATCCATGGAGGTGATCGTATGGCAAATAAAAGTGCGAATGTTTCCGTGAGGGTCGCGCCCGAAATCAAGCAGCAGGCGGAAGCAGTACTCGAGAAAATCGGACTGCCCGTTTCCGTTCTGATTGACACGCTTTATCGGCAGATCATTTACACGGGCGGCGTTCCCTATCCGTTGACCGTTCCCAAGCTCCCCACACGGGATACCATGAGCGAGAAGGACTTCGACGCGATGATGGAGAAGGGATATTCCCAAGCCGTTGCGGGCGAAGGCATGGAGCTTGACGCCGCTTTCGACGAACTTCGCAAGGGGATCCCTCATGGAATACAAGGTTAAAATCACGCCGCTTGCGTTTTCGCAACTTGCCGAAACGGTGAAATACATCTCGGATGTATTGCTCGTTCCGGACACTGCGGCGAAGTGGCTGGACGTATTGCAATCTTCGATTAAATCCCTTTCCTCCATGCCGAACCGCTTCCCCTTGACGGAGGAACAGCCGTGGCGCGAGAAGGGAATCCGAAAGCTCAACGTAAAGGGCTTCCTCGTCTATTATCTTGTCGATAAAGAGCGTAAGACCGTGACGGTGACAGCCGTCGTCTACGGACGGCGCGACCAAATTTCCGCATTAAAAGAACTCAATGATTGACCCCGCAAATGGCGGCCCCCGAATACCCGGGAGCCGCTTTTTGCATGTTACAAACGGCTTGGGATCGCAACGCGCTTATCATGTCACGCCGAAATATCAAATAGAAACTTTTCTGAAATCGGTTGCTTTTTTTGGAAAAAATGCTATAATAAAGAATACAAAGTGCGTTGCACAAATTCGGTGCGTAAGTCCAACTGATCGGGCTTACGCATTTTTTTATGAGGAAAAAATGGAACCTGTACAGCAGAACAAAATGGCAACAACGTCCATGCACAAACTTATTTGGAAAATGGGGCTGCCCATGATCTTTTCCATGATATTGCAATCGGTATACAATATCGTCGATACCGCATTCGTGATCAATATGGGCGAAGACGGTATCGCAGGCAATCTTGCACTGACGTATGCCTTCCCCATTCAGCTTTTGATCATTGCCATCGGCGTCGGAACAGGGGTCGGGATCAACGCACTGCTCAGCAAACAACTTGGAGAAAAGGACGATACGGGTGTACAAAATACGGTCGGAAACGGCATTTTCATCGGCGTTTGCATTTACGTCGTATTCTTGCTGTTCGGTCTTTTTGGGTGTAATTGGTTCATCTCCATGCAGACGGGCGGCAACGGAAGAGCCGCCGAAATGGGCGTAAATTATCTTAAGATCTGCTGCCTTCTGTCGTTCGGTTCCATCGGATTCACGATCTATGAGCGGTTCTTACAGGCAACGGGAAAGACGCTTTATTCCACGATCGCGCAAGTCTCGGGCGCAGTCACGAATATAATTTTGGACTACGTCTTCATCTACCCTTGCGGGATGGGGATCGAAGGCGCCGCCTGGGCGACGGTCATCGGGCAGATCCTTTCCCTTATCGTGGCCATGATTTTACATTATTGCGCGAATAAGGAAATCAAAAACAGCATTCGGGCGTTAAGGCCGCGCGGCGCTGTCATCCTTGCGATCTATAAGATCGGCATTTCCGCTGCACTCATGCAGGGACTTTTATCGGTCATGATGCTCGGAATGACGAAGATACTCGGCACGGTAAAAGTAACGGAAACCGCCGAGCTCTTGCAAGGCAGTTTCGGTATCTACTATAAGATCATGCAGTTTGCTTTGTTTGCCGCGTTCGGGTTGTCGAATACGATCATCTCCGTTCTCTCGTTCAATTACGGCATGAAAGAGAAAAAGCGCGTTGAAGCGTGTATCAAATACGGCATTATCGACAGTGTGATCGTTGCGCTTGTCATTACCGTATTGTTTGAAAGCCTTGCCGTGCCGCTTGCAAAACTCTTTGCGATGGCGGGCGGCGAAGGCAGCGATGAGATCCAAAGAGTGGTTGTATATGCAGTCCGAATCGCAAGTATCGGCTATGTCTTTATGGCGGTAAGCGTTGCCATTCAGGGCGTATTGCAGGCCTTCCGATACGCTCTGTTTCCGCTCCTCATATCCTTTTTACGGCTATGTGCGCTCGTACTTCCCATCGCTTATCTCTTTACGCTTTCAAGCGGCGTAATCCATTTGATGTGGTGGACTTTCCCGATCGTGGAAGCGCTCACGGCCGCGATTTCCATTGTTATATTAAAATACGCATATTGCAAAAAAGTAAAACCCATGAAATAGCGGGCAAGACTTTCTGCCCCGTCCGCCCGCTTTTTGCATAGAAAACGACCAACCGAATTCGGTTTGAATTATGCCCTGTCCTTGTGATGCTTTTGGAGCCATTTTTCGGCACGATACGCCCTTTCTACGCTTTCATACCACGATTTCATCGCTGGAGTCAGAGATACCTTACACTTCACGCGGCTATCCGTAAATGTAAAATCAATCGTGGCCAAACCGGTTTGAATTGAACCATGCGATTTAAGACCATTCGAGGCTTCCGGAAAAAGAATCCATAATTTCTTTCTAAACCTCTTCGGCAAAGTGGCATATTTACACGAAGGAAATATATATACTCCTCCTTCTATTTTCATTATTCCCCACTTGGATTCTCCGACGATATCAAATTGTTCCAGCGTGTGCTTTGGAAACGCATCCCGCCCTATCTTCTTTACGCTATCCGGAATGGTTATACTTTGCAAGTTGTCGCACCCTTCAAATGCGCATGCGCCTATCTTTCTCACTCCTTTCGGAATGACGACGTTTGCCTCGGAACCGTTATATCGTAGCAACGTCCCAAATCTTATTAAGAAATCCTGCATATTCTAATCCCTCCACCTTGGTTTTTGTTTTTTAATTCCGCTGCGGCTGATTTTCTGCCGCAGTTTCATTTTCATTCAATCTAATCTTATCTAATTAGATAACATGAAGATTTTACCATATGTAATTAGAAAAGTTAAGCATCTAAAAAGATTATTTTATTATAATACTCTTATCGGAGGAGATATTTATGTTTGTTGAAGTTTTCAATGATCTTTTGGCTGAAAATGATATGAGCAAGAAGAAATTCTCCGAGCAAAGCGGGATCCCGTACCCCACCATTATAGGGTGGACAAATCTCCACAGATTGCCCGACTACACGGCATTGCTGAAGATCGCCGATTTTTTTTCATTGCTCCGTAGCCTATCTGATGGGAAGGGAAAACAGCTACCATGATCCACAGCCTGCGCAGATCATCCTCTCCCCGAAAGAAAGAGAACTCATTGCGCTTTACCGCAAACTCGACCCCGACGGCAAACAACTGATCGGCAAACTGGCCGATAAATTGGGATCTACTTGATCCTTCTCGAAATAAGCCTGCAAATCGTGGATCATTCTTCGTTCCAAACAAAAAACCGCACATGGGGTGCGGTTTTTTGATGAAGTTTGGGTTGAAGTTTAGGTGAAATTACTTTTTGTAGGCGTCTTTGCCGTAGAGGGCGGAGAGGTTATCCGCGTATTTTTTGGAGCGGGAGAACTGCTTGAGTTCGTAGTCCCCCGTGGCCTCGGCGAGCTTCTTCTTCTGCTCGCGGCTGAGGTGCGTGGGCACTTCGACGAACACGGTGAGGTAGAGATTGCCCGTACCGCTCTTCGATTTTATGCCCTTGCCGCGGATGGTGAAGGTATCGCCCGACTGCGTCCCCTCGGGAATGTTGTAATCGAAGGCGTCGTCGAGGTCGGGCACTTTTACGCTGCCGCCGAGCGCCGCCGTCGCAAACGGGATGGGCAGTTCGACGTAGAGATCCATATTCTTGCGGCGGAAGATCTTGTGGGGCTCGACGCGAAAGACGATGATGAGGTCGCCCGCTTCGCCCCCCTCCGTGCTCGCCTGCCCGAAGCCGCGGCGCTTCATATAGGAATTGGTATCCGCGCCCGCGGGGATATCGATGGAGATCGTCGTCTCGCGGCGGAGGTACCCGCGTCCCTTGCAATCGGGGCACTTCTCGGTGACGATCTTGCCCGAGCCGCCGCAGCGGTTGCAGGCGCCGACGCGGACCGTGCGTCCGAAGATGGTCTCCTGTGTGAACTTCAGCTGCCCTTTTCCGCCGCAGGCCTCGCACGTTCTGAAGGCGGTGCCCCCCTTGGCGCCCGTGCCGCGGCACGATTTGCAGGGTTCGTTGCGCGTATACGTGATCTCCTTTCTGCAGCCCTTGGCGGCGTCCATGAAGGAGAGCGTCATGTTGAGTTCGATGTCTTCGCCGCGCGTATCGCGCTGCATGGTGGCGCCGCCGCCAAATCCCTGGAAGATGGAGCCGAAGATATCTTCGAAGCCGCCGAATCCCGAAAATCCGCCGCCTGCGCCGCCCATGCCGCCCATGCCGGGATGCTCGAGCTCGTAGTCGTATGCGGCACGCTTCTGCTTATCCGAGAGGACCTCGTTGGCCTCGTTGATCTCCTTGAACTTCTCCGCCGCGAGGTTGTCGTTCGGGTGAAGATCGGGGTGATACTGCTTCACGAGCTTCTTATAAGCCGCTTTGATCTCATCCTCCGTTGCGTCCTTCTTGACGCCGAGGATCTCATAGTAGTTCTTTTTGTTATCGGCCATACGGGCTCCTTTTCATACCGAAAGAGGATGCAAAACTGCCATCCTCTTGGGTTCGGTGAAGAAATAAGTCGGGGACTGTAGTAGATAAAAGGGGGTTTGGGGGTACGGTTTGGGGCGTGGGAAGTGGTGTTCGCCGCCCCACCCCCCTACCCCCCTCCCACGGAGGGGGTACGGTGCTATGTTCCCATGCGGGGGGGGCACGGTGTTGTGCTCCCACGCGGGGGTAACTCCCACGGAGGGGGGCACGGTGCTATGTTCCCACGCGGGGGTAACTCCCACGGAGGGGGCACGGGGCGAAATGACGTGATTGGGAGCCCTTGCCCCCCACCACCGCTACGCGGAGCCTCCCCCCGAAGGGGGTAGGCCTTGTGCTCAGAATGGGCTTGCGACCCCGATGGGGGTAGGGCTTGCGCTTGGGGAAAGGTTACTGGTGGAATTCGTCGCCGCCGGAGGGGCCGTCCTGCGGGCCGCCCTGCGCGCCGCCCGCCTGCTGATAGAGCTTGGCGATCACGGGCTGGATCTTCTTCGAGAGTTCCTCGAAAGCGGCGTCGTACTGCGCCTCGTCGTCGGATTCGAGCGCCTTCTTGGCCTCGTCCGCGGCGGACTGCAGCGTCTCTTTGTCTTCTTCGGAGAGCTTGCCTTCGCTGTCTTTGATGGTCTGCTCGACCGAGAAGATCAGCCCGTCGAGCTTGTTCTTCGCATCGACTTTCGCCTTGCGCTTCTTATCTTCCTCGGCGTATTGCTCGGCGTCCTTCACTGCCTTGTTGATCTCGTCTTCGGAGAGATTGGTCGACGAAGTGATGGTGATATCGGTAGACTTGCCCGTGCCGAGGTCCTTCGCCTCGACGTGCACGATGCCGTTCGCATCGACGTCGAAGGTGACTTCGATCTGCGGAATGCCGCGGGGCGCGGGCGCGATGCCCGT